>JADCFX010000014.1 GCA_020249285.1 Roseomonas sp. | reverse complement strand
TATGCGCGGGATGCACGCCCAGCATCACATCGGTCGCGATAATGGTTGGGCGCAGATAAAGCGCGGTGCCGGGTTTGCGCGGCACCCATTCATGTTCAAGCCCAACCAGCGCATCAAAGCTTTGGCGAATGATATCCACCGGCAATTCCGGCATGCACATGATCTGGCCAGAGCGATTGAAGCGTTCCGCATGGCGATCCGGACGGAACAGGCGGATTTGATCATCATCGCCGCGAAACGCCTTGAGCCCATCAAAAATCGCCTGACCATAATGCAGCACGGACGTCGCGGGATCGAGGCTGAGCGGCCCATAGGGCATGATACGCGGCGAATGCCAGCCCTTTTCTTCCTGATAATCCATCAGGAACATGTGATCGGTCAGCACCTTGCCGAAGGAAAGCTCATCATCGGCGGGCTTCACCTTGGGGGTTGTGGTGCGGGTGATCGGGAAGGAAGCCATGGCTGCGTATCCTCATTTGGTATTTTCTTGCGCCAGCTTAGCGCGGGCCGCAAGAAAAGGTAAGTAGTCCTTACGTAGTTTTTTGCATTTCGCCTTGCATGAAGGCGGCAAGCTGCGGCTCCAAGCCGTTTTGTGGTGCCTGCGCCACGCGCCCTGGCGCTGTGCCGGCCCGGCAGGCCATGACCAGCGCGCAATCCAGGCTATCCAGCACCGGTACCGGCAGCATCGCCGCAAGCTTTGGCGCGAGCCCAACCAGCCCCGCGCCGCCCAGCACCACCACGCCGGCGCCATCCGCCACGGCTTGGCGCGCTTCTTCAGCGATCAGCCCAAGCGCCTTTTCGGGTTCGCGCGCGATCATATCGCCGGTGGGCGGCACGCTGCGGACCTGCACCCGATCCCGCCCATGGCCGCGGATCAGGGCGAATTCTTCCAGCATCGGTACCCAGGCAGTGCCGCCGGTCAGCAGCGCAATGCGCGGCGCCTGTTCCAAGGCCAGCGTGATTGAAGCTTCCGCCATGCCAATCACTGGGATGGGCAGCAATTCGCGCGCGGCTTCAATGGCAGGTTCGCCAAAACAGGCGATGATGGCGGCGCCAAAGCCTTGCGGATTATCCTGGCCGATATGCTGAGCAAGGCCCGTCAGTACCGCATGGCCGGCAATGGCGACCGCGGCGCGCGTCGCGATGTAGCGTGCGCCAAAGGGGGCGGTCGCGGGCACCAGATCGCAAGCGGGCAGGCCAAGCCGGGGCAGGGCTTCCTGAGCGCGGGCAGCGATCAGGGCGGTAATGGTGGGGTCGGTATTGCCGTTCAGAAGCAGGATGCGCATGGGTGTTTCTGGCCTTGGCTCGGCTTGGCTGGCAAGCCCAGTTAATTTCTTGTTGCGCCCGAGCGCGCGGCGCCGCATGGTCGGGCAGTGCTGCTGATAATTTAGGCAGGAATGAATATCCCGGACCGCCGGCCCAAGGCTGGGGGGTGGCACAGGCTTTGCTGCCTTCAAACATTGGCTTGTCGTCCGGGCCTCGGCCCAGGGGGCAAGCGTGGCAACCAAGTTTAGGCGGCAGTTTCCCCCGAAACTGCCCAAACACGTCGAAGGGAGAGTGACGCAATGCGAATGAAGAAATTCTTGATGACGGCCTGCCTCGTGGCGCTGCCGGTGCTGGGCGCGTCTGTCGCGCAGGCTCAGGGCACGCTGCGCATCGGTATGACGGCGGCGGATATTCCGCTGACCAATGGCCAGCCCGACCAGGGCTTTGAAGGCAACCGCTTCACCGGCATTCCGCTGTTTGACAGCCTGACGATGTGGGATCTGTCGGCGGCCGATAAGCCTTCCGTGGTGATCCCCGGTCTTGCGACCGAATGGGCGGTGGATGCCAATGACAAAACGCGCTGGGTGTTTCGCCTGCGGCGTGGCGTGAAGTTCCATGACGGGTCGGAATTCAATGCCGATGCCGTGGTGTGGAATGTGCGCAAGATCCTTGATCGCGAAGCGCCGCATTATGACCCGCGTCAGGTGGGCGTCACGGCGACCCGCATGCCAACGCTGCGCCGCGCGGAAAAGATTGATGATTACACGGTGGCGCTGTTCACCTCTGAACCGGACAGCCTGCTGCCGATCAACCTGACCAATCTTTTCATGGCGAGCCCGGCCCAATGGGACAAGATGCGCGCCACCAGCGCGAATGCCGAAGCGGCCTGGCTTGCCTTTGCGCGTGATCCTTCCGGCACCGGTCCCTTCCGCCTGACCCGCTTTGTTGCGCGTGAACGTGTGGAATATGCGCGCAATGATGCGTATTGGACGGATAAGGCCAAGCTTGATCGCGTGATCCTGCTGCCGATTCCAGAAGCCAATGCGCGCACGGCAGCGCTGCTATCCAATCAGGTCGATTGGATCGAAGCGCCGTCACCCGATACCATTCCGCAGCTTCGCCAGCGCGGCATGGTCATCACCAGCAACGCGCAACCGCATGTCTGGCCCTGGCAGCCCTGCTTTACCGAAGGCTCGCCCATGGCTGATGTGCGCGTTCGCCGCGCGCTGAACCTTGCGATTGATCGTGAAGGGCTGCGCACGCTGTTGGGGGGCATGATGTCCATTCCCGTCGGCACCGTGCCACGCGGCCATCCCTGGTTCGGCAACCCAAGCTTCAATATCCGGACCGATAAGGCCGAAGCGCGCCGCTTGCTTGCGGAAGCGGGCTATGGGCCGCAACGTCCTTTGAATCTGAAGGTGCAGATCTCGGCTTCCGGTTCTGGCCAGATGCAACCGCTACCGATGAATGAGTTCCTGCAACAGGATCTGAAGCAGGTTGGCGTGAACATCGAATTCGATGTTCTTGAATGGAATGCGCTGTTTGCTTCCTGGCGCCAGGGCTGCCGCGATGCTTCGGCGCGCGGTGCGCATATGACCAACGTGTCCTTCGCTGCCATGGATCCCTTCTTTGCCATGGTGCGCTTCTGGGATTCGAAAATGGCGCCGCCGGTTTCCAATAATTGGGGCTTCTTCAACAATCCGCGTTTTGACGCGATGATCGCGGAAGCCCGTAATTCCTTCGAACCGGCCGCGCGTGATGCTGCACTCGCCCGCTTGCATGCGGCTGGTGTGGATGAGGCGCTGTTCATCTGGATTGCGCATGACGTGTCCCCGCGTGCCATGAGCCCGCGTGTGCGCGGTTACGTGCAGCCGCAAAGCTGGTTCGTGGATTTGCGACTGCCTTTCATCCAGTAATACTTGATCGCCGGGCGGCATTGAAACCGCCCGGCGATTGCCGGGAGCAACAATGTTTTTCTACCTGATCCGCCGAATCGTCTACGCCATCCCCATCGCGCTTGCGGTCGGGTTTGTCTGCTTCATGCTGGTGCAGATCGCCCCAGGCGATCCCATCAACGCAATCGTGCCGCCCGATGCGCCGGGCGATGTGGTGGAACAGGTGCGGCGCGATTACGGGCTGGATAAGCCGCTGCCCGTGCAATTCGGGCTTTGGCTATTGAAAGTGGTGCAGGGCGATCTTGGGCGGTCACTCGCTTCCGGCCGGCCGGTCTGGTCTGATCTTTCAAGCGCCATCGGCAATACGCTGATGCTGGCGGCTTCCGCTTCCCTCCTGGGCTTTATTCTTGGCTGCGTGCTGGGCGGGCTTGCCGGCACCTTCCGTGGTTCCTGGATTGATCGCGCGGCGGTGACCTTGGCAGTGGGTGGCGTTTCCGTGCCGCATTACTGGCTTGGCATGGTGATGGTGGTGATCTTCTCGGTGCAATTGAATTGGCTGCCGGCCATGGGCGCGGGGCCGGGCGGGTCCGCCGATTGGGCCTGGGATTGGGAGCATATGAAGCACCTGATCCTGCCAACCGTGACACTTTGCGTCATTCCCATGGGGATCGTGACGCGGACGGTGCGCGGCATTATCGCTGAAATCATGAACCAGGAATTCGTGACGGCCCTGCGCGGCAAGGGCCTCACACGGCGCGGCGTATTCCTGCATGTGGTGAAGAATGCCGCCCCGACGGCGCTTGCGGTGATGGGCTTGCAGCTTGGCTATCTGATGGGCGGGTCCATTCTGGTGGAAACCGTATTCTCCTGGCCAGGCACCGGGCTTTTGCTGAATAACGCCATCTTCCAGCGCGATTTGCCGGTGCTGCAAGGCACTATTCTGGTGCTGGCCATGTTCTTTGTCGCACTCAATCTTCTGGTGGATCTGATGCAAACCGCGCTCGATCCGCGCATCAAGCGGGGCTGAGGCAATGTCCAATAGCGCGACCACCCCATCGGCGGCGGAAGCTGAACTCGCGGTCCAGGCGCGGCAGGCGCCGGAGCGTTCCACCGGCTATTGGGCAGGTGTCTGGAAGCGCGTACGGCGCGACCCGGTGACGATCTTCTGTGCGTCGGTTTTGTTGCTGATGCTGCTGGCGATTGTTTTCGCTTCCTGGATTGCGCCGCATGATCCCTATCAGGGCAGCATGATCCGGCGCCTGAGGCCCATCGGCACGCCGAATTACATTCTGGGTACGGATGAGCTTGGGCGCGATATGCTGACGCGCCTGCTGTATGGCGGACGGCTTTCCTGGTTCATGGGGATTACACCCGTGGCACTTGCCTTCGTGATTGGAACGGTGCTGGGCGTGCTAGCCGGCTATGCCGGCGGCAAGACCAATATGGCCATCATGCGCATCACTGATGTGTTCTACGCCTTCCCATCCGTGCTGCTGGCGGTGGCGATTTCGGGTGCGCTTGGCGCGGGGATTATCAATGCAATTCTGGCGCTGACGCTGGTATTCATCCCGCCCATTATTCGCGTGGCGGAAACGGTGACGACAGGCGTGCGCAATCTGGATTTCGTGGATGCGGCGCGCGCTTCGGGCGCCAATGCCTTTACCATTGTGCGCGTGCATGTGCTGGGCAATGTGCTCGGGCCGATCTTTGTCTATGCGACATCGCTGATCAGCGTTTCGATGATTTTGGCCTCGGGCCTCTCCTTCCTTGGGCTTGGCACCAAGCCGCCTGAGCCGGAATGGGGGCTGATGCTGAATACGCTGCGCACCGCGATTTACGTACAGCCCTGGATTGCGATCCTGCCCGGGATTTGCATTTTCGTGACCTCCATCTGCTTTAATCTGGTGAGCGATGGCTTGCGGCAGGCGATGGATGTGAAGGGCTGACGCGCAGCCCTTTGATACCGGCTATTCGATCAGGTTCGGCACCTTGCCGGGTCGGCCCAGCAGCCAGCCCTGCATGGCGTCGCAGCCGGCCTGCTCCAGGGCGCGGAGTTGCGCCAGCGTTTCCACGCTTTTCGCCACCACAATTGTGCCCAGCGCATGGGCGGTTTCCACCTGGCCGGTGGTGAGCGCCAAAGCCCGCCGCGCCGAGAGGTTTTCCCCATCCAGCCCCGCACAAAGGCTTGGGTGCAGCTTCACCATGGGGAAGGGAATGGCGCGCAAGGCCAGGATGGTGCCGCGCGCCACACCGAAATCATCCAAGGCCGCCACAACGCCAAGGCCGCGCAGCCCGGTTGCCAGATTAGCCGCCGCATCATGCCAAAGTGAGACCGCATTGGCCGGCATCTCCACCACCATACTGCGCGGGTCCGTATCGGCATCATAAAGCGCGCGGCGCATCAGGGCGGTGCCATCGCCGCGCAGGAATGCCTCGGCGGTGATGTTCACGGAGATATAAGGGGCGGAACGCGGCCAGCGCGCTCTGATCCGGCAGGCCTCAGTGAAAACCCAGGCATCCAGCGCTGCCGCCATGCCGGCCTGGGTCGCGGCATTGACCGTTTCCATGGCCAGGATCGGGCCAAGATCGGGATGCACCCAGCGCAGCAGCGCCTCATAGCCCACGGTTTCCAGGCCATTGGCGCTGCAGACGGGCTGTAGATCAAGCCTGAGGCTGGCGCCGTTATTGGCCAAAGCCTCAGCGATGCCCTGGCGGAGTTCCGCCGGCGAATGGGCAAGCTCCAGCCCTGCCGCCGTACGATCACCCTGACTGCCAAACCCGTCGCTCATGCCTGCGCCCTCAATCGCTTGAGGGCGCATTAAACACCGGAACTGCTTACGGGCTGGTTACCAGCCCCGTGTGAAGCGAAGCCGGTTCAGCCGACGATTTCGCTGCCGGCGAAGAAATAGGCGATTTCGATGGCGGCGTTTTCGGCGCTGTCCGAACCATGCACGGAATTGGCTTCAATGCTTTCGGCGAAAAGCTTGCGGATGGTGCCGGGCGCGGCATTGGCGGGGTTGGTCGCACCCATCAATTCGCGGTTGCGGGCGACGGCGTTCTCACCTTCCAGCACCTGCACCACCACGGGGCCGGAGATCATGAAGGACACCAGATCCTTGAAGAAGGGGCGTTCACGATGAACACCATAGAAGCTTTCGGCCTGCGCCTGGGACATATGGATGCGCTTCTGCGCCACAATGCGCAGCCCCGCTTCTTCGAACACCGCATTGATCTTGCCGGTAAGATTCCGGCGCGTGGCGTCCGGCTTGATGATGCTGAAGGTGTGTTCGATGGCCATGGTGGCTAACCCCTGAATGTCTGGAAAAGGAACCGGGCGGATAGGCGGGATGAGCCGCTTGCGCAAGCCCCGCGCTATGTTTCGCGGCGCGCGGCGATGAGGAATTCCTTATTCCCCTCAGGCCCCGTGATGGGGCTTTCGGTGATGCCGAGCACTTGCCAGCCAGCCAGCGCCGCCCACCAATCGGCGATCATGGCGCAGATGCTGCGATGGAGCGCAGCGTCGCGCACCACGCCGCCCTTGCCGACCTGGCCTGGCCCCGCTTCGAATTGCGGTTTGATCAATGCCACCGCAAAGGCGCCAGGCGCACACAGTGCCAATGGCGCGGGTAGGATGGTGCGTAAGCCGATGAAGGACGCATCGCAGACCAGGGCGCCGATCGGTTCCGGTATGGCGGTTGCATCCAAATAGCGCGCATTGGTCTTTTCCAGCACCACCACGCGCGGGTCCTGGCGCAGCTTCCAGGCCAATTGGCCATGGCCGACATCCACTGCATAAACCCGCGCCGCGCCATGCTGCAGCAGCACATCGGTGAAGCCGCCGGTAGAGGCGCCAAGGTCCAGGCAAAGCCGCTCTTCCGGGTTCAGCCCGAAATGCGCAAGTGCATGCGCAAGCTTCAGCCCGCCGCGGGAGACCCAGGGGTGGTCCTGACCGCGCACGTCAATCGGCGCGCCATCGGCCAGCAGATCCCCCGCTTTTTCCACCCGCTTGGTATCGCTGAACACCTTGCCAGCCAGAATCAGCGCCTGCGCCCGGGCGCGGCTTTCCGCCAACCCGAGCGCCACCAGCAACAGATCGGCGCGCTGTTTTGGCGGGCGGGTCATTTCGTCAGCTGTCCTTTAGGGGCATTTGGAAGGGCTAGATTGGCACAGGGCGCTAATGGCTGATAGCTTCGCCCATTATCGAGATTTGAAACCCGGAATTGATGATCGAAAAACTGGCCAACACTACCCTACGGAGCCCGCCTTTGCACCTGTAGCATTGAAGCGCCGAGCATCGCGCTTCAATATGTAGGGATGCCTTGGGTTCACATCCGTTCACCGGAACTGCCCTAAGCCCTTAGTTGGTCGCATGTCGCGGAAAGCCAAGTGATGTCCCTTGGCCCGAACATGCCTTGTCCATTGATTTTATTTGGGACTTTTCAAATATCCACGCCGGAGGCTGAGCGTCAAAACGGTATTTGTTGGGCGGTCATCCATCCCCCTTCTGGAACATGAGGGAACCGCTCATCCTCCGGCCACCGGCCCTAAAGAAATACTGGCAAAGCCTGCCGAAAATTCGGTAAGGTGTTTGTCAATCACCTGACCTTAAAACAACGTCGCCTGGTTAATGGGACGATGCAGGCACATGAGAGGAACGACCATGCTCAATGATCTTCGCGGAATCATTCCGCCGATCTCCACCCCCTTCGACGCCCACGGCAATGTGGTTCATTCGGCGCTTGCTGAAGTTGTCGAATTCCAGATCGCCGCCGGCGTGCATGGGCTGATCCCGGGCGGCAGCACCGGCGAAGGCCACACCTTTGAGCGCGAGGAGTTCGCGCGCATGTTCGAAACCGTCGCCAAGACCAATCGCGGTCGGCTGCCATTGCTGGCCGGGCTGATTGTCAATTCAACGCAGGAGGCGATTATCCGCGGGCGTATGGCGCGCGATCTTGGCGCCCAGGGCCTGCAAGTGACACCTGTCCATTACCTGTTCAAGCCGGATGAGGAAGCGACGCTTGCCCATTTCCGCGCGGTGGCTGAGGGCACGGAGCTGCCGATCCTGATCTACAATGTCATCCCCTGGAATTACCTCTCGCCCGCGCTATTGCTGCGCATCATGCGGGAAGTGCCAGGTGTGGTCGGCGTGAAGCAGAGCTCCGGCGATCTCAAGCTGCTGGCCGATTTGATTTTGCAGGCGCGCCCCCAAGACCTGATCTTTACAGCGATAGACGCGCTGCTTTACCCAAGTTACGCGCTGGGCGCGCGTGGCACCATCTCGGCGCTGCCGGCGGCATCGCCGCATGCCAATGTCGCCTTGTGGGACGCGGTGCAGCGCGGCGATCACGTGACCGCCAAGGCGCTGCATGAAAGGCTGCTGGGGCTTTGGAATGCGCTATCGGCCGAGAACCTGCCGGCCAATGTGAAATACGCGCTGGCGTGCCAGGGTGTTGCCTCCGGGCTTTCACGTGCACCAATGCCGATGCCCGATGCAGCGCGCCAGATGGCGATCCGTGCCGGGCTGGAGGGGCTGGGTGTCGCGCTCAGGAAGGCCGCTTGATGTAGATGTCCGAGCCAAGTGAAGTCACTTGGCGCATCTGAAAATGTGATCAATCAAAGCTTTGGTGCGTTGCCCGTGAACGAATGAGAGCGGGAAACGCACCACTGCGAAACCCAGGGGTGGTCCTGACCGCGGCCTTCAAGCGGCGCGCCATCGGCTAGCAGATCGCCCGCTTTTTCCACCCGCTTGGTATCGTTGAACACCTTGCCGGCCAGGATAAGCGCCTGCGCCCGGGCGCGGCTTTCCGCCAACCCAAGCGCTACAAGCAACAGATCGGCGCGCTATTCTGGCGCGCGGGTCATTTCGTCAGCTGTCCTTGAAGGGCATTCGGAAGGAATAGATTGGCACGGGGCGGCAAGGACTGATAGCGTGACGCCTGTCCTGAATCGAAAGTCGAAATTGATGCTTGAAAAACTGACCAGTATAGCCCTGCCAAGCCAGCATTTGCGCCTGAAGCACTGCCGTCATGGGGTGATGCTGTTCAATAGTCGCGACCAATATGTCGGCGCTTCACTTGATCGCTATGGCGAATTTTCCGAACTTGAGGCGCAGCTTTTCTCCGGCCTCATCAAGCGCGGCATGTTGGTGGTGGAGGTCGGCGCCAATATCGGGGCGCATACCGTACATCTTGCCAAGCTGGTTGGCGAAGATGGCGGCGTTGTTGCGTTTGAACCTCAGCGCGTGATTTATCAGATGCTCTGCGCCAATCTGGCACTGAACGGCCTTGAGAATACGGATGCCAAATGCCTGGCCGTTGGTGCTGCAGCGGGGGAAGTTGTGGTGCCACGCGTGGATAATGGTATTGGCGCCCTGTCACTCGGCGGCGATGATGGCGATGTGGTTGAAATGATCGCTATGGACAACCTGATGCTGCCTGCCTGCCACATGATCAAGATTGACGTTGAAGGTATGGAAAAGCAGGTACTGGATGGCGCGCGCCAGACAATTACGCGCTTCCGTCCTTATCTGTATGTCAAGAATGATCGGATCGACAAGCATGCTGAGTTGATTGCGACCCTTTTGGATCTTGATTACCGCATGTGGTGGCATCAGCCTTGGCTCTATAATCCGGGAAATCTCGCCGGCGATAGCGAGAATGTCTTTCCAGGCATTGCTGCCTTCAATCTGATCTGTTTACCACGCGAGGCAGCGCCTGATGAGCTCGAAGGCGGGGTTGAAGTGAAAACTGCCGCTGATCCGCATCCGTTACTCGCGTTAGGAAGCGTTAGGTTGTGATCCGCCGCAGCGGATCACATGAACTCGTCAGCCCTCACTCAACGCCGAGTAACTCAACTTCAAATAGCAAGGTCGCATTGGGCGGAATGACACCACCCGCGCCGCGCGCGCCATAGCCAAGCTCCGGAGGGATGATCAGCGTCCGCTGCCCGCCCACCTTCATGCCGGTAAAGCCCTGATCCCAGCCGCCAATCACATGGCCGGCACCAAGCATGAATGAAAAAGGCTCAGCACGGTCGCGCGAAGAATCGAATTTGCGGCCCTTGTTTTCCGGCGCGGCGGCATCAAACAGCCAGCCCGTGTAATGCACCGTGATATGCTGCCCAGGTGTGGCTTCGGCCCCGGTGCCGAGTTTCGTGTCGATCATTTTCTTCCCCTGTTGATCACCTGATCAAAAGCAAGGCCCGGAAGCCGAAGCCTCCGGGCCTGAGCCTTCTCGGTGAAAGGCGGCTTATTCGGCCGCCTGATCCAGCTTTTCCAGAACGCGCGGCGGCGACATCGGCAGCGCATAGAAGCGCTTATGCGTCGCGCGATACATGGCGTTGGAAATCGCGGCTAGCGGCGGCACCAGCGGCACTTCGCCCACGCCACGCACGCCTTGCGGGTGCTTCGGATTGGGGATTTCCAGCATCACCGCATCCAGCATCGGCAAGTCGGAGCAGACCGGCATGCGGTAATCAAGGAAGGCGGGGTTATCCACCTGCCCCTTGGCGTTGTAGATGTATTCTTCGTTCAGCGCCCAGCCGATGCCCTGCGCCGCGCCGCCCTGCATCTGGCCTTCAACATAGGCTGGATGCACCGCGCGCCCGACATCCTGGAAGGATGTATAGCGCAGCACCTTCACGGTGCCGAGTTCCGGGTCCACTTCCACATCGCAGATATGGGTCGCGAATCCGCCTTCGGCGCCGGTGGTGTTCAACTGCACGCCAGCCCCAATCGGCCCGCCAGTCTCAGACGCTTTGGCAGCGATATCCTTCAGGCTCAGCGGCGGGAATTGCCCCGCATTGGCGCCGGCAGGACGCGCTTCGCCATTGTCCCAAATCACCGCTTCGGGATCGATCTTCCAGATCTTCGCCGCGCGTTCCTTGAGCTGCGTGATGACCTTCTCCGAGGATTGCGTCACCACCATCGCGGAAGCGAACAACACGCGGCTGCCGCCCGTCAGGTTGGAATAGCCGATGGTCGCCGTATCGCCGATCAGCACGGAAACGCGCTTGTAATCAATGCCAAGCAATTCTGCAGTGATATTGGCGATGGACGCGCGGGACCCACCGATATCCGGATGCCCGGTGGTGACCACCACATTGCCATCTTCCGTGATGTTCACCTGCGCGGAGCTTTCGCCGCCCGCATTGAACCAGAAGCCGCTGGCAACCCCGCGGCCCTGATTGGGGCCAAGCGGTGCGCTGTAATGCGGATGTGCCATCGCCGCTTCAATGGTTTCCTTGAAGCCGATGCGCGGGAAGACCGGGCCATGCGCGGCTTTTGTGCCTTCCTGCGCGGCGTTTTTCAGGCGCAGCGCAAGCGGGTCCATGCCAAGCTTTTCGGCCACTTCATCCAGCACGCATTCCACGCCGTAGGCGCCAATCGGCGCGCCCGGTGCGCGATAGGCCGCGACCTTGGACCGGTTGGAAACCACATCAAAGCCAAGCGAATGCGCATTGGCGATGTTATAGGGCGCGAAAGCGCAGCCCGCCGCGCCACGAATGGGCGAGCCAGGCAGCGCGCCGGCTTGCAGGTAGAAAGTGCCCTGCGCGGCGACGATGGTGCCATCCTTCTTCGCGCCAATCTTCACAGTGCTGAAGGAACCGGAAGTGGGGCCGGTGGCGCGCATCACTTCTTCGCGCGTCATCACCATCTTCACCGGGCGGCCAGACTTCTTCGCCAGCAGCAGCGCCACCGGTTCCAGATAGACAATCGTCTTGCCGCCAAAGCCACCGCCGATTTCCGCCGGAATGGCGCGGATATCGCTTTGCGGCAGGCCGGTCAGGTAGGAACACATCGCACGGACCATGAATTGGCCCTGGCTTGAACTCCACACCGTTGCCTTGCCATCAGCCACACTCACCAGGCAGGCATGGGTTTCGATATAACCCTGATGGACAGGCGCGGTACGGAAGCTGCGTTCCACCACCACTTCGGCTTCAGCGAAGCCCTTATCAATATCGCCAAGCTTGTGTTCCAGCTTGCCCGCGATATTGGAAGGCTTGCCGTCAAACTTGATGAAATCATGCAGGATCGGCGCATCGGGCTTGATCGCGTCTTCCGCGTCAATCACCCAAGGCAGAACCTCATATTCAACTTCGATCAATTGCAGCGCTTCGGCGGCGACTTTTTCCGAAATCGCGGCAATGGCGGCAATCGGGTGGCCATGGAACAGCGCCTTTTCCCGCGCCATGATGTTGCGGCACATCCAGCGCATATCCTGAATGCCCAGCATCACGGATTTGTCGAGCGGGAAATCCACCACATCCTTATGCGTCACCACAGCCTTCACGCCGGGATGCGCCTCCGCCTTGGCGGTATTAATGGAAATGATGCGCGCATGCGGGTGTGGGCTGCGTAGCACCTTGCCCCAGATCATGCCGGGCATATTGGTATCGGCGGCATAGGCAGCGCGGCCCGTCACCTTTTCCGCGCCATCAGGACGGATGGTGTTTTTGCCGATCCATTTGTTGGACATATCGTTCATCAGGCGGCCCCCCTCATTTCAGCGGCGGTTTCCATCACCGCGCGAACAATTTTGTCGTAACCGGTGCAGCGGCATAAATTACCCGCCAGCCCGAAGCGCACTTCAGTTTCGGTCGGGTTCGGGTTCTTTTCCAGCAGCGATTTCGCCGCAATCAAAACGCCTGGCGTGCAGATGCCGCATTGCAGCGCTGCCATTTCCAGGAATTTGCGTTGCAGCGGGTGCAAATCACCGCCCTGCGACATGCCTTCAATGGTGCCAAGCGATTTGCCTTCGGATTCCACCGCCAGCATCAGGCAGGCGCAAATCAGGCGGCCATCCACGGTGATGGAGCACGCACCGCAATCGCCCGTGCCGCAGCCTTCCTTGGCGCCGGTCAGGCCAAGCGGGCCGCGCAGCGCATCCAGCATGCTGTCATGCGCTTCACACAGGAACTCCATCGGTTCCCCGTTGATATTGGTCGAAACATGCATTTTTGACATTGTTCAGCTCCGGCTGGCGCGTTCGGCGGCGATGGCAACGGCGCGCTTCAGCAGCACGCCGGCAACCTTGGTGCGATAGGCAATGGTGCCGCGCTTGTCATTGATGGGGCGGCAGGCAGCGCTGCAAGCGGCAGCGGCAGCGGCAACAGCGGCGGCATCGAGCTTTGTGCCGATCAACGCTTTGGCGGCTTCTTCCACCAGCATCACGGTTGGCGCCACGGCGCCAAGGCCGACGCGGGCGGCGGTGCAAACGCCATCCTTCATGGTCAGGCTGACACCGCAGCACACCACCGCGATATCCATTTCCGTGCGCGGGGTCATGCGCAGATAGGCATCGCCCGAGCCTGCGGCGCGCGCGGGCAGGGTGAAGCTCACGAGGATTTCACCGGGGGCGAGGTTGGTCTTGCCAGGGCCCGCCGGGAAGGCTTCGACCGGCATTTGCCGACGGCCTTTCGGGCCCTGCACCGTCACCACCGCACCTGCGGCGATCATGGCCGGCACGCTGTCACCGGCGGGGGAGCCATTGCAGAGATTCCCACCTGGGGAGGCGCGGCCCTGCACCTGCTTCGATCCAATCAGGTTCACGGCTTCCAGAACCCCCGGCCAAACCTTACCGAAGCGCGGATGATCCGCGAGCGAGGCTGCGGATACCGCCGCACCCACGGTGAAACTGCCATCGGCATTTTCCGTGATGCGCGTCATTTCGCCGATTTTCTTGATATCTACAATCAAACCGGGCGCCGCGACGCCGGCGCGCATCTGCACCAGCAGATCCGTCCCGCCCGCCAAAATCCGCGCAGCCCCCTGGGCCGCGGCAAAGGCGCTGACCGCTTCATCAAGCGTCTGTGGCGCCAAATATCGAGTATCTGTCATGAGCGTTCCTATTGTCCTTGCCTTGCCTGTGACACCCCGGCTGAGGGTGTGCCTCTTCCTCAGGGAATTACCTTGGGACAAGGCTATAGCGGCGCGCAAGATCGGCATAGCCCCCGATGAAGATTCATCCGTGATTCCCGCGCTTCGGGCTTTACCCTGCGGTTCATGCTACAGGATGCTTGGGGGGATCGGGAGGATAACATGACCAAGCATCTTTTGGGCCGCCGCGTGGCCTTGATCACCGGTGCAGCTGTTTTGGCGGCGCCGCGCCTGGCCCGTGCCGCCTGGCCAGAGCGTCCGGTGCGCATCATCGTCGCCTTCCCGCCCGGCAGTTCTACCGATGTGGTGGCCCGCGCCTTGGCGGCGAAGCTGGAAACCCTGCTGGGCCACGCGGTCCCGGTGGAGAATCGCGGCGGCGCGGGGGGCAATATCGGCACCCAGGCGGTGAAGGGCGCCACTGATGGCCATACGCTGCTGATGCACAGCACGGCCTTTTGCGTGAATCCATCGCTCTATCGCGCGGCGGGCTATGGGCAGGATGATTTCGCGACCATCGCCGTGGTCGCGACCGCGCCCAATGCGTTTTTCGTTCATCCTTCCGTACCGGCGCGCAACCTGACCGAGTTGCTGGCCGTTATGCGGGCCAATCCCGGCATGGCCTATGCCCATTCGGGCACCGGCACCACGCCGCATCTGGGGGCAGAATTGCTGTTCCGCACGCTGGCCAAGGTGGAGGCCACTCCGGTTGCCTTCGGCCCCGCCCAGGCGGCGACCGCGGTGCTCGCCAATCAGGCGCCAATCGGCAGCACCAGCCTGCCGCCCGCTTTGCCGCTGATCCGGGAGGGCCGGGTGCGTCCGATTGCGGTTGCGGGGGCCGAGCGTGAGCCAACCCTGCCTGATGTGCCTACGGTGGCAGAGCAGGGCTTTCCTGGCTTTGCCGCTACCACCTGGTTCGGGCTTTTCGCGCCGGCGCGGCAATCTTCTGAGGCTTTGGCCCGGCTTGCCACCGAAGTCCCGCGCGCCATGGCCGACCCAGAATTGAAAGCGCGGCTGGCCACGCTTTCACTGAGCGATCCTGGGCTTGCAGGCACGGCGGCGGTGGATTTCGTGCGGCGGGAGGTGCAGATCTGGGCGGACGTGGTGCGGAGTTCTGGCGCCACGGCGGATTGAGCGCCTTATTGGTGAGGCCGATATCGTTCAGTATCGGCACTTGTGTCTTTGCGCGCCTTCTATCTTGACGTTTTTCAGCGTTTTCACGCTGCCTTGACGGTCCTTGGCATGCGAACCGGCTGAATGCCTGATGATTTGACGCCCATCAGGCGCCCGTATCACGGTGTTCATACTCCCACCCTGCCATCATCACCTTCGACCAGTCACGCGGCCTTAAGGCAGCGGAGTTTGCGGAAAGGGATACCATGTCAGTGACCAAACAGACCGAGCAGGATGCCCTTGATGTTTTGAGAAAATCGGCCAGCCGGGAAACCGGCGAGGTTGACAGGTTTGTTGGCGAACGCATCCGACTTTACCGATCCATGATCGGCATGAGTCAACAGAAATTGGCCGAGAATCTTGGCGTCACCTTTCAGCAATTGCAGAAGTACGAGCGCGGTGAAAATCGTATCGGAGCCGGAAGATTGCTGACAGTAGCAACAGTGCTTGGTATCCCCATCACCTTTTTGCTGGATGAGGAAGGATTTTCGCAACGTCACGGCAGTGAGCATTCGATGGCGGGGGGCGCGCTTGATACCGCACGCGATGCCTACGCCATAGGGCGGGCTTTTTCCCAGATAACGGATCCTGAGATCAGGCGAACAATTACGACGCTGGTGCAGAGCCTGGCACGACAATCAGAAACGAGCGATGATTGAAGAGTCGTTCTTGGATCTAAGGAATTGAACTGGGGGCATTTATTGCCCATGCAACCAGATAAAATCTACGATAACACAAACTACATCTTCACAATTTTTCTGGCACAATATCACCCCAACCGATCGCGGCGGGGAGCAGGTGAGCGGCGGCAATGGCGCGTGCCAATTCGGGCAAGGCTTCGATTTCATGGCGGCTGAAACTGCGTTCCAGATGCATCGCCGCAGCCCAGAGGCTCAATACGGCTAATTCAAGCGTTGGCGAAACGAGTTTTTCTCCAAGCGTATCTTCACCATCGCGCGGCATGGGGGTATCCTCTCCTCAAGTTGGAATTAGTTTACGCAAAGCAAAGCCAAAGACAATATTTTTCTTGCGAATTTTTCATCTGCATAAAGGGTTTTTTCCGATCATCGATCAGCAGATTTTATGTGTTTTCTTTGGTCTTTGCTGGAAATCCAAATGCTGAGAGACCCATGGCATTCACTTATTCCTTGACGGGTTCATCACGGTCCTTCGCGCGCTGCGTTTTACGGATCCCCACGGCATAATCGCCAAGCTTGCGATGTGGGTCCCTGTTCGGTCGTACGATGGTGTGGCGGAAATCATTCCACTCCGCCTCCCCAAAGCCCGATAAATCCTCAATGATCGAGAAGTTCTCTGCTGCCGCGCCATAGGCCTCCCGCGGGAGGGGCTGCACTTGCAGGAAGGGAAAATTCGGATCGAATTCGATTGGGTGATGCGTACGTGTCAAGCGCACATTGATGAAAAGCGGGCCGAACCAGTTACTTGTTTCGACAATGCCTTCATAGCACTCATAGCCACGATTACGGACAAAATTGGCCGGCGCGCGGATCAGCGCAGCCCAGCCCGGCGCGGTGCGCATGGCAAGGCCACTCCATATCTGCACCAGGCCTGGTTCGATGAAGGTGCTGAGGAAGGGGGGCGAATAGCCCTTGATATCTTCCGGCGCGGCATCATCGAAATGTGGCGCGAAATTCGGGAATTGCGCGGTGGTGAGGGGGTACCAATCCTCCACACCTTCATAGGTCCAGATCACATCCGAACCATCCCACATCAGCTTGAAGCCTATGGGCGGAAAGATATACCAACCGAAGGATGATGCAGTTGTCATCGCTTCGCAAAACCGGAAGGCCCTGGTTGGCATGCTGCCCGCAGCAGATCTATCGGCGCGCTGTGGCGGACGCGCCGATGGGATCATGCGATAGAAGGTGGCAAGAGGTCCCTCGGCCTTACGATTTTCAGTCACATCAGCCCCTGTTTTGCGGTGGGGAATTGGGGAAAGATAAAGTCTCCCCCAAATCCCCCCAAACCGCTATCCGGGCCTAAGCCCGGATCAGGCATGACGCCTGATTCAGCGCGGCAGGCTCGGGGCGTGGCCGCCAAAGCGAACCTTGCCGGCGTCGGCGACGGCTTCAGCGGAGATGCGCACTTGCGGCAGGCTCGGGGCGTGGCCGCCAAAGCGAACCTTGCCGGCATCGGCGACGGCTTCAGCAGAGATGCGCACTTGCGGCAGGCTCGGGGCATGGCCGCCGAAGCGGACGGCGCCTGAATCGGCGACGGCTGCAGCAGAAATGCGCACCACGGGGAGGGCCGGGGCATGGCCGCCGAAGCGGACGGCGCCCGCATCGACAATCGCGGCCCCACCCAGGGAGACCGGCTTGATGGAGGGAAGCTGTTGAATGTTCAATTCACTCATTTTATCGTCTCCTGCGTTTGGGGCCCCGACCAAGAAACCACCATAGGTTGAGGTAGAGCCGCTGGTTTGCGGTGGATTTTTGTAGAATGACGGCCCGGCGTGAAAGGGCCGTGAAGCGAACATTATGGCGACGTTAAAAAACGCCGCTCGGGCGTGAAATAATACTTGCCCTATACAACTATAGGTAATAGCCTTTCCAATATGACGTCCTAAGGGACCTAATTTCGGGGGTGAGGCATTGGCGCGACAGAATGCCAATCAGAACAACCTTGTGGCGCTGGATGTCGGCGCCCGCCAGGCGGTTGTTCGCATCCATCTTCTCGGCGCGCTGCGTGCCATCAGCTACCTTGGAGAGGATTTGGTGCCCCGCGGCCGCAAGGCCCGCGCCATTTTGGGTTATCTTTGCCTGCATGCCGGGCAGCGGGTGCCAAGGGCCAAGATAGCCTCTCTGCTCTGGGACCGGGTACCCGACCATCAAGCCCGCGCGAGCCTCAGGCAATCCCTGCGGGAGTTGTTGCTGGCCTTCGGGCCACTGGCGGATGAAATTCTTGAAACCGATGCCGAGATGGTGCGGCTTAACCAGCGGGTCTGCTGGGTTGATAGCGCCGCCATTCTGGCCGGCCCGCACCCCGCTAACCTTCTCAGGACCGATTTGGCTGCCCTTTGCGAAGGGGAATTGCTGGAAGATTTGAGTGGGATATCGGAAGCCTTTGACGAATGGCTGCTGATGGAACGCGCGCGCTTCGCGACTGAAATCACCGGGGTTTTTGACGAAGAACTGCACCAGATCGCGAAAGGCGATGTTCCCGCCGAGAGGCGTGCGGGCCTCGCGCGCCGCATCATTGCCTGCGACCCGACACATGAAGGGGCCAGCCGGATCCTGATGACGGCGCTTGCTGATCTTGGCGAAAAGGCCCAGGCGCTGCGCGAATTTGAGCGCTGCCGCATGGCCATGCGCAGCAGGTTGGAGGTGGAACCTTCAGCCGAATCCAGGGCGCTTTACGATAGGCTGCGGTCGGCGACTGCGCGGCAATCTGAACCAGACCTTGGTTCCCCAAACCGTGCTGAACCCCGCTTCATCGCTGCTGCACCGGCGCAAATCGCGTCCCGATTGCGCATTGGGGTGATTCCCTTTCAGGTTACCGGTGAGGAGAATACGCAACTGGCTTTTTCACTAAGTCAGGAAATTGCCTCAGCACTCGCGCGGTTTCGTTGGTTTGATGTTGTGTCCGCGCTCACCCCTCAACCGCAATTGGCGCAATGGGATGAAGCTTTCCTGCGCGCCAAGGGCTGGCATTACGCGGTGGAAGGCAATCTGATCAGCGGCGCAGACAAGATTAGCATCAGTATCCGGCTAATGGATATTGGGCATGATATTCGGCCGGTGTGGAGTGACCGTTTCGAGCTTGCCACCCATATGATGGATCAACTCCATGATCGTGTTGTGGCCCCAGTAGTGGCGCGCATTGATCCAGCAATATTGTTCATTGAGGGTCAGCAATCTACCTCGCGTTGGTCAAGCGCGACCAGGCTCGTTGTGCAAGCCATTCCAATGCTTGCATCAATGCGGCAGGCGCCATTTGAAAAAGCCGGTGAGTTGCTCGCTGAAGCCCTTCGCCTGGAACCTGAGAATGCCAAAGCAGCCGCCTGGAGCGCTTTTTGGTATATCTTCCACATAGGTCAAGGTTGGTCGGCAGACCCGGCAGCAAGCATCAGGAAGGCTCAGGAACTGGCTTTTGGTGCCATCAAAAGCGATCCTGAAAGTGCTGAGGCGCATGCCGTTTGTGGCCATATATGCTCCTTTCTTGAAAAAGATTTCGAGTCTGCGCTGCATTATTTTAGTGTTGCTATCCGCCTCAATCCCAATGTGGCAGTGATCTGGGCGATCAGCGCGGCGACATATTGTTATATCGGTCAGCCTGACATGGCGCTCAAGCATCTGGAACGGTATCAGAATCTAGCGCCTTCAAATCCGAACACACACGTCTGGGATGGGGTTTTCACCACAGCCCATGTCATCGCGCGGGATTACGAACAAGCTTACCGACACGGCCGACGTTTCGTGCGTGAAAATCCCGATTTCTCCAATGGCTACAAGCCCCTCCTCGCCGCAATAGGCCATCTCGGTCGGCGCGATGAAGCCGCTCCCTATATCCAAAAACTGCTTGCCCTGGAGCCGCATTTTACCATCGAACATTTCATCCGCACCTACCCCCTGGCCCGGCAAGAAGACCGCGAAAACTATGCGCGCGGCCTTGAATTAGCCGGGGTGCCGAAGGGCTGAGACCATGCCCTGCGGCCTTCCTTGCGCGTGATCGGCAGCCCGCGTGTCCGCCCATTTCCAAAGCGATACGGCAAAAGCCAAGACAAGCACCATGCTTCACGGCACCTTATGGGCGTCGCTCACTGCCATTGTCTGGTCGGCCTGGCCCGCCTTTACACGGCTTGCGGTAACGGAATCGGTCACCCCCGCTGATATTGTTCTGCTGCGCTATGGCATTGGCGGGCTGATCCTGCTGCCGGTGCTGCTCCGGCTCGCTGGTTCCATGCCGCGCCATGCCTGGCTTGAGGGGCTTTGGTTCGCCCTGCTGCAAGGCGCGCCGCTGGCGATGCTGACGACCAAGGGTCTCGCCCTTGCCCCGGCTGGGCATTTGACGCTTTCCACCGGTCTCATGCCGCTGTTTACCAGCCTGCTATGCTTTTATTTTTTGGGTGAGGCGATCTCAAATCTGCGCAAATTGGGGCTTGGTTTCATCACCCTTGGCGCGCTGGCGATCGGCGGGGTCAGCATTTCCAGCATCCATCTTGATTACTGGAAGGGCGATATCCTGTTTGTCTGCGCGGGCATGATGGGTTCCGTCTATCTGCTGCGGATGCGCCGTTCCGGGCTTTCCGCCTTGCAGGGTGCGGCCTTGCTCAGCGTCTATTCCATGCTGATTTATCTACCGTTCTTTATTTGGTTCTTTTGGGATTCGTCGAAGCTCGCGCAAATCCCCACTTCGGATTTGCTGTTTCAAGGCTTTTATCAGGGCGTGCTGATGGGCGCCCTGACCATCTTCTCGCTCGGGCGTTCGACCATGCTGATCGGAGCACCCGCAACGGCCATGAGTCTTGCGCTATTGCCTGTCGCGAGTTTTTTGCTGGCCTTCTTCATCCTGGGCGAAGTGCCGACCATCTTCGAAATGCTTGGCGCGGTCGCAATCAGCCTTGGCGCGTTTCTTGCCGCCCTATCGGGGCGCGCCGCCGTGAAAATCAGTTAAGCCCAAGCGTCGGCAAATCCAGCACCCAAGGCAAATCCGTATCACCCGTGGCCGCCCCGGCGCGCGTCAGTAGCGCATGCGCCTGGCCGCGATGATGCGTCTGATGATTGAAAAAATGCCCGACCGTGATCCAAAGCGGCATGCTGACCTCACGCTCCGCAATGCCGGAATACCAGGTCAGCGGTGCGGCCAGGCGTTCGGGCGTTAGGCTTGCTGCCCAGGCTTCAATCTTCGCATCGGCGGCAGCACGGCGCGCCTTCAACTCAGCCCAATCCGTGATCATCACGGGGCTTTGCTTCATGCCAACACTCGGTTTTTCCCACCCATCAAAGCGGCTCATCCAGGTGGCATCGCCCCAGACCAAATGGCAGAGCGTGCCTTGAATGCTGCCCCAAAAGGCGCCGCCATCTGCTTGCCGTGCGTTGGCATCCAGCCCATCTGCCGCGGCGTAAAGCCGGCGGTTCATTTCGCTGTTATAGGCCGCCATCATGCGGCACCAATCCACCGAAATCATGCGTCACCTATCTGCTTGTAGAAGATTACGGTGGCCGAGGCGCTGCCATCCGCATTCAGCGCAAAGCCTGGAATGCGCCCGGCTTCCTGCCAGCCAAGCGCGCGATACAAAGCCTCTCCAGCATCATCCGCGCGGGTGTCGAGTGTCAGCAAGCGCCGCCCGCGCCGCAAAGCTTCCGCTTCCAAAGCCGCCATCAGCGCCTGTCCCACGCCGCGCCGCCGCGCTGCCGGATGCACCAGAAGCTTCGCCACTTCTGCGCGGTGTGGCTGATTGGGGGGCGTTGCCAGATCAAGCGTCACGGTGCCAACCAGAACGCCATCTGCCCAAGCGACCCAGATGACTTTCCGATCAAGTGCGATATCGGCAAGGCTGCGCCGCCAGAAACCCTGCGCTGCCTCAGCACTCAGCGGCGGCAGGAAGGAAACTGAAGCGCCGGCGGCAACGCAAGCCACCAGAATATCCGCCAAGGGCCTCTCGGCATGTTCGGCGGCCGAGGCATCCAGCGCTTGCACAACCACGCCGCGCGCTGCCTTCACGAAGGGAAAATTCAGCGAATTGGAAAGATCATTACAAACGTGGATCGGCCCCTGCCGCACATAGCCAAGCTTGGCGTAGAATCCATGCGCGCGGGTGAAGCGTGTATCGGACCAAAGCCGGATCACCTCCGCCCCCGCTTCTCGCGCATGGGCTTCCGCCGCTTCCATCAGCGCCAAGGCTAGGCCCGTGCCGCGCTGGCTGGCCGCAACATAGACGCGGCAAATTTCCCAATCCGGCGTGCCAGGCAAAGGATGCGCGGCGGCCATGCCGACCACCGCGCCCGCTTCTTCGGCCACCCACAGCGCGCCATCTTGTGCAGCAAAATAGCTGGCGAGCGCGCGGAGTTCCGGCAATTCCCCATCCAGATCAAAAACGCAGCCCGGATATTCCGCCCAGCAATCGCGGATCAGCGTTATGAAGCCCGCCGCGTCAGAATCGCGCCCCGCGCGCAGCATCGCGCGTTCAGCTCAATTCGCGGCAGAATTCCTGGATGCGGCCACATGCCTCACGCAGGTTTTCCGTATTGGTCGCATAGGAAATCCGCAAATAGGGGGACATGCCATAGGCCGTGCCTTGCACGGTCGCGACATATTTTTCTTCCAACAGCGCCATGGCGAAATCCGTATCGGTTTCGATCTTGCGACCGCCCTTGCTGGTTTTGCCGATGCAGCCGGCAATGTTCGGGAAAACGTAAAATGCCCCTTCCGGCTTGTGGCAGGAAATACCCGGCGCAGCATTCAGCATCTCCACCACCAAATCGCGGCGCTGGCGATATTCCTCAGCCCTTTCGC
Organism: Roseomonas sp.; assembly: GCA_020249285.1. Classification (GTDB taxonomy): domain Bacteria; phylum Pseudomonadota; class Alphaproteobacteria; order Acetobacterales; family Acetobacteraceae; genus Neoroseomonas. The sequence continues at coordinate 156,718 of JADCFX010000014.1, read as the reverse complement.
GCACCAATTCCTGCGGCCCATCCAAGGCAGCGGCCACAGCAGCTTGGGAAATGGTGGAAACGCCCGCCGTCGCCTGGCCCTGCATGTTCATCATGCCCTTGATCAGCGCCTTGGGTCCGCCGCAGAAACCAATGCGCCACCCGGTCATGGCATAGGTTTTTGACGCGCCATTCACCGTCAGCGTCCGGTCCTTCAGGCGCGGCTCCACATCGGCAATGGTGCAGAATTCAAACCCATCATAGATCAGGTGTTCATACATATCATCGGTCATCACCCAGACATGAGGGTGCTTCATCAGCACCGCCGCAATCGCCTGCATTTCGGCGCGCGAACATGCCGCACCCGTTGGATTATTCGGGAAATTGATCATCACCCATTTGGTCTTGGGCGTAATGGCGGCGTCCAAATCCTCGGGCCGCAACTTGAAGCCATTATTCTGCGGGCAATTGATCGTCACCGGCACGCCGCCCGCAACCTTCGCCATTTCGGCATAGGAAACCCAGAAGGGGGCTGGGATCAGCACCTCATCGCCCGGATCAATCGTCGCCATGAAGGCGTTGAAGATGCTCTGCTTGCCACCATTGGTGACCATGATCTCATCAAGCGCGTAGTCAAGGTTATTGTCGCGCTTGAATTTCCGCTGCACCGCTTCCTTGAGCCGCTTGGTGCCATCCTGCGGCGGGTATTTGGTATCGCCCGCGAGAGCCGCCTGATGCGCCGCTTCAATCGCATGCGGTGGCGAAGGGAAATCGGGCTCGCCAGAGGCTAGGCTGATCACCTTGATGCCCTGCGCCGCCAATTCCCGCGCCTTGATCGTCATGATCACGGAAGCGGAGATGGAAACGCGGCTCAATCTTTCGGCAAGGGCGGGCATCGAAAAGCATTCCTATTGTAAAAAGGGTTAGATTACGGCGCTCCTGCGGCTTCGCCAAGCGGCGCTGGCCGTTCCAGCAAAAGGTCGAAATCCTCTTCGCCCGATTGGCCAAAACCTTGCCGCTGCCAAAAGCCCAAAGCCGCGCTTCCCTTCAGCACCTCGATCCTGACGGGCAAGCGGGCGTATTGGCCTGTCACGCGCGCCAGCACTGCCGCCCCAAGCCCGCATCCCTGAAATACGGGCTGAACGTAAAAGGCATGAATATGCAGATGATCGGCGCGCGGCTCAGCACCAATGCACCCAACGCATTCCCCCGCGACTTCAATCGCCGAAAGCGTCGCGGGCTTGAAAATAGCCCGAAACCGCTCGCGCCGAAGCTCCGGCTTGAAGCGGCCAAGGCGTTCGAGATCCGCGCGCAACACGCGGATACTCAGGGACAGCAGGGGTTCGAAATCCGCCTCCGAAACGGGGCGCAGGCGGAAATCTGGTTTCACTTCATTCCCGCGCAAAACTTCTGAATGCGCGTGCAGGCTTCGCGCAGCGCTTCATCCGATGTCGCATAGGAAATGCGGAAATGCCCCGGGCTTAAAAAGGCCGCGCCATGCACGGTGGCAACACCGGTCTCTTCCAGCAGCGCGATGGTGAAATCCTCATCGGTTTCAATCTTCTTGCCGCCCGCCGTGGTCTTGCCGATGCAGCCGCGCATATCCGGGAAGACATAAAACGCGCCTTCCGGCTTGTGGCAGCGCAAGCCAGGCGCGGCGTTCAGCATATCCACCACCATATTGCGCCGGCGTTCATAGACCTTGCGCATATCCTCAATGCTGTCCTGCTGCCCGGTCAGCGCTTCCACCGCCGCCGCCTGAGACACGGAAGACGTGTTGGAGGTTGACTGGCTTTGCAGCTTGTCCATCGCCTTGATCAGCGAAAGCGGCGCGCCGGCAAAGCCGATGCGCCAGCCGGTCATGGCATAGGCTTTCGAACAGCCATTCATGGTCACTGTGCGGTCCTTCAGGCGCGGTTCCACTTCCAAAACGGTGGCCGGCTTGAAGCCGTCATAGGCAAGCTTTTCGTAGATATCATCAGTGAATACCCACACATGCGGATGGCGCATCAGCACATCCGTCAGCGCCTTGATCTCGGCCGCGTTATAGGCGGCGCCGGTTGGGTTGCAGGGGTTGTTCAGGATCAGCCACTTGGTGCGCGGCGTGATCGCGGCTTCCAATTGCTCACCGGTCATTTTGAAGCCCGAATTCTGGCCGCATTGCACGATCACCGGCGTGCCTTCCGCCAAAGCCACGATATCCGGGTAGGAAACCCAGCAGGGGGCGGGGATAATCGCCTCATCGCCCGGATTGATCGTCGCGACCAACGCATCAAAGATCACCTGCTTGCCGCCAGTGGCGACCAGGATTTCCTCGGGCGTATATTCAATCCCGGAATCACGCTTGAACTTGGTGCAGATTGCGCGGCGGAGTTCCAGCGTGCCCGCGACATCGGTGTATTTCGTCTCACCGCGTTCAATCGCCGCAATCGCCGCGTCTTTCACATTGCGTGGGGTGTCGAAATCGGGCTCCCCAGAGGAAAGGCCAATGATGTCCTTGCCCGCGGCCTTCAGCGCGCGCGCCTTGGCGGTCATGGCGATGGTGAGGGAGGGTGAAATACGATCAAGACGATCGGCGATGAGCTTCATGTGGGACGGAACCTTTGCAGCAAGGGCAGCAAGCTAATCCCGCACCCCCGAAGCATCAACCCGCTTATAGCATCTCCGCCGCCCAGTGCGGCGGCAGATATGCTCTAAGCCATTGTTTGGTCGCATTTTCCGAGCCGCCAAGTGCCTCCACTTGGCTTGAAAATGCTCCGCGCTCAAAAAAGCCTGAGTGGCCGCAGCCCCTTATATGCAAAACCCTGCTCCGCCAGACATTTGGCGCGGGCTTCCTGCCTGATTGGGATATTCACATCCACCCAATCATAGATCGGCGGGCGCAGCCGTGCCGGGCGGCGGGTGCAGCGCGTCGCGCCATTGGGGCTGGTCCAGCAATGGGTTTCGCCTGGTTCCCAATAGGCCGGCTGGACCTGCATCCAGACCATGGCGGGCCTGATTTGCTCGGCCGCCTGGGCGGTGCAGGCAGCTTGCGCGGCATCCGAATCGGCTTCCGTCGCGCCGGGTTTTTCCCAACGCTCGGCACAGGCGGCAAGCAGCAAGGCAAGGGCAAGGGGTAAAACACGCATGACGCTATGATAGCGCAAAAAGCCAGGGCTGAAACATGGCGGCGCCTCATGTCTGCCGGCAGCCCAGCAGCCAAGGCGCCAAACAACGCCCGCCCGCGAAACGGGCCAAACCGCGCGAGCGAAAAGGCAGCGCAAAGGCAATGCCACCCTCCATCAGCTCCGCAAGCGTCGCGGTAGCAGCAGCGATGCGGAGCGACAGCCAAGCAAGACGATCAGGCGACAGATCATGGGCGCGGCTCCGCATTGAACGGCGCCCTTGGAGCGGAATTTTACAAACCCCTGGGAGTGAGGAGAAAATTCTGCAATACCATAAAAATTCCTTGACAATAGGCTTTAATGCCTTTATCTGAACTCCTATCAAGGGCCGAATTGCGCCCAAAGCTCCCCCCTCCCTGAACCTTCACCCCAACCTTGCAGCCAGCCGGGCACTCGCCCTGCTGCGCAGCACGGATCAGGAGCGCCCATGCCCTTCATCGCGACCAACCTCACGGCGCTCAGCGCCGCGAATGGCTTCACCCTTTGGCATTATCGCACCACAGATACCCGCACCGAAACTGAGGCGGCGGGCTATTTCACGCCCGCCGCTGACCGGGTGCGCGTTGGTGATATCATGCTGGTGCAGGCTGCCGATGGGACCACCATGTTGCCGGTCCGCACAGGTAATCTGACCGGCGCCGCAGTGGTGCTGGATGCCCTCGGCACGCCGCCAACCATTCAACGCTCGGCAAATCTGCCCTTCACCGTGACTCTCAGCGTGAGCGCCGAGGCCCGCGCCATCACCATTGATGCCATGCCCAATGCTGTGGAACCGGGCGCTTCCATCCCTGTTGGCGCCTCCATTCTCGGCAGCATCACCAATATCACCTTCCAGCTGCGCAACGCGGCCGGTACTGTCATTGCCACCCAATCCTCGGCGGTCACCAATGGCAGGGCAGGCACGCTTTTTCCTGCTCAGGCTTCCGGCGGTGGCTATCGCATTCTGGCGCGCAATACGGCGGATACCAATCACTCCTCCCTCTCCGCGCCATTTGCCATCGGTACACCGCCGCGTCTGTTGAACGAAGATAGCGGCATTCTGCTGCTCGAAGACGGCGGCCAATTGCTGCTGTTCTGAACCTTCCCATTCCCGACATCCAGAACTCGCCACGCTTTGGGTCAGTAGATCCGAAGCGCTTGGCCGCAACCAGGAAAAGGTAAACCATGTCAGACACCAAAATCAGCGCGCTTCAAAGCGCCTCAAGCACCGCTGATGCCGATATGCTGCCTGTCGTCCAGACAAGCGGCGCCACGCTTGCGACACGTCGTGCGAGCCTTGCGCAGCTGCGCAGCGGGCTGCTTGCGGATCGGCCTGTCCATGTGCGTGATTATGGCGCCATCGGTAATGGTGTTGTTGATGACGGGCCCGCTATTCAGGCGGCGGTGAATGCGCTCAAGATTGCGGGCGGCGGTATTCTGCAATTTGGCCCACGCATTTATCGCATTGCGAGCCCCGTTGTGATCAATGGCGTTACGGTTATCTTGCAAGGTGCGGGTTTCACCGAAGGCCCGAATGAGGGCAATGGAACCTGGCTCAGGATCGATCAGACCGGATTCACGCCCTTCACTTTCTCAGGCACCATGGCTCGCGGTTCGATCGTGCGTGATATCGCCATCCGCCAGTATCATGCTTCACCCAGCGCCACCTGGGCGCCGACCGACTATGATTACGTCTTTCGCGTGCAGGATTGCCTTGGTGCGGTGGATTTTGAGAATGTTTATTTGCTCGCTGTCAATCGTGGCATCTGGTGCGACAATTCCGGCCGCATGAGCATCAAGCGCCTACGCGGACAGATCTTCACCCGCGGGGTTGAGGTTGATCGGTGTTACGATATCTGCCGGCTGGAACATGTGCACTTCTGGACCTTCCAGACCAATGATACGAATATCCTTACCTGGCAGCAGAACAATCAGGATGCGCTGGTGTTCCGAAGGGTGGATGGCGTCTTCCTGGATGATATTTTTGTCCTGGGCGCGCGTTCCACATTGCGCTTCAGCTCCTCCGCTTCCGGCATTACGACCAAGTTTTACGGCAGCAATATCTATGCGGATTTTTCGCGATACGGCGTTTGGATTGATGGTAATGATGTGGAAGGCCGCATTGCCAACATCACGACCCAAGGGGAAGTCATCAACGTCGGCGCATCAATACCTTTGCCAGGCGCCGCCGGGATCCAGATTGATGGCAGTAATGTGCGCGTGCAGATCGGAAACTTGCGCGTTGATGATACCGAAAGCAACGCCATTCGTGTCAATGGCAGCAATAACCGTTTGGATGTCTTTGCCTTTCGCGCCGAATTTTTCAACCGCCTGAATGATGGTTCTGCCGCCATCCATCTTGCCAATGTGGTGACCGGTACGCCCAATCAGGTCTACCTTGGAACACCACCGCTGCTTGGCAATGGCAATGGCGGACCGCTTATCAATGCCAGCACAAATGGTTTCGTCGCTTCCGCCGCGCCGGCGGGCCGTGTTGATCGCCCAGGCGCCATGGTGGGGTCTCAGGATACCGGGCTATTTCAGCCGGGCGCTGCCACGATAGCGGTTTCCGCTGGTGGCACGGAGCAAATGCGCATTGCGGCAGGCAATATCTCAATGGGGGGCGCGCTGGGTGCTCACGGCTTGGCCATCACCACGCCGGCAGGTACTGTCAATCAGGTAACCGTTTTGAGTAGCGCTGCGGGTGGTACACCAGGCCTTTCGGCGACAGGCGCGGATGTCAATATCCCGCTTGCGCTGTCGGCCAAGAACATCGCCCCGGTACGGCTGAACAGCCGTGGCAATATCGCACTTGAAGTGAATGCGGTAGCAACCCCGGTCAATTTCGTGCGCATCAATGGCGCAGGCGGTAGCGCACCACCGCAAATCACGGCCCAGGGCGCCGATACCAACGTGAATTTGCTTTTGCTGGGCAAGGGCACAGGCGCCGTACAGGCAGGTTCACCGCTGCAATTGCCAACCTACACGGTGGCCACCTTGCCACCCGCGGCCACTTATCCTCGGTGTATGATTTATGTCTCGGACGGCACCGCCAACAAGCGCTTCGCGGTCAGCGATGGCACAAGCTGGCGTTGGCCTGATGGCGCGGTTGTTGCCTGATCTTTTTCGCCACTTTTTGCGCCTGATCTGCGTTGAAGAAATTCCACCGTCGCAGGTCAGGCGCCCACTGAACCCGATCATCACAGGACGAATCGCATGACATCCCTGACAGACTACGCGAAGAATATGCTCGGCCGATCCGTAATCGGGCGTCGCCCGGCGCTGCCCACTGCCGTCTTCATCGCCCTTGGCACCGGCGGTTCCGACGCCAGCGGCGTTCTGGGGGAACCGACGGGCACTGGCTATACCCGCCAGCCGGTCACTTTTTTTGGAACGGGCATGCAATATAATATTTCCCAGGTGCGCTTCAGCTTTACAACAGCGCCCGGCACCTTGACCCATGTCGGCGTGTTTGATGCGCAAACCGCGGGCAATCCCCTGCTATGGGCGCCGCTTGCAACACCCGTGACGCTCAATGGCGCTGGAATTGTAAACATCCCTGTCAGCAGCATGAACATTATTGGGGATTGAAAAAGCCAGACCATATTTCGGCCAAGTGGGAGCATTTGGCGGCTCGAAAAATACAGCGAAAAGAAGTATTCACAGCAGCTTAGGTTCGTTCTGTCGGAACCGCCACGCGATTCAGACAGAACGAGCGCTGCGCCAGTGTCTATCCAGTGAAAGAAGGTGAACGGGACGCACTAACTCAGTCCCGCAATACGCCCAAGGCGCTCAGCGCCCCGCCGATTGGCTCCGCAATTCGCGCGCGCGGGTCAGCACCTTGTCTTCCAATTCTGCGCCTGTTGCGGTGCTGACCGGCGCATCCACCCAGCCGCCCGGCCCGCGTACCTGACGAAATACCGAAATCCGCACGCCGTCAGAGCGCAATTGCCGCCCCAGTACATAAGCCGTCGCCTTGAAGCGTTCACTGGAAACGCCACCCGGCGCATGCCAATCGGTGATGATCACGCCGCCAAACGGATCAGCCGAGGCCAAGGGCATAAAGGAGAGCGTATCCAAAGTCGCACGCCAGAGAAAGGCATTAACTCCAAGCCCTCCGGCGCCGGCGCTGCTCTCCTGGCCCTTTTCCGTGCCACCACCAAACAGCGTGATGCCGCCCGAAGTGCCGGCAGCTGATGTCGCGCGCAGCAATTGTTCGCGTCTGCTGTCAGTGTTGTATTCGTCGCGCTCCACCTCTCGGACCTGAGAGGAGTCGCTGCAGCCGGCCATCGCCAACCCAAGCGGCAGAAAGAAAATGGCGCGCGGCCACAAGGCGAAGATTCGGAATGCGTTCATAACCCCCTTATACCCCATCCGACCCAGGGCTGAAAAGAGAAGTCTCAAGGCGCCCTAAGCCGGCGCCATCAGCCGCAATAAGGCGGCAGAAGCCAGCCGCGCCATGGCATTATCCGCCCGGCTGGTCAGCGCCATGGGCACCCTGAGGCCCAGCACAATCCCGGCAGACTCCGCCCCACCCAGATAGGCCAATTGCTTGGCGAGCATATTTCCCGCCTCCAAATCCGGCACCAGCAGGATATCCGCCTGGCCCGCCACCGGGGATTGAATGCCCTTGGCCGCCACCGCCACGGGGCTGATGGCGTTATCGAAGGCCAGCGGCCCATCCAGCACGCCGCCGCTGATCTGCCCCCGCTCCGCCATTTTACAAAGCGCCGCGGCATCCAAGGTGGCCTGCATCTTGGGCGTCACGGTTTCAACCGCGGCCAGGATCGCGACCTTGGGCGTCGCTATGCCCATGGCCTGCGCCAGCTTGATGGCATTGCGAATGATATCGGCCTTGGCTTCCAGATCGGGCGCGATATTCACCGCCGCATCCGTGATGATCAGCGGGCGCGGGTAAAGCGGCGCATCCATTACAAAGGCATGGCTCACGCGCCGTTCCGTGCGCAGCCCCGCTTCCTTCGCCAAAGCCGCGCCCAGCAATTCATCCGTATGCAGGCTGCCCTTCATCAAAGCCGCCGCTCGGCCTTCCCGCACCAGCGCCACCGCTGCCTCAGCCGAGGCATGGCTATGTTCCGTGCCAATCAGCTCAATGCCGGAAAGATCGAGCGATTCCTTGGCGGCAATGGCGCGAATCCGCGCCTCCGGCCCCGTCAGGATCGGCGTGATCAGCCCTTGCTGCGCGGCCAGGATCGCACCGCGCAGGCTTTCGGCATCGCAAGGGTGTGCAACCGCGGTCGGCACAGGCGGCAGGGCGCGGCAGCGCGCGAACAGGTCCGCCATCACCTTGCCGGCATGGGGGCCAAGCCCGGTCATTTGCGGCAGGGCGCGTTCTTCGGCGGTGGTCGGGGGCAGCACCTCAACCTCGCCTTCTGCCAGCACCACGCCGCCAGGCCCGGTCACGCGACAGGCAAGTCGCGCCACCCCTGCCTGCCGGTCAATATCCAGCACCACCAGGCCCGTTGTCAGCACATCGCCTTCCGCCATGCCGCCGCCATAGCGGAGCGTTTCGGCAATGATCCGGCTGCCCGGCCCCGGAAAGCGCGTGGTGATCACATGGGCGAGCAATGCGCCCGCAGCGCGCGCCGGCACCACCTTGCCATCCAGGCCGAACATTACGGAAAAACGCGCGACATTCGCGGCGCTCAGCGTATCCTGCGCTTCAAAGGATTCGCCGCGATCAAGTTCGGAAAGCGGCTTGGAACGCCTGATCGTGAGCATGAAAACCCGCCTTTCCTGTGAAGTTTGTTACCGCCAGCGACGATGCATCCAAAGCCATTGGCCGGGATATTCCCTGACCCAGCCTTCAATCACCTTGTTCATTTTTTGCGTGGCGGCGTTGATGTCAATCAAGCCCTCCGCATCGCGTGGCATGGGGATTTCCTCGGTCAATTCCAGACGAAACCGCCCACCAGGCAGGCGAATGGCGCGCGCGCCATGCACCGGGCAATCATAGCGCCGCGCCAATTGCGCGAGCAGCGGATTAGCCCCCGCTTCGCGCCCCATGAACATCACGCGCGGCCCACGCCCGAAGCGCTGATCCACCAGCATGCCGATATGCTGCCCCGCTTCCAACGCGCGGGCCAAACGCAAAGGCGCGCCCATGCCGGCTGGCACCAAAACCCCCATACTATCCTTACGCAGCCTCAGGATTTCACGCGCCACGGCGGCGTTATTTGGCGTGCGATACAAAACCGCACTGTCAATGCCGTGCTTGGCCGCCGCCACAGCCGGCAATTCCCAATTCGCGAGATGCGCGGAAAAGACAATGGCGGGCTTGCCGTCTTCCCGCAGTCTTTCATAGAGCGCGACGGTTTCGACGGAGGCGCTGATAAGCCCGCCCGGCTTCGGATTTTCGGGATCGAAATCCCAAATCCGATCCATATGTACATATTCGCAGGCGGTGCGGCCGAGATTGTCCCAGGCTTCTGTCAGAATGGCGGCACGCTCCGCCGCCGATTTTTCCGGAAAGGCAGCGGCTATGTTATCCCGCCCGATGCGATGTGCTGGTGTGATTGGCCCCAGATTGCGCGCCAGGAAAGCGCCGAGTGCTGGACCAAAACGCGGCCCAAGCAGGCGCAGAAAGCCGAAGCCCGCGCGCAGCAGAAGCCCGATCAGAAAATTCATCCGCGTGGCGCGCTGCGCTTCACAGCGTCACCACAATCTTGCCGAAGACGCGCCGGCTTTCCAGCCGTTCCAGCCCCTCGGCAAAGCGTTCCAAAGGCACCACCGTATCCAATACGGGCAGAATACCGCGCGCCATTTTCGCATAGCCATCCGCGATATTGCGCATGGAAGCGCCAAAGGACCCAAAGATGCGAAGCTGGCGCTGAAACACCATCATCAGATTGGTTTCCGCAGAAACACCGGACGTGGACCCGCAGGTCACCAAGCGCCCGCCCATTTTGAGCGAGAGCAGGCTGCCACTCCATGTGGAAGCGCCGACATGTTCAAACACAACATCCACGCCGCGCTTGCCGGTCACGCGGCGTGCCACGGTTGGGAAATTCTGGGTTGAGTAATTCACCACATGATCCGCGCCCAATGCCTTGGCCTTGGCGCATTTTTCATCATCGCCCGCGGTCGCGATCACGGTGCAGCCCAAATCCTTCGCGATTCGCACCGCCACCGTGCCAATGCCGGAACCGGCGGCATGGATCAGGATGGTTTCTCCCGCTTGCAGCTTGGCATTGTCGAACAGCATATGTTCCACGGTGGAAAAGGTGATCGGCCCGCAAGCGGCATCTTCGAAGGAAAGCGCATCCGGCACCCGCACCAGAAGCCGCGCATCCTGGTTCATCAGCTCCTGCGCGAAGCCATCCAAATGAAAACCCTTCACGCCGCCGACATTCTCGCAAAGATTATCGCGCCCTTCACGGCAGGCCTTGCACACGCCACAGGTCGCAGCACCATAGGGCGCGACATGATCGCCAATCTTCCAGCCCGTCACGGCGGAACCAAGCGCGACGATTTCGCCGACCGCTTCCGCGCCAACCGTAAGGGGCAGGTTCCGCTTGGCGAAGGCCATGCCGCGAAAGCCCCAAACATCAATATGGTTCAGCGCCACGGCGCGAATGCGAAGCTGCACCTCATGCGCGGCAGGTGGCGGCGGTGGCGCCACGGATTCCAGCCGCAGATCACGATCCCCATGCAGACGAAGTGCCCGCATCATGGCGCGGCACTCAGCACAAGGCAGACATTCTGCCCGCCAAAGCCAAAGGAATTGGACAGCACATGGCGCAAGCCCGAAACACGCCGCGCGTCATTCGGCACCACATCCAGCCCAAGCGTCGGGTCCGGTTCCACATGATTGATCGTGGGCGGCAGGATTTGGTCGCGCAGCGTCAGCAGGCTGAAGGCCGCTTCAATGGCACCAGCGGCGGAAAGCGTATGGCCGATCATGGATTTATTGGACGAAATCGGCGGTGGCGCCTCACCAAATACGGCGCGCAGGCCAAGCGCTTCCATCTTGTCATTCTCCGGCGTGCTGGTGCCATGCGCATTCACATAGCCAATATCGGCTGGCTGCAAGCCGGCATCGGCGAGCGCATTCTTCATGGCGCCAATGATGGAAGACCCATCAGGATTGGACCGCGTGCGGTGGAAATTATCCGCCCTCTCGCCGCAGCCACGCACCAGGCCAATGATCGTGGCGCCGCGCGCGCGGGCATGTTCCAAATCTTCCAGGATCAGCGCCGCCGCCCCTTCGCTCATCACGAAACCGTCACGGGATTTCTCAAAGGGGCGCGATGCCTTGGTCGGGTCTTCATTGCGTGAAGAAAGCGCAGACAGCAGCGAAAACCGGATCACCGCTTCCGGCTGCACGGAACCATCCGTGCCAAGCGCAATGGCAGATTTCGCTTCACCACGTTGGATCGCCTCAACACCTAATTGAATGGCGGAAGCGCCGGTGGCGCAGGCGGTCGTGATGGCAATCGGCGCGCCCTTGGTGCCGAAACGTAGCGCCAATCTTTCGCCAACACCGCCATACAAAAAGGTCTCATACAAATCACGCTGGCCGACACTGGTTTTGGACAGCGCCGCGTGATCATGCCCGCCCGCGCGCCGCGCCAGCGCCACGCGTTGCGGCCATTCCATTTCCACCGGAGGCATGCCGAGCATCAGCGGCCCCGGAAAATCACCCACCTGCAAACCGGCATTTCCCAGCGCTTCCGCAATCGCCGCTTCCGCCATGCGTTCCACGCGCACCGGCGCGGGCACGGGATCGGCACCAGCGATTTCTTCCGGCAAATCCACCGTGCCGGCCATGGTGGTTTTCAGATGATCGGTCGCAAATCGGCGAATCCGCGTAATGCCGGAAGTGCCCGCCAGCAGCGCCGCCCAATTCTTCTCCAACCCCCAGCCGAGCGGGCTCACGAGCCCAATCCCCGTCACCGACACCAAGGGGCGGCCCAGATGATCCTTCATGGCGCTTTCTCCAGCAGCGCAAGCGCTTCACCGCGCCATTGGCCGAAGCCGGTCACCAGAATGCGCTCCACCGGGCCATCGCCGGCATCGGCGGGGTCCATCGCCGGGTAGAAACCACCGCGCGAAAGCGCGAGTGCCGCGAGCGCGACATTGGCAGGGAAGCTCGCTTCCACCCCATGCCCAAGCACGGAACCGCTGCGCCGTACCGGCACACCGCCAAGCCCTGCCAGGAAGGCTTCTTCTTCAATCCGCGCTTCCGCCACACCTGTCATGCCGGAAATCACGCCAAGCCCAGCGGTATCGCAAGCCATGCCCTGCCACAGCGCCGCCGCCGAAGCCGCAGAACCGCCGCCGGCGCGCTGATGCGCCGCATTGCTCGCAATCCCACCAATCCGCGCCAAGGCCTTGGCACCACGCGCGCGCGCATGTTCTGCCGTTTCCAACACCAGAAACGCCGCCATGCCGCCAGGGATCAACCCACCCGCATCGCCACGCGCGGAAATTGGCGCGTAATCGCCCTGCCACAGCACGCCACCTGGCGCATAAGCCAGCACCATATCCCAACGCTGAGACGCAAAAGCGCCGCCCACCAAAGCAATCTCACCCCGCCCTTCGGCCAAGCGCGCGGCGGCAATCCGAATCGCATCAGCAGCGGCTTCTTCTTCGCCCATCAGCGTGCGCGAAGACCCCGTCACGCCATGTACGATCGAGATATTGCCCGCGAGCAGATTGGAAAGCTGCGCCAGAAACAGCGTTGGCCGCAATTCAGTGGCCAACTTCTCATTCAGCAGCGCGCCAGAAGCTTCCGGCGTGCAACTGGTCAACACCGCCGTCATCGCCTCATCTACCGCGATGTCACGCTCTCCACCGCCAGCCGCCACCACCAAATGCATATCGGCAACCAGGCCGCGCGCCCCGGCATGGTCAATAGCAAGCCCGGCGGCATAGGTGCCAAGCCGCTGCCAGGGTTCCATCTGGCGCTGATCGCCCTTTTTCGGGATTTGCGCATCAAGGCTGAGCGCCGGCAAAGGGTGCACCGGAAAGGGCGCGAAGCTTGCCGCATCCACCACGGGCTTGGCGCCATGATGCAGCGCTGCCCAATGCGCATCCGGCCCTTCACCGAGCGAGGATACCAGCCCAATTCCCGTAATGACGACATCGCGCCTTGTCATAGCAGCCCCAATTCCCGGCCCCGCCCGCGCATGGCATCCGCCAATTCCGGCGCGGGGTAATCCATGATGCGGAAGGTCAGTTCCGCATCGGTGATGCGCTTGCCATCGGCTTCAATCCGCGCCTCGGTCACCGCAAAACCTGAACCATCATGCAGGCGCTTGGCATAGACGCGCACCGCCGTGCCGGGGCCGATGAAGCTACGGAACTTCGCTTCCTTCACCGCCATCAGAAAGGGCATGCGCGCAAAACCCATCAGATCCAGCAATAACCAGCCGGAAGTCTGCGCCATGGTTTCCACCAATAGAACGCCAGGCATCAGCGGATGGCCGGGGAAATGCCCTTCAAACACCGGGGAAGCATCCGGGATGCGGCTTTCCACAATGATGGTATCGCCTTCGCGCGCTGCCACCCGATCTATCATCTGGAAATATTCCAGGCGCATCGCGTCAGTGATCCGTGTTTTCGGTGGCGCGTGGCGTGGTGATGCGGTCAGCCAGCCTTGGCCGCAACCAGCTCATCCACACGCTCGGCCAGGTTCTTCATGACGAAGTACTTCTCCGCCGGCGCGCTGCCCGCATTCACTTCCTGCGTCCAGGCTTCCACCGGCACCTTGATTCCAAAAGCCTTGTCTATGGCGAAGACAATATCCAGGAAGTCCAGGCTATCAATGCCAAGATCAGTGATCACATGGCTATCCGGCAGGATCTTATCCCGCGGGACTTCGCTGTTTTCAGCGATGATATCGGCGATACGGTCGAAGGACGAGGCCATGTGAGGCCCTCCATGCAGAATCAGGAGTGAAAGATAGGGGCGCTCTTTGGCCCGAAAGGGGGCCAAAGGCAAGCGAACCCGTTGCAGGGGGGCCTTGCGCCCCCCGCCCGATCAATGCGCGTGGCCGCGCGCGCCGGCGGATTCAACGCCAAGCGTCACCTGCACTTCCCCGGCGCGTTCAAAGCGGAGCGTCAGCGGCACGCTGGCCCCCTGGCGGAGCGGCTCGGTCAGGCCAATCAGCATGATATGCAGCCCGCCGGGGCGGAGATGCACGGTTTGGCCCGGCGGGATCGGGATATCCGCCACCGGGCGCATGCGCATGACATCCCCTTCCCGGATATGGGTATGGAGTTCCACGACCCTGGCGGCGGGGCTGGCGGCGGAGATCAGCCGATCAGGCGCGGAACCATTGTTTTTCAGGGTCATGAAGCCCGCGCCATTGGTATTGGCGCCGGCGGCGCGGGTCCAGGGATGGCCGATCACAAGATCACCCTTGGTGACATCATGATGCGCCAGCGCGGCCGAGGCCGGCAGGGCAAGGATCAGGGCGCCAAGGGCGCGGCGGTTCAGGGAGGACATGAGGTTTTCCTTCTTTCCAGGGGCTTCAGCCGCGCGGCGCGGGGGCAATGCCGCCCAGCCTGTGCAGCGTGATAGGGGGTGGCGCCAGGCCCAGCCGGGCTTCGATATGGCCGATCAGGCGCATGATACCGGCGGCTTCACGGGTGCCCTGGGCGGGGTCCCCCGTTTCGCAGGCATCCCCGGCGCGGGCCAGCGCCGCCGCAAGCGCCGCTTTTTCAGGCGCGGGGAGTTGCGCCATGATGGCCTCAGCCGCCGCGCGGGTCGGGTGCAGGGCGCCCAGGCAAATCGTGGTCATTTCCGCATTGATCGCTTCCATATCGCAAGCGCGGGCCAAAGGCGGCGCGGCCAGCAGCAGGGCGGCAAGCGGCAGGGTTTTCAGCATGGGGTGCATGGGTCAGTGGCCTCCGGCAGTGCGGGGTGGGGTCAGGCGGAGCGCCGGGGCGGGGAAGCGGTAATCCGTGCTCCGCCGCCCGGCTTCAGGGATTTCAGTCCAGGCGGCGATGCCGCCGCCTTCGCAATGCTGCACGGTTGGAATCCAGATGGTTTCATCCGGGCGGTTCGGCGTGCGCATGGCAATGATGAATTCATCATAATGCTCATTGGGAAGGGGGCCACCTTCCCAAACAATTTGCGTGATGGCGTGGGTGATCATGCCGCCATGGCCATCGGAAACCGGGGTGGCGAGTGGTTGGCGGGTGATGGCAATGTGCCAGCCCGCCTTGGGCATGGGCCGCGCCACGGTGGTGCCTTCCGGCAGGGTCACGGTCACGCGGATGGTGGCCTGCTGGCCGCAGCCATGCGGCACGCGAAAGGCCGCACGCATATGGCCATTGGCCTGGGCCTGCGGAGGGTCAATGGTGACATGCGCCGCCACCGGTGAGGCGCAAAGCAGCGCAGCAAGAACAAGAAGCTTCTTCATGATGCTTATCTTTCCTCAAAAGCGATATTGCAGGCCGGCAAAGACGGAACGCCCTGTGCCGGGTTCGTAAAGCGCGGAATTGGGCGTGGCGGTCGCGGCGACCGAGGCCGAAGCGATGTAGCGCGTATCGGCAAGGTTCCGTGCTTCCAGAAAGGCCGAAAGCCCGTTCTCGAAATCCCAGCCGGCACGCAGCCCAAACAGCACATAGCTATCGGTTTTTTGCGTATTGGCATTGTCCACGTAATAGGCTTGCGGCACCCAATCCGTGGTCGGCCCGAACCAGGCGCCAGAGGGGTGTCGGTAGCGCATCTCCGCCCGGAACAAATGCCGCGGCACCCCGGGGAGTTCATTATTCTTGAAGGTGGGATCACCATCAAAGCGGAAATCGCTGAAGGTATAGGCGGGGCGGAAGCTCAGCCCATCGCCCTTCGTGCCGATATCGCGCAGGAATACCCAATCCGCCCCGGCTTCAATGCCTTGATGGATGGAACGATCGAGATTGAGCGCGACGCATTGGCTAAATCCCACCGTTTGGCACTGGATTTCATCGCGCAGCCGCGAATGATAGGCCGCGACTTCCCAGGCAATATCGCCACGGCGGCCCCGCGTGCCGATTTCAAGCGTGGCGCTGCGCTGCGCATCCAATTTGGAAAAGCCCTGCACATCCTGTGCTTGCGGGATCAGATCAGACAGGGTTGGCGGTTCCGTGGTCCAGGAAAGATTGCCGAAAACCTGCGCCCCTTCCGCTGCCTGCCACAGCACGCCAAAGCGCGGATTGACCCAGCCCCAATCGCCCTTGCCGGAATCATCGCCATTGGAGAGGAAGCCATCCTCACTTTCACGCCAGGCTCTGCCGGCGGAAGCACCGGCGATAAAGGCGAAGCCCGGTAGCACTTCCAGGCTGTTTTCCAGATAGGCATCCAGATTGGTGGCGCGATCAATGGAATTGGCCGTCATCACTGTGGTGGGGCGCCCATCATTATTGAAAAAGCGCAGTGATCGATTGCGGCCCTTGGCTGCATTGACGCCGATGATGGTGCGATTTTCGCGCCCGAAGATTTGCCGATCAAAGGTACTGCGGCCAAAGGCGGAAACATCCGTCGTGCGCTGATCAATGTATTGGTAGAACCCGGGCGCAAAAGCGACCGGGTGATCCAATTCGCGGCTGACAAAACCGGCGCCGGCTTCCACCAGAATGCCTTCTTCCGGGCGGATGGCGGTGATGGTACCAAGGCGCGTGCTTTCCAGATTTCGCATCGCATTCGCGGCAAGATTGGCGCTATTCGCCGCGCGCGGATTATTCAGCGCCTGGCTGCGCGTCACCGCGCCCGGAATCTGCTGCCAGATGTTGTTATAGGCGATGAAAATGCGCGTCTCCGCATTGTCTGCCCATTGCCAGCCGGTATTGCCATTCAGGCGATAGGCGCGCCCGGCGCTATGGTCCCGGTAGCCTTCCTGGGTCATGCCGCTGAAACTGGCCCAGGCGTCATGCGCCCCTTCCGCCCAGCCATGCGCCACCTGCCCACGCGCGAAGCCAAAGGAACCGCCTTCCCCGCGCAGGGTGGTCCCAGGCGCCGTGCGGCCTGTTGGCGTTATGAAATTGAGCGCCCCGCCCAGCGTATTGGCGCCCAGCGCGAAGGCATTGGCACCGCGGAAAACCTCAACGCGCTGGAAGCTTAGCGGGTCCAGTTCCTGGAAATCCCCGCTGCCATCAGCCTGATTGACGGAGAGCCCATCCTGGTAAAGCCGCACACCGCGCAAATGAAAATTGCGCGCAATGCCAGAACCGCGAATGGAAAGCCTGGAATCCTCGCCCCATTTCGGCTCCGCGAAGACGCCGGGCGTATAAAGCAGCATATCGCGAATGGTGGTGGCACCTGCCCTGTCGCGGAAATCACTGGCTGGGACGATGGTGACATTGCCGGGGTTGCGGCGGGCTTCCTCGGCGGCTTGTTCATCGGATGGCCGGGTCAGGCTACCCGAAATAGGGGCGGCGGTGACGATGGTGGGTGGCAAAGTGGCGCTGGGTGTGGCCGGGGTGTTGGTTTGCGCCTGTGCTGTAAAGGCGCTGGCGGCCAAGGCCGCAGCGGCGGCGAAAAGCCGCGCATGGATATGGTGGAACACAAAAAATCTCCTGAGGTCGAATGATGGGACGGCTTGTGGCCGCCCGCATCCGGGCGGCCTCAGGAGAGGGCTGGGGGACCAGTCGGGTCGTAAGGCGGGGCGCGGGAAGCTGGGCGCAAGCCGGCATCGCCAGTGGCGAACCAGATGATCGCGCTGCCAGCTTCCGCCGGGGTGGAAAGCATGGGTGCCGCGGGGATATCTGCCTGCGGCAGGGCATGGCAGACTAGGCAGAAGCCCTGATGCGCTTCGGGGGCCGGCAATTCCTGGCCATCGGCGCCCAGATGCACCGTGCGATCCCCATCCGGGGAGCAGATGATCGTTGCCAACCCAGCACTTGCCGCATGCGCCAAGCACAGCGCCGGCGCGAGGACGGTCTGCACCAGCAGCAGGGCCGCGATCAGGCGCGCGAGAAAGGTGGCGGGGCGTTTCACGGGGTGGTGCTTAATCCGGCGGGCGGGGGATGCCAAGGTGGGGTTGCGAGTATTGCGGCGGAGATTCTCGGAAGGGACGCGCGCGCCCCAATTACCGCAACGCCCTTAGAACCGCCTCAGGCTCCCGCTCAATCACGAGCAACAAGGCGCGCGCAGCAGGATCGGGGCTGCGGCGCCCCTGTTCCCAGTTATTCACGGTCGCCGCTGGGATGCCGAAGCGCTGTTCGAATTCGCGGGCCGAACGTGCCACGCATTTGCGAATGGCGCGGATGCGGCTGGGCGGCATGGGATCAATATTGACAACCTCAAGCGCCACCTCGCCGCGCTTCCAGGCTACCGCCTCACGCAGCCCTTCCACCAAACCTTCACCAAAACTGGGTTCTTTGCCTTTACCGGCCATCGGTCATCTCCTTGAGCAAAGCCAGCGCTGCCTTGCGCTGCTCCGTCGTCAAATCTTCCTGAGCGGATTTCGCATAGGCAAAAATCATAATCGCCACATCGTCGGACACCATCAGAAAATAGACCGCTCTGCCGCCGCCCCTTTTGCCCTTATTGCCCAGAGCAAAACGGATTTTCCGAAGCCCCATCAGGCCTGGAATGACGTCCCCGGCTTGCGGGTTCACGGCGATTTCTGCCTCAAGCCGCCCCATATCCGTGCTTGATGCGCCAAGGCGCTTCATTTGCCGAAGGTACAGCCCGGTGCGGACGATCTGCATAACAAAAACTACGCCATTGGCGTATATTTGGCAAGGGTTTTCTTACCTTGAGCGCACAGCGTACCTGAAAAAACGACGCCTTGCCCCTCACGCCGCCACGCGCGCCACCAAATCGTAATCCACTTCCGGCGTATAAACCGAAGCCTCCTTCCCCAAGCGGGAGGAAAACAGCGTGAAATGCTCCACCTCCACCGGGGTCGCGCGGAACAGATTATACGCCTGCACAAAGGCCATCAGCTTTTCCGGCGTGGCGCGGTCCGTCCGCGCCAGCGTCACATGGGGCGAAAAGCGCTTGCGTTCCGGCGCAAGCCCCACGCGCTGCAAGGCGGTTTCCACCTTGGTCTGCAAATGGGTCAGCGCGTCATTGCGCTCAGCCCCCACCCAAAGGGATTGGATGCGCCCGGCTTTCTCGAAAGTGCCAACGCCGGCAAGCTGCAAGGTGAAGGGCCGCGCGCGGATCGCCATCAGCGCATCATCCACTTCCTGCGCGCGCCAGGGCTCAATTTCACCAATGAAGCGTAGCGTCAGGTGGTAATTCTCAGGCGGCACCCAGCGCGCGCCGGGAATGCCGCCAACAAGGCCAGCGATTTCAGCGCGCAAAGCGGCGGGCAGGGCAAGGGCGACGAAAAGGCGCAACATGGCAGCGGCCCTCCTCAACGATCTGGCGCATTAAGGGGCGGCAAGCTTCCCCAAAAGCGAATCGACATAAGGTAGCATGCGACGAACCAGCTCCTCCACGCCAGCGACATTTGGATGAATGCCGTCCGGCTGGTTTAGGGAAAGATCGCCCGCCACCCCATCCAGCAGGAAGGGGTAGAAGACCACCCCCGGCCTTTCACGGGCCAAGTCACTGAAACTCGCTGCAAATTCCCGCCCATACTCGGCGCCGAGATTGGGCGGCGCCAGCATGCCCGTCAGCATGGTGGGCAGGCGTTTCGCGGCCAAAGCGTCCAAAATCGCGGCCAGATTGGCCCGGCTTGATCGTGGTTCCAGCGCGCGCAGCCCATCATTCCCGCCAAGTGCCACAATCACCGCATGGGGATTATCGGCCAAGGCCCAATCGAGCCGGGCGCGCCCGCCCGCTGTAGTATCGCCCGAAACCCCGGCATCAATCACCCGCACGGCCCGGCCCCGGGCGCGCAGGGCCGCTTCCAGCCTGGCCGGCAGAGCATCCCCGCGCGCCAGCCCATACCCGGCGGTGATGGAATCCCCCAGCATCATCAGCCGGATTTCCGCGGCCTGGGCCGGCATTACCCCCAAGACCAGCAACGCCAGCGATTGGCGCCCGAGCCATCTGCGACCATATGCGCGGGCAGGATAGGAGTTTTGCGAGACCATGGATGCCCTTCACATGACTGAACGGACCAGCGCCGGGGTCCCCAAACCCCTGATCGAAGCGAGCCGCCTTGGCTTCAAGGTGAGGGCGGGGGAGGGCGAGATCAACATCCTCCGCGGCCTTGATTTTCAAGTCGCGGCTGGGGAAGCGGTGGGGATCGTTGGCCCCTCCGGTTCGGGCAAAACCAGCCTGCTCATGCTGCTGGCCGGGTTGGAACGCCCGACATCGGGGACGCTATTGATTGATGGCGCGGATATCGGCGCGATGGAGGAAGACGCGCTGGCACGGTTCCGGCGCGAAAGGCTGGGCATTGTCTTCCAGGCCTTTCATCTGATCCCGACCATGACAGCGCTGGAAAACGTCGCCGTGCCTTTGGAATTTGCCGGCGTGCGCGACGCCTTTGACCGCGCGGCGGAAGCCTTGCGCTCCGTTGGGCTTGGCCATCGCCTGGGCCATTACCCGGCGCAGCTTTCGGGCGGCGAACAGCAACGCGTGGCGCTGGCGCGGGCTTTTGTTGCGGAACCGCGCCTGCTGCTGGCGGATGAACCCACCGGGAACCTCGATCGCGCCAAGGGCGAGGAAGTCATGGCGCTGTTGTTTGACCTCCGCGCGCGGCTTGGCACCACGCTATTGCTGATCACGCATGACCCGGCGCTGGCGGCGCGCTGCCCGCGGCAATTGCGCATTGAAGATGGGCTGATTGTCGCGGATCAAAGGGTGGCGACATGAGCAACTTGTCACTCGCTTTTCGGATCGCGCGGCGCGAATTGCGCGGCGGCTTGCAGGGCTTGCGCATTGTGCTGGCCTGTCTTGCGCTTGGTGTCGCGGCCATCACCGCTGTCGGCACCTTGCGCGCCGGCGTGGATGCCGGGCTTGCCGCGGATGGCGCGCGGATTCTGGGCGGTGATGTTGAAATCGCCTCACCCTATCGGCCTTTGGAAGAAGCGCCCCGTGCCTGGCTGGCGGCACGCGGCGCGCGGGTTTCGGAAGTGGTGACGCTCCGCGCCATGGCAGTGGCGGAATCCGGCCAGCGCATGCTGGTGGAAGTGAAGGCGGTTGATGGCGCCTATCCGCTATTTGGCGCGCTTGAACTGCAACCACCTGTTGCGCTCGGCGCGGGCGATATCCTGCTTGATCCTTTCATTGCCGAGAGGCTTGGCATTGCGCCTGGCGCGGTGCTGCGCGTGGGTGAGGCCCGCCTGACCTTCCGCGCCACCATCACCCAGGAACCGGATAAGGTCGCGAGCCCTTCATTGCTCGGCCCGCGCGCCATGATTGCTCTTGCGTCCTTGGGCGCAACGCAATTGATCCAGCCGGGCAGTCTCGTCACCTATGAATACCGGCTTGCACTGCCGCCGGGCGTGGATCGTCAACGCTTCATTGCAGATTTGCGCAGGGATTTTCCGGAAAGCGGCTGGCGGATACGAAGTTCTGATGTTGCCGCCCCGGGCGTCAATCGCTTCCTGGATCGTGCGGCGTTTTTCTTGACGCTGGCAAGCCTGACGGCGCTGTTGGTAGGCGGGATTGGCATTGCCACCGGCGTTTCCGCCTGGCTGGAACAACGCGCGCGCACCATCGCGACGCTGCGCTGCCTTGGCGCGCCGCCATCGCTGATTTTCCTGACCTATCTGGTGCAGGTGATGGCGCTTGCGCTGCTGGGTATTGCGCTGGGTTTGGTGATTGGCTTTGGGCTGACCTGGGCTGGCGCGGCGGCTTTGGCTTCCATTCTGCCGGTGGCGCCGCGCATTCTGCCCTATCCCGTGCCGCTTTTGTTGGCGGCGGCTTATGGGTTGCTGACAGCGCTGGCCTTTACGCTTTGGCCGCTTGGCCGCGCGGGTAGCATTCCGGGCGCGGCGCTGTTTCGCGATGTGGTGGCGCCGAGTGTGGGCAGGCCAGGGCTTGGTATTCTGGCAGCGATTCTGGCGGCGGCAGCAGCACTTTCCGCGCTGGTGATCGGCACGGCGGAGAATCCGCGCTTTGCGGCCATGTTCATCGTGGCGGTGATTGGCACGCTTTTGCTGTTCCGCCTTGGGGCGGCGGCGCTGATGGCATTCGCGCGGCGCCTGCCGCATGCCCGCCGCCCGGCTTTGCGCTTGGGGCTGGCCAATCTGCATCGGCCCGGCGCGCCAACACCCTTGATGTTGGTCTCACTTGGTGTGGGGCTCACGGTGCTGTCCGCCATTGCGCTGATTGAAGGCAATCTACGCCGGCAATTGGCCAATGAAATGCCGGCTGCCGCACCGAATTTTTTCTTCATTGATATCCAGTCTGATCAGATAGGGGCGTTTGAGGCGCTGGCCCGCGCGCAACCGGGTGTAACCGAAATCCAGAGCGTGCCTAATCTGCGCGCGCGTATTGTCGCGGTGAATGGCGTGCCGGCGGAGCAAGTGAACGCAACGCCCGAGACCGCCTGGGCCTTGCGCGGCGATCGCGGCCTGACCTATTCCGCGACCCCGCCCGGGGGGGCGCGGCTCTCTGCCGGGGAATGGTGGCCCGCAGATTATGCCGGCCCGCCCTTGGTTTCCTTCGATGCGCAACTCGCGCGCGGATGGGGGGTTGGTGTTGGTGATACCATCACCGTGAATGTGCTGGGCCGCGACATCACGCTGAAAATCGCGAGCCTGCGAGAGATCGCCTGGCGCGGGCTTGGCATCAATTATGTGCTGGTGGCGTCACCGGGTTTGCTCTCGGCCGCGCCGCATACGCATATCGCGACCATGCGCAATGATGTGGCGCAGGAAGCGGCGTTGCTGCGCTTGCTGACGGATCGCTTCCCCAATGTTTCGGGCATTCGGGTACGCGATGCCTTGGATCAGGTGGTGGGGTTGTTGGAGAAGATCGGCTTCGCGCTTTCCGCCGTGGCCGGCATTACCTTGCTGGCGGGCTTGCTGGTGCTGGCGGGCGCGGTGGCGGCAGGGCAAAGGCGGCGTATTCGGGATGCGGTGGTGCTGAAGACCATCGGCGCCACGCGGGCGCAAATTCGCGCGAGTTTCCTGGTGGAATTCGGCCTGCTTGGCCTGACGGCAGGGTTGCTGGCGGCGGCAGCGGGCACGGCGGCTTCCTGGGGCGTGGTGCGCTTTGTGATGCGCGCCGATTGGGTGTTTTTGCCAGGCACCCTGGCCATGACGGTGCTGGCCTGCATGGCCATCACCCTTGGTTTTGGATATGCCGGCACGGCCTTTGCGCTGCGTGCCAAGGCGGCGCCTTTGCTGCGCAATGAATAGGAAGCCGGATATGGCCGAGGATGAAAAACTTTCCGCGCTTGATGCCACGCTGCTGCGCCGCGCCTTTGCCCTGGCCGGCGAGGCGCGCGCCCGCGGTGATCGCCCCTTTGCCGCGGTGATTGCGGATGAAAAGGGAGAGGTGCTGGCCGAGGCCGGTTCTACCCAAGGCAAGGGCGGCGGCGGGACGCTGGCGCATTCGGAAATGAATGCGTTGCACGCAGTTTTGCGCGCTGGCCTGCCGCGCGACGCGCTGCGCAATGCCACGATTTATTCCTCGGGCGAGCCCTGCGCCATGTGCTCGGCGGCGATTTTTTATACTGGGATTGGCCGTGCGGTTTATGGGCTTTCCGCCGGCGCCATTTTGCATTTGCGCAATGCGCAGCCCCATACGGCGGGGCTTTCCCTTTCCTGCCGGGCGGTTCTGGACAGCGCGGCTGAAAAGGTGGCGGTGGTCGGGCCGTGTCTGGAAGAAGAAGGTGCCAAGCCGCATCAAGGCTATTGGCAGGAAGGCGCTGCCTGAAAGCAGTAGCCCGCCGAGCGCCTTTGGTTTATTGAGGCATCGTTAAAACTCGGCCAATGAAAATTGGCCCAGAGGAAGGAAAGCCAAATGAAGTTCACAAGCCTCGCAACGCGCCTTCGCCAAGGCGCCATGCTTGCCCTGCCGCTGCTGGCGCTGATCGGCTGCGCCACGCCGGAGCCCGAACCGCCAGTGGTAGTCTCCACCACGCGTGAAATGGTGGCGGCGGTGGATCGGGTGGATGCCCGCAATAGGACCATTGTGGTCCGCGGCCCGGATAACAAGCCGCAAACCCTGCAGCTTGGCCCGGAAGTCCGCAATTTCGATCAAATCCGCCGTGGCGACCGCGTGCGGCTGCATTATGAGGAAGCCGTCGCCGTCCGCATGGCCCCCCGCGGCAGCCGGATGGAACCTGAAACCATGGTTGGCGCCGCCCGCGCTGAGCCTGGTGCCCGCCCCGCCGCTGGCGTCGCCGCCGCAACCCGCGCCCAGGTGCGCATTACCGCCGTGGATACCGCCAACAACACCGTAAGTTTTGTTGGCCCGTCCCGCGTGGAGCGCACGGTGGCTGTCCGCGCCCCTGAACTGCGCGAATTTCTGAAGACCCTAAGCGTTGGTGACCGCGTGGATGTCGCCATTGCCGAAGCTGTCGCCATCCGCGTGGAGCGGCCAGAGCGTTGATCGGGCCAGGGCGCCCGCTGGTTTGACCGGTGGGCGCCCCCCTATTGATTTGGATTACGAAATCTCCATATTATCCATTCAAGGGGAATCATCCCCGCCATTTAGGAGTCTGTCTCGTCATGGCCTCTGGTCCCGACATGCGTTACACGACCGGCTGGGGTCGCCCCGTCGCAGCCGATGCCGCGGCGATTGATGCCGGGCTGCGGGCATATATGCTCCGCGTCTATAACTGGATGGCTTCCGGCCTGCTGGTCACCGGCATTGTTGCCTATGTGATCGGCAATTCGCCTGAGCTGCAACAGATGTTCTGGTCCGTGACCCGCGCTGCCAATGGCGCGCGCATTCTGGAGCCGACCATTCTGGGCTGGGCCGCGATGCTCTCACCGCTCGCCTTCATCCTGGTGCTGTCCTTTGGCATCAATAAGCTCTCGCGCCCTGCGACGCAGGCGCTGTTCTGGGTATTCGCCGCCTGTATGGGTGCGAGCCTTTCGAACATCTTTCTGCGCTACACCGGCCAGTCGATTGCCACCACCTTCTTCATCACCGCGTCCATGTTCGCGGCGGTGAGCTTGTATGGCTACACCACCAAGGCGGATCTGACGCGCTTTGGCAGCTTCATGATCATGGGCCTGATCGGCATCCTAATCGCGGGTCTGGTCAATATCTTCCTGGCGTCTTCGGCGCTGGCCTTTGCGATCAGCGTGATCGGCGTGGTCGTGTTTGTTGGCCTCACGGCCTATGACACGCAGCGCATCAAGGCGGATTACCTGCAATTCGCCTATGCGGAAGGCACGGATGAAGCCGGCAAGCGGAGCGTGATGGATGCGCTTGGCCTGTACCTGAACTTCGTCAACCTGTTCCAGCTGCTGCTTTCCTTCATGGGTCAGCGCAACAACAATTGATCGGGGCCTTCAGGTCTTGATCAGAAACCTCGAGGGGCGACCCTCGGGGTTTTTTATTGGGCTTTACAGCCCGGGATCTATCGGCACACGGAGCGCTTCCGCCAGACGGTTGGTTTCTGCCGCCATGCCAAGCACGGCCAGTAATTCGCCATGCATCGCGTCTGTCATCCCCTTGGCTTTGGCGGCCGCCGTGTGGGATGCGGTGCAATAGGCGCAACCCGCCGTGGCTGAGGCCGCGAGATACAACATTTCCTTGGTGAGTGGGTCGAGCGCACCTGGCGCCATCACCTGCTTCAGGCTTTCCCAGGTGCGCTTCAGCGTGGGCGGATGCGCCGCCAGCGCCTTCCAGAAATTATTGACATCAGCCACACCGCGCGTCGCCTTGATGTCATCAAATACTGCGCGCACCTCGGGCACGGCATCGGCATATTCAACCAGCGCCATCAGGCACCCCCGGGTAAGGGCCGATAGGGAAGTGCGGCCAGGCGCGTGGCATGCAGCGTAATGTCCTGCCAAACGCGGCCCGTCACATAGGGGTCTTCGGCCATCCAGGCGCGGGCGGCTTCATCGCTTGCATGGCGCGTGACGGTGATGGAGCCGATCATGCGGCTTCCGGCCTCATCCAGAATGGCGCCACCAACCGCCAAAGTTCCATCGGCTGCCATGGGCTGCATGCGCGCGATATGCGCCTCTCGCGCCGCTTGCCGACGGGCGGGGGCCTCGGCATCCGTGCCATCATAGGCGATGGCAACCGTATGGGTGCGGGTGGACGTCACCGGATCGCCCGGTTTAGGCAGGCGCTGATAGGGTAGCGTGGCGATGCGGAAGGGCAGGATGCGGATATCCCCCCAGACGCCTTCCACCGAAAAGGGTTCTTCCGAGAGATAAGCCTGAGCGCCGGCCATATCCGGCACATCCAGGATCATGAGCGACCCGGAAGGCACCCATTCAGCGGTGAAAAGCGGCGTGCCGAAAGGCATCCGCCCATCCTCAGCCCAACGGCTGATCACCGCCCTGTGGCGGTCCATCGCCGCGGCGCGGCGGGTTTTATCGGCACCATCGAAAGCAAGTATGGCGTAGCCCATGGCATTTCCCCTTCTTCAAAGGGCAAGCATGCCATGGCGCCGGGTTTGGGAAAGGGGGCAACATACCTCCTCCCATATCAATACATATGCTGACCGCCATTGATGGACAGCGTGGACCCGGTGACGAAATCCGCATCATCGGCGGTCAGGAAGACCACGCCGCGGGCGATATCCTCGGCCTTGCCAAGCCGGCCGCGCGGGATGCGGGCGATGATCTTTTCCAGAACATCGGGCGGCACGGCGCGCACCATTTCGGTATCAACATAACCGGGTGCCACTGCATTCACGGTAATGCCAAGCTTGGCACCTTCCTGCGCAAGCGCCTTGGTGAAGCCATGAATGCCGGATTTCGCGGCGGCGTAATTCACCTGGCCATATTGCCCGGCCTGGCCATTCACGGAGCCGATATTGACGATGCGGCCAAACTTGCGCGCATTCATGCCTTCCCAGACCAGCTTGCAAAGATTGTAGCAGGAACCAAGGTTTGTATCCATCACCGCGTCCCACATGTCGCGGTTCAGCTTGCGCATGGTGGCATCGCGCGTGATGCCCGCATTGTTCACCAGGATTTCAATCGGCCCCACTTCGGCTTCGATTTTCGCGATGGCTTCCGCGCATTGCGCGTAGTCGGCGACATCGAATTTATAGCAGGGAATACCGGTGTGATCGG
Source organism: Roseomonas sp. (assembly GCA_020249285.1). Classification (GTDB taxonomy): domain Bacteria; phylum Pseudomonadota; class Alphaproteobacteria; order Acetobacterales; family Acetobacteraceae; genus Neoroseomonas. The sequence goes on along the minus strand of JADCFX010000014.1, from coordinate 129,523 downwards.
TAAACGCCTTCGCCGCCGCATCATTGCCGGCATAGGAAGCGACCACGGTCCGGCCCGCTGCCTTCAGCCCTTCGCTGATGGCGGCGCCAATGCCTCTTTGGCCACCGGTAACAAGTGCAACACGCGCCATGAAATCTCTCTCCTGAATTGCCTGTGATGGGCCGGCCGCCCCATGGCAGCCGCGCCAGACTGGGTATTTGCGGCAGATCAATAGCGCCTTGGCATTTTCGCGCCACAAGAAATACGCGGGCCGGGTGATTTTCCGCCCCTCAGTATAGCTTCTCCTCCTTTAGTCGTGACACTCTCACGGCGCGGCTTCCCCCGAGCCACGCCGTATTTTTTTTGACTGGGCGGCAGGTTGTGCTAAACCTGCGCCATGGTTCTCAGGGTTGTTCTTTTCCGAATTACCGCCGCGGCCGCCTAAGGCGCCGGGCTTCGGGTCTGCGCGCCTTGCCGGTCGGCCGCCCTTTCTTGCCCGCCCCGCCACCCTGAACCGGACCCGTCCCATGCTCCCGAGCCCCTTGCAAACGCGCTTTGATCTGCGCGCCGAGCCCTCCCCCGGCCTGCTGCCGCGCTTGTTGCAGCCCTTCGCCAAGCGCGATGTGACGCCTGATCTGTTCCAGGCTCGTCGGAGCGGAGAGGATATGGACATCACCGTCACCTGCTTCGATCTGGAACCCGGCATGGCGGCGCTGATTGCCGGCAATCTGGGGCAGGTGATTGGTGTCAGCCGTGTGGTGGTGACGCCTGGGGAAAGCCTCGCCACACGCCGAGCATAGGGCTAGAACCACCCTATGAAGCCGCTGATCCTGACCATGGGTGAGCCCGCCGGGATCGGCGCGGAAATCGCTGCCGGCGCCTGGCGCGCCTTGCGGGCCAGCGGGCCATGCTTTGCGCTGATTGATGATGCCGGGCGCGATTTCGGCGTGCCGGTGGCGCGGATCAGCGGACCAGAAGAAGCAAGCGCGGTCTTCGCGCAGGCCCTGCCCATCCTGCATCGGCCTTTGGCCACACCTGTGGTGCCCGGCAAGCCAAACACAGCCCATGCAAGCGCTGTGATTGCGGCCATTGAGGAAGCGGTCGCTTTCGCGAAATCAGGCCGTGCGGCGGGCGTGGTGACCAACCCCATCCAGAAGGCAAGCTTGACCGCGGCGGGCTTTCCACATCCGGGCCATACGGAATTTCTCGGCGAATTGGCCGGCCTGGGCGCGCCGCCCGTGATGATGCTGGCTTGTCCGGAACTGCGCGTCGTGCCGGTGACGGTGCATGAAGCGCTGGCCAAGGCGATTGCGCGGCTAAACCCAGCGCTGATTATGGAGACCACCCGCATCGTGGCCGCCGCGCTCAAGCGCGATTTCGGCATTGCCGCGCCGCGCTTGGCGATTGCGGGCTTGAACCCTCATGCCGGGGAAGCCGGCACCATGGGGCGGGAGGAGATTGACATCATCGCCCCTGCCATCGCGGCACTACGCGCTGAGGGTATTGATGCGCGCGGCCCCATGCCGCCCGATACCATGTTCACCGCACTCGCGCGGCCTGGCTATGACGTGGCGATTTGCCATTACCATGACCAGGCGCTGATCCCGATCAAGACGATTGATATGGCGGGCGGCGTCAATGTGACGCTCGGGCTTTCAATCATTCGCACCAGCCCTGATCACGGCACGGCTTTGGATATTGCCGGCAAGGGCCTGGCTGATCCCGCTTCGCTGATCGCGGCCATCAGGCTAGCGGGTGAATTGGCTGCAAAGAGAGGTTTGGCGTGAAGCATCTCGATCTATCGGTGAATGTTGATCATGTGGCGACACTGCGCAATGCGCGCGGTGGCCAGCATCCCTGCCCAGTGGAGGCTTCACGCATGGCGGTGGAAGCCGGTGCTGATGGCATTACCGTGCATCTGCGCGAGGACCGCCGCCACATCAAGGATCGTGATGTGGAACGCATCCGTGCTGAGGTCGCGGCACCGCTTAATTTCGAAATGGCGGCGACCGAGGAAATGGTCGCTTTCGCGGAACGCATTCGCCCGCCCTATTGCTGCATTGTGCCGGAAAAACGCGCGGAACTGACAACCGAAGGCGGGCTTGATGTGCTGCGCGCCGGGCCATTCTTGCGCGAAGCCGTGGCGCGGCTGCGGGCTGCCAATGTGCGCGTATCCATTTTCATTGAGGCCGATGCGGCGCAGATTGAAGCGGCTGCCGCGATTGGCGCGGTGGCGATTGAATTGCACACAGGCACTTATGCCGAAGGGCCGGTGGCGGATCGCCCCGCGCAATTGGTGCGGCTGCAGGCGGGTGTTGCGGCAGCGCGGCGTGCGGGATTGCTGTGTCATGCCGGGCATGGGCTGACGTATGACACGGTGACCGATATCGCCCGGATGGAGGAGGTGACGGAAATCTCCATCGGGCATTTCCTGATTTCACAAAGCGTTTTTGAAGGGCTGCCCGCTGTGGTACGTCGTTTCAAGACGCTGATCGCCGCCGCACGCGGCGCTTGAGGAGAGTGTGATGCCGACAATGACCGTTGATGGTTACCCGATTGCCTATGCCGAAGCCGGCAGTGGCACGCCCGTGGTTATGGTGCATGGCACTTTGGGGGATCAGCGTTCCTTCGCGGGGCAGATGGAGGCTTTTGGCGCAAAGTATCACGCGGTTTCGATCAGCCTGCGCCATTGCTGGCCGGATAAGTGGCGCGAAGATGGGGATTTCACCATTGCGCGGCATATGGCGGATGCGGCGGGATTCATTCGTGGGCTTGGCAAGGGGAAGGTGCATCTGATTGGCCATTCGCGCGGTGGGCATATCGCCTTTCGCGTGGCGCAGCATCATCCGGAACTATTGGCATCGGTGGTGCTGCTGGAACCAGGCGGCGAATTGGATGAAAGCCTGGGTGGCGCGCCGCCCGCCGGCAATCAGGCATCGGCCTTTGCGCGCGCTGCGGCGTTGATCGGCGAAGGCAAGATTGAAGAAGGCCTGACGGTTGTTGCCGAACATACGGGCGGGCCGGGTGCTTGGGAAAAGCGTTCTGAGGCGCGCAAGACAGTCAATCGCGATAATGCCACGACGTTGCTTGGACAGATCAAGGAACAGCGTAAGCCCTATGCGCGGGCGGAGGCAGCGGGGATTGCGGTGCGCACGCTGCTGGTGGGGGGTGATCAATCCCAACCGCAATTCGGGCGCATTCTGGATGCCTTGGAAGGTGTGATGCCCAATGCGCAGCGCGTGACGATTGCGCGCGCCGCGCATAGTGTGCAGGCGGATAATCCGGCTGATTTCAACGCAGCGGTGTTGAGGTTTTTGGTAGGCTGAGTCCTGGCGGGGGGCTTTGGGCCGAGCCCCCGGTTTTCTACCTCGTCACCTGTTCCAAAAACCGCAGCAGCGCCGCCAAATCTTCCGCATTATCCACGCGCTGCACCGGCATTTTCGTCCCCGGCGTCACTACATCCGGCCCGCGCGTGAATAGATCGCCGATGGTTGTCGCGTCCCAGGTGATATCCCCGCGCGCGAGGCGTTCGGAATAGGCATAGCCGGGCAGGGACCCCATGCGTCGGCCGAAAATGCCGTAAAGATGCGGCCCGGCCATTGGGCCTGCATCGGGGGTCAGGGCGTGGCAGGCGCTGCAGGCGCGAAAGACTTGTGCGCCATGCGCATCAAGCCCTTGCGGCAGGTCGGTTGTGGCGGGCGCGGCGATGGGGCCAATGGCGCGGCCGCTCAGCGCGTCCCAGCGCCGCACTTGGCGGTCAGCGCCGCCGGTCCAAAGCAGGCGCCCATCGGGGGCGAAGGCCACGGACCACACGGGTAATCCCGGGCCTTCCAGCGTGTGCAGCAGGCGCGCTGTCTCCACGCCCCAGATCGTCACATTCCCGCCGAGGGACGCCACGGCCAAGCGCGTCCCCGACGCATCCAGGCTGAGCGCCACAATGGGCCGGGTACCTGCTTCCACTTCGCGCATGGCGCCATTGGGGGTGATCAGGCGCAAAACGCCATCCACGCCGCCGGCGGCGAGGCCTCCATCGGGCAGGGCAATCAGCGCATTCAGGGGCAGGCCGGCTTCGGCGATGATTTGGTTGCTGCCATTGGCGGCCCAAAGGCGGATGGTGCCGTCGAAGCCCGCGCTCACCAGCGCGCCATCGGGGCGGAAGGCCACTGCATTCACATTGCCGCGATGGCCTTCCAGGATTTGCGCGCTGCCATCGGCAAGGTGCCAAAGGCGGACAGTGCCATCCCAGGCGGCCGAGGCCAAGAACCCGCGATGCGACGCAAGCCCCGCAATCTGCCCCGTATGCCCTTCCAGCACTTGCGCCGGCGCCGCGCCAAGCCCCGGCGCCCAAAGCGCGATGCGCCCACCTTCTCCGGCGCTGGCGATCCGCCTATCGGGCAAAAGCACCAGCGCATTGACGCTGCCGCGATGCCAGCGCGCGACGGCGCGTGCCTGGCCGGCGCGGGCATCCCACAGGATCACCGCATGATCAAAACCGGCAGAGACAATGTGCTGCCCATCCGGCAGCGGCAGCACGGCGCGCACCGGGCCTCCATGGCCGGTTAAATCCTGCGTCATTGCGGGCGCAGCAAGCAGCAAGAACACCCAGAAGAAGCGCAGCATCACATCACCACCCCGCCGCTCACATGGATGGATTGCCCGGTGATGTATCCCGCGCCTGGTGAGGCAAGAAAGGCGATGGTGGCCGCCAAATCATCTGGCGTGCCCAGACGCCGGAGTGGGATGCGCGCGGTGATTTCCTCCCATTGCGCCGCGGAAAGCGCTGCATGGGCGCCGGGGTCTTTGCGGGTATAGCCAGGCACCACCGCATTCACCGTGACCTTGGGCGCCCATTCAATGGCGAGGGCGCGCACCAGCGCTTCCACCGCTGCCTTGGCGGCGGCTGAGGCCGGGAAGGTGGTGACATCATTGCGAAACAGGTGCGCCACAAAGGAAGAAACCGCAATCAGGCGCGGGTCTTCGCCCGCTGCCAGATGCGGCGCGGCAGCGCGGGCCAGGCGCAATAGGCTGAAGGTGATGGCCTCATGGCTTTTGGCGAAGCCGGAATCGGTCAGCGTGGCGATGGGCGTGCGGTCAGCAAAGCCGGCATTGGCCACCACCACATCCAGGCCGCCGAGCGCGGAGACGCTTTCCGCAACCACCCGCGCCGGTGCCCCGGCTTCGGTGAAATCGGCGAAGGCTTCGGTGACCTGCGCGCCTTTTTCCCGCGCGGCGGCGGCCACACGCGCCAGGGCTTCGCGATTGCCGCGCGTGTGCAGCATCAGCGCCACGCCGGGTGCGGCGAAGGCGCGGGCGGCGGCGGCGCCGATGCCGCTTGCCGCGCCGGTGATCAGAATACGTCGTGCCGCCATGAAGCCGCCCCCTTAGCTTTCGCCTAGGATAGGCCAGCGCGGCGCCATTGCCAGCCCCGCCGGCCCGCCCCATCCTGCCCCAAAATCAGCCAAGCAAGGGAATGCCAAATGACACTCACCGTCCTTGAACCCGAAGGTCTCTATCCCGATACGGATTTGGAACAGCGCATCATGGGGCCATCGGTGCGCATCCTGCAGGGGCCGTGCAAAACCTCGCTCGCGGAATTGCCGGATGAGCTTTGCCAACAGGCGGAAGGGCTCATGACGCTGCGGATGGCCGTGCCGGCGGATCAGATTGCGCGTTTCCCGAAGCTCAAGGTCGTGATCCGCATGGGCGTGGGGTATGACCGCGTGGATCGCGCGGCCTGCGCGGCGCGCGGCATCAAGGTGTGTAATGTGCCGGATTACGGCACGCAGGAAGTGGCGGAATTCGCCGTGCTGATGGCGCTGGGGTTAAGGCGCGGCTTGACGCTGTATCACGATACGCAGCGCGGCCCGAACCCGGCGAAATGGGCGGTGATGCCGCACCCCGCCGTGCGCCGGCAGGAAGTGCAAACCTTCGGCATTCTGGGCCTTGGGCGCATTGGCACGGCGGCAGCTTTGCGTGCCAAGGCGCTCGGCTATCGCGTGGTGTTTTATGATCCCGCTTTGCCCAATGGATCGGACCGCGCCATTGGCGTCACACGCTGCCGCACGATGGATGAAATGCTCGCACAAGCCGATGTGCTTTCCATTCATTGTCCCCTCACGCGCAAAACGCGGGGTTTGATCGGTGAGCGTGAATTGCGGCTGCTGCCGAAGGACGCTGTCGTGGTGAATACGGCGCGCGGCCCCATTCTGGATATTGATGCTTTGGAACGCGTGCTGCGGGATGGGCATGTGGCGGCGGCGGGGCTTGATGTGATCCCCGTCGAACCGCCGGTGGAACCCGTGCCATCCCTGCTGCAAGCCTATCGCAACAAGGAAGAATGGCTGACGGGGCGCTTGATCATCACGCCGCATATCGCCTTCCATACGCCGCAAGCCTGGGATGATATTCGCCTGAAAAGCGCCGAGACCATGCGCGATGTGCTGGTGGAAGGGCTGAACACCAATGTCATCCCGCCCGAGTCTGATTGATCGGGCGGGCTGATTTCCCCGGCATGGCGCGTTATATAGGCGGAAAGACCATAGGGGGGTTTCCGATGAATAGACGCACCATGCTGGCGGCACCTTTGGCCGCGCCGTTACTGGCAGCCTCTGTGGCCCAGGCGCAGGCCGCGCTGGTGACGGAAGAATTCATGATCCCGTCAGGCGATGCCGGAATTGAGCTTTTCCTGCGCAATAAGCGCCCGGAAAACCTGAACGCCTTCTCCCCGGCGCGCGCGGTGCTTTTCGTGCATGGCGCGACCTATCCGGCGCATACGGCGTTTGACCTGCCGCTCGGTGGCTTGTCCTGGATGGATTACATCGCAGGCCAGGGTTTTGACGTGTGGTGCCTGGATATTCGCGGCTATGGCCGCAGCACCCGCCCACCGGAAATGAGCCAGCCGCCCGAAGCCAATCCCCCCATCGTGCGGGGCGATACGGCGGTGAAGGATATCGCCACCGCGGCGGCCTTCATTCGCGAAAGGCGGAATGTGCCGAAGCTGGTGCATATTGGCTGGTCCTGGGGCAGCACGCTGATGGGCCGCTTCGCCGCTGATAATCCTGGGCTGGTGGAACGCCTGGTGCTATTCGCGCCGCCCTGGCTGCGCGATGGGCCAAGCCTTGCGGGTGGCGCTGCGTCTGCGACGCTGGGCGCTTACCGCACCGTCACGCAGGCTCAGGCGCGGGAACGCTGGATGACGGGCGTGCCGGAAGGCAAGCGCGCCGGGCTGATCCCGCCGGGTTGGTTTGAACATTGGGCGGGCGTGACCTGGGCGACGGACCCAGAAGGCATTCGGCGCAATCCGCAAAGCCTGCGTGCGCCCAATGGCGTGCTGCTGGATAGCCGCGAATATGCCCAGGCTGGGCGGCCCTATTGGGACCCGGCCAAGGTCACCGCGCCAACGCTGCTGGTGGTCGCGGAATGGGACCGTGACACACCGCCCAGCATGGCCATGGCCATCTTCCCGTTGCTGACCAATAGCCCCGGCAAGCGCTTGGTGGTGCTGGGGGAAGGCACGCATACGATTGTGATGGAACGCAATCGCGGCTCGTTGTTTCAGGCGGTGCAGGGCTTCCTGGCGGAAGCTTCGGCCTGAGGCGCGCCGCGCCCCACGCCATGCTACATCCTGCCTAAACGAATCGGAGACGCCCCATGTCCAAACCCGCCCCCGCCCCCGGCCTGGTGGTTGATCGCAACCTGGCGCTTGAATTGGTGCGCGTGACGGAAGCCGCGGCGCTCGCGGCCTCCCGCTGGATCGGGCGGGGCGATAAGAACGCCGCCGATGGCGCCGCGGTGGAAGCCATGCGGAAGGCCTTTGACACCGTCGCCATCACCGGCACGGTGGTGATCGGCGAAGGCGAGATGGATGAGGCGCCGATGCTCTATATCGGCGAAAAGGTCGGGCTTTACGCCAAGGCCGGCGGCGGGCCGGAAGTGGATATTGCGGTGGACCCGCTGGAGGGGACCTCCATCACCGCCAAGGGCGGGCCGAATGCGATTGCGACGGTGGCGCTCGCGGAAAAGGGCGGGTTTCTGCACGCGCCGGATATCTATATGGACAAGCTTGCGATCGGGCCCGGTCTGCCGGAAGGCATTGTGGATCTGGACGCGAAGCCTGAAGAAAACCTCCGCGAATTGGCGCGCGCCAAGAAATGCGACATTGGCGATTTGATGGTTTGCACTTTGGATCGTGACCGGCATAAGGAAATGATCCGTGCCTGCCGCGCGGCCGGCGCGCGCATCATGCTGCTGGGCGATGGTGATGTTTCGGGCGTGATTGCCGTCAGCCAGCCGGAAGCGGGCGTGGATATCTATATGGGCTCGGGCGGGGCGCCTGAAGGTGTACTGGCGGCGGCGGCTTTGCGCTGCATTGGCGGGCAGATGCAGGGCCGGCTGATGTTCGAAAATGAGGATCAGGTGGCGCGCGCGCGATCCATGGGCATCACCGATCCCAACCGCAAATACAGTGTCGAGGAAATGGCCAAGGGCGATGTGATGTTCGCGGCCACGGGTGTCACCAGCGGCGCGATGCTGCGCGGTGTGCGGCGTTTTGCTGGTGGGGCTTACACGCATTCCATCGTCATGCGGTCCAAATCCGGCACGGTGCGCTATGTGGAAGGGCACCACAATTTCGCGCGCAAGCCCAGCGCCTTCATCGCTTGATCAGGGCGCGCGTATTTCATGGATGATAGCGCGCTGACAGGACCCGTATTGGGTGTCACGCGCAGCCTGACCGGGCGCAGTTGGCAATGGCGCGCTGGCGATGCACGGATTGGGCTTGGCATCGCGCAGCGTTTGGAATTGCCGGAGATGCTGGGGCGCTTGCTCGCCGCGCGCGGCGTTAGCCTGGACGATGCGGCGGATTTTCTGGAGCCAAAGCTCCGCGCGCTGATGCCGGACCCGTCGCGCCTGGCGGATATGGAAGCGGCGGCGGATCGCATCGCGGTCGCGGTACGCAGCGGTGAGCATGTCGCGGTATTCGGTGATTATGATGTGGATGGCGCTTGTGCTGGCGCGCTGATGACGCGGTTTCTGCGTGATCTGGGCTGCCAAGTCACACCCTATGTCCCGGATCGCATCAAGGAAGGCTATGGGCCGAATGCGCCGGCGATTGCGGCACTTTGTAAGGCTGGCGCTTCGCTGATCATTTGCGTGGATTGCGGCATAGCCGCCGCGGCCGCTTTGGCGGCTGCGGAGGGCCGCGCCGATGTGGTGGTGCTGGATCATCACAAGGCGGAAGGCGTGCTGCCGGCGGTGCTGGCCGTGGTCAATCCCAATCGGCTGGATTGCCCATCTGGCTTGAAACACATCTGCGCCGCTGCGGTGGCGTTTCTGGCAGCAACGGCGAGCCTTCGTGTGTTGCGCCGCGCTGGTTGGTTCACGCGCCGCAAAGAGCCTGATTTGCTTGCGCTGCTGGATATCGTCGCACTCGCGACCGTGTGTGATGTCATGCCGCTCACGGGGTTCAATCGCGCCTTGGTCACGCAGGGCTTGAAGGTGCTCGGCAAGCGCGGGCGGATTGGCCTGGCCGCGCTTCTGGATGTGGCCGGGCAGAAGGATATGCCAAGCGCGCATACGCTTGGCTTCATGCTGGGCCCACGCATCAATGCCTCGGGCCGCATTGCGGAAGCGGATTTGGGTCTGCGGCTTTTGCTTTCGGAAGATGCGATTGAAGCGCGCGCCATGGCGGAAAAGCTGGATGAGGTGAATAAGCGCCGGCAGGAAGTGGAAGGCGATATGCTGGGCACGGCGATGGCGATGGCGGAAGCGCAGGTCAAGGCGGGCCATGCCGTGCTGCTGATTGCGGCAGAGGGTTGGCACCCCGGCGTGGTTGGAATAGTCGCAGGCCGCGTCAAGGAAAAATTCAATCGTCCCGCCTGTGTCGCGGGGATTGCGGGTGGCATTGCCAAGGGCTCAGGCCGGTCTGTCACGGGCATTGATCTTGGCACCGCCATCATCGCGGCGCGAGAGATGGGCTTGCTTGAGACCGGCGGCGGGCATCCGATGGCGGCAGGGTTTTCCTTCCGCGCGGAAAAGCAGGAAGCCTTCCACGCATTTCTGGAAGAACGCCTATCCCAAGCCGCGCAATTGCCAAGTGCGGCGGATTTGGTGGTGGAAGGTGCTTTGACGGTCGCTGGCGCCTCGATTGCCTTGGCGCAGGATATTGCGCGGCTCGCCCCTTTTGGCGCGGGCAATGAGGAACCGATTTTCGCCCTGTCGCGCGCCCGTGTGGTGCGCGCGGATCGCATCGGCAAGGAAGGTGCTACGATCCGCGCCTTTGTGGAAGGTGAGGGCGGCGGGCGGCTCAAGACCATTTGCTTTCGCGCCAAGGATGGTCCGCTGGCAGATGCCTTGCTTTCACCCGATCGCACGCCCTTGCATCTTTGCGGGCATTTGCGGGCAGAATCCTGGAATGGCGAAGTCAGCGTGGGCTTTCAGATTGTGGATGCGGCGCGGGCCTGAACCTTGACTTGGTCGCGTTTTCCGAGCCGCCAAGTGATGCCACTTGGCTTGAAAACGCTCCAGCGTCATTCAGTGTTGCGGCCAGGCAATCGGCGGCAGGCGCGTCAGTGGTATCTGCGCCACGCTCACCACGCCATTTTGCAGCGCGATAGGAATTTCCGCGACCGGCGGGCCACCATCTTGGGGCCGGCGCGTCAGTAGCCCGACGGCGAATTTCGTGCCATCCAGTGCGCGCCGCTGAATAAGGCCGGACCGCGCCAAGGAATCGAGTGCGGCATTGGGATTGGTCACAGAAAGCGTCCCGCCCAAGGCTGGTTGCAAGGCCGGATCAAGCCGCGCGGAAAGCCTGAGCCCGGCATCCAATTCCCCCCAGGTCAGGCGCAATTGGCGGACATCCAGCTTGCCTTCTGAAGCGCGCCAGGCATCCAATTGCTCACGCAGGCTCGGCAGGGGCAGCACGCTGCCGTAAAGCGCGCCGTCGAATTCAAGCTTGGCGAGTCTTGGGCCAAGGCCGGCCAGGGCAGGGGCCTGAAGCCAAGCTTGTGGCAGGGAAGCGTCTTCAGCGGCGAATTGTAGTGTTAGTGTCGGTTCGGCGGAGCGCGTCCAATTCGCATCCATGCCAAGCCGCTGCACGTTCAGCACGCCATCGGGGGTTTGCGCGACCACGCCCTGCATCAGCGCATTGGCCCGGCGCGGCGGCTGGCCCACTTCAAGCGGCAGCAACGCCTGGAAACTGGTCGCGGTGAAGGGGATTTGCGTGGCACCGATGCGCAGCGCCTGTTGGCCTGTTGCTTCCAGGCGCAGCGCACCGGGCAAGGGCAGGGGTGTCGTCAGCGTCAGCGCCTCAGCCGCCCAGCCCAGGCCCTGGCCTGAGGTCTCATCACCTGGGCTTGCGATGGATAGCCGCGGGATGGAAAGCCGCGCCGCGAAGGGCCAGCCGCCGCGTTCCGGCGTTTCATGGCGAATGCTCCAGCCCTGAGCGCGGTGCTTGATCACCCAATCGCTGAAAGATTCTGCCAAGGCCCCCGTGCTCCAGCGCCAAAGCAGGCTTTGGCCGGCCACCAGCGCGGCCAGCAAGACCAGCGCGCCGAATAGGAAGCGCCCAAGCAAGGGCGCGCGTGGGGGGTTGGATGGCTTGGCGATCATGCTGGTGCCCGATATAGCGGGGTTTGAACGCGCCCGCCATGACAACCGATATCGCACCACTCCTCGCCCCTGATGGGGATTTTTATGTCTTTGCCTATGGATCGCTGATCTGGCGCCCAGGCTTTGACCATGCCGCGCGTCATTCGGCGCTGCTGCGTGGCTTTCACCGGCGCTTTTGCCTATGGAGCCACCGATATCGTGGCACCCCAGAACGCCCAGGGCTGGTTTTGGGGCTGGATCGCGGCGGCGCCTGCCGGGGCGCGGTGTTTCGTGTGCCGGGCCGTGCGGCGGTTGAAACGCTGGCCTATCTGGATGCGCGCGAATTACCCGATGGCGGAGAGGTTGTTTATCGCCGCCAGCTTTTGCCGCTGACGCTGTTGGATAGTGGGGAACGTGTTCCCGCCATTGCCTATGTCGCGAACCGGGCGTGTCGGCTTTATTGCGGCAAGCAGCCGGCGGAAATTCTGGCACGCGCGATTGATACCGGCCATGGGCAGATGGGGTCGAACCGGGATTATCTGTTCAACACGCTGGATCATTTGGGTGAGATGGGTGTGCGGGATCGTGGGCTAGAGGCCATTGCGGCGTTGGTTGGGCGGTGATGGCGACTATGGCGCGATCCCGAAAAAAGGATCACGCTACCTGAAGGATTGGATAAGGACAGGATCATGGCCCTGCAACGCATGGTGCTTGAAATTGGCATGGGCACCGATATTCGCGGCGTGGATTACACCAAGGCTGCGGTGCGCGCGCTTCGCGATGCGCTTTGGCACAACTCGCTCACCATCGGCGCCGCAGTTGGGCAGGATTCCGACGCCATGCGGGTTGAAGTGTTGATCGGCGTGCCGAAGCCTGATTTGGTGGATAAGGACCAGGTGCTGGCCATTCTGCCGCATGGCAGCGGCACCGTGACGCTGGTGGAAGGTGGCCTCGAAATCCCGAATGATGAGGGCACCAATAGCACCGTGATTGCCAATTGCTGCGCCATTGTGCGGCTGGATGTGTGAGGGAGAGCGACAATGGCCTTGAAGCGCATCATCCTTGAAATGGGCAGCGGCAATGATTTGCACGGCGGGGATTACACCAAGGCCGCTTTGCGCGCGGTGCAGGATGCCTTGCATCATTCCTCGCTCGCTTTCGTTCGCACGCTGGGGCTTGATATCAAGACCATGCAGGTGGAAGTGATCATCGGCGTGCAGCAGCCTGACAAGGTGGATATCGAAGCGGTGCGCAAATCCCTGCCTTACGGCGTGGTCACGGCACGCGCGGTGAAGGGCGGCTTGGATGTTCCGGAAGAAGGCGCGCATGACAAGGCAGTGATTGCCTCGGCCGCCATTGCGGTGCGTTTCGATTCGCCGTGAGGCAGCTTTCAACACATGCGGCAGGATAAGATGGAAAACGCCAAGAAATCGCCTCTCGGCATTTACAATGAGCATTTGCAGCGGGGCGAACTTGCCTATCAATTCAGCCCGAGCGTCGGCAAACCCGTATTCTACCCGCGCATCATCTGCCCCTATACGGGCAGCGAAGAATTGGAATGGCGAATCTCCAAGGGGCTTGGCACGGTGCATGCGACCACTGTGGTGCATCCCGCGCAGGGCGATGCTTACAATGTCTGCCTGGTGGATATGGATGAGGGTTATCGGCTGATGAGCCGGGTTGAGGATATTGACCCGATGGCGGTGAAAATCGGCATGCGCGTGACATTCCGCACCCATCATCAGGGCGATGATGAAGCGCCCATTCCCGTCTTCACGGCGTTGGGGGGCTAGGGCGATGGGCAGCATGAAGCGCGGCAGTGTTGCGATTGTGGGTGCGGCGGAATCGGATATCGGCAGTGTTGCGGCTGATATGTCGGTGATTGATCTGATGGCGCAGGGGACAGTGCGGGCACTGGCGGATGCGGGGCTGACGCTTGCCGATGTGGATGGGCTTTTTTGTGCCACGACGCAGGCGCGGACATCCGCCATGTCCTTGGCGGAATATCTGAAAAAGCCGGATGCTTATGTGGATTCCACCATTGTCGGTGGATCATCCTTTGAAATCCATGTGGCGCATGCTCAAGCCGCGATTGAAGCCGGGCTTTGTTCCGTGGCGGTTGTTGCTTATGGCAGCACGCAGCGATCAGCGGGGCGGAAAAATGCCTCGCCCCGCGAATTCAACCCTTATGAGACGCCCTTCAAGCCCTTCATGCCCTCCAGCGCCTATGCCATGGCAGCGAACCGGCACATGCATGAATACGGCACAACGCGGGAACAATTGGCGGAAGTGGCGGTGGCGGCGCGGCGCTGGGCGCAGCTCAATCCCGTTGCTTTTGATCAAAGGCCGCTGGATATCGCAGGCGTGCTTGGGGCGAAGATGGTGTCCTACCCCTTCACCGTGCGCGATTGCTGCCTGGTGACGGATGGCGGGGGCGCGATTGTGCTGACATCCGCCGCGCGGGCGAAGGCGCTGAAGAAGCCGCCGGTCTATGTGCTGGGCACCGGGACCAGCATCACCCATGCGAGCATTTCCAATATGCCGGATTTGACACGCACGGGGGCGATTGCGTCTGGCGCGCGCGCCTATCAGGCGGCGGGGCTCGGGCCGCAGGATATGGATATGGCAGAGCTTTATGATGCGTTTACCATCAACACCATTCTGTTCCTGGAAGACCTTGGCTTTTGCAAAAAGGGCGAAGGCGGTGCGTTTGTTGCCAATGGGCGCATCGCGCCGGGGGGTGCCTTGCCGGTGAATACCAATGGCGGGGGTTTGTCTTACTGCCATCCGGGCATGTACGGGCTTTATTTGCTGATTGAAGCGGTGCGGCAAATCCGCGGCGAATGCGGCGCGCGGCAAGTGCAAAAGCATGATACCGCCATTGTGCATGGCAATGGGGGCGTGCTGTCGGCGCAGAGCACCGTCATTCTGGGCGGGACGGGGGCGGTTTAGGCCCCCCTCGCGATGCCGCAAGCGCCGCTATTCCCGATTGAGGCCGGATGCGCCAATGATCTCGGCCCATTTGGTGATGTCTGCCGCGATCCTTTGCCGTAGCGCTTCTGGCCCGCGCGTGGAGGGGGCAGGCGCCGTGCTCGCCAGATCGCGTAACCGGCCCTGTAACACAGGGTCTTGCTGAGCGCCTTCAAGGACCTCTGCCAAGCGCGCGACGACCGGTGCTGGGGTGCCGGCAGGGGCGGCGAAGGCGTTCCAGATCACCAGATCAAAACCTGGCAGGCCTGCCTCGGCGAAGCTCGGCACATCGGGCAATTGCGGAATGCGCTGCGGCGCCGAAACCGCGAGCGCAATCGCTGTTCCGCCGCGATGCGCTGGAATCATGGTGACGGTCTGATCAATCACCGCATCTACAGTCCCGGCGGCCAGATCCGTCATGGCGGGACCAGCACCCCGATAGGAAACAAGCGTGGCCTTTAGCCCCGCAAGATGCAGTAGGTATCCGGGCGCAAGATGGCTTGTGGTGCCCGAACCGGCAGTGCCGAAAGTGGCTTTGTCACCATTGCGGCGAATGTGATCCAGAAGGCCCTGCAAATCGCGAATCTGCCCGCGAGGGGAAGCCGCCAGCACCATGGGCACGTCCGCCACCATGGAAATCGGTGCCAAGTCGCGTCGCGGATCGAAGCCCGAATTGGGGTTCAGGACATAGCCAACCGCCATGACGCCCATATTGCCGAAGACCAGCGTATGCCCATCGGCTTCCGCACGCGCTGCGCGCTGCATGCCGATCAGGCCACCGGCGCCGCCGACATTTTCAACCACCACGGACCGGCCCAGCAGCGGCGCCATGGCCTGGCCGAAGTAGCGGGCCAGCGCGTCCAGCGTCCCCCCAGGGGCCGACGGGACAATGATGGTGATGTTCCGCTGCGGAAAGGCTTGTGCCAGGGCAGGCGCGGCCAAGCTTGCAAACGGGAGGGACAAAACAGCCCGGCGGGGCAAGCGAAATCTCATGACGCTTCCTCATTCTTGGATGTTGTTATGGGAAAAGGTTAACCCTCCTCGCGCGCTTTGCCTATGGCCTGGCCCTGGCCCCTCGCGCTTTCCCGCCGCACCCTTTATGTCTCCCGTCCATGGAGTACATCTCAACACGCGGGCAGGCGCCGGCCCGGGATTTTGAAGGCGTATTGCTGGCTGGCCTCGCTGAGGATGGCGGGCTTTTCGTGCCGCGCCATTGGCCGGAGCTTTCGCCCGCCGAATGGCGCGCCATGCGCGGACTTTCCTATCCGGAATTGGCAGCGCGCATCATTGGGCTATTTGCGGGGCCCAACCTGCCGCTCGATCAGCTTTGCAAGCAGGCCTATGCGGGGTTTGGCCATCCAGCCATTGTGCCGCTGGTCCAGCTTGATCAGCGCTGTTTCGCGCTGGAACTGTTTCATGGCCCGACGCTGGCCTTCAAGGATATGGCGCTGCAATTGCTGGGGCCGCTTTTCGATCATGTGCTGACCAAACGCGGCGAACGCGTGACGATTGTGGGCGCGACCTCGGGCGATACGGGTTCCGCCGCCATTGAAGCCTGCCGGGATCGCGCGGCGGTTGATATCGTCATCCTGCACCCCGAAGGCCGCACCAGCGAAGTGCAGCGCCGGCAAATGACCAGCGTGCTGGCGCAAAATGTCAGCAATATCGCGATCAAGGGCGATTTCGATGCCTGCCAGGATTTGGTCAAGGCCATGTTCAATGATGCGCCCTTCCGCCAGGAAATGCGGCTTTCGGCGGTGAATTCGATCAACTGGGCGCGGATTGCGGCGCAAATCCCCTATTATGTCGCAGCAGCCTTGGCGCTTGGCGCGCCGGATCGGCCTGCCGCCTTCAGCGTTCCCACCGGCAATTTCGGCAATGTGCTGGCCGCCTGGGCCGCGATGCGCATGGGCCTGCCGGTGGCCAAGCTGATCGTGGGGTCGAACCGCAATGACATCCTGGCGCGGTTTCTCGCGACCAATGACATGACAGCGCGGCCGGTGGAGCCATCCCTTTCGCCTTCCATGGACATCCAGGTTTCCTCCAATTTCGAACGCCTGTTGTTCGAATTGCAGGGCCGCGATGGCGCCGTCACGGCGGAAGCCATGCGCCGCTTCCGCGCCGAAGGGCGCATGCCCGTTGCAGATGCGGCCTGGCGGGAAACCAACAGCCTTTTCGCGGGCTTCACCCTGGATGATGCCGGGACACTCGCCGAAATCCGCCATTTGCATCAGGCGGCGGGGTATTTGGCGGACCCACACACTGCGATCGGCACCGCTGCCGCGCGCGCCTTGGCGCCGGAAGACCCTGCCATCCCCGTGGTGGTGGCCGCCACCGCGCATCCGGCGAAATTCCCCGATGCGGTGGAACGCGCCACGGGGCTGCGCCCCCCTCTGCCCGCGCGGCTCGCCGACCTATATGATCGGGAAGAACGCTTTTCCACCCTGGCCGATGACCTCGGCGCGGTGGAAGCCGCAGTTCGTGCCCATGCCCGTCGTAATGCAGCTTGAAAAGATAAACGCACCCATGACCGAAGCCGTCCGCGTTACCCGCCTTGCCAATGGCCTGACTGTCGTTTCCGAAAACATGCCGCGTGTGGAAACCGTTTCCTTCGGCGCCTATGTAGCTGTCGGCACGCGGCATGAAACGCCGGAAGACAATGGCGTATCGCATTTCCTGGAACACATGGCCTTCAAGGGCACGGCGCGGCGCGATGCGGCGGCGATTGCGCGGGAGATTGAGAATGTCGGCGGGCATTTGAATGCCTATACCGCGCGCGAACAAACCGCTTACTACGCCAAGGTGCTGAAGGAAGACACGGCGCTGGCCGTTGATATCATCGGCGATATCCTGACGCATTCAACCTTCGAGCCTGAGGAAGTTGAACGCGAACGCGGCGTGATTCTGCAGGAAATCGGTCAGGCGAATGATACGCCGGATGATATCGTGTTCGACCATTTCCAAACCACTGCCTTTCCGGATCAGCCCATGGGAAGGCCCGTGCTGGGGACGGAAGGGTCAATCAAAGCCATGACGCGCGATGCGCTGAGGGGCTATATGGGCCGCAATTACGGGCCTTCATCCATGGTGGTCGCCGGCGCCGGCGCGCTGGATCATGACACGCTGCTTGACCTGGTGGGCAAGCATTTCGCTGATCTGCCCAAGGTGGATATCGCAACGCCGGAAGCCGCGCGCTATGCCGGCGGTGAATTCCGCGAAACACGCGAATTGGACCAAGTGCATATTGTGCTTGGCTTTCCTTCCGTCCCCTATCTGGACCCGATGCATTGGCCGACTCAGGTGTTGGGCACGCTTTTGGGTGGTGGCATGTCGTCGCGCCTGTTTCAGGAAATCCGTGAAAAGCGCGGTCTGGTGTATTCCATCTATTCCTTCGCCTCTCCCTTCAAGGATGGCGGCTTGTTCCAGATTTATGCCGGCACGGGTGAGAAGGAAGCGGCGGAATTGATGCCCGTGACGCTTGAGGAATTGATCAAGGTGCAGCGCGACGTGACCGAGGATGAATTGGCCCGCGCCAAGGCGCAGCTTCGCGCTTCCTTGCTGATGTCTTTGGAATCTACCGGCAGCCGCTGCGAACAGCTTGCGCGGCAATTGCAGGTGCATGGCCGCGTGATCCCGATTGAGGAAACCAAGCAGCGCATCGCCTCCGTCACCGTGGAGCAGGTGCAGCAAGCCGCCGCCCGCGCCTTCCGCCAGCGCCCGACCTTGGCGGTGATGGGGCCATCGGGCGAGGTGCCCTCGGTTGCCGCAATCATGGAGCGTTTGGCGGCATGAACCGGCTGGATGCGCTTGCTGATCTGATCAAGACCGCGCGCGCGGCGGGGGCGGATGCGGCGGATGCGCTGCTGGTTGCCTCAACCTCGCTTTCCGTGGATCGGCGCCTGGGGGCGATTGAAAAGCTGGAACGCTCCGAAAGTCTCGATCTTGGCTTGCGGGTTTTTGTCGGCAAGCGCCAGGCGATTGTGGCTTCCACGGAACCTGACCCGAAGGGTTTTGCGGCACTCGCGGAACGCGCCGTGGCCATGGCGCGCGTGGTGCCGGAAGACCCGTTCGCCGGCCTGCCGGAAGCGGTCGCTATTCCCACCCACGCGCTTGATTTGGAAGACCCGAGCGAGCCCACCGCCGAAGCCTTGCTGGCCCGCGCCGCCGCAGCAGAAGAAGCGGCGATGGCGGTGAAGGGCATCACCAATAGCGAAGGGGCCGGCGCCGGCTGGGGCAGGACGGAGATTGCGCTGGTCGCTTCCAATGGTTTCGCCGGGCAATATGCGCGTACATCGCATGGCATTTCCGCGACCGCTGTCGCCGGTGAGGGCACGGGGATGGAGCGGGATTATGATTACTGGCAATCGGTCTATCTGGCCGATCTGCCGGACCCGGCCTTAGTTGGGCGCGTGGCGGCGGAAAAGGCCGTGCGCCGGCTGAACCCGGTGCGCGCCAAGACCGCGCGTATTCCGGTGGTTTTGGACCCGCGTGTTTCGGGTTCCATGCTTGGGCATTTGCTGGGGGCCATTAATGGCGCGGCGGTGGCGCGGGGCACGTCCTTCCTGAAGGATTCCATGGGCGAACAGATTCTGCCTAAGGGTCTGACGGTGCATGATGACCCAACGCGCCCGCGCGGCCTGCGGTCTCGCCCTTTTGATGGGGAAGGCATGCCGGGTGAGGCCCGCGCCCTGGTGCGGGATGGTGTGCTGACAAGCTGGGTGATGGATTGGCGGAGCGCCCGGCAATTGGGCCTGGCTTCCACCGGCCATGCCAGCCGGGGCACGGGTGGCCCGCCTGGCCCGGCGCAAAGCAATCTCTGGCTTTCCCCTGGTGGGCTCAGCCCGGCTGAGCTTATGGCCGATATCAAGGAAGGGCTTTACGTCACGGAATTGATCGGCATGGGTGTCAATGGCGTGACGGGCGATTATAGCCGTGGCGCCGCCGGCTTCATGATCCGGGACGGGGTGCTGGCAGAAGCGGTGAGCGAAATCACGGTGGCCGGCAATCTGAAGCAGATTTTCCTGAACCTGACCGCCGCCAATGATCTGGTCTTCCGGCGCGGGACGGATTGCCCGACCCTTCGGATTGAGGGGCTGACCCTGGCCGGGGCGTGAGCATTTTCAAGCCAAGTGGCTTCACTTGGCGGCTCGGAAAATGCGATCAAACAGAGGTTTGGCGCTTGCCCCATGAATAAAGGGTAGCGGGAATACCCCTAAGACCTCCGCGCCCCCGCTTGCGTCCGACCCGGCGCTTGGGTTACGCAATTGTTTCAAAGGGGCGCCCCGCATGGATCGGCCATTGGTTGACATTCCCATTGCTGAGTTGATGGCCGCGGCGCGGCAGCTTCGCCGTGCCTCGGCGCTGGTGGTGGGTGATGCCATGCTGGACCGCTATGTTTATGGCCGAGCGCAGCGCATCAGCCCAGAAGCGCCGGTGCCGGTGCTGACCGTGGAACGCGAAATCGCCATGCCGGGCGGTGCCGGGAATGTAGTACGCAACCTGACGGCACTTGGCGCGGCGGTGGCCTTTGTTTCCGTGGTGGGCGATGATCAGGCCGGCAGTGACCTGACGGGGCTGATCGGTGGCCAGCCGGGGGTTGAGCCCTGGTTGCTGGTGCAAACCGGGCGCGTCACCACAACCAAAACCCGCTTCCTGGCCAATGGCCAGCACATGCTGCGCGCGGATCATGAGGAAGTGGGGCCAATCCAGCAACGGCTTGCGGATAGGCTTGTGCGGATTGCGGGCGATGCCGCCGCCGCCACCACGGTGATGGTGCTGTCAGATTACGGCAAGGGCGTGCTGGTGGGCGATACAGCGGCGCGCCTGATCCAGGCGGCGCGGGCAGCGGGTCGGCGCGTGGTGGTGGACCCCAAGGGGCGCGATTATAGCCGCTATGCCGGGGCTGATTTGGTAACGCCGAACCGCGCCGAATTGGCGGAAGCCACCGGCATGCCGGTGGATACGGAAGAAGATATCATCGCCGCGCTCCGCGCGCTGCGCGATGCACATGGCTTTGGCGCCGTGCTGGTGACGCGCAGCGAAGACGGCATGACCCTGCTTGATGGCGACAGGCTGCATCATTTCCCGGCGGAAGCCGCCGAAGTGCAGGATGTATCTGGCGCGGGGGATACGGTTGTTGCCACCATCGCTGCCGGGCTTGGCTCGAAATTGCCGCTGGCAGTCGCCGTGCGGCTGGCGAATATCGCTGCCGGCATTGCGGTGGGCAAGGTTGGCACCGCCGTGACGCGGGAAGAGGAAATTCTGGAAGCGCTCGGCCCCGAAAGGGGCGCCTTGCGCAAGGTGATGTCTCGTTCTGCCGCCTTGGAGCAGGTGGAACGCTGGCGGCGGCGCGGCTGGCGCGTGGGCTTCACCAATGGCTGCTTTGATCTTCTGCACCCCGGGCATGTGCATTTGCTGGAACAGTCGCGGTCCTGGTGTGACCGCCTGGTGGTTGGCCTGAACAGTGATGACAGTGTGAAGCGCCTGAAGGGCCCGGCACGGCCCATTCAGAATGAAGCCGCGCGCGCGGCTGTGTTGGCTTCTTTGGCGACGGTGGATTGCGTCACGGTCTTTGATGAGGAAACGCCGCTGGAATTGATCAGGCTGTTTCAGCCCGAAGTGCTGGTGAAAGGCGCCGATTACACCGTGGATACCGTGGTGGGGGCCGAGATTGTGCAGGGCTATGGCGGGCAGGTGAGGCTGGCCCAATTGCTGCCAGGCAATAGCACCACCGCGACGGTTGCGCGTATGAAGGGCTAAAAGAGCCTATTCCAGCTTTAGCGCGGCATTCACTTCACGCGCTGATTCCGGGTCTTGCAGGGCAGCCAGGCGGCCGGCGGCCAGCACGGCGAAGCGGTGCAGAAGCGCGCGGCGGCGGGGTGGTGAAAGCCGCATCAGCGGTGCATCGCGGATGACAGCCACTTCCAGCCGATCCGTCACCAAAAGCCCGACATCCTCCGGCAAGACCTCTCGCGGGAAATCCGTGTCCACGGCAAAATAGAGCTGGTCGCACCAATCCCGGTAATCCTGCCATTTCTCGTCCGAGAGAAAATCCTCAGCGGAGGATTTCACTTCGATGGCGATGAAGCTGCCATTATCGGTCAGCGCGATGATATCGGGCCGGCGGCTATCCGGTAGCGGCATTTGCGCCACCGGCGCCCAGCCGGCCAGCGCGCAATGGCGCATGGCGGCGCGCACGATGCGATTTGCCCGAAGGGCGGCGGTGATCTTGTCCATGAGGGAAGCTTTCCGTCCCGGCGCGGGCGGCGTCAAGGGAAAAGGTCCCGCCCGCCCAGGGCACGGGAAAACTCCAAAGCCCTGCTGGCGCAAAGCTGAACTCTGAATTAAAGACGCCCCTTCGCCCCGGGTCAGGGGGCTGGCCAGGGGTATTGACCCCGGCAGAGCATTGAAGAGCGAAAGATATGGGACTGCCCGAAAAGCAAGGTCTTTATGATCCCCGGAACGAGCATGACGCCTGCGGCGTCGGCTTCATTGCGGATATCAAGGGCCGAAAGTCGAATGATATCATCCGCCAAGGCTTGCAAATCCTGGTCAATCTGGACCATCGCGGCGCGGTGGGCGCTGACCCGCTGATGGGTGATGGTGCGGGCTGCCTGATCCAGATGCCCGATAAGCTGCTCCGCCATTGGGCCGAAAGCCAGGGCAAGACCCTGCCCGCGCCTGGTCGCTATGCGGTGGCCATGTGCTTCCTGCCGCAGGATGAGGCTTCCCGCGCCGTCGCCATTCAAAGCATTGAAGGCTATGTGACGGCTGAGCGGCAGACCTTGCTTGGCTGGCGCGATGTGCCGACCACGTTGGATGGCCTGGGCAAGGCCGTTATCGCCAGCATGCCGGTGATTCGCCAAGCGATCATCGCGGCCAGCGACAGCATCAAGGATCAGGACGCTTTCGAGCGCAAGATTCTCACCATCCGCAAGCAGGCGCTGAACAAGTTCCGCGAATTGGCCACCGCCAAGGGGCTGCCGGCGAATGCTGACCTTTATATGCCGTCCTTCTCCACGCGCACCGTGGTCTATAAGGGGCTATTGCTCGCAGGGCAGGTTGGCAGCTTCTATGATGATCTGCGCAACCCGCTGACGGAAAGCGCGCTTGCCCTGGTGCATCAGCGCTTTTCCACCAATACCTTCCCATCCTGGAAGCTTGCGCATCCGTATCGCTTCCTCGCGCATAATGGTGAAATCAACACCGTGCGCGGCAATGTGAATTGGATGTATGCGCGGCGTGGTTCCATGTCTTCGCCGTTGCTCGGGCCGGATTTGGACAAGATGTGGCCGCTGATACCGCATGGCCAATCGGACACCGCCTGCATTGATAATGCCTTGGAAATCCTGGTGGCGGGCGGTTATTCGCTGTCTCATGCGATGATGATGCTGATCCCGGAAGCCTGGGCGGGTAATCCGCTGATGGACCCGGAACGGCGCGCCTTTTACGAATATCACGCCGCGCTGATGGAACCCTGGGATGGCCCGGCGGCGATTGCCTTCACTGATGGCCGCCAGATTGGCGCGACGCTGGACCGCAATGGTCTGCGCCCGGCGCGCTACATCATCACCAATGATGACAAGGTGGTCTTGGCGTCCGAAGTGGGCGTGCTGCCAATCCCCGAAGAAAGCATCCGCCACAAATGGCGCCTGCAACCAGGCCGCATGCTGCTGATTGACCTGGATGCCGGGCGCATTATTGATGATGCCGAAATCAAGCAGAAGCTGGCCGGCGAACACCCCTATGCTGAATGGCTGAAGAATACGCAGTTCAAGCTGGAAGAATTGCCCGGCTTGCCGGCGGAAATGCCGGTTGAGCGCACGCAGGATGCCAAGGGCTTGCTGCGCGATCAGCAGGCTTTCGGCTACACGCAGGAAGACCTCAATTTCTTCCTGGAGCCGATGGGCCGTGATGGAGATGACCCGGTCGGTTCCATGGGGACCGATACGCCGCTGGCGGTGCTGTCCAATAAATCCAAGCTGCTGTTCCATTACTTCAAGCAGAATTTCGCGCAGGTCACGAATCCGCCGATTGACCCGATCCGCGAGGAATTGGTGATGTCGCTGGTGTCCATGATCGGGCCGCGGCCTAATCTGCTTGGGCGGCAGGCAGGCCATCATTACCGCTTGGAAGTGGCGCAGCCGATCCTGACCAATGAGGATCTGGCGAAGATCAGGGGCATCAAGGCGCTGGCGGGCGATGCCTTCCGCACGCAGACGCTGGATGCCACCTGGCCCGCCAAGGATGGCGCGGATGGGCTGGCGCCGGCTTTGGAGAAATTGTGCTCTGCCGCGACGGAAGCGGTGCTGGCGGGCCACAATATTCTGGTGCTGTCTGATCGTGCGGTATCGGCTGAACGCATTGCGATTCCGTCACTATTGGCGACAGCGGCGGTGCATCATCATCTGATCCGCCAGGGCCTGCGCACTTCTACCGGGCTAGTGGTGGAAACGGGCGAAGCGCGGCAGGTGCATCATTTCTGCGTACTCGCCGGCTATGGCGCGGAAGCGGTGAACCCCTATCTTGCCTTTGAAACACTGGAACAAATCCGCCGGCGCGTGGATATGAAGCTGAAGCCTTATGAGGTGCAGAAGAACTTCATCAAGGCGGTCGGCAAGGGCGTGATGAAGGTGATGTCCAAGATGGGCATCAGCACCTATCAATCCTATTGCGGCGCGCAAATCTTCGATGCGGTTGGGCTTTCCACCAATTTCGTTGAAAAATACTTCACCGGTACCGCGACCACCATTGAAGGTGCCGGCATTGCCGAGATTGCGGCCGAAGCTGTGCAGCGCCATCAGGCGGCCTTTGGTGACAACCCGATCTATCGCGATTTGCTGGATGTGGGCGGTGATTACGCGCTGCGCTTGCGTGGCGAAGATCACGCCTGGACGTCCGAGAGCGTTTCCAACCTGCAACACGCCGTGCGGGGCAATTCCGCGGATCGCTACAAGGATTTCGCCAAGACCATCAATGACCAAAGCCGGCGCTTGCTGACTATTCGCGGCTTGATGGAATTCAAATTCGCGGAACAGCCGATCCGGCTTGAGGAAGTTGAACCGGCGCATGAGATCGTCAAGCGCTTCGCCACGGGTGCGATGAGCTTCGGTTCGATCAGCCGTGAAGCGCATACCACGCTGGCGATTGCCATGAACCGCATCGGCGGGCGTTCCAATACCGGTGAGGGTGGTGAGGAAGCGGATCGCTTCACGCCCATGGCTAATGGCGATTCCATGCGCTCTGCCATCAAGCAGGTGGCGTCCGGGCGCTTTGGCGTGACGGCGGAATATCTGGTCAATGCCGATGATATCCAGATCAAGATGGCGCAAGGGGCGAAGCCTGGTGAAGGCGGGCAGCTTCCTGGCCACAAGGTGGATAAGAACATCGCCCGCGTCAGGCATTCGACGCCCGGCGTTGGCCTGATTTCTCCGCCGCCGCATCACGATATTTATTCGATCGAGGATCTGGCGCAGCTCATTCACGATCTGAAGAACGTGAACAAGCGCGCGCGGATTTCTGTGAAGCTCGTCTCGGAAGTGGGGGTTGGCACGGTCGCCGCCGGCGTTTCCAAGGCGCGGGCCGATCATGTGACGATTTCTGGCTATGAGGGCGGCACCGGGGCTTCGCCCTTGACGTCCCTCACGCATGCCGGCTCGCCCTGGGAAATTGGCCTCGCTGAGACGCAGCAGACGCTGGTGTTGAACGGGCTGCGCGGGCGCATTGCCGTGCAGGTGGATGGTGGCTTGCGCACGGGGCGCGATGTTGTGATTGGCGCGCTGTTGGGGGCGGATGAATTTGGCTTCGCCACCGCGCCGCTGATTGCCGCTGGCTGCATCATGATGCGCAAATGCCATCTGAACACATGCCCGGTTGGAATCGCGACCCAAGACCCGGTGCTGCGCGCGCGCTTCACCGGCATGCCGGAACATGTGATCAATTACTTCTTCTTCGTCGCCGAAGAAATGCGGGAGCTGATGGCGCAACTTGGCTTCCGGACGGTGAATGAAATGGTGGGCCGCGTGGATCGGCTGAATATGCGCCCCGCGATTGACCATTGGAAGGCGAAGGGCGTTGATCTTTCCCGCATTCTCTATCAGCCGAAACTGGTGGAAGGGGCGGCGATCCATCAATGCGAAACCCAGGATCATGGGTTGGATCACATCCTGGATGTTGATCTGATCGCTGCCAGCAAGGATGCGCTGGAAAAGCAACAGCCGGTGCGCATTGAACGCAGCATCAGCAACCTCAATCGCACCACGGGCGCGATGCTGTCCGGTGAGGTGGCGCTGCGTTATGGCCATGCGGGCTTGCCTGAAGATACCATCAGCATCGCTTTCAAGGGCACGGCGGGGGGTAGCTTCGGCGCGTTTCTCGCGCGCGGTGTCTCCCTGGAATTGACCGGGGATGCCAATGATTACGTGGGTAAGGGCCTATCCGGCGGGCGTATTGCGGTGAAGCCGCCCGCCGGGGTGAACCGTGATCCTTCGGCCAATATCATTGTTGGCAACACCGTTCTTTACGGCGCCATTGCTGGTGAGGCGTATTTCGAAGGTGTCGCCGGTGAGCGTTTTGCCGTGCGTAATTCCGGCGCGGTGACCGTGGCTGAAGGCTGTGGTGATCATGGCTGCGAATACATGACCGGCGGTGTGGTGGTGGTGCTCGGTGCGACGGGGCGGAATTTCGCTGCCGGCATGTCGGGCGGACTTGCCTATGTTTACGATATCAACGGCAATTTCCGCGACATGTGCAACACCAGCATCGTGGACCTTGAAGCGATTGGCCCTGCCGATGCTAGCGAAGATGGCAGGCCGAAGCAGCGAGCCCCATCCGCCTTTGATAATGGCATGGGCGATATGCTGCGCTTCGATACTGAGCGTCTGCGTATTCTGGTGGAACGGCATTTGCTGATGACCGGCAGCGCGCGTGCCCGTGCGCTTCTGGAAGATTGGGACAATGCGCTGCCGCGCTTCGTGAAGGTGATGCCGCGGGATTACCGCCGCGCCTTGCTCGACCTGAAGGCCGAGCAAGCGGGCGGTGTCGCGGTTGCGGCTGAATAAGCCGCAGGGGAGATTGCGTTATGGGTAAGACAACTGGCTTCCTTGAATTCGAACGCACCGAACGTGGCTATATCAAGCCCGAAGAACGGCTCAAGAATTACAAGGAATATGTGACGCCTCTGCCGGAGGCGGAGCTGACCAAGCAGGCGGCGCGCTGCATGAATTGCGGCATTCCGTATTGCCATAATGGCTGCCCGGTAAACAACATGATCCCGGATTGGAATGATCTGGTCTATCGGGATCAATGGCAGGCGGCGCTAGAAACACTCCATTCCACCAACAACTTCCCGGAATTTACCGGCCGCATCTGCCCCGCACCATGCGAGGCAAGCTGCACGCTGAACATCACGGAAACGCCGGTCACCATCAAATCCATCGAATGCGCGATTGTAGATCGCGGCTGGGAAGAAGGCTGGATCAAGCCGCAAATCGCCGCGCGCAAAACCGGCAAGCGCGTGGCCGTAGTGGGCAGCGGCCCGGCAGGGATGGCGGCGGCGCAGCAATTGGCGCGCGCCGGACATGCTGTGACGTTGTTTGAAAAGCATGACCGCATCGGTGGGTTGCTGCGCTACGGCATTCCTGACTTCAAGATGGAAAAGCATTTGATTGACCGCCGTGTCGATCAGATGGCAGCCGAGGGCGTTGAATTCCGCACCGGCACGGAAGTGGGCAGCACGCTACCGTTTGATGTGCTGCTGGCGGGTTATGATGCGGTGGTGATGACGGGCGGTGCCGAATGGCCGCGCGAATTGGAAGTTGATGGGCGCAATCTTTCCGGCATTCATCCCGCCATGGATTACCTGACGCAGCAGAACAAGCGCGTGGCGGGCGATGCTGAAGATCGCGCCGCGCCGCGTGGCACCATCTCGGCCAAGGGCAAGCATGTGGTGGTGATTGGTGGTGGCGATACGGGTGCGGATTGCATCGGTACCGCAGCGCGCCAGGGCGCTGCCTCCATCACGCAGATTGAGATCATGCCAAAGCCGCCAGAGCATGAAAACAAGGGCCTCACCTGGCCGAATTGGCCGCATAAGCTCCGCACCGCGCCGGCGCATTATGAAGGCTGCGCGCGTGATTGGGCCGTGCTGACCAAGCAGGCAGTTGGCGAGAATGGTCGGCTGACGGCGCTTGATTGTGTGCGCGTGGAATGGGTGCATGAAGCTGGGCGCATGCAGATGCGTGAAGTGGCGGGCAGCGGCTTTCAGATGAAGGCGGATTTAGTGCTGCTGGCCATGGGCTTCCTGGGGCCGCGCAAGGTTGGGCTTTTGGAAACCTCCGGCGTTGCGCTGGATGCGCGCGGCAATGTGCGGGCGGATACGGATGCCTATCAGACATCTGTGTCCAAGGTATTTGCGGCCGGCGATATGCGGCGCGGGCAATCGCTCGTGGTTTGGGCCATTCGCGAAGGTCGGCAATGCGCGCGCGCGGTGGATGAATTCCTGATGGGGGCGAGCACCCTGCCGAGGTAGAGTGCTGGTAGCTGATGACGCCTGATGTGAACGCCGTCGCGGCAAAAGCCGTGCGGGTTTGCGCAATTTGGAGGCATTTGTCGGCCTGGGGTCATGTTTCCTGCGCTTCCGGTGCAAGCCGGCGGTTGCGCCGTTCCTTCTGGGGCTTATGTGACGCCTCAAGGCAGAAATCGCCGCTTTGCATAATCAGTTCAGCCCAGGGTGCAGAAGATGAATCGTCGTAGCCTTTTGACCGCCGCCACTACGTTTGCGCTGCCTACGCTGCTGCCTTCTGGCAGTTTTGCCCAAGCGCCCTTCCCCAATCGCCCCATTCGCGTGGTGAGCCCCTTTTCGGCGGGTGGCACTTCGGATGGGGTAGTGCGGCTGCTCTCCCCCACGCTGGAACGCGTGCTTGGGCAACCTGTAGTGCTGGATAATCGCCCCGGCGCGGGCGGCACAGTGGGCACCGCCCATATCGCGGGTGAACGCCCGGATGGTTATTCACTCGTGCTGGCGAATGCCGGGCCCATGGCGATTGCGCAAACGCTTTTCCCCAATCTGCCCTATGATGTGCGACGCAGCTTTTCCTATGTGATGCTGGTCGGCGGCGCGCCCATGGTCGTCGGCGTGCGGCCCAATGGCCCCATTCAGAACATGGTGGATTACCTGGCCGCCGCGCGCGCCCGGCCCGAGGCGATGAGCTATGGCAGCGCCGGCATCGGCTCCGTCGGGCATCTTTCGGGCATGCTTTGGTCACGCGAAGCGGGTGTGCAGCTGTTGCACGTGCCCTTCCGCGGCGGTGGAGAGGCGGAACAGCAAGTGCTTGGCGGAAGCCTGGGGTCGCTTTGGAATACGCTTGGCGCCCATGCCGGCAGCGTGCGCGGCGGTTCGTTGAAGGCCATCGCGGTCACAAGCGGGGAACGCATGTCAACCTTCCCCGATGTGCCGACGATTGTGGAAGCCGGCTTCCCCGGTGCAACCGCGATCAATTGGTTTGTGCTGGCGGGTCCTGCGGGTATGCCTGATGCTGTTGTGACGCGCATTCGCGAAGCCTTCACCACCGCCATCAATGAACCCGGCATGAAGGACCGTATCGCGGGGCTTGGCGTTCTGACCATGAATGACAATGGCCCCGCCGATGTGCAGGCTTTTGTCTCACGCGAAGCGGATCGTTGGGCGCCAGTGGTGCGCGCAAGTGGCGCGACGCCGGGGTGATGCTTTACCAAGGCAAGGTGCGCTGATTTGATATCGAAGCAGTAAGATTTCCTGTTTATAGGTGATCGGATGACATCCGCTTGCCAGTAGGGAGAATCCGATGCGGAAAATCGCGCCCTTCGCCTGTATCCTCATTTGTGCCGTGGCCCTGCCAGTTCTGGCGCAGCAGAAATCCCCTGCGCGGCAGGCAACGCCTGATGTGGCGGCGCAACCGCGCTACGCCACGGTCAATCTGCGTGCGGATTTCGCGCCAGACCCGCATGAAACGCGCGTGGAAGCCGGAGGAGATCGCCAGGTGCAAGGGCTTGGCAATGATTGTACTGGCTGGATTGATTATGCCCGCCCCGATGTTGACTTGAATTATCAGGCGGGGAGTTTGCCATTGTATATTTCTGTTGTTGCGCAAGCCGATACGACCTTGATCATCAATGATCCTTCGGGAAGGTGGATTTGCAATGATGATTTGGAAGGGCTGAACCCTGGCATCATTATCCAGCGGCCCGCCAGCGGGAATTACAATATCTGGATCGGCACGGTGGATCGCGGGTCTCCGCAGCCCGCGACACTCCGCATTTCCGAAGTACCACCAAGCCGGCGGAAATGAAGCGCCGGCAGGCGGCGCCTATTCCTTCGCCACATTCGCCTCTGCCACGATGCGCGCCCAAAGCTCCAATTCGCGGCGATTGAATTCGCCAAGGGCTTCAGGCGTGCTGGTGGTGGAGACAATGCCAAGCGCACCGATATGGCGCTTGGCTTCGTCACTTTGGCCAATGATTTGAATTTCACGATTGAGCCGCGCGATGATCGCAGGGGGCGTGCGCGCTGGCATCCAGGAACCGTTCCAGGAAGCAAAATCAAAGCCAGGTAGTGCAGCTTCGGCCACGGTTGGCACATCGGGCAGGGTTTCAACGCGCCGCGCGGTCGTAACGGCAAGCGCGCGAATGGTGCCGGCGCGCAAATGCTCTACCGCCGGCCCAAGATCGGTCACCAGAAAATGCAGCCGGCCGCCAAGCAAATCCGCCATGGCCTGTGGCGTGCCGCGGTAGGAAATCTGCTCTGCCTTAAAGCCGGCGGCCTGGCTCAACAGATGCGTCCCCGCAAGCCCACCAGCATTGCCAATACCGTAATTCAGAGCGCCAGGATTGGCGCGTGCATGGGTGATGAAGGCCTGCAGGTCACGCGCTGGAAAATCCGCACGCACCAGAACGCCGAGCGGGTTGATGCTGATCATGGAAAGCGGCGCGAAGTCGCGGAGCGGATCATAGCCAGGTTCGCGCATCAGATGCGGATTGGCGGCATGGGTTGAAACCGATCCGAAAAAGATGGTGTAGCCATCAGGCGCGGCACGGGCGGCAGCGCGGGCACCAATCGCGCCATTCGCGCCGCCGATATTCTCAATGACAAAGTTCTGGCCGAAGATGCGGCCCAGACGTTCACCATAAAAACGCGCCAGGCTATCGGTGCCGCTGCCCGCCGGGAAGGCCGCGATAATGCGCACCGGACGGTTGGGCCAATTCGCTTCCTGCGCGCGGACAATGCCGGGTGCGGAGAGCGTCGCGCCAGCGGCCAGTGCCAGCAGCGAACGGCGGGGCAGAGTGGTTTTCTTGGTCATTGGTTTTCCTCCCTCATTCAGGCAAAGTCGAATTCGCGGTAGCCGCCGGCAGCGACCTTATCCGCGATGCGGCGATATTCCACCGCGCCGCCATAATAGCCAAGAGTGCGCCGGACATCGCGGCCTTCAACATTGCGGTTGATGCCTGTCTGCCAGGAATTGACCTCGGCAAACAGCAATCCAGCCACGGCTTCTTCCACCTTGTCGGCCCACCAGTGCACCGCATCCGGCTTTGGTTCCACGCGCTTCAGCTTGTGCTTGCGCATGTGGATGACAAGGCCCGTGACCCAATCGACAATCTCTTCGATATTGCGCGGGATGTTACCGCGCGCCGTATGTGGCCCAAGCACCATGAGCATATTCGGAAAACCTTCAGCCATCACACCCAGAAAGGTTCTTGGTGTGCCGATCCAATCCTGTTTCAGGCTACGCCCGCCTGGGCCGCGTATGTCAATCCGGTCATAAGGGCCCGTCACACCATCAAAGCCTGTGGAAAAAATCAGGATGTCGAAGGCAAAGGATTCCGCGCTGGTTTGGATGCCTTTGGGCGTGATGCATTCAATCCGTGTTTCGTTGATGTCCACCAGCCGGACATTGGGCTGATTATACACTTCATAATAGCCACTTTCCAAAGGCAGGCGCCTGGTGCCGAAGCCGTGATTTTTCGGGATAAGCTTTTCCGCGATGGTCTGATCCTTCACCCTTTCCCTGATCTTGCGCGCCATGAAATCACTCGCCAGCGCATTGGCTTCTTTATCGGTCAACACATCGGCGAAATTGCCCACCCAAATGCCAAAGCCTGGTTCGGCATAGAGCTTTTCCCAAAAGGCTTCGCGTTCTTCGGCGGATACTTCCAGGGCCTTGCGCGGATCGGTCTGATGGATGAAGCAGGTGGCGGTTTCCCGGCAGCGGGCGAAGGTTTCCGGATAGCTTGCCTTGATCTTCACCTGTTCTTCCGGGGTGATCTTGCGGTTATGCAAGGGCGCGGCCCAATTCGGCGTGCGCTGAAACACGGTCAGATGGCCAACATCCTTAGCGATGGTTTGGATGATCTGAATGGCGGTGGCACCCGTGCCAATGATGCCCACGCGCTTGCCCTGGAAATCCACCGGATCATGCGGCCAGCGGGCGGTGTGAAAGGCCTGGCCCTGGAAGGAATTCAGGCCTGGAATACTGGGCAGTGTTGGCGCCGATAGCGGGCCAAGCCCTGTGATCATGAGCGGAGCGCGGCATTCTTCGCCGTTTTCCAGGGTCACAGTCCAAAGATTAGTCGCATCATCGAAATGCGCGGATTTCACGCGACTATTGAAGGTGATGTGCTTGCGCAGATCAAACTTATCCGCAACGAAATTCAGATAGCGCAGCGTATCCGGCTGGGCAGAGAAATGTTCTGTCCATTCCCATTCCTGCAGCAATTCTTCTGAGAAGGAATAGCCATAGGACCAGCTTTCCGAATCAAAGCGCGCACCAGGATAGCGGTTCCAATACCAAGTGCCGCCCAGATCCGACCCGGCTTCGAAAACGCGCAGCTTCAGGCCGAGTTCACGGAGCCGGATTAGCTGATACATGCCGGAAATACCCGCGCCGATGATGATGGCATCGGCATCGGTGGCGATCGCTTCATTCGGTCTTACCGAGAGAATTTCAGCCATGGAACCTCACCGGATTTGCTTGCGTCTGCATTCCAAAACATCAAGAAAAGCGCATGATATCCTAAACGGCGAAAAGATATCGCGGGCATCATTGACGGTTGACGGATTATGAACAGCGACCCTGGGACTTGGCAAATCAGGGATGGATATTGACGCGCATGGCAGGCGTTCATCTCACGCCAATCAGGCTAACATCCGCATTTCTGTTTACAATTCGAATACGAACGCCGTTTATTTGGGCAAATTATAGCCCTCGCGGCCTAATTCTATCTTCATGATTTTATCTTAGGCATCAGGGTCTGCGCCATCCCTACAGGAAAGGTCTCACCAATGCCCGAGCAAAAATCATCATTGAAGATCGCCACACGCCTTGCGCTTGCCATCGCCCTGCCGATCCTGGCGGTACTGGTAATGAGCGGCCTTGTCATTTCGCAGCAAATGCACACGGTGCGTCAGGCGGATCAGCTTCAGGTGCTCAGTCATTTCAGCTCTCGCATCAGTGACCTTGTGCATGAATTGCAGAAGGAACGCGGCATGTCGGCGCTGTTCATCGGCAGTCGTGGGCAGCAGATGGGCAACGAACTTCAGGCCCAGCGCCGCGAATCGGATGGACAGATCGCCATTGTGCGCCAAGCCCTGCAAGGCTTGACGCTTTCGGATTACAGTGCGGAGTTGCGCGAAAGTGTCGAAAAGGCGATTGCCGGTCTGAGTGATCTTGACGGCAAGCGCGCGGAGGTGAGCGGCCTCAGGATTGTTGGGCCGGACTCCTTCCGCTTTTATACCTCCCTGATTACCAATCTTCTCGCGGTACCACAGGAATCGGTGAAGGTTTCCGATTCGCCTGCCGTTACCGCCAATCTGCTCGCCTATTACAACTTCCTTGCCGCGAAGGAGCGTGCGGGGCAGGAAAGGGCCACCGGGTCTGCGGGGTTTGCTTCGGGGCAATTCACGCCGGCGCAGTACCGTACCTTGCTGACAGTCCTTGCCGAACAGGCTGCCTATCTTGCAACCTTTCAGGCATATGCCACAGAGCCACAGCGCAATGCCGCGCAACAGACCTTGAGCGGCCCGATCATTGTGGAGGCCGAGCGGCAGCGCCGGATTGCGGTGGAAGCGGGGGCGGAAAAGCCGCTGACGGGTGTGACAGCGCGTGATTGGTTCAAGGCGACCACTGATCGCATTGATCTGATGAAGACGGTTGAGGATGTGCTGCAGCGTGATCTTGCCGCGCTCAATCAGGCGAATGCGGCTGAAGCATGGAAGATCCTGAGCTATAGCATCGCTTTCGCACTGGCCATGCTGATGGCCGCCATCATTGTCGGCTTCATCCTGGCGCGCGGCATTACCCGCCCCATTACCGGCATGACAGAAGCGATGCGCGCCCTGTCTCGCGGTGATCTTTCAACGGTGATCCCTGGGCGCGACAAGCGCGACGAAATCGGCACCATGGCCGAAGCTTTGGAGGTGTTCCGCAACGGCATGATGGAAGCCGAAGAACTCCGCAAGGCGCAGGAGACGCAAAAGCAACGCGCCGCAGAAGAACGTCGTATCGCCATGAACGCCCTTGCTGACAAGTTTGAGCAAAGCGTCGGGGAGGTTGTGGGCAATGTGACGGCGGCATCTTCCCGCTTGCAGGGAACGGCTGAGGATATGGCCCGCACTGCTGAGGAAACCTCTGGTCAGTCAACCGCGGTGGCGGCGGCATCGGAACAGGTGACGCAGAATGTGCAGACGGTTGCTTCCGCGACCGAGGAGCTTTCCGCTTCCATTCGCGAAATCGCGCAACAGGTGGCCGAGTCCAGCCGCATGACGCATGAAGCGGTTGGTCAGGCGCGCAGCAGTACGCAGGAAGTGCAGGGCCTGACTGAAGCGGCGCAGCGTATTGGTAATGTTGTGCGCATCATCAATGATATTGCGGGGCAGACCAATCTTCTTGCGTTGAATGCCACCATTGAAGCCGCACGTGCGGGGGAGGCCGGTAAAGGTTTTGCCGTTGTTGCTTCTGAGGTGAAGGCGCTGGCTTCGCAAACCACCAAGGCGACTGACGAAATCGCATCTCAGATCAAAGCCATGCAGGAAGCAACCGAGCGTTCGGCACAGGTGATCACACATATTGCCGAGACCATTGATCTGCTCAGCCAAAGCTCAACAGCGATTGCCTCGGCGGTGGAAGAACAGGGTGCCGCCACGCAGGAAATCGCGCGCAATGTGCAGCAGGCCGCGGTTGGTACGACGGAAGTTGCGGGCAATATCACCCAGGTCAGTCAGGCTGCGAGTGTCACGGGCAGCGCCGCGACATCCCTGCTGTCCGCGGCGGGAACGCTCAGCAAGGATGGTGCGGCGTTGAAGAAGCAGGTGGATAGCTTCCTCGGCGAAATTCGCGCGGCCTGACGCTGTTTGGCATTACCCTGGAAAGCCATGGCCTGGCTTTCCAGGGCGCAGGCCGGATGCCATGATGCCATTGAGGGAAAGGTGACAGATCATGGCACGCTTCGATGGCAAGGTTATTCTGATTTCGGGCGGGGCGCGCGGCCAGGGTGCGGCGGAAGCGCGCTTGCTGGTTGCGGAAGGCGCCAGCGTTGTCCTTGGCGATGTGCTGGAAGCCGAGGGCGAAGCCCTGGCGCAGGAACTCGGCGCCGCGGCACAATTTCTGAGATTGGATGTGACTGAAGAAGCCGATTGGGCGCGCGCCGTAGCGGCGGCGGAAGCGCGCGGGAAGCTGACAGGGCTTGTGAATAATGCCGGCATTTATGTGCCAAAGCTGATGATGGAAACAGATGCGGCGCTATTCGAACGCCATACGCGCATCAATCAGCTTGGCTGTTTTCTTGGCATGAAGGCGGTGGTGCCGGCGATGGAAAAAGCGAGCGGTGGTTCGATTGTGAACATCTCCTCCACCGCCGGGCTGCGCGGATCGGCGCGCGCTTTTGCTTATGGTGCCACGAAATGGGCGCTGCGTGGCATGACGAAATCCGCCGCGATGGAATTGGCTTCACGCGGCATTCGCGTGAATTCAGTCCATCCCGGGCCGATTGCAACACCCATGCTGGATATCCGCTCCCCAGAAGAAAACGCGGCGCGGTTGAAATCCGTGCCCATGGGACGGCAGGGCACCGCCGAGGAAGTGGCACGGCTGGTGCTGTTCCTGCTTTCCGATGACAGCGGCTATATGACCGGATCGGAACTCGCCATTGATGGCGGTGCCACGCTTTGAAAAAGCCTCAGTACCCCAGGCTGAAATCCACCAGATTGATCAGTGGCCGCCCGGCGCGCATGTTGTGGATATTCTCCACCACCTGAGGTGCGACGCTGGATGGGATGGTGATGCTGGCGGCATGCGGTGTCAGGAACACCTTGGGATGCGTCCAGAAGCGGCTTTCCGGCGGCAGCGGCTCGGGTTCGAAAACATCCAGCGCAGCGCCTGCGATATGGCCGGAATCGAGCGCGGCTAGCATATCTTCCGCCACCATATGCCCGCCACGTGCGCCATTGATCACGTAAGCGCCGCGCGGTAGGGCGGACAAAAGCTTCGTGTTCAGAACGCCGCGCGTTTGCGGCGTCAGCGGCAGCAGGCAGATCAGAATATCGGTTTTCGCTGCCATGGCCATCAGCCCATCCGCGCCATGGAAGGTTTGCACGCCCGCTAGCGTCCTCGCGCTGCGCGACCAACCCATCACGGGAACACCAAGCGAGCCCAGCACACGTGCCGAAGCACTGCCCAATTCGCCAATACCAAGAATGCCGATGCGCCGTTCCGCCGTGCTGGGTGCGGATAATTCCAGCCATTCCTTGCGTTGTTGCAAAGCGCGGTATTCCGGGTCCTGCCTGTGAAAGCGCAGCACATTCAACAATACCCATTCTGCCATGGCGCTGGTCAGCAGCACATCCTTCAACCGCGCCACCGGAATGCCAGGCGGCGGCCCAGGCGCGCGCAGCAAATGATCAACGCCGGCACCCATGGAGACAATCAGCTTCAAATTCGGATAGCGGCGGAGTTCCATCATGTCATGCGCCGTCCAAACCACGGCAGCTTCAATTTCAGCCGGGTCGCCCGCATCAGGAAACAGCCGAATTTCCAGGCTGGGATCAACGGCAAGCAAAGCCGCCTTCCAGTCCTGCATGGTATGCGCCTTGGTCGAAAGCAGTATGGCCATCACGAATTTTCCTTGGAAAGCGCTTCATCCAGCCGGCGCACAAAGGCGCGCCAATCATCCCGCCTGGTTGCCGCCCATTCCGTGCCGTCTGGCAGCTTGGCGTAAAGGCTGAGGATGCTTTTGGACCAGAGGAAATCAAATTGATGCGACGATGAAAGAGCCAAAGCGGCGGTGCGTTCAAAAACGCCATCCTTAATTTTCGGCATGATCTTCTTGAGCCACCACCAACAGCCAATGCCAAGCACGATCATGCCGGCCCAGGTACCACCCTGCTGCACGCCAAGCGCTTCCAAGGGCGCACCGCCCCATTTCAGTGCAATGAAGCTCGTGGTCAGGATGGTCGCGGTTGGCCAGACATTTTCCCAGGTGCGATAGACCGGGGAGCCTGGCGAATTCATCCGGCGTAGGCTGACGCCAAGCTTCACCTGCTCGGCATCCAGCATTTCCTTCAGACGTTCCAATTCGCTCACTGTAGGGTCGATGCCTTTTCATTGCTGGAAAGTTCGAAGGCCGCGGCCATCAATTGCCGCGTATAGGGCTGCTTGGGCGCTTGCACCAGCGCTGCGGCTTCACCTTCTTCCACCACAAGCCCATCCTTCAGCACCGCGATACGATGCGCCATGGCGCGCACTACGCGCAGATCATGGGAGATAAACAGATAGGCAAGCCCATGACGCGCCTGCAAATCACGCAGTAAATCCACCACCTGCGCCTGCACGCTGACATCCAAAGCGCTGGTCGGTTCATCCAGCACCACCAGGCTTGGTTTCAGCACCATGGCGCGCGCAATGGCGATGCGTTGGCGCTGGCCGCCGGAAAATTCATGCGGGTAGCGTTCCGCCATGGCGGGGTCCAGGCCCACTTCGCGCAAAGCCTCAGCCACGCGCGCCAGGCGGTCAGTACGCGGCAGGCTAGCTTCATGGACTTCCAGGCCTTCGCCGATGATTTCCGCAACGCTCAAGCGTGGTGAGAGCGCACCGAAAGGGTCTTGGAAGACAATCTGCATGCGCCGCCGCCAAGGGCGCAAAGCGCGGGTGGATAGCGCCTGGAGATCCTGCCCAGCAAACACGATGCTGCCTCGGCTATCCGCCATACGGAGCAGCGCCAGGCCGAGCGTTGTCTTGCCAGAGCCACTTTCACCAACCAGGCCAAGCGTCTCACCAGCGCGGAGCGAAAGGGAAACGCCATTCACGGCCTTAACTTCCGCCACCACGCGGCGCAGTAAGCCGCGCCTGATCGGGAAATGCACGCGAATGTCGCGCGCTTCCAGCGCGATGGCGGCATTGGTTGGAATCGCCGCCGGCGCGCCGCGTGGTTCGGTCGCCAGCAGCATGCGTGTATATTCGTGTTGGGGTGCGGCAAAAACTTCAGCGACCTTGCCCTGTTCCACCGCGTGGCCATCCTTCATCACCACCACACGATCCGCATGGCGGCGCACAATGGAAAGGTCGTGCGTGATGAGCAGCATCGCCATGCCAAGCCTTTGCTTGAGCGCGGCGAGCAAATCCAGAATCTGCGCCTGGATGGTCACATCCAGCGCCGTGGTTGGTTCATCGGCAATCAGCAGCTTCGGATCATTGGCGAGTGCAGCGGCAATCATCACGCGCTGGCGCTGACCGCCGGAAAGCTGATGCGGATAGGCGCCCAGGCGATCCTCGGCCTGCGGAAAGCCAGCCAGGCGCAGCAATTCAATCACGCGCGCGCGGAGCGCATCGCCGGCCAAGGGACGATGCAGCGTGATGGCTTCGGCAATCTGGCGCTCAATCGTGTGCAGGGGATTAAGCGAGGTCATGGGTTCCTGGAACACCATGCCCGCCACACCGCCACGTAATTCGCGGAGTTGCCTTTCATCCGCATCCAGCACGGAGACGCCATCCAATGTGATGGACCCCGCCGGGTTGCTGCCGGCGTTGGAAAGCAAGCGCAGGCAGGAAAGAGCGGTGACGGATTTGCCGCTGCCGCTTTCACCCACCAGTGCAAGGGTTTCACCGGGCTGCACATCAAAGGAAACGCCGTGCACGACTTCCCGCCCACGAAAAGCGACCGACAAATCGCGCACCGAAAGCAGCGCCATCAGCCCTGCCCTCCGGGCAGTTTGCGCGGATCAAAGGCATCGCGCACGGCTTCGCCCACAAAAATCAGCAGCGTCAGCATGCTGCCCAGCACCAGGAAGCTGGTCAGCGCAAGCCAGGGCGCGTTCAGATTATTCTTGCCCTGATTGACCAATTCGCCGAGGGAGGGTGAACCAGGCGGCAGGCCGAAACCCAAAAAGTCGAGTGACGCTAGAACCGTCACGCTGCCAGACAGAATGAAGGGCAGAAAGGTAAGCGTGGCCACCATCGCATTCGGCAGGATATGGCGCTGCATGATGCGCGCATCGGAAACCCCCAGTGCCTTGGCGGCGCGCACATAATCGAAGTTTCGTCCACGCAGGAATTCGGCGCGCACCACGCTGGTCAGGTTCATCCAGGAAAATAGCAGCAGGAAGATCAGCAGCACCCAGAAGCTAGGCTCGATCACACTCGCCAGGATGATCAGCAGGAAAAGCTGCGGCATGCCGGACCATATTTCAATGAAGCGCTGAAACAGCAAATCCGTGGTGCCGCCATAAAAACCCTGCACCGCCCCGGCGGCGATCCCAAT
The DNA here is from genome assembly GCA_020249285.1 of Roseomonas sp. Taxonomy (GTDB): domain Bacteria; phylum Pseudomonadota; class Alphaproteobacteria; order Acetobacterales; family Acetobacteraceae; genus Neoroseomonas. Next base: position 90,205 of record JADCFX010000014.1, on the reverse strand, counting down.
GACGGAGCTGATGATGGTCAAGGTAAAGCCAAAAAGCACGGAAATACGAAAGCCATAAATCACCCGCGCCAGTACATCGCGCGCCTGATCATCCGTGCCGAGCCAATTGCGTGCCGAAGGAGGTGCCGGTGCTGGCCGGCCCAAATCACGCACCACGGTGCGGTAGGAATAGGGGATCAGCGGCCAGATCAGGGTTGCATCTTTCGCTTCAATCTCCTCCCGAAAGCCACGATCATGCCAATCCGCCAGCGTGGGCAGGCCATCTTCAAGGATGTCGCTTTCGGCGTAATCGGCCAGTACCGGCACATACCAGCGGCCATCAATGCGCGCGACCAGCGGCCTGTCATTGGCGAGGAATTCCGCGAAAAGCGTAATGAAGAACAGCGTGCCGAAAATGATCAACGACCAATAGCCGCGCTTATTGGCGCGGAAATTCGCAAGCCGGCGTTGCGTGAGCGGCGTGAGCATCAGCGCCGCGCCTCAAAATCAATGCGTGGGTCCACCAGCGTATAGGTGAAATCGCCGATGATCTGCATCACCAGCCCCATCAGGGTAAAGATGTAAAGCGTTGCGAACATCACCGGATAATCGCGGCGAATGGCGCTTTCGAAACCGAGCAGCCCAAGCCCATCGAGCGAGAATACAATCTCCACCAGCAGCGCGCCGGTGAACAAAATACCGATGAAGGCTGCGGGGAAGCCCGCGATGATCAGCATCATGGCATTGCGGAAGATATGGCCATAAAGCACGCGGCTTTCCGAACCACCCTTGGCGCGGGCAGTCAGCACATATTGCTTGCCGATCTCATCCAGGAAGGCGTTTTTTGTCAGCATGGTCAGCGTGGCAAAGCCGCCAATCACCAGCGCGATGGTGGGCAGCACCATATGCCAAGCGTAATCCAGGATGCGCGCGCCAAGCGACCAGGTCTCTGACCCTGGGCTATTCAGCCCGCGCAGCGGGAACCATTGGAAGAAGGAACCACCGGCGAAGAACACCACCAGTATAATCGCGAACAGAAAGCCCGGTATGGCATAGCCAATCAGCACCACCGCCGATGTCGCGACATCAAAGCGCGATCCATCGCGCACGGCCTTGCGGATGCCAAGCGGGATGGAAATCAGGTAAATCAGCAACGTGGACCACAGACCGAGCGAAATGGACACCGGCATTTTTTCGATAATCAGATCAATAACTGGTCGGTCCCGAAACAGTGATTTCCCGAAATCGAAGGTCAGATAGCCCAGGATCATTTCCTTGAAGCGCGTCGTTGCGGGTTTGTCGAAGCCAAAGGCGCGTTCGATTTCAGCAACAATGGCGGGATCAAGCCCGCGCGCGCCACGATAATTGCCAACCGGCCCATCGCCGCTGCCGCCACCCATGCCGCGCTGTTCCAGGGCGTTGGGTGTGCGGATTTCACCACCACCTTCGCCGGTGATGCGCCCCATGGTCTGGCCTTCGCCGCGCAGTTCGGCCAGCATTTGTTCAACCGGCCCGCCAGGGGCGAATTGCACCACGGCGAAATTGATCAGGATGATCCCGAACAGAGTCGGAATCACCAGCAACAGACGGCGAAGAAGATAAGCGGCCATCGCTACAGGTTGCGCCGGGCTTCTGCCAAAGCGGCATCTCGCGCAGGGTCTATCCACCAGGCGGCGGGGAAGCCCAGGCCGAAGCGCGGCATGCGCGGCGGCAGGCCGAAGCGTTCCCAGAAGGCGATTCGGAAGCTCCGGCTATGCCAATGCGGGATCATGTAATTGTGATGCAGCAGCACGCGGTCCAGGGCGCGGGTGCGCGCAATAAGCTCGGCCTGATTGGGTGCGGCGATCACCAATTCCACCAGCTCATCAATCACCGGGTCACAAATGCCGGCGACATTCTGGCTGCCATTTTCGCGCGCCTTTGCGCAGGTCCAGTAATCGCGCTGTTCATTGCCGGGGTGAAAGCCCTGGCCGATGCTGTCAATTGTCATGTCGTAGTCAAAGGCATCAATCCGGACCTGATATTGCGCGGGGTCCACGGTGCGCACGCGCGCTGAAATGCCAAGCCGTTCCAGCCATTGCACATAGGGCAGCGCCACGCGCTCAAAAGTGGCCCCTTGCAGCAGGATTTCGAATTCAAAGCGCCGGCCTTCCGCATTCACCAGCCGACGGTCCCTCACAATCCAACCGGCTTCACGCAACAACGCCAACGCGCGGCGCAGCCCTTCGCGGTTATTGCCGGAACCATCGGTGCGCGGCAGGCGATATTCCTCAGTGAATACGGGCTCAGGCACGCGACCGCGATATTGGTTCAGGATTTCCAATTCGCGCCCTTCCGGCACGCCGCGAGACGCGAAATCCGAATTGGAGAAATAACTCTCGGTCCGCGTATAGGCGCCATAGAACAGGTTGGTGTTCATCCATTCATAGTCGAACACTTCAATCAAAGCGCGCCGCACCCGCGCATCCTGAAACAAGGGTCGGCGCAGATTGACAGCGAAGGCCTGCATGCCGGTTGGGATTTCGTGGGGAATCTCCCGCTTGGTTGCCAGCCCACGCCGCGCTGCGGGGAAATCATAGCCGGTTGCCCAATCGCGCGCGACATTTTCCTGCCGGAAATCAATCTGCCCGGCCTTGAAGGCTTCAAACGCCACGGTGGTATCGCGGAAATATTCGTAGCGAATGGCATCAACATTCGACATGCCGCGCGTGGTCGGCAAATCCCGACCCCAGTAATCGGCGAAGCGGCGCAGCACCACGGTGCGGTTCGGTTCAAACCGTTCAATGCGATAAGCGCCAGACCCCAAGGGCAGATCCAGGCTTGGCCGGTTGAAATCGCGCCCATCCCAGTAATGCCGGGGCAGGATGGACATCTCACCCAGGATGAGCGGCAATTCGCGATTTTCATTCGTGCGGAAGCGATAGGTCACGCGCCGCGCATCTTCCGCCACCACTTCCGTCACATCTGCCCAATAGGAACGGAAGAAGGGCCGCCCATTGGCGCGGAGTGTGTTGAAGGTAAAGGCGACATCGTCAGCGGTGATGGGCCGGCCATCATGCCAGCGCGCCCCTTCGCGTAATTCAAAGGTGACACCCTTGCGATCCGCCGGCAATTCAATGATGCGCGCCAGATGGCCATATTGGGACAACGGTTCATCCAAATTGCGCGACAGCAACGTGTCGTAAATCAGGTTGCTGCCAACGGCCGGAGTGCCACGCAGGATGAAGGGGTTGAAACTGTCGAAAGACCCGATGGCGGTCAGCGTGATCTCACCGCCCTTGGGCGCGTTGGGGTTCACCCAGGGCCAATGGGTGAAATCCGCCGGCAAGGCGGGCTCCCCCAGCAACGCCATGGCATGGGTGCGCACAACCTCACCGGGCCTGTCGCCCCCGGCGGGATTGGCGGCGCGGGCGCCGATGGGGAGGCTGGCAAAAGCGGCGCCAAGCGCCAGAAGGTCACGACGTTGCATAAGCTTCAGGATGGGGGTTCAGGGCGCCTGGGGCAATGGCGCAATGTTTCAGCTTTGTAAAAGATGAACCGCGTCTTGCAACAAGCGGGGATCACCCAGCGCAATCACGCGCCCATCGCTGCCTGGGTGCAAGGGCGCGCCGGACCAATCCGTCACGCGCCCGCCGGCACCCTCAATCACCGGCACTAGGGCCGCCCAATCCCAGATTTGCAAATCGCTTTCCGCCACCACATCAATCAGGCCAAGCGCAACCAGCCCATAGGCGTAGCAATCGCCGCCCCAGGTGACGCGTCGCGCGCCCCGACGCAGCCGATCAAAGCCGGGGCGATTGGCGGGGGAGAACATATCAGGGCTGGTGCAGGAAAGCTCGGCCTCGGCCAGGGTAGGGCAGGGGCGGCAGCGCGCTGTGCCGGCAAAGGGGCCCGTGAAGCGCGTGGGCTGGCCGGAAACGCCAAGCCAGCGTTCGCCGGTGATGGGTTGGTCAATAATGCCAAGCACCGGCTTGCCGCGATGCAAAAGGCCCAAAAGACTACCGAAGATCGGCCTGCCGGTGACAAAGGCGCGGGTGCCGTCAATCGGGTCCAGCACCCAGACCCATTCGGCATCCGGGCGTTCCGATCCATGTTCTTCGCCGATCACGCCATGATCCGGCAGGGCTTCGGCCAAAAGCGCGCGAATCGCTTCCTCGGCTTCGCGGTCGGCGCGGGTGACGGGGCTGGCATCGCCCTTTGCTTCCACCAAAAGCGCAGACCGAAACAACGGCCGGATCACGGCCGCCGCCCGATCGGCGGCTGCTTCCGCCACCGCGATGAAGTTCTGCGGGATCAGGGGGCGGGCGCGTTCGGCGAGATGGACCGCAGATAGGCGATCAGATCAGCGCGGCTTTGCACACTCGCAAGGCCCGCATAGGTCATCTTGTTACCCGGCGCATAGCCGCGCGGATGGGCGATCCAGGCGTTCAATTCTTCATAAGTCCAAGGCTTGTCGGCCATGGCACGAATGGCGGCAGAGTAATTAAAGCCGGCAGCATGGGCATGCTTGGCGCCGACAATGCCATAAAGGTTCGGACCAACGCCGGAACGGCCACCTTCATTGAAGCTATGGCAGGAAGCGCATTGGCGCTGCGCCAATTGCTGCCCAGCCTGCACATTGGCCGAAGCCAGAAGCGGCGTGATCGGTTCAAGCGCCGGTGCCGCGATGGCTGCGACAGCCTGGACTGGGGCGGGTTCGCCAATCTGAATGGCACTTTCCTTGAGCGGGGTCGGGTGCACAATCAGGCGGCCAATCACGCCGGCACTCATGAAGGTGATCCCGGCCGTCAGCACGGCAGCGAAAATCTTGTTCATTTCAAGACTGTTACTCATGGCCAAGCTCTTCCTCACACCGGGCGCCGCCAGCCGGTTTGCACCAGGGGGACCGCTTCTTTAAAGACACATCGAACATATAGATCACCCTTCCCGCCGACAAGGCGGCAGGAGCCCTTTTCCTTGCGTTCTATCCTTGTCATCCCCGCCCGCATGGCCGCAACCCGCCTGCCCGGCAAGCCGCTGGCCGATATCCATGGCCGCCCCATGATCGCCCATGTGCTGGACCGCGCCCGGGAAGCCGGGATCGGTCCCCTGGCGGTTGCCTGCGCCGAGGCGGAAATCGCCGAAGCCGCCCGCGCCGCCGGCGCCCGCGCCGTGCTGGTGGCCGATGATGTGCCATCCGGCACGGACCGCGTGCAGCGCGCCATGAAGGCGCTGGACCCCGACGGCGAATATGATGTGGTGGTCAATCTGCAAGGCGATTTCCCGACGATCCGGCCTGAGACGCTCCGCGCCGTGCTTGCACCGCTGGAAGACCCTGCGGTGGATATCGGCACGCTGGTTTGCCCCATCGCGGATGAGGTGGAAGCGCACACCGATTCCTTCGTGAAGTGCGCCTGCGCCTTTGCGGGCGATGCCATGGTGGCGCCGGCGCTGTATTTTTCGCGCCTGCCGATCCCCTGGGGGGATGGGCCGCGCTGGCATCATATTGGCGTCTATGCTTATCGCCGCCCCGCCTTGGACCGTTTTGTGACGCTGCCGGCCAGCCCACTGGAGCTGCGCGAAAAGCTGGAACAGCTCCGTGCCCTGGAAGCCGGCATGAAAATCAGCGCTGCCCGGGTGGAACACGGACCCTTCGGCGTGGATACGCCCGAAGATCTAGAACGTGCCCGCGCGTTATTGGCCCCCTGAAGGAAAAGCCCATGTCAGCCCAACGCATTGCCTTCCAGGGCGTCCTCGGCGCCTATTCTGACCTTGCCTGCCGCGCCGCCTATCCGGGCTCAGAGACCCTGCCTTGCCCTTCCTTCGAAGCGGCCATGGCGGCTTTGCGCGATGGGCAATGTGACCTGGCGATGCTGCCTTGCGAGAATTCCTTGGCCGGCCGCGTGCCGGATATTCACCGCATGCTGCCCGATTCCGGGCTTTTCGTGGTGGGCGAGCATTTCCAGCGCGTGGAGCACTGCCTGCTGGCCCCCAAGGGCGCGAGCCTGGCCACGCTGAAGCGCGCCCATAGCCACCCGGTGGCACTTGGCCAGGTGCTGCGGCTGTTGAAGGACATGAAGCTGACCCCGGTGATCGAGGCCGATACGGCGGGTGCGGCGGCGCTGATCGCCGAACGGGGCGGCGTGGAAGATGCCGCCATTGCCAGCGAATTGGCCGCCGAAATCTATGGGTTGGAAGTGCTGAAGCGGAACGTGGAAGATGAGGCGCATAACACCACGCGCTTTTACGTCATGTCCCGCGATAGGGCCGATGCGCCGGTGGATGCGCCCAATGTGGTGACGACCTTTGTCTTTCAGGTTCGGTCCATCCCCGCGGCGCTTTACAAGGCGCTGGGCGGCTTTGCCACCAATGGGATCAATATGACCAAGCTGGAAAGCTACATGATCGGCGGGCGCTTCGCCGCGACGCAATTCCTGTGCGATGTGGATGGCCACCCGGAACAGCCGGGGCTGCGCCGCGCTTTTGAGGAGCTGGCCTTTTTCTCATCCTCCATGAAAATTCTGGGGGCTTATCGGGCGCATCCCTATCGGCTGGAGCAATCAAGCCCGGCGGAATGAGGGGGGATGCGAAAGAGCCCTTCCCCTTAAGGGGTTGGTCAGGCTAGAAGCGAGGTGAAGGACCCGTAGCTCAGCTGGATAGAGCGTTGCCCTCCGAAGGCAAAGGCCGAAGGTTCGAATCCTTTCGGGTCCGCCAAATCTTCTTCGTAAGCATTTGATTTCAGCGGCGGGCGGATGGCTTCGATGCGGATTGTGGCTTTCGGGTTGGTAGCGGCCGGTGTGGTGGCGGTGATCGGCCGTATCGCTCTAGCGGGTGATTCGCCCCGCGCCGATTACCACGCCATGCGAGCATTCGTTGTATCGCGCTTGAGCGACGAAGATTTGCGTCGCATCGATGCGCAGGCTCGCGCCAAATACGCGTCGGAGTACGCCGCCGCGCTGGAAGAGCACCGTGCTTCGCTGCGTCAGAAATCCGAAGATCGCGCGCGATGTGATGATGTGGCGTTCCGCACCCGCTCACCCGCTGCCTGCACCATGAGCTTCGGGGAGATGATGCCTTTCGATCCGATCATTTCGTCCGTCGCAATGCGCGTAGAGATGCAGATCATGGGCGTTTGTGGCTTTGGCCCGTTAACCGTGCGCGAAGCTCGCCGCTTGGGCTGCCTTCCGTGATTCCCTACAGTGACGCGGTGTGGTGACGCGCATCGTGGCCTTCGCCCTGGCGCGATTACACGCGCTGTCCCGCCCTTGTCGCGACAGAAGCCGGCATTGGGCTACTCGCACTCAATCATCTGGTGCCGGCAGATGATCCCATGGTGACGGAAGGGCATTGGATGGAGGCAGTGCGCCGCCACTATGCTGGGCCGCTGATGATTGGACATGATGGGCTGACATTGCCCCTTACTTCAGCGCATCGGGGCTCCTCTGCGCCCGGCAAGGCCTGAACGCCTTTACCTTTCGCGCGGTTCGGGTCAGCTTTGGCTCATGACCCTCGCCGCCGCCATCATCCCCGTCACGCCATTCCAGCAAAACTGCGCCCTGATCTGGGATCAGGACACCAAACGCGGTGTGGTCATAGACCCGGGCGGTTATGTTGCGCGCATTGAAGGCGCCATTGCCGAAGCCGGCATCACCATTGACCGCATTCTGCTGACGCATGGCCATATGGATCATGCGGGTGGTGCCGCGGAATTGGCCGAAGCGCTTGGCAATGTGCCGATTGAAGGCCCGCATCGCGCGGATGCCTTCCTGCTGGAAGGGCTGGTGGAACAGGGCGCCAAATACGGGCTGCAATGCCGCACCGTCACGCCCAATCGCTGGCTTGAAGAAGGCGAACAGGTTGAGATCGCCGGTATCGCCTTTGATGTGCTGCATTGCCCGGGTCATACGCCGGGGCATGTGGTTTTCGTCAATCCTGATATGGGCATTGCGATTGTGGGTGATGTGCTGTTTCAGGGTTCCATCGGGCGCACTGATTTTCCCTATGGTGATACAGCTTCTTTGCTGAATGCCATTCGTACAAAACTCTTTCCGCTTGGGGACCATATCCAATTCCTCTGCGGCCATGGGCCGGCTTCCAGCTTTGGTGCGGAACGCCAGAGCAATCCCTTTGTCGGAGAAGGCGCAGCATGAGCCCCGTGATTGAAGCGGCCACACCGCCCCTGCCGGTGACGCGGCCGGAATTGGTTGGCATGTCCGCCGCAAGGCTCGCGCGGATACGCCCGGCGATGGAACGCGAAATGGCGGCGGGAAGGCTGCCGGGCTGCGTTGTCGCCATCGCACGCGATGGCAAGCTTGTGCATCTTGAAGCGATTGGCTGGCGCGATCCGGAAAGCCGCGCGCCGATGCAGGCCGATGCGATTTTCTCCATTGCCTCCATGACCAAGCCGGTGACGGGCGTGGTGGCGCTTTCGCTGATCGAAGAAGGCCGGATGTTGGTGACGGACCCGGTCGGTGCGTGGTTGCCAGAACTCATGCACATGCAGGTGGCCAAGCCAACACCGGCGATGCTTGCGGGCGAAGGCCCGATTGAAACTGAAGCGGCAAGGCGCCCCATGACGGTGCAGGATGCCATGCGCCACACGACAGGCCTGGTTTATGGCGGGCGCGATGGTACGGCCGTGCATGCCGTGGCGCCTCCCGGTTCCTTCTGGGTCGCTGAGAATATGGATACGGAAGGTTTCGCTGAGACGCTGTCCGGCCTGCCGCTGCGCCACCATCCCGGCACGGTCTGGGAATATGGGCTTTCCACCGATGTGCTGGGCGCTATTGCCGAACGCGCAGGTGGTGCCTCGCTCGGCGCGCTGATGCGCGAACGTGTTTTTGTGCCGCTTGGCATGGAAGAAACCGGTTATGTTCTGCCGCGCGAGAAACTGACGCGTTTTGCGCGGCCTTTCGCCAAGGACCCCATCACGGGCGCGGCGCAATCTGTCGAAGCGCCGATGCGCGCGCCGAAAATGGAAACAGGTGGTGCGGGTTTGGTTTCGACCGCCGCTGATTACCTGCGCTTTGCCGAAATGCTGCGCGCCGGGGGCACGCTGAATGGTGTACGTGTGCTGGCGCCGCAAACGGTGGCCTGGATGGCATCCGATCATTTGCAGGGCATCGAAAATCGCGTGGCCAGCATGGACCCCGCCTTGGAAGGCTATGGCTTTGGCCTCACGGTTGCGGTGCGGCTTTCGCGCGGTGGCTCGGGCCTTATGGGTGCGCCCGGCGCCTTTGGCTGGTCCGGCGTTTGGGGCACATATTTCTGGGCCGATCCTGCGGAACGCCTGAGTGTTGTCTTCATGGCCCATGCGCCGGGTGAATTGCGCCAGCGCTATCGCCGCCTGATCAATATGCTGACTTATCAGGCGATTGAAGCGTAGTAGGCAACATCATCACGGCGCCGCCGCGCCAAACAGCCATTTGAGCGATGCGAAAACCAGAAAGCTTGGCGAATCATCGCCGATCCCAGCACCCGCGCCCGCGGCCATGATGGGCCCCGCGCGCCCAAGCCGATGCCAAATCCCGGCCGCGATGATGTTCTGGTCCTGCTCACCACGATCCTGTTGTTGCAGCAAGTAGCTGAAACCAAGCGAGGTATCCTGGCCGATGCTTTGTGTGAGCCCGGCGGCAAATTCATAACGCCCGGCCCTTTCACCTGGCGCCGCATTGAATAACTCCGACCAGCCCGCATTGAGGGAAAACGCGAGCGGCCGCGGGCCTTCGATGATGGTTTTGCTGAGCAAGCCGACAATCTGTCCGCTTTGCGATGGCCCGCTGGTTTCGCCGTAAGCGGTCCGCACCGCACCGAAAACACCCATCGCCGGGCGCCAGCCATCTTCCTCCATGAACTGCCAGCGGAGCCCAAGCTGAGACAGCCCGCCCCAAAGCCGCTTGGTGTCATCCGCGGGGTAAGGCGCTGCGGGACCGTATTCCGCTGTCTGTGCCACGCGCAGATCAAGCCCGCGCACCAGCCCGGCTTCGGCTTCAAGGGCGCCACCATAAAGATCGCGATTGGCGCCTTCGCGCGTACGCGAATACCCCAGGCCAAGGCTCAATGTTTGGCCTCCAGCGGCTGTTGGGGCCACGCCGATGATGCCAAACGGGTCCTCCATCAGTGGTTCTGTCTCGCCAAACGCCGGCAGATTGGGCAGCGCCAGCAAAAGCGCGATCAGCACCGTGTAGGAATGTAGCTTCATGGCACGCGTCATGGTCAGGGCTCCAATGAAAAGGCGGGCTGCGCCAAGCGAGACCGAATCGGCTAGTCGCCCAGCCTAATAAAGGTGGAATCTTACCTGCTCACCAGCGCCATGAAACGCTGCGCCAGCTTCACATCATCCAGGCGGTCTTGGCGTCGCGCCTCGGCTTCCGCATCGCTGCCCCAGAATTCTTCCTGGAACACTTCATCCATCACGGCCAGGCGATGGGCTTCTTCTGCATCAAGCCGGCCAAAGCTGAGCGCCAAGCCCAATACCAGGCTACCCAGCGCGGGCACGGCAACGCCAAGGGCGGCAAGCCCCGCCGCTTCATGCCGCGCAACTGCGGCTTCCAGGGCGGCCATGCTTTCAGGGGCTTGCGCTACGGGCATCAGGCCCTGGGTCACCCGCAACGGCGCATCCAGCGCCAGTGCGGCCCAGTCAAGCAAAGGCTGCCATGCTTCCGCTTGGCGCGCGGCCAGGCGATGATCCTCCGCCCGGTAGCAGAGCAGATCCGTCTCGCCAAACCTTGCGATGCCCACCACCATGGGTTGGGGGTTAGGCGCGATGCGTTCCTGGGCCGAGCCCAGAAGCCGGGTTAGGGCCACATCGTCCTGGTGCATCTCACCGCCCTTGGCCCCGCCCGCCTGTTGCCATTCATCGGCAATGGCCTCGGCCAGGGTGCGGCTTGATGTGGTTAGGATACTGCCGCCCGGCAGGCGCAAAGGCCGCCCATCCAGCACAACGCCATAACCGCCTTCAAGGCGAGGCACGGCCAGGGCCGCTTCCCAAAAACGCTTCATGAGATGCAATTTAGCGCGGCAGAGGGTAAAGAAAAGCCACGCGTCACGGGCCGGCATTGGCGCCACCTGATCCGGCTTGACGCCGGCCATGCTCCGGCGCTAGTTAGCCGCCCTTCTGAGGCGGATTGCCGCCCCTTCTTTTCTCGGGTTCGAACAGACATCTCATGGCCAACAATGCTTCCGCGCGTAAGCGCATCCGTCAGACCGAAAAGCGCACGGCGCGCAACAGGGCGCGCAAGTCACGCGTGCGCAGTTTCTTGCGTAAGGTCGAAGAAGCAGTGAAGTCCGGCGACAAGGCGGCAGCGCAAGAAGCGTTTCGTGCAGCCCAACCTGAAATGCAGCGCGCCGCAACCAAGGGTGTGTTTCATGCCAATACGGTCGCGCGCAGATTGTCGCGGCTTTCGGCGCGGGTGAAGTCAGTCGGCGCCTGACGGCGCGAACTCCTCTTTATTTTTCTGAAAACTCGGTGCGGCGCGTAGCAAGTGCTGCGCCCGGTTGGTGTTTGTTGTTCTACCGACCTACTGTTTGATCTCAAGGGAGGCGCGGCTTGAGTTCACATTCTTTTTCCAATTGCGTTGCGCTGCGATGATTGAAAGTTTTCGTTTGCGGAAATTTGCTGTTCGCGTTTTTTGCTATTGAATTTTTCTCTCGCTCAGCAGCATTATGCGTCAACGGGGTTGGTGAAATAAATGGTCAAAGGGGACAGCGTTTTGCGAGGCACTGAAAAGCTAAGCCATGTGACGCCCCCGCAGGGCTCCGCCGCCTGGGCCGAACCATGGGCCCGCATCCGCGCCAAGCTGCGCGAAGAAGTTGGCGATGTGGAATTCCGCAGCTGGCTTCGGCAAATGACACTTGCTTCGGTTGATGGCGATGAAGCGACCATCACGCTGCCCACGCGTTTTTTGCGTGATTGGGTGAGCAGCCATTACGGCGATCGGCTTCGTTCCCTATGGCAGCAGGAAAATCCCGCCATCCGTCGGGTTGATCTGCGCGTTGCCGCCAATGGGCGCGCAGCGTCCGGCGATGCTGCGGAAAATGGCGCGCAACCCTTGGCGGAAAGCCTGACACCAGCGGCGGCTCGCGTGGCTGACCCACGCGGGGATTGGGCTGCGCCGCTTGATCCGCGCTTCACCTTTGATACCTTCATTGTCGGCAAGCCCAATGAATTCGCCCATGCCTGCGCGCGGCGCGTTGCAGAAAAGCCGGCCATGCCGGGCTTCAATCCACTGTTCCTGTATGGTGGCGTCGGGCTTGGCAAGACGCATCTGATGCATTCCATTGCCTGGGCCATTCGTGAACAACACCCTACGCGCCAAGTTGCCTATATGAGCGCGGAAAAATTCATGTATCGCTTCATCGCGGCACTGCGCAGTCAATCCACCATGGAATTCAAGGAAACGCTGCGGTCCGTTGATGTGCTGATGGTGGATGATTTGCAGTTCCTGATCGGCAAGGACAATACGCAGGAAGAATTCTTCCACACCTTCAATGCGCTGGTGGATGCCGGCAAGCAGATTGTGATTTCAGCCGATAAATCGCCTTCCGATCTTTCCGGCATTGAAGACCGGCTGCGCACGCGCCTTGGCTGCGGCATGGTGGCCGACCTGCACGCCACCACGTATGAATTGCGCATTTCCATCCTTGAAGCCAAGGCAACCTCATCCGGCGTTGCGGTGCCGTCGCGTGTCATGGAATTCCTGGCGCATAAGATCACCTCCAATGTGCGGGAATTGGAAGGCGCGCTTAATCGCCTGATCGCCTGGGCCAATCTGTTCGGTCGCCCGATTACGCTGGAAGGCGCGCAGGAGGTGTTGCACGATATCCTCCGCGCCCATGACCGGCGCGTCACGATCGAGGAAATCCAGCGCAAGGTCGCCGAACACTATAATATCCGCCTGACCGACATGTCCTCGGCCCGTCGCGCGCGCAATGTGGCGCGGCCGCGGCAAGTGGCGATGTATCTGGCGAAGCAGCTCACCTCTCGCTCCCTGCCCGAAATTGGGCGGCGCTTTGGCAATCGAGACCATACCACGGTCATGCATGCCGTCTCCCGCGTGGCGGAGCTCATGCAGGCGGATGGGTCCTTCGCTGAGGATGTTGAGCTTCTCCGGCGCATGCTGGAAACCTGAGGCGCTTTGCCGCGCGTTAATGCCGCTTTTCTGCCCTCGCCCGTACTGGTATGGGAATGGGAATCCGGGCGCTTTCCCGTGCCGATTCGGCAGGTTTGCGGCCCGGGCAGGATTTCACTGGTGATTTCCCCCGGGACCCATTCGGTAGCGGCTGAGATCGCCATAACAGGATCGGGGCGTCGGAACGATGAAATTCTCGGTTGACAGGGCGGTTCTGCTCAAGGCGCTGACCCATGTGCAAAGCGTGGTTGAGCGTCGCAACACCATCCCCATCCTCGCCAATGTCATGATCGAAGCAAGTTCGGCCGGCGCGCTGAAATTGACCGCGACGGATATGGAAATCGCGGTGGTGGAAGATATCGCGGGTGTCACCGTGGCGCGCGCCGGGCGCACCACGGCGCCGGCGGGAACGCTTTACGAAATCATCCGCAACCTGCCCGAAGGGGCGCGCGTGGAATTCGACCATGGCGGTGGCGATGGGCCGCTCACGCTGCGCTCCGGCCGCTTCAATACCAGCCTTGCGGTGCTGTCAGTGGATGATTTCCCCTCCATGACCGAAGGGCGCATGCCGGTGCAATTCAGCATCAAGGCAGGCGTATTGCGGGATTTGATTGACCGCACGCGGTTCGCGATTTCCACCGAAGAAACACGCTATTACCTGAATGGTATCTATATCCACGCGACGGAAAGCGAAGGCCAGCCGGTGCTGCGCGCTGTCGCGACCGATGGGCATCGGTTGGCGCGCGTTGAAGAACCGCTGCCGGAAGGGGCCAAGGCCATGCCGGGCGTGATCATTCCGCGCAAGACTGTGAATGAGATCCGCAAGCTCGCGGAAGAAACCCAAGATGAGATTAAGGTGTCGCTTTCGGATACCAAGGTGCAATTCGCGCTTGGTACCGTGACACTCACCAGCAAGCTCATTGACGGCACCTTCCCCGAATATGAACGCGTAATCCCGCGCGGCAATGACAAGAAGCTTGTCGTGCCCCGCAAGGATTTCGCCGATGCGGTGAAGCGCGTGGCGGCCATCAGCAGCGAAAAATCGCGCCCAGTGAAGCTAAGCCTTGGTACAAACCATTTGCGCGTTTCGGCGGCCAGCCCTGATCAGGGCGAAGCGCAGGAAGATCTGGAGGGCGATGATGTCGCCTATACCAGCGGCGCATTGGAAATTGGGTTTCAGGCGCGGTACTTGGCTGACATCACTGATCTGGTGCAGGACAAGCTGGAATTCCTGTTCGCCGATGGCGCGGCGCCGACCATTGTGCGTGATGCGTCCCGGCCGGAAGCGCTGTTTGTCCTGATGCCGATGCGGGTGTGACGACGGCGCCGGGGCTTTTTCTTGCGCGCCTCAGGCTTTCGGATTTTCGGTCCTGGCGGGTTTTGGATGCGTCTTTCGACGCGTCCCTGATTTGCATCGCGGGCGAAAACGGCGCGGGCAAGACCAACCTGCTGGAAGCGATATCGCTGCTCGCCCCCGGTCGAGGCTTGCGCGGCGCGCGCATGGGTGAAGTTGGGCGGCAGGAAGCTGGCGCGGGCCTGCCCTGGGCGGTGGCGGGGCGGTTTGAAACGCGGGCCGGCCCCATGGATATCGGCACCGGCACGGACCCGGAAGGGGCGACAGAACGGCGCATCTATCGCTTGGATGGGCAGGCTTTGCGCAGCCAGGCGATGCTCGCTGAGCGCATGGCCGCCGTTTGGATCACGCCGCAAATGGACCGACTATTCCAGGAGGGGGCGAGTGGGCGGCGGCGCTTTCTGGATCGGCTTGTCTGGGCTTTGGAACCGGGCCATGCGCGGGAAGTGGCGGCGCATGACAATGCCATGGCTGAGCGTAATCGGCTGCTGGCGGAAGGCCGCGCGGACCCTGCCTGGCTCGCTGGCCTGGAAGATGCCATGGCGCGGCATGCGGTGGCCGTGGCGGCGGCCAGGCGCGCGTTGATGCTGCGCCTGAATGAAGAACTTGCTGCCGGCCGCGCCACGGGCGCCTTTCCGGCCGCGCGGCTGGAGATTGCCTGCCCCATC
The DNA here is from genome assembly GCA_020249285.1 of Roseomonas sp. Taxonomy (GTDB): domain Bacteria; phylum Pseudomonadota; class Alphaproteobacteria; order Acetobacterales; family Acetobacteraceae; genus Neoroseomonas. The sequence continues at coordinate 75,095 of JADCFX010000014.1, read as the reverse complement.
CTGGCGGCTTTGGCCGAAACCCCGGCGCTGGCTGTGGAAGATGCGCTCCGCCAGGGGCTGGCGCAGGATCGGCGGCGTGATGCGGCAGCCGGTGGTGCTGCGCGCGGCGCGCATAAGGCGGATTTGAGCCTGATCCATATGCCGAAAGCGATCAGCGCCGAATTCTGTTCCACCGGCGAGCAAAAGGCATTGCTGGTTTCCGTCGTGCTGGCCCATGCCGCCCTGATTGCCGAAGCCCGCGGCTTCGCGCCACTGCTGCTGTTGGATGAGGTGGCAGCGCATCTTGATCCTGTCCGGCGGGAAGCGCTTTTCGCCGCCCTTGCCGCGCTGCCGGCCCAGGTTTTCATGACCGGCACTGATCTTGAAGTTTTCACCCCGCTGACCGGTTTGGGTCGATTATTCAACGCTCGCGATGGCAAGCTTATTCCCACGAATTGAGGCGATGCGGGGTCGCGTTTGTCGCCGAAAAATGCTACAAAACCATGATGATTTTTCTTTCCCCGAACAGGAGCTCGTAACCGGCATGAGCGACGAGCCGCGCGCCGAAAATGAAGCCTATGACAGCGCTTCCATCACCGTACTTCGCGGGCTGGAAGCGGTGCGCAAACGGCCGGGCATGTATATTGGCGACACTGATGATGGCTCTGGCCTGCATCACATGGCGTTTGAGATTGTTGATAACGCGGTGGACGAAGCGCAGGCCGGTTTCGCTTCGGCCGTCTCCGTCACACTGAATGGGGATGGCAGCGTTACCGTCATTGATGATGGCCGCGGCATTCCCGTGGATATCCATGCTGAGGAAGGCATCAGCGCCGCTGAAGTGGTGCTGACGCGGCTGCATGCAGGCGGCAAGTTCAACCAGAATTCCTACAAGGTTTCAGGCGGCCTGCATGGCGTGGGTGCGGCGGTGGTGAATGCGCTGTCCGAATGGATGGAAGTGCGCATCTGGCGCGACGGCCAGCAATATCGGCTGCGCTTTGAACATGGTGACACGGTAGTTCCCTGCACGGCGCTTGGCCCTTCGGATCATCCAAACGGCACGGAAGTCACCTTCAAGCCATCCGCGCTTACCTTCACGCGGACGGAGTTTGATTTCGCTGTGCTGGAACGCCGCTTGCGCGAATTGGCCTTCCTCAATTCTGGCTTGCGCGTTGTGTTGCGTGATGAACGCCATGCAGAAGTGCAGGAAACCAAGTTTCATTTCGATGGCGGGCTTACGGCTTTTGTCGAATGGTTGGACAAGGGCAAGACACCGCTTTTCGCAACACCGATTAGCCTGGCTGCACGGGAACAGGATGGCATCAAGGTTGAGCTCTCGCTGCGTTGGAATGACAGCTACCATGAAACCATGCTCTGCTTCACCAACAACATCCCGCAACGCGATGGTGGGGCGCATCTGGCGGGCTTCCGCCAGGCGCTGACGCGCGTTGTCGCCAAGGTGGCGGAAGGCATCGCCAAGAAGGAAAAGGTCGCACTCACCGGCGAAGACATGCGCGAAGGCCTGACCGCGGTTTTGTCTGTGAAGGTGCCGGATCCGAAATTCAGCAGCCAGACCAAGGAAAAACTGGTTTCATCCGAAGTGCAGCCCGTGGTGCAGATGGCTTGCGCCGATGCGCTTACCCATTGGTTTGAAACGCATCCGAAGGAAACCAAGGATCTTGTCGGCAAGATCCTGGATGCGGCAACAGCGCGTGAAGCGGCGCGCAAGGCGCGAGACCTCACGCGGCGGAAGGGTGTGTTGGATGTGTCATCGCTGCCTGGCAAGCTTGCCGATTGTCAGGAACGTGATCCGGCGAAAAGTGAATTATTCATCGTTGAGGGTGACAGCGCCGGCGGTTCCGCGAAGCAAGGGCGCGACCGCGCCTTTCAGGCGATCCTGCCGCTCAAAGGCAAAATCCTGAATGTGGAACGCGCGCGCTTCGACAAGATGCTCTCCAGCGCCGAAATCGGCACGCTGATCACGGCGCTTGGCACGGGCATTGGGCGCGGTGATCCATCGGAAGGCGGGTTTGATATCGGCAAGCTCCGCTATCATCGCATTGTCATCATGACGGATGCCGATGTGGATGGCAGCCATATCCGAACGCTATTGCTGACCTTCTTCTTCCGGCAAATGCCCGAATTGATCGCGCGCGGCTATTTGTATATCGCGCAGCCGCCGCTTTATCGCGCCAAGCGCGGGCAGGAAGAACGCTATCTGAAGGATGATCGCGGGCTGGAAGATTACTTGCTGGAAAAGGCACAAAGTGCAGCAAGCCTACGCCTGCCCGATGGGCGTGACCTGACCGGCGATGCCTTCCAGGCGGAGCTTGATTTTCACCGCCAAGCGACCGCGCGCATTCGCCGCCTGGCGGGTGCGGTGCCGGCGGATATCATCGAACAGGCGGCGATTACCGGCGCACTGACCATGGAAAGCGACCGTGCCCTGGCGGCGGCGCAGGCTTTGGCCGCGCGGTTGGACGCGCTGGCGCCAGCTTCTGAGCGCGGCTGGGTGGCGACCGCGGGTGAGAATGGCTTGATACTCGCGCGCACCGTGCGCGGTGTGGGTGAGCGCCATATGCTGGACGGCACGGCGCTGCGCAGTGCGGAAGCGCGCTGGCTGGATGAGCGGCGCGAAAGGCTGGCCGCCGATTTCCTAGGCGGTGCGGTGCTGTCGCTTGATGGTGCGGAATCCCAGGTTGTGGGGCCGCTCGCGCTATTCGAAAAACTGATCGCGCAGGGCCGGAAGGGGCTTTCGTTCCAGCGCTTCAAGGGCCTTGGGGAAATGAACCCCGATCAGCTTTGGAAGACCACGCTCGATCCCGCGATCCGCACGCTGCTGCGCGTGCGGGTTGAGGATGTGGAAGATGCGGAGCAGGTCTTCTCCACGCTAATGGGCGATTTGGTGGAACCGCGCCGCGACTTTATTGTCGGCAATGCCTTGAAGGTTGCCAATCTGGACGTGTGATTGGCATCCTGCGCGCGGATTACGCCATCCCTCCGCGCGCCGATACCGGCCACAAGCATTCCACGCGCCCCTTGCGCACGCCGACATACCAATCATAGCGATCAACGGTCGGGTCGCAGTGGCCCGGCACCAGGCGCAGCTTTTCGCCAAGCGCCGGCGCGCTGCCATCTTCGATCACGATCTTGCCGTGTTCATCCGAAGCGCCTGCATAGCGCAGCCCAGGGCGCTGCCAGACCTGCGGCATGCCGGAATCGACCGAAACGCCCTTATGCCCGCAATCCAGCACGGCAATGCCAGGCCCCGCGGTGCTCATGATTTGGGACAGCACGAAAAGTGATTGCTGGAAGGGCGGCGCATCCTCATTCGCCGCATAATCCGCATCCATGAAGCAATAAGACCCGGCCTGGATTTCGGTATAGACGCCGCTGGCCGCTTCATGCCGGAAGGTGCCGGTGCCAGCACCACCCACAATCGGGCATTCCAGCCCGCGCTGGCGGAGTTGTTCCACGGTGCGCCTGGAACGCGCCACGGCTTCCCCAATCGCCACTGCCCGTTCTTCTGGTCCGCGCTTGTGCTGCGCTGAACCGTGATAGGCCTGCAAGCCACCAAAACGCAGATGCCGGCTGGCAGCGATGCGTTCCGCGAGTGCCACGGCAGGCGGCCCATGTTCCACTCCGCCGCGCGCCATGCCGACATCAATTTCAACCAGCACCGGCAGGCGAACGCCAGCGGCTTCGGCAGCGGCTTCAATCAGCGCGATCTGCGCGGCGTCATCCACACACACAGCGACTTCCGCAATGCGCGCAAGGGCCGCGAGCCGCGCCAATTTGCGCGGGCTGACCACCTGGTTGGTGACCAGAATATCCGTAATGCCACCCCAGGCCAGCGCTTCCGCCTCGGCCACTTTTTGGACGCATTGCCCAACCGCACCGCGCGCCATTTGCAGCTTGGCGATGACGGAGGATTTATGCGTCTTGGCATGGGCGCGAAGCTTGGCACCGGTGGGCGCCAGCAGCGCCGCCATGGTGTCAAGGTTATGTTCAAACGCATCCAGGTCAATCACCAGCGCGGGGGTATCAATGTCTTCTTCGCGCATGCCGGGTTCGGCGGGCGGGTTCTGCAGCATGGGGAATCCTCCGTGACTTTTCACATCATAGCCATGCCCATGCGTTAGACACAAAAAAAGCGGCAGGGTTTCCCCTGCCGCCCTTTTGCCGAATGATCCGAAGATCAGAAGGCGATGCGCACACCGGCGACGAGCACGGTGATGTCACGGGTATTGTCAGGCGAGGCTGCTGAACCGAAATTCGCGAGCCTCGTACCTGCGCCACCAGCGGTTGTGGAAGACGGCGCCGCAGCCGGCAGGTTTTCGTCTTCCACCTGATTGTAGTTGGCGAACAGCGTCATGCCAGGCGCCAACACATAGGCAACACCAAGGCCCAGATAGGTTTGGGTACGGTCAGACAACTTCGCACCAGTCGTGCTTGTGCCGTTATCCTGCGTACCCTGACCATATTGGGCGCCAACCGAGAAGGCGCCGATGGTGTAAACCGCACCGAGGAGCCAATGGCTGCTCTCATCAAGACCCTTGGCGAGGGCTGTTCCACCAGCTCCCGGACCATTATACTTGCCCCAGGTATATTCACCACCAACCTGGAAGCCAAAGGCGCGAACCACCAGGCCTGCCGAATAAGCATCTATGCTCTGGCCCTTGATCGCGATCGGCGTACCATTCGCGTTCAGGGTCGGCGCATCGGCCCAGACACCACCGATGGAGGCGCCGACGCCGACATCGCCGAAGGTACCGCGATAACGCAGAACCGCCGAGACTTCATTCTCGATGTTAGTACGATCACGCTGGAATTCGGTGAGGCTGTCAGCGCGCTGCGTACGCTCACCTTCGCCGGTATTCGGGGCATAGGAGAAGCCCGCATCAAAGCCAAAGAATTGCGGCGACAGATAGATGATCTTGGTCTTGTCGCTGCCGTCAGTCAGGCCCGACATGATGTAGGTAAATGCGCCGTAGGTGCCGCTTTGCACAGTGAACTCATCCCAGGCATCATCCGAGCCCATCCACAGCACACCAGGGCGGCGCACTTGCATTAGGTTGGCGGCAGCGTCTTCCTGACCAAAACGGAGTTCACCCCAGCTGCCCTTCACGAAGCCATACAGCTCGTCATAGTCAACCGCGGTACCGGAACCGCCGGCGACATTGTCCATCTGCAGTTCGAAGACCGCGCCGTAGCGCATGCCGTTGGCCGCGACGCCATCAGCATAAAGGTTGATTTCCGCTTCTGTACGGAAGTCGTTCCTAGCGCGGGCTTTCGCGGTAGTTACACCATTGTTTTCGTTGCGGAACGAAGCCTTGTCCGCGTCGTCCTGGACATTGCCCATGGAAAAGTCAAAGAAGCCACCCAGGCGCACAATGATGCCGCTGGTGGTCGGCGTGGTCGGACGGTTCGGGATACCATCGGCGCCATGCGGACCGGCGCCGGTGATGCCGACCGGGGTCTGGAACATGGCAGCGGCGGTGCCGGCGGGCGCCACGGAAGTGGCAGGCAGCGGCGGCGGGGCGGCCGGAGCAGCTGCCGGAGCCGGGCGAGCGGCCGGGCGGGCTTGTTGAGCGTTGGCAGCCTGCGCAACCAGCGCAAGACCAACAACAGCCGTTGTCCCCAGAAGAATTTTACGCATTCAAGTCCTCCTCATAGCCGGACGATCCGGCAGTGTTCCTCGGCCCCTGCCCCCGGCAGGAAGGACGCCCCCAACACCCAATAAGGGCGATCGCGGCATCCAGACCTTGCAAGACTATGAACATTTCAGCGCGCCTGCCGCAACCTATTGCAAAGCCCTGACGCGACTTGGCTACATCACTGTGGCTCGTGTGCAACAGGGGGCATCAGCCCCCCAATGGCCGCGACCCCCGCCGCGCGGCGCGGCACTGCGCCAAGCCGGGCAGGGGTGATGCCGCCCAAAGCCATGCAGGGCGCGGGAAGCCCACGCGCCAGGGCAGCCCAGCGCAAAACGCCTAAAGCCGAAGCGCCGGGGTGGCTCTCGGTTGGGAAGAGTGGCGACAGGAACAGGCAATCGGGCTTCAAGCGCCGTGCCCGCGCCGCGCCGCGCTGCCCGCCATGGGCGGCCATGCACATTACAAGGCGGCCCGGTGCTGCCCGGCGCGCGATCAGAAAGGGCAGTAACCCAAGGCTTTCCCGCCGGTCCGGCAGATGGAGCCCTGCCCTAAAGGCCAGCGCCGCCCGCCCATCGCCGGCGATCAGCAGGCACAGCCCTCGGCGGCGGGCGAGCAGCGCCACGGGTGCGAGCAGCGCCGGCGCCAAGCCCCGCGCAACCACCCCGGCGCCACGCGGTAGGGCCGCCATGGCAAGGCGGGGGTCAGGCAGGCGCAGCGGGTCGCTGAACAGCCAAAGCCGGGGCAGGCCACCGGGCGCTGGGCGGGCGAATCGGCCCCAGGCGGGGCGCGCCCCTGGAATCCTGCTCGATTCCCTGCCATTTGGCTTTGCCATGACCAATGCCCTTGCCATTGCCGAAAACCTCTCCCGCATTCGGGCGCGAATCGAGGAAGCCTGCGCCCGCGCCAGCCGCCCGGCAAATGCGGTTACCCTGGTGGCGGTTTCCAAGACCAACCCGGTGGAGGCGGTGGAAGCAGCCCTCGCCGCTGGGCAAATGGTGTTTGGCGAAAATCGGGTCCAGGAAGCGGCACAGAAATTTCCGGGGCTGCGCCCGTCCCATCCGGGGCTTACGTTGCATATCATTGGCGGCTTGCAGACCAATAAGGCGCGGGATGCGGTGCGGATCGCGGATGTGATCGAAACGCTGGACAGGGTGAAACTCGCCCAGGCCATTGCGGAGGCCATGGCCAAGGAAGGCCGCCGGCCTGATCTGCTGGTGCAGGTGAATACGGGGGATGAGGCGCAAAAGGCCGGCTGCCCGCGGGCGGAAGCCGATGCCTTCATTCGCGCCGCGCAGGATGATTTCGGCCTGCCGGTGAAGGGCTTGATGTGTATCCCGCCCGTGGAAGGCGACCCGCGCCCGCATTTTGCCTACCTCGCCAATCTGGCCGCGAAGCATGGCTTGCCGATCCTTTCCATGGGCATGAGTGGCGATTTTGAGGCAGCGATTGCCGAAGGGGCGACCCATGTGCGCGTGGGCAGCGCCATTTTCGGCGCGCGGGGCTAATCACGCACCCGCCGCTTGACGCGGCGGGCATGGCGCGGGATCACGCGACAAGGTTTTTCCAACGGTGATGAAGTCCATGACGCGCGTCTTTTCCGGCATTCAGCCTTCCGGCGTTCCAACCCTTGGCAATTACCTTGGCGCCATCCGCAATTGGGTGCCGATGCAGGATGCGCATGAAAGCATTTTCTGCATTGTGGATTTGCACGCCATCACCGTCTGGCAGGACCCGAAGGAGCTTTCGCGCCAAACCCGCGAAATGGCCGCGGCGCTGATTGCCTGCGGGCTTGATCCCAAGCGGTGTACGCTATTCGTGCAATCCCATGTGCCCGCGCATGCCGAATTAGGGTGGATCTTCAATTGCGTTGCGCGCATCGGCTGGCTCAATCGCATGACGCAATTCAAGGACAAGGCGGGGGGGGATCGGGAAGCGGCATCCGCCGGGCTGTATGTTTACCCGAACCTGATGGCCGCCGATATTCTGGCCTATCACGCAACCAAAGTGCCGGTGGGTGATGACCAGAAGCAGCATCTGGAATTGGCGAATGATATCGCCCAGAAATTCAACCATGATTATGGGGTGGATTTCTTCCCAACCATTGAGCCTCTGATCCAGGGGGTCGCAGCGCGCGTGATGTCGCTGCGTGATGGCACCAAGAAAATGTCGAAGTCGGACCCTTCCGATCAATCGCGGATCAACCTGACCGATGATGCGGATGGCATTGCGCTGAAAATACGCCGCGCCAAAACCGATGCGGAACCGATCCCCGAGCACATGGCCGGGCTTGAGGGCAGGCCGGAAGCGCGCAACCTGGTTGGCATCATGGCGGCGATTACCGGCACGCTGCCGGAAAACGTACTACGGGAGCATGCGGGCCAAGGCTTCGGCGCCTTCAAGGGCACGCTGACGGAAGCGCTGGTGGCGCATCTTTCCCCCATCGCCACTGAGATGCGCCGCCTACTGACCGACCCAGGCGCGCTTGATGCCGCGCTGCATCTGGGGGCGGCACGCGCACACGCCATTTCTGAACCCATCATGAAGCAGGCGCGGGAGATTATCGGGCTGTTGCCCGCGCGGTGAAGTGATCGTTTTCGCTTACAGCGTGCGGTTATCGGGCCTTTAAGCTTTTCGCGTCATGGAAGCGGCGCAGAAAGGGGGCAGCCGGCATGATCGGGCTGGATTGGGGCACCACATCCTTGCGCGCCTATCGGCTGGATCAGGCCGGGGCAGTGCTGGACAAGCGCGAAAGCAAATCGGGCATTCTTTCCGTGAAGCCCGGCGGCTTTCCCGATGAATTGCACAACATCGCCAAGGATTGGCTGGAAGCCGGCGAAAAGCTGGTGGTGATTGCCGGCATGGCCGGCAGCAAGCAAGGCTGGGCGGAAGCGCCTTATCTGGCCTGTCCTGTCAGCGTCGCTGAAATCGCCCGCGCGACCCTGCCTGTGCCTTTCCCCGCCACCCGCGTGCGCCTTGTGCCGGGGCTGAAGGCGCGTGATGCCGATGGCATGCCGGAAGTGATGCGCGGTGAGGAGACTCAAATCCTCGGCGTTCTGGATGATTTGCCAGAACAGGAGGCGACCCTTTGCCTGCCCGGCAGCCATTCCAAATGGGTGCGCGTGCGCGCCGGGCGAATCCTGGATTTTTCCACGCATATGACAGGCGAGGTCTTCGCCGCGCTGTCGGCCCATACGATTTTGGCGCGCAGCCTGCATCGCAGCGCGGCGCATCACCCGGGCGCCTTTGCGCGTGGGTTGGATCGCGCAGGGCAGGGCGGTGGGCTTCTGCATCAGCTTTTCGGCCTGCGCAGCCTTTCGCTGTTTGATGCCATGCCGCAACTGGAAGCGGCTTCCTATCTCTCCGGCCTGCTGATTGGGCATGAGGTAGCGGCGGCTTTGGAAGCCGGTGTCGCGCCGCCGGTGCATCTGGTCGGTGCCGAGGCGCTGACGCTGCGCTATGGCGCGGCACTTGCCGCCTTCGGCATTCCAAGCGTGACGCAGACAGAAGATGCGGCGGCGCGCGGCTTGTTCCAGATTGGCGTGGCGATCGACGCCGCGCGAATTACAGCTTGCTGATGATGTGCTTCATCTCGGCAGCGGTTTTGGCCCAGGTCAGCCCCGCAAGCAGCTTCGCCCCCGCCGCGCCAATTTCCCGCGCCTTGGCGCGATCCGTGTAGAGGGTTTCAAGCGCGGCGAGGATTTCCTCGATAGAGCTTTCCCGCCAGCCGGAAACACTTGGAATCGGGCGCTGATCGGTCAGCGCCAGCGCCGCACCATCCTGCAGCAAATCAAGATGCCCACTATTTGCGCTGAGGATCGTTGGCACGCCGCAGGCCATGGCTTCCATCGCCACAAGATTTGTACCGCCTTCGCAGCGATTGGAAAATAGCGCGGCATCCATTTCCCGCAAGATGGTCGGCATGGACGCATTAGGCACCAAGCCGAGGTTGAGAAACTGCTCCGGCTTGATTCCATTGGCCGCAGCCCAGCCATTCATGTCTGGCTTGCCATCCTGGGTGAAGGGAAGCGGCGCCGTGCGGCCTATCGAATTGATACCCCGCGCGATTTCCGGCCAAAGATTGTCCCAGGCGGCAATCAGCATGGCGTCCGGGTGTCGTGCTGCAAAAATGCGCCAGGCAGCCATGACATTATCCTGCCCCTTGCGCGGTTCCAGCTTGCCACCGCTGAAGACCAGGAAACGATCAGGGAAAAGCCCACGGCTTGGAGCGGGGTGAAACAATGTGGCGTCTATGCCTTGCAGCACGGTTTCAACACGCGGGATGCCATGCGCGCGTAGCACTTCGGCATTCCAGCTTGACCCCGCGATGATGCAATGATGCCGTTCCACGGTTTTGCGTGCATCGCGGCCCAGATCCTCGGTCTCAAAAAATACTACGCCGAGGCTTGGTTGACCGCCAAGCGGGCCGCCATGCGGCCCAGGCTGGGACTTCAAGTCATTGCCCAAGGAAGTAAGTATCGCCGAATTGAGAACCATCTCCGTGGGCTTTTCCTTGAGCAGGCGCTGGCGCAAATCTCTGGAGCGGATAATGAACGGGAACAGGGCCCGCCACCGTAGCGGATCAATGAAAACCGAATTGCTGCTGATTTCATGTGTGGTGGCTAGCGCAACACCGGGATCTGGCGCCCACGAAAGAGCCAAGTTCAATCCGTAGACGCCCCAACCATGGATCGAGGTAGCGGGCCAGTCCATAACTACATGATGTGTCATGGTTTGAGGCTATCGCCCGCCTTGTTGAGCCGTCAACGCCATGGCCTTCATCCCATGGACAGCACCCCCTGGCAGCGCTTATGAGCACGGCAAAACCAAAGGATAACGCCATGCCGAACGCCGCCCCATTTGCCCTTTCCCGCCGCGCCCTGATTGCTGCCTCTGCCGCCCTGCCTTTCACCGCCAGCGCGCAAGCCGCCTGGAAGCCCTCACGCCCTGTGACGCTGATTGTGCCCTTCGCCGCCGGGTCCGGCACTGATTCAGTCTCTCGCCTGCTGGCGAGCCTGTTGGAACAGGAATGGGGATCGCAGGTGGTGGTGGATAACCGCCCTGGCGCTAATGGCGCCATAGCCGCGGTGGCCACTGCCCGCGCCGCGCCGGATGGCCATACGGTGATGATCACCACCAATAGCCCGCATGGCGCGACGCCCGCGCTGATGAAGCGCCCAACCTATGATGCCATCAATGATTTCACGCCGATCGGGCGCATGGGCACCTACATCTTCGTGCTTGCGGTGAATGACCAGGTGCCGGCGCGCAACCTGCAGGAATTTCTCGCTCTCGCGCGGTCCCAGCCAGGCAAGCTGACCTATGCTTCGGGCAATACAACCGGCGTTGTTGGCGGTGCGATGTTGACCTCGCTCGGCAATATCCAGATGGAACACGTGCCCTATCGCTCCACCCCGCCAGCCATGACGGATGTGATTTCCGGGCGCGTCACCGGCATCATTGTGGATGTCGCGGCATCGCGCGGCTTCTTGCAGGAAGGCAAGCTGCGTTCGCTCGGCATTACTTCTGCCACGCGCACGCCGCTGTTGCCGAATGAACCTACACTCGCCGAAGCTGGCCTGCCCGGCTTTGAATTGCTGTCCTGGATGGGGGCGGTTGGCCCCGCGCGTATGCCGCCAGAAATCGTGACGGCCTGGAATGCGGCGCTGCGCAAGGTGTGGGAAAGGCAGGAAACTGCTGATCGGCTGGCGAGTTTTGGGATTGAACGTGTGACCTCAACGCCTGAGGAATTCGGCGTCTTCATCCGCAGCCAGATCGAAACCTGGGCGCGTCAGATCAAGGCAGCGGGGATCGAGCCGGAATGAGTGTGTCAAATTTTGACCATTTGACCTAGCGCAAGCCTTGATATCGCCATCTTTGCTTACCATGTGCTTCCGACGCGCACCGGGGAGGGCTGCGCAAAGCGATCAACCAAGGGGATTATTATGTCCATTTCCTACAATGCTACCGCCCAAGGGCTTGAGCGTATTCTCTCGGAACTGGCCGATTCCTGCCCAATGGAACGCGCCCGCCTTGAAGCGGCCGCGCGTGTGCTGACGGCAGCCCGCCGCGCCGCGGGCTTGCACCTTCCCGCTTCAGACGCCACCCGCGCTGTTGCTGAAATCCTGCGCCATTGGGATTCTGAGGCCGTGACGGCGCTGGAATATGCCGAAACCCTGCCCGAAGCGGCGTTGGACCGCCTGTTGCGCGCTGCCCCGGCCTGGGCCGCGTCTGCCCGCCGCGCCGTCGCCACGCCCGATCGGCACGCGGCCTGAGTTTTCACGCCTCCCCCATCGCGGCCCGGCTACCAAGCGGTAGCTGGGCCGTTTTCATTTTGGGCTGGTTTCCCAAAGGCACATGCCCGCGTATAAGGCTGCTTCCTGGGCCATTGGCCGGAGTTTCAGTGCCATGATGGAAAAACGAAGCAAGCCGAATGGACCGCGCCGCGTGCTGTTGCTGACAGGCGCGTCCCGCGGGATTGGCCATGCCACAGTGAAGCGCTTTTCTGCCGCGGGTTGGCGCGTGATTACCGTGTCGCGGCAGCCCTTCCCGGAACAATGCCCCTGGGAAATGGGGCCCGAGGATCACATCCAGCTTGATCTGGGCGACCCCGCGCTGACTGAGGCGATGATCCCGGAAATCCGCGCGCGCCTGGCCCCGGATGGCGGCATGCTGCATGCGCTGGTGAATAACGCCGCGATTTCACCAAAGGGCGAGGGCGGGGCGCGGCTTGGCACGCTGACCATGCCGACGGATGGGTGGCTCCGCGTTTTTCAGGTGAATTTCTTCGCCCCCATTCTGCTTGCGCGTGGCCTGGTGGATGAATTGGCGCGCGCCAATGGTTCTGTCGTGAATGTCACCTCCATCGCCGGCGGGCGGGTGCATCCTTTTGCGGGCGCGGCCTATTCCACTTCCAAGGCGGCGCTGGCCGCCCTCACGCGCGAAATGGCAGCGGATTTCGCCCCGCGCGGTGTGCGCGTGAATGCGATCTCACCTGGGGAGATTGATACCTCCATCCTATCCCCCGGCACGGACAAAATCGTGCAGGAACAAATCCCGATGCGCCGCTTGGGCCGGCCCGAGGAAGTGGCGCAGGCCATTTATTTCCTGTGTACCGAGGCATCTTCCTATGTGAATGGCGCGGAAATTCACATCAATGGCGGGCAGCACGTTTAGGACGCCTTGACGCGTGACGCCCGCCCCGCGCACGAGCCTGGCCGCCCTTGGGCTGCTGCTGCCGCTGCTGAAGCCTTATTGGCCGCGTGTCATTGCCGCGATTGCGGCGCTATTGCTGGCGGCGGGGCTGACACTTGCGCTTGGGCAGGGCCTCAAGCATCTGATTGATGATGGCTTCGCCGGCGGGCCGGGCGCGCTTGATCGCGCCGCGCTGGTCATGGGCATTTTGGTGACCGCCCTGGCGATCAGCACCACCACGCGCTTTTATCTGGTGTCCTGGTTGGGCGAACGGGTGGCGGCGGATTTACGTCAGCGCTTTTTTGGTCATGTCACCGGGCTTTCGCCAGCCTATTTCGAAACCGCGCGCATCGGCGATGTCATGTCTCGCCTGACGGCGGATGTCGGGCTGCTGCAATCCCTGATTGGTTCAGCGATTTCCATGGGTGTGCGCCAGGCCATCACGGGTATTGGTGCCTTCATCATGCTGGTGCTGACCAGTGCGAAGCTTGCGGGGCTGATTGCGCTGATCCTGCCTTTGGTAGTGCTGCCGCTGATATTCTTTGGCCGGCGCGAAAGGCGACTTTCCAAGGCGGCGCAGGAAAGGATCGGGGCGCTGGCAGCGCAGGCGGAAGAAACGCTGGGCGGCATTCGCGCCATTCAATCCTTCACGCAGGAAGGCCGCGCCCGCGCGCGTTTTGCCGCTGGATCGGAAGAAGCGGTGAGTGCCGCACTGCGGCGCGTTTTCTCCCGCAGCTTGCTTATCCTGGCGGTGATCCTGCTTGGCTTTGGCGCTGTTACCTTCAGCCTTTGGGTGGGTGGGCGCGATGTGATTGAAGGGCGGATTTCGGGCGGCGAGCTGACCGCCTTTGTGTTCTACGCCGTGCTGATGGCATCTTCCGGCGCGACAGTCAGCGAATTATGGGGCGAGATTCAGCGCGCGGCGGCGGCAGCGGATAGGCTTGGCGAAGTGCTGGCGATTGCGCCCGCCATCGCGGCGCCCGCGCATCCGCTACCCTTGCCACCCGCGCAGGGCCGCGTGGTGTTTGAAGCGGTCACGCTGCGCTATCCGACGCGGCCGGATACTCCGGCGCTCAGTGATTTCAGCCTGGTGGTGGAACCGGGGGAGGCGATTGCGCTGGTCGGCCCCTCAGGCGCCGGCAAGACATCCGTGCTGTCCTTGCTGCTGCGCTTTTATGATCCAAGCGCGGGGCGCATCCTGCTGGATGGAGCCGAGATCACGCGGCTTGACCCGCGCGCGCTGCGCACCCGCCTGGGGCTGGTGCCGCAGGAACCCGTGATTTTCAGCGCCAGCATTGCCGAAAACATCCGGCTTGGCCGCCCCGAAGCCACCGATGCGGAAGTGGCAGCGGCAGCTGAGGCCGCGGCGGCGGCCGACTTCATCGCCGCCCTGCCGGATGGCTATGCGACAGAACTCGGCACGCGCGGCGTGACCCTTTCCGGCGGGCAGCGCCAACGCATTGCGATTGCGCGCGCCATTCTGCGCGACCCCACGGTGCTGCTGCTGGATGAGGCGACCAGCGCTTTGGATGCGGAAAGCGAATTCGCGGTGCAAAAGGCGCTGGCACGGCTATGTGAAGGGCGCACAAGCATTACGGTGGCGCATCGGCTGGCGACAGTCAGGCGCGCGGATCGGATTGTGGTGATGGATGCAGGCCGCATCATCGCGACCGGCACGCATGAGGCGCTGCTGGCCGAAGGCGGGCTTTATGCAAGGTTGGCGGCGTTGCAGTTTACGGATGGGGAGGGGCGCGGTTTGGTGCCATCACCCCAAGGCCCGGCGCAGGAATAGCCCCACCGGCACCATGCCGGGGATCACTTCCCGTACAAAAACCTCAAGCCGCGTCAGAAATGCGGGCAAGGCAGCAGGTGGCGCGGGCGGTGTGCCAAGGGCGGCGATCAATCCCGGCGCGGCAAGGCGCGCGGCTTCAACGGCGGCGCCACGCGCGCGCACCAAGCCCTGTTCCGCCTGCAAGGGCGCCAGCAATGCCGGCAGTTGCGCCAAAAATTCCGGCCATAACGCCAGATGCACATAAAGGCTTGGCACCACCGCCGCATCCGATAGCCCATGCGCTGCCGTGAGTATACGAATCTGCGCCTGTTGCGCGGGCGGCAAGGAAGCAAGCCGAGGTAGCGGCGGCGGCACCGGCAGCATCGCACCGCGCGGCGCGGGGGCAGGCTCCGCGCCCGGCGCCATGCCTTGCTGGCGCAGCAGAATGGCCGAGAGCAACGCCAGATTTGTCAAATTGCCGCGGTTGTAGATTTCCACCAAAGCCGCAATCGCCGCGTGATCTTGCGGCTTCGCTGATGTTGCCGGCATTGGCAGCGTGACGGCCGCGGCGATGCCATCCCGCACCGCTGCCGCCGCGCCCGACGCCAGCGCTGGCGCCGCCTGCGCCCAAAGCCAATCAAGCACACCAGGCAGCGCTGCTGCGTGCCGCCAGATTAAATTCACTTGACCGATGCCAATGCCCTCATTCAACGCAGCGTAAATCGCGGCAATCGCGGGCGGGGCTTCCGCTTCGCGGAGTTCGGGAAGGGCGGTGGCGGACATGGTTCAGAACTCCTCAAAAATACGGCCATAGCCTTCGATCTTTTCCGCAATCCCATTGGCGCGTAGCGCATGCCAATAAGTCGCGGCATTGATCGCCAAGACAGGCTTGCCCAACCAAAGCTCCGCCGCAGCCGCAACACGGATAATGGAAAGATTGGTGCCCACCTGCACAATCGCATCCACATCATCACCATCAAGGCGCTTCAAGGCCGCGACACATTCCGCGGGCGTCACCTGCGCAATGCCGGTCCAACTGCGGCATTGCAGCGCAATGTCACGCACCACGCTGAAACCCATATCGCCGAAATACCGTGCCACTTCCGCATTCATCACCGACCAATACGGTGTCAGCACCGCAAGGCGCCGAATACCGCCAATGGCATTCAAGGCCGCGGTGCAGGAATGGCTGCCAATGCTGATCCCAATGCCAGAGACATCCCTGACCTGCGCCACGAAATCATCCGCGCCCTTCTGGCCACCAAAGAAGGTAATGGCCGACATGCCCATCACCAAATAATCCGGATGGCAGGTCATTACACTGCGCACCGCATCCATGGTGTTGCCACTGATCACCGAAATCCCGGCACGAAAACTTTCATTGGAAACGGCATCCGAATCAGGCGTGAAAATGCGACTATAGTGATTGGTTACACCCGCCGGGCGCAGCGCGTCATAATCCGGCTGCACCACCGTATTGGTGGAAGGACCCATCACACCAAAAAGCTTTCGCCAGCCTAGGATATCGCGGGGCATGGGCAGACTCCTTTTCACAAACATAACCATAACAGAAACGGGAGGGCTCTGCCCTCCCGCACCCACCCGCCAAGGGCCGTGAGGCCCTTGAAGCCCAGGAATTGGGCGACCGCAAAAGGCGTTGACAGTGGTGCCCAGAAGGGGAAATGCTGCCTTGGGTAGAAACGGGAGGTCTTGGTATGCGGGTCTTGGTCGTTGCGCTGGCAGTGATGCTCTCGGCTTGCGCCGTGGAAGAGAGCGCCCAGGCGCCCTCAGCCTCCGCCGCTAACACGAGTTTGGCCACAACTTACAATAGCCGGGGCAATGCCCAATTCAATGCGCGCAATTATGCCGCCGCCCTTGCGGATTATGATTCAGCACTGCGCCTCGCGCCCAATTTTGCCGGGACACTGCGTAATCGCTGCAATACGAAAATTGCCCTGAATGATCTGGATGGCGCTTTGGCCGATTGCGAAGCCGCACTCCGCCTCAGTCCGAATTTCGCCTATGCCTTTACGGACCGCGGCCGCATCCGCGAAAGACAAGGCGATTTGCAATCTGCCCTGAGTGATTATGCTGAGGCGGTGCGCCTTGATCCAAACAACGGTGTTGCTCGCAGTAATTTGGCAAGCATCAGGTATCGCTTGAACGACGATGCGGCTGCCTTGGCCGATGTCAATGAAGCTATCCGCCTCGCACCTGACCACTCACGAGCATTCAATACGCGTGGTATTATCAAACGCCGCATGGGCGACACCGCCGGTGCCCTTGCCGATTATAACCGAGCGATTCAGGTTCAACCCGATTACGCCATCGCCCTGCGCAATCGCGGCCTGCTCCGCATGCAGCAAGGCAATAGCGCGGCCGCCATCGCTGATTACAATCTGGCTCTACGCCATGATCCGAATTACGCCGATGCTTATGAAAGCCGCGGCCGCGCCTATGCCGCCAGGGGTGATCAGGATCGTGCCATCGCCGATTACGACAGGGCCATCGCTTTGCGCGGCGGTACCTAAACCCCCGCCCTGTCCAACCCGGGCGTCCCGCGCTAAAGCCCCGCCATGCGCTTCGAACCCACGCCCCGCCCCGCCCTTGCTGAAATCCCAGGCTCTCTGATCCGTGAGGTCTCCGAAGTCGGGCGCTATATGCAAGATGTCATTCCCCTCTGGTTTGGGGAACCGGATACGGTTACGCCGGATTTCGTGCGTGAAGCGGCTAAGCTGGCGCTGGATGATGGCAAAACCTTCTATGCACCCAATCCGGGTATCCCGCCGCTACGGGAAGCCATCGCAGCTTACCTCAAGCGCAATAATCGGCCTGTCGGCACAGCGCGCGTTGCCGTCACGGCATCTGGCGTCAATGCTTTGATGCTGGTGGCGCAGGCGCTGCTTTCGCCTGGTGATCGTGTGGTGATCCCAACCCCCGCCTGGCCCAATATGGATGGCATTGCGCGCGTGATGGGCGCGGAAGTCACCGATATGCCGCTCCGCCTCATGAACGGTATCTGGCGGGCGGATTTGGATGAATTGCTGGCGGCCATCACGCCTGATACCAAGCTGTTATTCCTGAACAGCCCCGGCAATCCCACGGGCTGGACTCTGACAGGGGCGGAACAGCGCGCCATTCTGGAAAAATGCCGCCAGACCGGCACCTGGATCCTGGCCGATGATGTCTATGAAAGGCTCTATTTCGCCGGCGATGCCGCGCCTTCCTTCCTTGAAATCGCGGATGAGCAGGACCGCGTGGTGTCGGTAAATTCCTTCTCCAAATCCTGGGCCATGGCAGGCTGGCGATTGGGGTGGATTGTGGCACCGCCGGCGCTGATGGATGCCATCGGCAAGCTCAATGAATTCAACATGTCCTCAGCGCCCACCTTCATCCAGCATGCCGGCGTGGTGGCGCTGGACAAGGGAGATGCCTTCATTGCGGAAACCCGCGCGCGTTATTTGAAGGCGCGCGATATCGCCCATGCGGCGCTGTCCAGCATTCCCGGCATCACGGCACCCCGCCCGGATGGCGCGATGTATCTTTTCCTGAAGGTGGAAGGCTGCACGGACAGCCTGGCGCTTGCGAAATCCCTGCTGCATTCGGCGCGTGTTGGCATCGCGCCGGGCGCGGCCTTTGGCGCGGGGGGGGAGGGTCATTTGCGCCTCTGTTTCGCGCAGTCCGAGACACGCATCCGCGAAGCCAGCGGGCGCCTCGCTGAGGCGCTTAGCAAGCGCTGATTGGCGCTAGTGGTGCGATTCACGCTAACCTCTCCCGAACCAAACCTGCACCCGCGCACCACTAGCCTTATATTTGGTGGGCCGATTCAGGCTGCTGTCGGGAACCGACAGCAGCGACCGGACCACTAGCGGCGCAACTCGCCCGCGAATTCCAGGATTTCGCGGGACCGCGTGACGCGGCTGCCCCAAACCCGGTCAAACTCCGCGATCATGGCCGAAAGCGCGGGTGAACCCGGCAGGGCTTCCACCGCCGCCAGGCTCGGGAATTCGTAGAAGGCGAAATGGAGTGAGGGGTCCGTCCTGCTCCAGCAGCGCCAGGCATGGGCAACGCCAAAGGCGGCCAGCGCATCGGGTAGGTGTTCCTTTTCATACCAGGTGTCGAAGGCGGGGCGGTCGACTGGGTCCGCGACCACGGCGCGCACCATGAAGAAGGCCTTGGGCATGGGGTAGGTCCTGTTGCTGGAAGATGACCGCCATTGGGCCATATCGGCGGGGCCGCGGCAATGCCGGCGCCCCCATGTTGCGCCCGGCACGGGAAGCGAACGCACTTGTGCCCGGGGCCAAAGCCCTGCCACTATATGTTGGAGTTGTTTACGCCCGAGTCGTCCCGAGTCGCGCGTTTCTTCTTTGTTCCAGTTTATGCCTGTAATGCCCTGAAAAATATGGACTAAGCTTTCGCGGGCACGGTGAATCTGTTCGTTTTGTGTTCAGGCCCCCCAAGGACGCATGCTTCCAGGGTTGCGAATCGGGCGCCGAAACGCGGCCTCAGCGCCGCGCCAAAAGCAGCGCCAGCACCATGATCGCAGCCCCCGCCAGCCCCAGCGTGACCGGCAGGCCAAAGACCATCGCGCCCAGCCCATAAAAGATCGGCCCAAGAGATTGGCCGCCAAAAAAGGCGAAGGCATGGAGCGACATGGCACTGCCACGCGCCTGGGGGGCAAGCTCGGTCGCGCGGGTCTGGATGGCGTTGTGGATCATGTAAAAGCCAAGCCCAAGGCCCAAGCCCGCCAGCGTCGCCACCAGCAGGGAAGGCGCCACGGCAAAGCCGATCAGCGCCAGGGCGCCTGTCGCACCACCAATGCGGATGACGCCACCCTGGCCGAAACGCGCCAGCAGGGGTGCGACCAATGCAGCAAACAACAGCCCGCCCAGACCAAAGGCGCCAATGGCAAAGCCTGCTTCCATTGTGCTGCCAATGGCGCGTTCGATCAGCAGCGGCGCGATGAAGGGGAAGACGCCAAAAACCAGGCCGCCTTCCACCGCAACGGCGGCGAATAAGGGCAGGGCGGCGGGGTTGGCGATAATGCCGCGATAGCGTTGCAGCGCCACCACGGGGTCATATCGCGTCATGGTTTCGCGCGGGGCGCCTCGGGCGGCCAGGATCAGGGCGACAAGGCCGATGAAAGCGGCGACGGCGCAAACCACCAGCACGCCGCGCCAGCCCGCCACTGCGGCGATTGGCCCCGCCACCACACCGCCCGCGATCTGCCCGCTAATGCCGAAGATCAGAATGCGCGAAAGCGCCACCTGCCGGTATTTCAGCGATACCGCATCCCCCATGATGGCAAGCGTGAGCGGCATCATCCCCCCCGCCGCCATGCCGGAAGCCGCGCGGAAGGCCATCAGCCAGCCAAAACTGGCGGAGACCGCCGCCGCCAGCAGCATGAGGCCCAGCATTGCCACGCAAATCATCACAATCCGCCGCTTGCCGATGGAATCCGCGACCGGCCCCAGGATTGGCTGCACCAGGGCAAAGGGCAGGGTATAGGCGGTGCCGAGCAAGGCTGCCTCGGCCACGGTCACACTGAATTCGCCGGCGATTTCGGCGACGGTGGGGTCGGTCACGCGTGTCGCAAAGGCGCCGGCGAAGACCGCCGGGCCGAAAATCGCCAGTACCCGACGCATCTTGGCCTTTTCGGCGGCTTCGCTTTCTTCGCTTGCCGTCACGCGCGGGCGGCTTTGGCATTGGCGATGAAGGCAGCGATGGCGGCGGGGTCCTTGACGCCGCGCGCCCGTTCAACGCCGGAAGACACATCCACGCCCGGCGCGCCGGAGGCCGCGATGGCCTCCGCCACATTGGCCGGCGTCAGCCCGCCCGCGAGCAGCCAGGGGCGCGGTGGGTCTTCGCCCTTCATCAGCGCCCAATCAAAGGCCAGGGCATTGCCCCCAGGCAAACCGCTGCCAGGCGGTGGGCGGGCATCGAGCAGGAAGTAATCCACCTGATCCGCGTAATCCGGCAGGCGCGCCAGATCGGCCTTGCTGCCAATGCCAAGCGCCTTCATCACGGGCTTGCCGAAACGCGCGCGGATGTCGCCGACCCGGGCCGGGCTTTCTTCGCCCTGCAATTGCAGGATATCGAGCGGCACTTCGGCCAAAGTCGCGGCCAGGGTGGCGTCATCGGGGTCCACAAATAGCCCGACGCGCTTCGGGCCGCCCGTATAGGAATGCGCGAGCAAACCAGCCTCGGTGGGCGTCACAGCGCGCGGGGAGGGTGGGAAGAAGACGAAGCCCACCATATCCGCCCCGGCCAATCTTGCGGCTTCCAGCGCGGGCACGTCCTTGATGCCGCATATCTTGACCAGCATCGCCTCAAAGCCCTGCCGCGATAGAGGCGGCGGCCGCTGCCGGGTCCGGTGCGCCGGTGATCGGGCGACCGACCACAATCCAATCCGCCCCGGCGGCCACAGCCTCGGCGGGCGTGGCGGTGCGGGCCTGATCGCCGGCAGCGCTGCCGGCGGGGCGCACGCCGGGCACCACCAGGAAGGGGGAGGGGCCAAGGGCGGCGCGGAGTACCCCCGCTTCCTGCGGGCTGCACACCAGCCCATCCGCCCCGGCAGTGAGCGCAAGGCGCGCCAGGCGCAGCACCTGCTCGGCAGGGCTTGCGGCAACACCTGTGCTGGCCAGGGTTGCGGCGTCAATGCTGGTCAGCACCGTGACCGCCAGCAGCATGGGGCGATCTGCGCCGGCTTTCTCGGCCTCGGTCCGCGCGGCGGCGATCATGGCGGCACCGCCGGCGGCATGCAGCGTCATCATGGCGGGCTTTAGCGGCAGAAGGGAACGCACGGCGCCGGCCACGGTATTCGGGATGTCGTGCAGCTTCAGATCCAGGAAGATGGGGCGATGTCGTGCCAGGGCGCTGACGATGGTCGGCCCGGCGGAGGTGAAAAGCTCCAGCCCCACCTTGAGCAGCCCGCAATGGGGCGCGAGGCTTGCGGCCAGGGACTGAGCGCGCGCCGCATCCCCTGAATCAAGGGCGGGGATGATGCGGGCGGCGCCGCTTTGGGGGCGGGCGATCATGATTGGGTCAGGGCCTTTTGGTCAGCGACTTCCTGGGCGGCGCTGGCATTGAGCGCGGTGATCCGCGCCTCAAGTTCCGCCAAGCGGCGTTCCGCGGCGCGGCCGCGGCGACGTGCAGGTATGGCCGCAGCCCAAGCGATCAAGGCGCCGAGTAGGAAAGCGACAGCGGCGATGGAGAGCACGGCAATCGCGGCCGAGGCAGTCCAGGCAAGATCAAAGGGCCAGAGGCGCAATTCGATGCTCTGCGGGTTGGAGAGCATGAACAGCACCACCAGGATGGCGAGGGGCAGAAAAATGAACCAGCGCATTGGCAGGGCCTTTGGGGATCAGCTTGGTCACACAATCCCCGGTGGCGCCTTCGCGTCAAGGCATAATCGCGCAAGGCGTGCCATGCGTGAACAGCATGGAGCAAAAAATCCACTTCTGTCGGTAATCAGAAAATAGCAGGCAGCCTCAGTGCGTTACGCGCGGCGTGTTGCCGCCCGCTTGGCCGGCGCTGCGGCTTTTTTTGCATTGATGCGTTCGCGCAATTCCTTGCCTGGCTTAAAATAGGGCACGGATTTCGCCTCAACCGGCACGGATTCCCCGGTGCGTGGATTGCGCCCGGTGCGGCCATCGCGCGATTTCGTGGAAAAGGCGCCAAAGCCGCGCAATTCCACGCGATCACCACGCGCCAAGGCTGCGGTGATTTCACCGAAAATTGTCGCCACAATCGCTTCAACATCGCCCTGGCGCAAATGCGGATTGCTTGCCGCGAGTTGCGCGATCAGTTCCGATCTCGTCATGCCGGGTTTTCTCCCAAAGCGCTTTTTTATGCGGCGCCCGAATTAGGGGGGCGCCTAAACCTCATCCTGTCGGAGCAAAGCCCGCAAAGCCGCACGATATGAATGCGCTAAACGAAAACTGCCCCGCTTAACGCTGCCAGACTGCCCGCGGGGCGTCAACGCCCAGCCATTCCGTGATCAGCGTACGGATGAGGCTGCCGGCAAAGCGATTGAGGAATTTCTCCACCCGGTCGCGCGGCTCAAGGTCCCGCACCGGCAGCGCTTCCGCCACCCCCTTTTGGGCGGCGAGCCAGGCGCGCGCCTCGGCCTCTCCGCCAATGGCGTCAATCAGGCCAAGGGGCAGCGCCTGACGCCCGGTAAAGACCCGCCCATCCGCGAGCGGGCGCACCCGCGCTTCATCCATGCGCCGGCCTTTGGCGACGATGCCGATGAATTGGCCGTGCAAATCTTCCAAAACGCGCATCATCTCGGCCCGGCCCTGATCGGTCATGGGCTGGAAAGGGTTGGGCTGCGCCTTGAAGGGGCCGGTCGCCAGTATGTCCGGGCGCACGCCAAGCCGGGCCATCAATTCCGACACGTCAAAGCTTTGCAGAAGAACGCCGATCGAGCCCGTAACCGTCGCCTCCCGCGCCAGCACATGCTCTGCCGGCATCGCTATCATGTAACCGGCCGAGGCAGCGGTGCCGCCCATCAGCGCCACAATGGGCTTTTTCTCGGCAAAACGCTTGAGCGCGCCGTGCAAAGCCTCCCCACCCGCCATGCTGCCGCCGGGGCTATCAATTACCAGCAGCATGGCCCGGGCGGAGGCGTCGCGGCGGGCTTCTTCGATCACTTCCAGAAGGCGGCGATCTTCCATAATGACGCCTTCGATCCGCAGCCGCAGCACATGGTCGCCGGAAGCAAGATCGCCCAGGCTGCCTCTGCCGAACATCAATGCAAGCGCGGCGATTACGCCAAGCACTGCAAGCGAACGCCAGAAAGTGACGCGCCTGGACAGGCGACGCCTTTCGGCGATGAGATCAGCTTCAAGTGACATGGGATGGTTGTGGCGCGCGGCGGGCGGCGGGGCAAGGGGTAGATCAGACAATGACCCTTTTTCATGGCCATTGTCGGATATCATCGGTGGATCAGGCACTAAAAAACCCCGGGGCGTCGCCACCCCGGGGCTGATAGTCTGTTCGTCGAGCCCCCAGGGATTACTCTTCCCCGGCAGTTTCCCTGCGGCGACGGATCGCGGCACCCAGGATGTCGCCGAGCGAGGCACCGGAATCGGCGGAGCCATATTCGCGCATGGCTTCGCGTTCCTCTTCCACTTCCTTGCCCTTGATGGTCAGCGTCAGGCGGCGCGCGGCGCGGTCCACCGCAGTGACCTTCGCATCCACCTTTTCGCCAATGGCGAATTTGTCGGGGCGCTGGTCGCCACGGTCACGGGCCAATTCAGCGCGACGAATGAAGCCGGTCAGCACTTCATCCACCTTCACTTCAATGCCGTTCTGCTCAACCTTGGTGACGATGCAGGTGACAACATCACCCTTACGCACGCGGTCCAGCACTTCGGCGGCGGGGTCGGCCTGAAGCTGCTTGATGCCAAGCGAGATGCGTTCCTTTTCCACATCCACATCCAGCACCTTCGCCTTGACCATCTGGCCCTTGCTGTAATGCTGCATCGCCGCTTCGCCGGCTTCGTCCCAGGAAATGTCGGACATATGCACCATGCCGTCGATTTCCGCGCCGACACCGATGAACAGGCCGAATTCGGTGATGTTGCGAATTTCACCTTCGATGGTGGAACCCACCGGATGCGCTTCCACGAACAGCTCCCACGGATTGCCCTGCGCCTGCTTCAGGCCCAAGGAAATGCGGCGCTTCGGTTCATCCACATCCAGGATGATCACATCCACCTGTTCTGAGGTGGAGACGATCTTGCCCGGATGCGCGTTCTTCTTGGTCCAGGACATTTCAGAGACATGGACAAGACCTTCAACACCGGCTTCAAGCTCCACGAAGGCGCCGTAATCGGTGATGTTGGTGACACGGCCAGAGAATTTCGCGCCGACCGGATATTTGAGCGCCACGCCATCCCACGGATCGGACATCAGCTGCTTCATGCCAAGGCTGATGCGCTGCGTATCCTGATTGAAGCGGATCACCTGCACCTTCACCGGCATACCAATGGTCAGCGCTTCGGAAGGATGATTGATGCGCCGCCAGGCGATATCGGTGACATGCAGCAGGCCATCCACGCCGCCAAGGTCCACGAAGGCGCCGTAATCGGTGATGTTCTTCACAACACCATCCAGGATCATGCCTTCCTTGAGGCCCTGGATCAGTTCGCTCCGCTGTTCGGCGCGGGTTTCTTCCAGGACGGCGCGGCGGGAGACAACGATATTGCCGCGCGCGCGGTCCATTTTCAGGATCTGGAAGGGCTGGGCCTGGCCCATCAGCGGCATGACATCGCGCACCGGGCGGATATCCACCTGAGAGCCCGGCAGGAAGGCAACCGCCCCGCCAAGGTCCACGGTGAAGCCACCCTTCACGCGGCCAAAGATCACGCCATTCACGCGAATGCCGGCCTGGTGGGATTTTTCGAGAGTCGTCCAGGCTTCCTCGCGCCGCGCCTTTTCGCGCGACAGCACGATGGAACCATCGCGATCTTCATAACGCTCGACGAAAAGCTCATAGACATCGCCGGCCTTCACTTCGGGCTTCTGGCCCGGGGCGGCGAATTCCTTGAGCGGGACGCGGCCTTCGCTTTTCAGGCCGACATCCAGAACCGCGAAATCGCCATCAATACGCAAAACGCGCCCGGTGACGACAGAGCCGGCAAAACCCGTATCCGGGCCAAGCATGGCATCGAGAAGTGCAGCAAAATCCTCCTCGCCGGCATTGGCGAGGCTGGTGGCAGTAGCCATGAAATCTATGTGTCCTGTACGGGCCGCAGCTGCGGCCATTTTGTCTGCGCCCTTCCACCTTTGGGGGAAGCACGGCTTGGCCCCGGCGCTTGGCGCTGGCAGGCCCAGATGTGGCGGGCGGGATGACGGTCCGCCCCTTGCCGGCCCAAACACGGGCGCTGCGCCAGTTTGCACCGGAACAGGATGCTCGTGCTTAGAGCCTGACAGCTTGGCGCGTCAAGCGGATTCAAGCCTTTTGCGGATCAATGCGAGCGCAGCGTCGAAGGCTTGCTCAGCATTCAGCGCAGTTGTGTCTATTTCGGTGGCATCCGGGGCGGGTTTCAGGGGGGCCACGGGGCGATTGGCGTCTTGCGCGTCGCGGTCGCGGATTTCGGCTTCCACCTGGGCGGGGTCAGCGGCGACACCGCGGGCGGCGAGTTCCAGAAAACGCCGGCGGGCGCGTTCGGCCACACTCGCGGTGATGAAAAGCTTCACCTGGGCCTCGGGGAAAACCACGGTGCCGATATCCCGCCCATCCAGCACGGCGCCCTGAGCGGCGCCAAAGCGATGCTGAAAATCGAGCAGGGCAGCGCGCACGGCGGGGATGGCGGCTACCTTGCTCGCCGCCATGTCGGCCAAGGAGCCGCGCAAGTCGCCGCGCGCGAGGTCCTCGGGCGTGAGCGCGCGGGCCTCAGCTTCGGCTACGCGGGCATCCTGGGGGTCTATGCCGCGATCCAGCACGCGCCGGCCAACGGCGCGGTAGAGCAGGCCAGTATCCAGGTAAGGCAGGCCAAGCTCAGCCGCCAGGCGCCGGGCCAGCGTGCCCTTGCCCGCCGCCGCAGGGCCATCAACCGCGATGACAGTGCCGGCGGGCAGCTTCATGCGGCGTGGATCGCGTCTGACCCGGCCAGGCGGTTCATCAGCGCGGCAAAACCCGGGAAGGAGGTATCAATGAAGCTGGCGTCATCCACCGTGACGGGGTTTTGCGTGGCTAGGCCCATCACCAGGGCGGCCATGGCGATGCGGTGATCCATATGCGTGGTCACCAGCCCGCCGCCGGCAGGTGGTGCGCCCGTCCCGTGGACCAGCAAATCATCGCCTTCTATGCTGACCTTGGCGCCATTGGCTTCCAGCAGCGCAGCGGTGGCGGCCAGCCGGTCACTTTCCTTCACGCGCAATTCCGCAAGGCCGCGCATGCGCGTGGTGCCCCGTGCGAAGGAAGCCGCCACGGCCAGGATGGGGTATTCGTCAATCATCGAAGGTGCGCGCCCAGGCGGCACATCCACAGCCTTGAGTGCGGTATATTCGCCGATGATATCGCCCACGGCCTCACCGCCTTCGATCCGGGCGTTTTCGATCTTGAGCGCGGCACCCATTTCCCGGAGCGTCGTGAAAAGCCCGGTGCGGAGCTGATTGAGCCCGATTTGCGTGAGGCGGATACGTGACCCAGGCACCAAAAGCGCGGCCACCAGCGGGAAGGAGGCTGAGGATGGATCGCCCGGCACGCTGATGGGCGCGGCCTTCAATTCCGGCTGGCCATCCAGGCGAATGACGCGGCCTTCCGATGTGTCTTCCACCGCCACCATCGCGCCGAAATGGCGCAGCATGTTTTCCGTATGGTCGCGCGTGGGTTCCGGTTCCACCACGCGGGTGATGCCTGGCGCACAAAGCCCAGCCAGCAGGCAGGCGCTTTTCACCTGGGCCGAGGCCACAGGCAGGCGGTAATCAAGCGGCAGCGGGTCCTGCGCGCCGCGCACAGCCAGCGGGAGGCGCCCGCCCTCACGGGTCCAGAACTGTGCACCAGTGGCCGAAAGCGGGTCTGTCACCCGCTTCATGGGGCGGCGGCGGAGCGAGGCATCGCCCGTCATCACCGCGAACAACGGGTGGCCGGAGAGCAGGCCAAGCAGCAGGCGGGCCGCCGTGCCGGAATTGCCCATATCCAGCACATCGGCCGGTTCGGTCAGGCCGCCCACGCCGCGGCCAGAAACCCGCCATTGGCCGGGGGCAAGCTGTTCCACCTCGGCGCCAAGGGCGCGCATGGCGGCTGCGGTGCGCAGCACATCCTCGCCTTCCAGAAGGCCGGAAATCTCGGTTGTGCCCACCGCCAGCGCGCCAAACATGAGCGCACGGTGGCTGATGGATTTATCGCCCGCCACGCCGGCTTGGCCGGAGAGCGGGGCGGTTGGTTTGCTGGCGCGGAAGGGGCGGGGGACGGCGGTGGACATTCGGGCCGTTTGACATGGCAGGGCCGGGCGTGGCAATGCGCGCCACCCTATTTTCCGGGTCGCGACGCGGATTGACTGATTCTATCTGTCTACCCGTGGCGTGCCCAAACCATATACCGCGCCCTGCGGTCTTCATGAGGCGTTTCCATGGCAAAGCCCGAACTCGGCTTGAAGCGGACCTGCGTAGGTTGCGGCGCGAAGTTCTACGACATGACCCGCGCTCCGGCGGTCTGCCCGAAATGCGGCACTGAACAGCCGGTGGAGCAGCCGCGCATGCGCCGCAACGGCCAGAACCCGCTGGATGAACGGCTGAAGAAAGCGCCCGGCACGCCAGCGGCGGAGACTGATGATATCGAAGTGGAAGATATCGAAGGTGATGAGGCGATAGAGGACGCGGAAGAGCTTGAAGATGACGCCGAGGATATCGGCGAGGATATCGAAGTCGGCACTGACCGCGACGAAGAACAATAGGATCGCGCGGGCGGTTTCAGCCGCCCCGCTTTTTTTGGTGGTGCCCGCGCCAATCGCCTGAGGCGATGATCGGCGCGCCCGCCAGGTTTTCCGGTGCCATGACATAGGCCCAGGCGCGGCGGTGCTGCCCTGCGTGATCCGTCACCATGATAATTGTGCGGCGATACATGCCGGAAGCGGCGCCATCCGGCGCGGCATCTTCAATTTCATCCAGAACGGGCAAGGCTTTGGCGATATCCTGAAAGGTCAGGATTTCGCCCTGGATCGGCGTGGGCTCGCCCAGGGTGAGGGCTGGGTAATCGCCAAGGTCGAATAGCGTGCCGGTCGCCTGCGCTGGCGTGATGGTGACGATACCGGCCTGCGCCGCCGGGCCGTGCCAGAAGCCGCCCTGCATCAGCGTGCCATAGACGAATATATCAGCAAGCGCGTGGCAGCCTTCCTCACCACGCGCAGCGGCTTCCAGCGGGTGCGGGTGCAGGCCATGGGCGGCGAAGCCTCGGCGCACGGCATTCAGGTACGCCAAGGGTGGGGCGACGTGACCCTGCTGGCGTTCAGGGATGACCTGATAGGCAATGGCTTCAAGCGCCTGGCCATCCGGCAGGATGATGTGGCGTTGCCGGCGCTGATAGGCGTTGGGCACGCCTTCCTTCTGATCCAGCGCCCGCCAGCCGGCTTCGGAGGCTTCCAAGACAACGCCTTCAACAAAGCCGCCAAGCCTCGGCTGGAAATTCAGCACACCGCCGCCGCGACCCTTGCCGAAGAAATCAAAGGCGAGCCGCGCATCGGGCAGAATGCCAGTGCCGATGGGCCTGAGCGCCGCCGGATCATGGCCGGTGCGCGCGCACCAGGCGCGCCAATCCGCAGCATCGGTATTTGATCCATAGGCGAAGCTGTAGCGCGGGGCCATTGGGCGGATCAGCGGATGGTGAGCACGATCAGCATCAGTGTCCCAAGCGCGATGCGGTAATAGCCAAAGGGCGTGAAGCCGATGCGCCCAATCAGCGCCAGCACCGCGCGTACGGTGATGAAGGCGACGATGAAGGCGGCGATGAAGCCGACGGCGATTTGGCCGAAAGCGCTCGGGTCAATCTCAGCGCGGACTTTCCAAAGGCTGTAGAAACTGGCGGCAAACATGGTGGGGATGGCGAGCATGAAGGAAAATTCCGCCGCCGTGCGGCGTTCCACGCCAATCAGTAGCGCGGTGATGATGGTGGCACCGGAACGCGATGTGCCTGGGATCATGGCGAGCGCCTGGCCAAGCCCGACCAGCACGGCGGCGAGTGGGCCGATTTCCGGCACGCTATGGATGCTGGGCGCGGGCCGCAGCTTTTCGATGGCAATGATGGCAATGCCGCCCAGGATCAGTGCGACGGAGACAACCCAAGGATTGAACAGCAGCGTTGTGATGGTTTTGTGAAACAGGACGCCGATGATCGCCGCAGGCAGGAAGGCGAGCATGAGGTTGATGACATAATAGCGTTCTCGCCCTGGGCGCCACATGCCGCGCAATAGGTCCAGGATCAGGCCGCGATAAATCCAGCACACCGCGAGGATCGCGCCGAGTTGAATGGAGATTTCAAAAACCTTGCCGGGCGGGCCTTCAAAGCCAATCAATTCGCCAAGCAGGATCAAATGCCCTGTCGAGGAAATGGGCAGGAATTCAGTGAAGCCTTCGACGATGCCCATCAGCAGGGCGGAGAAAAGGGCGCTCAGGTCCATGCGCGTGATCCATGCGGGGCGCGGGCGGGCTGCCCGATTCGCCACTCATGGATGGTTGCGCCGGGGCGCGGAGGATGTCCACGCCCCGGCGCGTTTAAACTTAGTAGCGGTATTGTTCGGCTTTGAAGGGACCCTGGGAATCCACGCCGATATAGCCGGCCTGCTGAGCGGTAAGCGTGGTCAGTGTGGCACCCACCTTCGCCAGATGGAGCGCCGCCACCTTCTCATCCAAATGCTTCGGCAGCGTATAGACCTTGAGCTCATACCTCGCGGTATTGGTCCAGAGTTCGATCTGCGCGAGCGTTTGATTGGTGAAGGAAGCGGACATCACGAAGGAAGGATGGCCCGTGGCATTGCCAAGGTTCACCAAGCGGCCTTCGGACAGCAAGATGATGCGCTTTTGGTCGGGGAATTCGATTTCATCGACCTGCGGCTTCACATTATCCCACTTCATGTTGCGCAGACCCGCCACCTGAATTTCGGAATCGAAATGGCCGATATTGCAAACAATGGCGCGGTGCTTCATGGCGCGCATGTGATCAACCGTGATCACATCCACATTGCCCGTGGCGGTGACGAAGATATCGGCCATCGGCGCGGCCTGTTCCATGGTGACGACCTGGTAGCCTTCCATGGCGGCTTGCAGGGCGCAGATCGGGTCCACTTCGCTCACCATCACGCGGCAGCCGGCATTGCGGAGAGAGGCGGCAGAACCCTTGCCCACATCACCAAAGCCGCAAACCATGGCGACCTTGCCGGCCATCATCACATCCGTGCCGCGACGGATCGCATCCACCAGTGATTCGCGGCAACCATAGAGATTGTCGAATTTCGACTTCGTCACGCTGTCATTCACATTGATCGCCGGGAAAAGCAGGCGCCCTTCCTTGGCCATCACGTAAAGCCGATGCACGCCCGTGGTGGTTTCTTCCGAAACGCCCTTGATGGCAGCGGCAAGCTTGGCGAACCAGCCGGGCTTGGTCTGCAGGCATTTCTTGATGAGGGCGAAGAAGACTTCTTCTTCCTCATTCGTTGCCTTGTCCAGGAACGCGGTATCGCCCTGTTCGGCGCGCAGCCCGTAATGCACCAGCAGCGTCATGTCGCCGCCGTCATCGAGCAACACATTGGGTTCGCCGCCATTGGCCCATTCCAGGGTGCGCTGCACATATTCCCAGTATTCCGGGAGCGTTTCGCCCTTCACGGCGAAAACCGGCGTGCCGGTCGCGGCGATGGCGGCAGCGGCGTGATCCTGGGTCGAGAAGATATTGCAGGAAGACCAGCGCACATCGGCGCCAAGGTGCTTCAGGGTTTCAATCAGCACCGCCGTTTGAATGGTCATGTGCAGGCAGCCCGCGATGCGCGCCCCCTTGAGCGGCTGGGATGCGCCATATTCGGCGCGCACCGCCATCAGGCCGGGCATTTCATCCTCGGCCATTGAGATTTCCTTCCGCCCCCAGGCGGCGAGCGAAAGGTCTTTGATCACGTAGTCTTGGGCGGCCATGGCGAAAACTCCTTGAATCTGGCGCGGCGGGTAACACGCGACGCAGCGTGGGGAAAGAGGGAAAGAAGAATATAAAGATGCCTTTATGTCGTTTTTCGGGGCTGGTCGCCACGGGCCGCCGCGTTAAGCTGGCCCGATGAACCCCGGAGGAGGCGCTTATGACCACAGAAAGCTTAGGCATTCTTGAACAGCGGCGGATCGAAGCCGCCTTTGCCAAGGGTATTTATGAGGAAATGAAGGCGCAAATCGGGGAGGATAAGGCGAAAGCCATTATGTCCTCCGCCATCATCAAGCTGGCCAAGGAAACCGCCGCCGAGATGGCCAAGCAGGGGCCGGAGGGGAAGCCATCGCTCGAGCATTTCATCTCCCTCCAGCCGCTATGGACCAAGGGGGATGCGCTGCACATTGAGACGATCCGCAAGGATGCCAAGCATTATGATTTCAACGTGACGCGCTGCCGCTATGCCGAGATGTATCGCGCCATGGGGCTGGCCGAGCTTGGCGCCATTCTGTCCTGCAACCGTGATGGCGCCTTTTGTGAGGGCTATGACCCGAAGCTGAAACTGGAACGCACGCAAACCATCATGGGCGGGGCAAGCCATTGTAACTTCCGCTACAGGTATGAGGATTAGGCGCGGTGTCCGGCTATGCCGCGACCAATGGCGCGGCTTATGAACGCAGCGTGGGCCGATGGTCTCGCAAACTGGCGGATGCGATGCTGGAGGCGCTTGCCTTGCCGCCCGGTTTGGCGGTGCTGGATGCGGGGTGTGGCACCGGCGCGCGTGCTGGGCGGTCACCAAACAATGCCCCCGCGTACTTCTAGCCATATAATTGTTGGGCCGATTCACGCTGCTGTCGGGAACCGACAGCAGCGACCGGACCATTAGGGGACTATGGTAGAACTGTCTGATTGGAGAAGATGAACGAGTAGCTCGAGAGGTAGTCCGCCGGCTGAAGCGGTGGCTGTCTACGAATCGCGCGTTGCAGGGCCGCGCCGTGCTGTTGGTCTGTCGCGCGTGCTGCTGCGATATTGGCAAACGCGTGGCAGTCCATGCATGTGGCGGGACCCCCTTGCGCTGCCGGTGAACCGCGCTGCGCGTAGGATTCCATGGTGGTATTCGCGATCACCCTAGTGTTGGGGGCCAGGGTAAACAGGTTGGGCACCATATTGTTGGGGATTGGTGGTTGATTATTCTGGGCGTGAGGTACCAATTGGCCTGCCGTGAGCTGTGGGGGCTTCGGGAAGGTCGGCCACTGCACATCGATCAGCCGGTAGTACTGGAACACGGATGCCTGCGGCAGCTGGCGCCAGACCCATGCGTTCACCGCGTTCGCATAATTGTCCAACGGCGTGGTGCGGCCGATCTGCTGCGGCGCGGTGTAGGGAGCACACCCGGCCGGCGTGTTGGGTGCAGTGCAGGCAGCGGTCGGGGCGATGTTGACCTGGCACTTGTAGTGAGGATCACTCGTCTCCGTGCAGGTCGGGTTGAAGTAGGTGTAGCTAGAGCGGGCGTTGCGCGGCGCGCCAGTCGCGGGGCGCGGATCGCTCGCCACCCGGGTTGCGAGGTTGTAGTTCGGGGAGTTGTCTATCTGCTCAAATGTCGACCAAAGCATCTGGGAGGCACCAGGCATCCGGCGGATGATGTGCAGTCCAACAAGACCGACAGTCTGCGTCGAGGTCACGCCACTTGGATCAGTCACTTGGGCTTGGGCTGTCAGGTAACGGCTATTGTTTGGGTCGTTTGGCGGCAGGATCAACCATGACGCCTTCAATTCGATTGTGCCGGTACCATCACCAAAGACCATGCGATTGCCCAAGCAGTCCGTGTCGTTGCCATAACCCATCGGTAGGCGGAAACCAGCTTGCGAGCCGCTTGGCGCCAGGGTGGCGCAGTTGAACTGCGCGGCCATACCGGTTAACGGCTGATTGGGTAGACCGCGCATGACGAAATCCACCTCGTTGGGGTTCATGCGTACATCGTAGTAAGTGAGATTGCCGGCTTGGCTGGTCAGCCAGACCGCACCGCTCGCCTGATTGATGCCGCTGAACCCGTACTTGTTGATGGCTTGCAGGACCAGCTGCGGACGATTGCCCATGATCCCGGGGCCGCTCGCGTTGCCAGACATTACCGTCGTCGCCGGTAAATAGGTCTGCCACACAGGTGGCTGAGCCAATGGTTGAACTCCAAACTGGGCAAGCCGCACGGAGGTATCGGGCACCACGCCGCCAGGTTTTGCTTGCCAATTCAGGTAGATGAACTGTTGCCAAGCAATGCAGTTTGCTACTTGTTGCCCCGGTGTCTCATTGCCCGTGGCGAACAAGCTTGGCAAGGATGGGTTTCCGACCTGGAAGGGGCATAGTGGCCGCGGTGTCGGTGTCTGCGCGTTTGATCTGGTACTGCCGGCGAAGAGCGCTGCTACGAGCGCTATCGCACCGACGATAGTTCTTGTTCTTTTGTGCATTATCATCTCCCCTGCATGGTAATGTGGATTGAAAGCTTTTTACGATTAAAACTCGCATACGCGGTTTTCAATCGCGTTTGGAGCGCAGATCATGTTCATCCAATAACGATTCGTCTAGAGAGATTTGGACAAAAATGAGCGTTGCAGAAGAATAGTACTTTTTTAAGTGCGTGGCGTCCAGGTCACCTTTGGAATGTCGCAGCCGCGCCTCATATCAATTAATGCGGCGCGCGCAGACCGGTTTTGGCGGGGTACACGCCTGGCGACCAAGACCTATCGCCCGTGTCTCGCACCTGATGGAGCGGTCGCAGCGTTTCCGGCCTGCATAGTTCACGTTTTGTTTGGCGCGGCAGGCATTGAACAACTGATAGAAAGCGAAATCGCCATTCGGCAGGATTTCACGGATTTCGAGGATTGGTGGAACCCCTGGGCAGCCGGCGGGCAGGGCATTGCCGGGGCCTTCAGCGCCACCCTTCCAGCGGAGCACATTTCACCCATCAAGGATATCGTGCACCGCGCCTATCTGGCTGGCGGCGTTGATCGGCCGCGTTCCTTTGTGGCGGGGGCGCGGCTGGCGGTGGGGCGGAAGCCGGGCTGAGGCTTTGCCTGCTCTGGTCACTCTGCGCAAATCGGTGAAGACTGCCTTCCTGACTGAAGTGAGGAAGGCAGCGCCATGGAAATGAAACGCATCGGTTTTCTGGGTCTCGGCGCCATGGGTGGGCCAATTGCAACGCGCATGGCGGATTGGGCGCAGCGCAATCCGGGCAAGCGCATGCTGGTCTTTGATCCGCGCGCCGAAGCCATGCAGCGCGCGACCGAAGCGGGGGCAGAGGCCATGGGCTCGGTCGCGGCTGTCGCTGCGCAATGCAGCGTGGTGTTCGCCTGCCTGCCGAGTGCCGAAACCTCTGAGCGTGTGGCCCTGGGCGCTGAGGGCATTGCCGGAATGCCTGGCGCTGTGCGCACCTATATCGAAATGTCCACCATTGGTAGCGCGGCCATGCAGCGCATTGCGGCAGGGCTTGCTGAGAAAGGCATTGCGCTGATTGATTGCCCGATCAGTGGCGGCGTGCATGGTGCAGAATCCGGCGCGCTTGCGGTGATTGCTTCCGGCGCACCAGATGCGCTCAGCGAAGTGATGCCGCTATTGCAGGTGGTGGGGCGCACGGTCTTCACCATTGGCGACACACCAGGCCTCAGCCAGACCATGAAGCTTGCGAATAATCTGCTTTCTTTGGCGGGCATGGTGTTGACGTCCGAGGCGTTTGCGCTTGGCGCCAAGGCGGGCATTGATACGGCGCTGATGTGCGATGTGATCAATGCCAGCACGGGGCGGAATAGCTCAACTGTGACCAAATTCCCGCGTGCCGTTTTGACGGGACAGTTTTCGGGCGGTGCGAGTAATGCCATCGTCTCCAAGGATTTGTCCTTGGCGGTGGCGGAATTTGCCGCCTTCGGGCTTTCCGCACCCATGGCGGCGCTGGCGCGCGAAATGCTGAATATCGCCAAGAATCGCTTCGGCCCGGATGCGGATATGACTTCGGTCGCGCAGCTTTATGAGGAATGGGCGGGGGTGAAGATGCAATCGCCAAACCCGGTGAAGAGCGCGGGTTAGGTTTGGCCGCCAGTCTTTTTGGCTTTGATTCCGGCGTAGCCTTGGCCACCGTGGTTGGCGTGTTGGTGGAAGTGCCGGTCATGCTTTCGGTGGTGGTAATCGTGATGCGAAGCAAGGCCTGGTATCAACGGGCATAAGAAATAGAAGGGAATGGAAATGCGGTTGAAGGATAAGGTTGCGATCATCACCGGCGGCGCGCATGGCATGGGCGAAGCCGAAGCGCGGCTATTCGCCAAGGAAGGCGCCATTGTGATCATCGCCGATCGTCGCGCTGATTTGGGAGAGGCGCTGGCGGCCGATATCACCGCTGGTCAAGGGCGCGCGAGCTTCGTCGCCATGGATGTGTCGCAGGAAGCGGATTGGAAGCGGCTGATTGAAAAAGCACTGTCCGATTATGGGCGGATTGATATTCTGGTGAATAATGCCGGCATTAGCGGCAGCGCCGTTGGCGATATGCTGTCCTTGGATGGCTGGAATCAGCTGATGTCCATCAATGCCACGGGCGTGTTTTTGGGCACGACTTTGGTAGGCCAAGTGATGGCAGGGCAGGGGAAGGGGTCCATCGTCAATATCTCCTCCATCATGGGGTTTGTGAGCAGTGCGGAAGGGCATCCGGGTTATTCCGCTTCCAAGGGTGCGGTGCGGTTGCTGACGAAGAATGCTGCCGTGCGCTGGGGGCCGCAGGGGGTACGGGTCAATTCCGTCCATCCCGGTTATCTGCCGCCGATGTTGGGCGGCACGAATGGGCCGGGGCGGTCGGCGAAGATTCCACTGACGCCGCTGCGCCGCTTGGGGGAGGCGATTGAGGTTGCCTATGGTGTTTTGTTCCTCGCTTCCGATGAGGCATCCTTCATCACGGGGACGGAGCTTGTGATTGATGGCGGTTTCATCGCGCAATAATGGGGCGTGTGACATGAAAATCATTGATGCGCAGATTCATATCTGGGCCAAGGGCACGCCTTCAGGTCTGCATCGCAAGGTATCTTCCTTCACGGCAGAGGAAGCCTTGCGCGAAATGGATGAGGCCGGCGTGCATGCGGCGGTGATCCATCCACCGGCAAGCTGGGACCCGGATTCAAACGCCATGGCGGTGGAAGCCGCGCGGCGCTATCCGGATCGTTTCGCGGTGATGGGGCAGTTCCCACCGACGCAGCCGGAATTGCGGCATTTGATCCGTGGCTGGAAGAATCAGCCGGGGATGCTCGGGCTGCGCTGGGCGCTATTGCACCCGGAAGAGCAGGTGTGGCTACGCGATGGCTCGCTGGATTGGCTATGGCCAGCGGCGGAGCAAGAAGGCCTGCCGGTTTCCTGCATGGGCGGGCTTTTCCTGAAAGAATTTCGCCAAATTGCTGAGGCGCATCCCAACCTGAAAATGATCCTGGATCATTGCGGCCTGGTGCGGACCGGCCAGGATGAAGCAGCCTTTGCCAAGCTGGATGAACTGGTGGCCTTGGCGAAGTTGCCCAATGTGGCGGTGAAGGCAACGGGGGCGCCGCATTATTCGACGCAGGGTTATCCTTATCGCAATATCCATGATGGCTTGCAGCGGATTTTTGATGCCTTCGGCCCGAAGCGCTTTTTCTGGGGCACGGATATCACGCGCATGCCGTGCAGCTATCGCCAATGCGTGACCTTCTTCACCGATGAATTGCCCTGGCTGAAGGGTGATGATCTGGAATGGGTGATGGGCCGCGCGGTATGTGAGTGGCTCGGGTGGGATGTGCGCTTCGATTGAAGCGCTTTTCCTATTCCGCGCGGATATTATTGGCTTCGATCACCGTCTTCCATTTGGCGCGGTCGCGTTGGATGGTTGCCACCATTTCCTCAATCGTGCCACCACGCGGCTGGTAGCCGAGTGAAATCAGGCGCTGCGCCACTTCCGGATTTTGCAGGGCGCGATTTACCTCCGCATTCAGCCTTTCCAGAATGGGGCGCGGGGTGGCGCCCGGGGCGGCGATGCCGAACCAATTATCGGCGGCAAATTCCGGCAGGCCGGAAGCGGCAATGGTGGGCACGCCCGGCAGCACGGGCGAAGGCGGGACGCTGGTAAAAGCAATCGCCCGCACGGCACCTGAGCGGATATGGGGCAGGATTTCCGCTAAATTGCCGAACATCATATCAACGCGCCCGGCGATGATTTCCGCAATGGCGGGCGGGCCGCCGCGAAAGGGCACATGCACCATGCGAATGCCGGCCATATTCGTGAATTGCGCAGCCCAAAGCTGATAGGAACTGCCAACGCCGGAAGACCCATAGGTCAGCTTATCAGGATTGGCGCGGGCGTAATCAATCACCTCCTGCACCGTGGTGAAGGGCGTTTTGGCTGAGACATAAAGCAGATTATCCAAACCCGCGATGATGACGCTCTGTGCGAGGTCTCGGTCTGGATTGAAGTTCAGCGTCACGCCAGGCATGATGGGTGATGTCGCGGCAATGCTCATGGTTTGCAGTAGCAGGGTATAGCCATCTGGCCGCGCGGCGGCGACTGTGCCGGCGGCGATCAACCCATTGGCGCCAGTGCGGTTTTCCACCGTGACCGGCTGGCCCAGCGCATCACGGAGCCTTTCAGCAAATAGCCGCGCGAGGATATCGGCGCCGCCACCTGGGGGAAAGCCATTGATGAGCGTGATAGGTTGGCTGGGCCAGTTCTGGGCCTGGCTTGCTGGGGAAGTGACCAACAAGGCCAAAGCCGTCAGGGTCAGCATGAACCATTTGCGCATCTTGGCTTCCTTCTGCATCGCCACGCCTTGTCTGCGGTGCTTGCCGGAAGCTTGCCAGGATCAGCGCCCGATGCAAGCCCAAAAGGGGGCTTTGAAATACGCGCACTTCGCCTATCATGCTTGGTAAAGGGGAAGCGCCATGAAAGCTGATTACGTAATCGTTGGTGGTGGTTCGGCTGGTTGCGTACTGGCCAATCGCTTGTCCGAAGACCCAGGAAATCAGGTACTGCTGATTGAAGCGGGCGGCAAGGATTGGAATCCGCTGATCCATATTCCCGCCGGCTACATGAAATTGCTCGATCACCCAACGCTGACTTGGGGCTTCAAGGCGGATCGCAATTCTGGTTTGAACGGGCGCGAAATCAATTACCCGCGCGGGCGCGTTTTGGGTGGTTCAAGTTCGATCAATGGCATGATCTATATCCGGTCTCAGCCGGAGGATTATGATCACTGGGCGCAGCTTGGAAATCGCGGCTGGTCTTCGGGCGATGTGCTGCCTTACTTCAACAAGTCTGAGAAATGGCAAGGGCCGGACAAGGCGGCGCATGGCAAGGATGGTTTTCTCTATACCTCGCCATCACGCGACCAGCCGGAATTGTGTCAGGCGGCGATTGAAGCGGGCCAGCAGATGGGCTGGGATTACCGCGATGATTTGAATGATCTGCCGCATGGGCTTGGCGATCATATCGGCTGGGTGCAGCAGACGCGTGGCGGGCGGTTCCGGGCGAGTGCCGCGCGTTCCTATCTGCGCCCGGCCATGGGCAGGCCTAATCTGCGCGTGGTGACCAATGCGCTGGTGCATCGTGTGGTGTTTGAGGGCAAGCGCGCCGCGGGGGTGGAGTTTTCACGCAGTGGTGTCACCGAACGCGCGGATGCGGCGGTGGAGGTAATTCTCTCCGCCGGTGCCATTGGTTCGCCGCATATCCTGCAACTTTCCGGTGTGGGGGATGCGGAGCATTTGGCGGGGCTCGGCATTCCTGTGCTGCATGAATTGCGCGGTGTGGGGCGGAATTTTCAGGATCATTTTCTGGTGCGCGTGCAAGCCGTGGTGAAGGATGTGGCGACTTTGAATGAACGCACACGCGGCCTGCGCCTGGCCGGTGAGGTGCTGAAATTCGCTGTCTTGGGGCGCGGGGTGCTGACCTATGCGGCATCGCTTCTCGCGGCTTCCTTCAAGGCTTTGCCGGAAAGTGCGACGCCCGATATGCAGGCGCTATTTGCTTCCGCAAGTTACGCGCCGGGGGCAGCGCGGGTTCTGGATACGAAGCCCGGCATGACCGCCGGCGTATGGCAAATGCGCCCGGAAAGCCGCGGCTTCATTGCCGCCCGCAGCGCAGACCCGCGCGAACAGCCCATCATCAATCCGAATTACCTGGCCGAGGATCGCGACCAGCGCAGCATTGTCGCGGGGCTACGCGCGATGCGCGATTGGTTCAGCAAGCCCGCGCTGCAGCGCTTCATGGTGGCGGAATCCATGCCAGGGCCGGAAGTACAAACCGATGAGGAATGGCTGCATTATGCGCGCCAGATTGGCAGCACAGTGTTCCATGCCTCCTGCTCCTGCCGCATGGGGCCAGATGTGATGTCGGTGGTGGATGAAAGGCTGCGCGTGCATGGGCTTGAAGGGCTGCGTGTGATTGATGCTTCCGTGATGCCGGCCGTGACCTCCACCAATACCAATGCGCCCACCATCATGATCGCTGAAAAGGGCGCGGATATGCTGCGCGCGGATGCTCGGGCGCGGCTGGCGGCGTGAATTTCGGGCAGTTTTGCGCGGGGTCAGCCTTGCCTCCGCGCAAATTCTGATCCTTATCAAATC
Source organism: Roseomonas sp. (assembly GCA_020249285.1). Lineage (GTDB taxonomy): Bacteria > Pseudomonadota > Alphaproteobacteria > Acetobacterales > Acetobacteraceae > Neoroseomonas. Next base: position 35,257 of record JADCFX010000014.1, on the reverse strand, counting down.
GCCGCCTGACATGTGGGGTAGGCTTGGCCTGCCAAAATCGGGCCGCGAGTTATCTGGACTTTGGCTTTTTGCGTATTTGCGTAAATATGGTGGTTCAGGGGTCAGTCTGAGCCGGAAGAAGGGTGGGAGTTAACGACATGAGCGCAGTGATGGAAGCGACAAAGGCGGCGGGCAGCGACAAGGGGCTCGATTACGATGCCATTGTCATTGGTGCGGGCATGTCTGGGCTTTATCAGCTGATCAAGCTGCGCCAATTGGGCATGAAGGCGCGCGTGTTTGAAGCCGGCACAGGCGTGGGGGGCACCTGGTATTGGAACCGCTATCCGGGTTGTCGCTTCGATTCGGAAAGCTATTCCTATGGCTATTCCTTCGACAAGGATTTGCTGAAGGAATGGCATTGGACTGAACATTTCGCCCCGCAGCCGGAAACCGAACGCTATCTGAACCTGGTCGCCGATAAATACGATTTGCGCCGCGATATCCAATTCCAAGCGCGCGTGAAGGCAGCGCGCTGGGATGAAAAGACGCGCAGCTGGACCGTGACCTTGGAAGATGGCAGCAACCATAAAACGCGCTTCCTGATCACCGCTATTGGCGCGCTTTCCGCACCAACCATGCCGCAATTTCCCGGCATTGCCGATTTCAAAGGGCAATCCTTCCATACCGGGCTTTGGCCCAAGGAAAAGGTGGATTTCACCGGCAAGCGCGTGGCGGTGATCGGCACTGGCGCATCCGGCGTGCAGACCATTCAGGAAGTGGCGAAGACCGCCAAGCAACTTGTGGTGTTTCAGCGCACGCCCAATTGGTGCGCGCCCTTGCATAATGGCAAGATCAGCGCTGAGGAAATGGCTGAAATCCGCACGCGTTATGATGCGATTTTCAAGCGGTGTGAGGAAACCTTCTCCTGCTTCCTGCACACGCCCGATCCGCGCAATACCTTCGATGTCTCGGCCGCGGAACGCGAAGCCTTTCTGGAAAAGCTCTATTCCGAAAAGGGCTTCGGGATTTGGGTCGGCAATTTCAAGGATTTGCTGACCAATCGCGCAGCGAATGAGGAAGTGTCGCGTTTTGTGGCCAACAAGATCCGCCAGCGCGTGAAGGATCCGAAGGTGGCGGAGATGTTGATTCCAACGAATCATGGCTTCGGCACCAGGCGCGTGCCTTTGGAAACCTTCTATTTCGAATGCTACAACCAGCCGAATGTGACGCTTGTGGACAGCAAGGCAACACCGGTCGAGCGCATTACGCCAACCGGCATCAAGACAAGCGATGCCGAATTTGAATTCGATATCATCGTTTACGCCACTGGCTTTGACGCGTTGCGCGGTGCTTTCGACCGGATTGAATTCCAGGGCGCAGCTGGCGTGACGCTGAAGGAAGTATGGCAGGATGGCGCGACATCGCTGGTTGGCATGATGCAAAAGGGCATGCCGAATATGTTCATGCTGCTGGGCCCCCATACTGCGCTTGGCAATATTCCGCGTTCCATTGAATTCAACGTGGAATGGGTGAGCGATCTGCTGAGCTATGCGCAAGCCAAGGGCATCACGCGCGTCGAAGCGACCAAAGCGGCGATGGAAAAATGGATGGATCACGTCATGGAATTGGCCAAGGGCCTGCTTTCCATGGAGGTGGATTCCTGGATGACCGGCGTCAATCTGAATGTCGCGGGCAAGCAGAAGCGCATCGTCGCGCGCTATACCGGCAGTGCGCCAAGCTATCGCGCCTGGGCGAATGATATGGCGGCTGAGGGCTATGCCGGGATTACGCTGGAATAAGCATCACGTCAGGCATTGAAGGCAACGGTGCCAAGTGCCGCAAGATCATAACCGCCAAGCCTTGCGGCGCGGGTGGCGAAGACCTCGGTTCGCGTGAAGGTCAATAGTTTCTGCACGACGTCGCTGAAATAATGGCGCCGTTCCATCACCAGATCAAAACGCTCTCGGAATAGCGGTAGGAAGGTTAGGCCGCGCGCCGCGGCTTCGGCACGAATGCCAAAGCCGACATCGGCACGGCCCTCAGCGACGCTGGCTGCGACCTCATCTTCAGAAAGGGCGGGGTTTGGCAGGAAGCCTATCTGATCAAGACGCAGCCCCGCTTCTGAAAGCAAATGCGTGAGCAGCACATGGCTGCCGGCGCGCGGTTGTCGCCCCGCCACGCGCAGGCCGGGGCGCGCCAGATCGGCGATACCTGCCAGCACGCCAGGGTTGCCTTGCGGCAGGATCAAGCCTTGCTCTCGCCAGGCCCAAATAATGCCGACAAAGCCGCGCCCGGCCAGGAATTCACGCGCCGCGGGTTCGTTGAAGCTGTTGCTATCGGGGTCGAGCAAATGGCTGGCGGCGACCAATGCCTCCCCGGCGGCCAGGGCAATCAACCCATCCAGGCTGCCGCCACCGCGCAACGCAAGCCCGCAGCCGGATTGCCGTGCCGCCCAATCGAGCAAAGGGTCATGGCTGCCGGCCAGGATCGGTGGCGGGTCCAGGCGTTGTGCGGCGCCGGCATCGGCTTGGGCCGCCAGCCAGCGTTCAAGCTGCCGGCGCGGGAAAAGCCATTTGCCGCCAAGCTGCGCCGCTGGCAGCTTTTGTGCGCGCGCAAGCTCATAAAGCGAGCGTTCGGAAAGGCGGAGGAAGCGCGCGGCTTCCTTAAGGGTCAGCACATCAGGCATATCCCGGCAAATTTCGGCAAAATCAGGAATCCAGTCAAGCCGTTCGCTGAATTGACGCAGGTTTCGCCCATCCGCATTTAAGCAGGATTCCGGGAGGATGGGGTGCAGGATCTTGCCAGCGCATTCACGACTGCTTTTGGCCTGATCCTTTCCCTGGACCCGGCAGTGCTGGCCATTGTGGCGCTGTCTTTGCGCGTGAGCCTCTCGGCCTTGGTGCTGGCGGCGCTGATCGGCCTGCCGCTGGGAGCCCTGCTGGCCGTGGCGCGGTTTCCGGGGCGGGGCAGCGTGATCACGCTGACCAATGCGCTGATGGGGCTGCCGCCGGTGGTGGTGGGGCTGCTGATTTATCTGCTGCTATCGCGGTCTGGGCCGCTCGGTTCCTTCGGGCTGTTGTTCACGCCAACAGCTATGATCATCGCCCAGGCCGTGCTGATCACGCCCATTCTGGCGGCGCTGACGCGCCAAGTGCTGGAAGGCATGTGGGAAGAATATGCGGAACAGCTGCGGTCCTTCGGTGCGGGGCCGTGGCGCGCGGTGCCGACGCTATTGTGGGATGGGCGCTTTCTGCTGCTGACCGTGCTGCTGGCGGGGTTTGGCCGTGCGGCGGCGGAGGTGGGCGCGGTGATGGTGGTGGGCGGCAATATTGAAGGCTTCACCCGCGTGATGACCACCGCGATTGCGCTTGAAACCAGCAAGGGCGATTTGCCGTTGGCGCTTGCGCTCGGGATTGTGCTGATGGCGATTGTGCTTGGCGTGAATGCGCTGGCGCAGGGCGTGCGCGGCATTGCCGCGCGCTGGGCTGGCTGAAATGCGCGCGCCCGATTCCATTCTGCCGCTTCGCACTGACGGCTTGGGCTTTAACGCCGGTGGCGCTGAGATTCTGAGCGATGTTTCGCTGAAGATTACCGCCGGCGCGCCGACGCTGCTTATTGGCGCGAATGGTGCGGGGAAAAGCGTATTGCTGCGGCTGCTGCATGGCTTGCTGAAGCCCTCGGCCGGGCGGGTTTTCTGGGCGATGCCAATAGACCTTGCCGCGCGGCGCCAAGCCATGGTGTTTCAGCGCCCGGTGCTCCTGCGGCGTTCGGTGTTGGCCAATACGCTTTATCCCATGGCTTTGGCCGGTGTGGTGCGGGAGGACCGTGACGCGCGTGCCGAGGCAGCGCTGGCGCTGGTTGGGCTTGCTGATCGCGCGGCTGATCCGGCGCGCAAGCTTTCTGTGGGCCAGCAGCAACGCTTGGCGTTGGCGCGTGCCGCTGCCTTGCAGCCGGAATTGCTGTTTCTGGATGAGCCCTCCGCAAGCCTAGACCCTGCCGCGACGCGTGCGGTGGAGGAGATTGTGCTGACGCTGGCGCAGCGCGGCACCAAGATTGTCATGACCACGCATGATTTGGCGCAGGCGCGGCGCCTTGCGGGGGATGTGGTGTTTCTGCATCGCGGCAATGTGCTGGAACAGGCGCCGGCTGAGGCATTTTTCCAGCAGCCCGCTTCAGCCACGGCAAGCGCCTTTTTGCGCGGCGAATTGGTGTGGTGATGAGTTTCGAGAAAAGGGAGAGAAACATGATCAGTATGTTCCGACGTGGCATTTTGCCGATGTTGTTCGCGGCTGTTGCATTGCCTGCCTTCGCGCAGGAACGCAGCATTACGGTGGCGTCTACCACCAGCACGGAACAATCCGGCCTGTTCGGCCATATCCTGCCGATCTTTACCCGCGAAAGCGGCATTGCCGTGCGCGTGGTGGCTTTGGGCACTGGCCAGGCCTTGGATGTAGGCCGGCGCGGGGATGCGGATGTAGTGTTTGTGCATGATCGCGCGGCGGAAGAACGCTTTGTTGCGGAAGGTTTCGGCGGGCCGCGGCGGCATGTGATGTTCAATGATTTCGTGATTACCGGCCCCGCGGCAGACCCCGCGCGCATTGCCGGGCTTGGTGATACGGCGGAAGCGCTGCGCCGCATCGCCGCTGCGCGCGCACCCTTCATTAGCCGTGGTGATCGCAGCGGCACACATGCGGCGGAGCTTCGCTTATGGCAATTGGCGGGCATTGATCCCGCAACCGGGCGCGGGCAATGGTATCGTGAAGTGGGGCAGGGCATGGGACCGGCGCTGAATACCGCCGCCGCGCAGGGGGCTTATATCCTGGCCGATCGCGGCACCTGGCTGAGCTTCCGCAATCGGCAGGATCAACGAATTTTGATCGAGGGTGATGTGCGGCTGTTCAACCAATACGGCGTCATGCTGGTGAACCCGCAGCGCCACGCGCATGTGAAGGCGGCGGATGGGCAGCGCTTCATTGATTGGCTGCTCTCAGCCGCCGGCCAGGCCGCGATTGCTTCCTATCGCATCAATGGGGAACAGCTTTTCTTCCCCAATGCGGATAAGCCCGAGCCGGTTTCGTGAAACCGTATTAGGCTACCGAGACGCGCGCTTCGGCGCGCGCCTGACGGCCCTTTTCATCCGTCCAGGTGAATTCGAAATGGCTCGGCTTTTCCATGCGCACGAAAAACACGTGATAGGGATTTGTCGCGGTGCCGTTCTGGAAATCGGCGCTGAACAGTGCCTCACCATTCAGCCGCACCATTAGCCGCGTCAGCATATCGCGCGGCAAGGCGCGGCCGGCTTCATGGCGCAGCCCCGTTTCCATCGGGTGTTCGATCAGCGTGCGGATTTCAATCACCTCACCGGCGCGGGCGCTGCGCGGGATACGAATGCGGGGCTGGGATGGCAAAGAGCTCATGTCAGGCATCCCCCGGCGCCAACACGCATTTCCGCGCTGGCACGCATGACGCGGCCGGTGCTGGTTTCCGCCAACACAATCAGGCGCTGATCTTCGGCCAGGCGAATGCGCGTTTGTACTTCGGCGCGGGCGAGCAACGGTGTCAGGCGGAAGGTTGCGACCCCCGGTGTGGGGTTGCGGGAGGCAAAAACATGAATGGCGGTGATGTGGTCCTGCGCCGTCATCGGGCTTTCCACCACAATGCCAAGCGGCACCTGCCCGCCATTTTCAGCAAGGGCGGGCACGCGCAGCAGAATGCCGCCATCGGTCACGGGCTTGTCACCGATAGCTTCGCGCATGGCAGTGGACAGCGCATCATCCGCCCGCGCCGCAGCGGCGAAGGGGAGCGCCAGAAGCGCGAGGCAGGTTCTGCGAGCGATCATCATCACCTCCAAACTACGCCGCCGGGGTGAGTGGCGCAGCAGGTTTTCTCAAGTGCTAGGCGGCGCAGCGCCATATTGAGGCCTGATATGACGTCTGTATTTCTCAGGGGCAAGAAGAATAATTTAGTGCTATCATGGCAGTAAGCAGGATAAAGGGTTTGCTACAGCAGCTTTGAAATCCAGCAAAAATTTCTCAGCGATCAAGGCGGAAAAGCGGGCGCAGACGCAGCCCTACCCAATTGCCGGCGAGGCCCGGCAGGATCCAAAGCCAGCCATGCAGGCTGCCGGAAGCGATCCCCGCCACATAGGCGCTGATATTGCAGCCCGATGCCATGACGGCGCCATAGCCGAGCAAGATACCCCCGATCACGGAAGCGCAACAATGCCGCCAAGGCAGGCGCCATTGCGGCGTGAGGCGCGCTGCAATGGCGGCCGCAAAAAACGCGCCGAGCATGAGGCCAAAATTCATGACGCTGCTGCGTTCGGAAAGTATAGGGCGGAGGAAGGCTTCCGTACGTGTCGGGTCGTCCCAAAACATCCAGAAGGCGGGTTCATCCCAGCCCAACTCAGCGACGATGCGTGAACCCCAGAGTGGGAAGGATGCCGTGATCACCCAGGGACGCCCCGCCGCCCAAAGCGTGAAGATATTGAGCGCGGCGAGGATGATGGCGGCCATGGCCCAGGACCAACGCCGCGGCGATTCTGCTGATGGCGCGCTGAAGATCGGTTCAATGCGACCATGGCGGCGTTGTTCGATCACGCGCGAACCCAGCGCTACAAACGCGAAAATCATGATGCTGCCGATCATGGTCGGCCATAGCCCGATCAGCTCTGGCAGGGATGTCGCGGAAAGTGCTGGAAGCTCAGCCCATCTTTCGGAATCATAGGCGGCGATGGTGGCACCAATGATGAAAAACATCAGTGTCAACAGCATGCGCGTATTGCCGCCGCCCGCGGTATAGAGCGTGCCGGAAGCGCAGCCGCCGCCCAATTGCATGCCGATGCCGAAGATGAAGGCGCCGATGACAACCGCCACACCTGCGGGAAAAACAATGCCACGCACTGACGTGCCGGCCAGTGTGCCGGCCTGAATGGCGGGCAGCATGATGATGACCAAAATGCCGAGCATGAGCATTTGCGCGCGCAGGCCGGCTCCGCGCCCATCCGCCAGCGCCTGGCGAAAACCGCCGGCAAAGCTGAAGGAACCGCGATAGAGCGTATAGCCCAACGCCGCGCCAAGCCCCCAAAGCAATGCGTGATTGCCGCCGTATTGCAGCGCAAACCCAACCGCACCGATCAGGAGGAGCAGTGCCGCGATGATGGCTGGCAGGGCTTGGGACAAAGCGTTGGGCCTTCCGCGCTAGAGAATGAATATGGGTATGAGTGAGGCCGCTAATGCCAAGGCCATACCATAGTTGAAAAGCCGAAAAGCGCGATCGGAGGTCAGCAGCCTGCCAATCGCGACCCCAAAACCGCACCAGAGCACTGAGGAGATAATACCAGAGAACACAAAAGCACCTGCCACACGCGCTGCCTCAGACCAGACAGGCGCCTCGGGCACGGTATAGGCGGCCAGTGCGCCGACAGCCATGATCCAAGCCTTGGGATTGACCCATTGGAAGCCCGCCGCTTCGAAAAAACTGATGGGCTTGGCGGCGGCTGCGCCCTTGCCGCGCTCGGCTGTGGCGATGCGCCAAGCCAGATAGAGCATATAGGCAGCGCCGATATATTTCAGTGCCAGATGCAGCCAAGGCAGGGCGGTGAAAACCGCGCCAAGACCAAGCCCGATCGCAAGCACCATGGCCGGAAAGCCAAGAATAATCCCAAGCATATGCGGTACGGCGCGGCGAAAGCCAAAATTGGCGCCGGAAGCCGTAAGCATGGCGTTATTCGGGCCGGGCGTGACGCTTGTGGCAAAGGCAAAACCAAGAAGCGCCCAGAAAAGCGGATCATGCAAAGCGGTTTTCCCCAAGGTTGAAAAGCCAGAAAGCGCGCCTCATAAGCGGATTGTGACGCGATGGCAATGGCGCGCTTAAGGCGCGGTCTGGACGCGCGCGCCAAGCTGTATCACGCTGCGCAAATCACGCGCCTGATCGGAGACGCCCATGGGTTCCCTGCTTTTCTCGCCACTTACCATTCGCAGTGTGACGATTCCGAACCGCGTGGTGATGCCGCCACTTTGCCAGTATTCGGCGATCGAAGGTTTGGCGAATGATTGGCATATGGTGCAGCTTGGTCGTTTTGCTGTCGGTGGCTTCGGGCTGATTTTCACCGAGGTGACTTCCGTCATGCGGGAAGGCCGCATCACCCATGGTGATCTCGGCCTTTGGTCTGATGCGCATATTGAACCGGTGCAGCGGCTTGCGCGTTTCATCAAGGCGCAGGGTGCGGTGCCGGCCATGCAGCTTGGCCATGCAGGGCGCAAGGGTTCTTCGCAGCGCGCCTTTGAAGGCAATGGACCGCTTGGTGCGCCGGAAATTGCGATTGGCGAAAAGCCCTGGCCGCTGGTGGGGCCGACCGCAAATGCGATTGGTGAAGGCCATGTGCAGCCAGAGGCACTGACCAAGGAAGGCATGGCCGATATTCGTGAAGCCTTCGCCACCGCCGCGCGTCGTGCGCTTGCCGCCGGCTATGAGGCGATTGAGGTGCATTGCGCGCATGGCTATCTGCTGCATCAGTTCCTTTCACCGCTCTGCAATACGCGCAATGATGAATATGGCGGTGATCTGGCCGGGAGAATGCGCTTCCCGCTTGAGATTGTGCGTGCCGTGCGTGAAGCTTGGCCGGAAAACCTGCCGCTTTTCGTGCGTATTTCCGCAGTGGATGGCGCGGATGGCGGCTGGGAAATGGAAGATAGCGTTGCCTATGCGCGCGAATGCCAGAAGCTTGGCGTTGATGTGATGGATTGTTCATCAGGCGGTATTGGTGGCAGTGCCACCGGCAGCAAGCGCGTGCCGCGCGGCTATGGTTTCCAAATTCCCTATGCCGCGCAAATCCGCCGAGAGCTTGGCATGAAATCCATGGCGGTTGGCCTGATTATTGGCCCGCATCAGGCTGAAGCGGCTTTGGCCGCGGGTGATGCTGACCTGATCGCGATTGGGCGCGAAGGCATGAACAACCCGAATTGGCCCTTGCATGCGCGCGCCGTGCTGGAACCCGGCACAACCGAAGAAGTCTTCGGTTGCTGGCCGCCGCAACATGGCTGGTGGATGGAAAAGCGCGGTTCGGTGATGAATGCGCTTGGCACGCCGCCGGCGTAAACTTTGAAGCTGAAGGAAGGAAACCTGGCATGAAACTCGCCTATTCACCCAATAGCCCCTATGTACGGAAATGCGTTGTGCTTGCGATTCAACGCGGCATTGACAAGCAGATGGAACTTTGGACGGTTGGTACCACCGATCCCGCGCTGGTGCAGGTCAATCCACTTTCCAAGGTGCCGACCCTGGTGCTGGATGATGGCACCGCGCTGTATGACAGCCCGGTGATTTGCGAATATCTGGACAGTATCGGTGATGGGCCGAAGATGTTTCCGCCCGCCGGTCCGGCGCGTTGGAAGGCGTTGCGTCAGGAAGCGTTGGGCGATGGGATTCTGGACGCAACCCAGCCGCGTCGGCGCGAAATTGCGCTGCCGCAGGATGAAGGGCGGCAGACCTATATCGCGCTGCAGCAGGGTAAGGTGAAGGCAGCGCTGGCAGTGTTGGAAGCGGAAGCCGATAGCCTTGGCATGCTGACAAATATTGGTGAAATCACCATTGCCTGTGCCTTGGGCTACATGGATTTCCGTTATCCGAATGAACCCTGGCGCCCTGGCCATCCCAAGCTGGAAGCCTGGTATGCGAAGGTATCTGTCATGCCGGCCATGACACGCACGGTCCCGCCCGGTTGAGGTACCACGCTTGGCGCGCAGCGGCCTGCGTTCACGCGCGGGTGGCAGCGCGCCAGGCTTTGGCGATATCAATACGCTTTGCCACCCAAACCTGATCGCCCAATTCCGCAAGCCGGGCCAGCACTTTTTCAAAGGCGGGGAAGCGCGCTGGCCGCCCGACGATGCGCAAGTGATAGCCGATATTGAGCAAGCGCGGCTTGCCTTGTTTTGCCTCGGCAAGCAGCACCTCCAACGCGTCAATCACATACTCCACCATCTCACTGGCGCGCACAAAGCCATTGGGGTGGAAGAATTTCATGTCGTTGGTATCAAGCGCATAGGGCAGCACTGAAAGCCCAGGATGCGCCGGGTCTTCATAGGGCAAGTCATCATCGAAAGCATTGGATACCCAGGTAAAGCCGCGTTCTTGCAGCAACCCGCGCGTCCAGATGCTTTCCGACCCGCGACAGAAAAACCCCTGAGGTGCTTCGCCACAAGCTTTGGCGATGGCAGCAATGCAGCGATCGAGATCGGCGGCTTCCGCTTCACGAGACGTGTAATCCGATTGCGGACGCCACAGCCAGCCATGCACGGCTGCTTCATGTCCGCGTCTTGTGACTTCCGCCGCGAGTGAGGGCGCCCTTTCAACCGCGCGACCGCACATCAAAAAAGTCGCGGGAATCGCGCGGCGGTCCAGCGCATCCAGCATCCGCCAGAAACCTGCGCGCGTGCCGTAAGCGAAAATCTGTTCCTGGCCCATATCGCGCACACCAGGGGCGACGACGCTGATCACCTCACCCATGCGTTCGCATTGTGGGTCTCCGTCACCCACTTGCTGTTCCGCGCCTTCTTCGAAATTGACCGCGATGGAAACGGCAAGCCGCGCGCCATTCGGCCAGCGCATATCCGGCCATTTGCCACCATAGCCGACCATGTCGCGCGTCATGTGAAATCTCCCCTGCGAGCATGGCGCCCGAACCAGCATAGCGCCGCGCCCGCAAGCGGCAGCGTCGCTAGGACCGCGAAAGCATAGCGATAGCCATGCAATTCCTGACCCAGCAGCGCAATCAATGGCGGCCCAAGCACGGCGCCAGCGAAGCTGAGCGAAATCACCGCACCCGATGCAGGACCCGCCGCCCCGGCGGGCGCAAGGCGCACGCTTTCCGCTACCAATACGCCATTCCATCCGGCGGTGCTGGCGCCGATGGCGATGAACAGCAGCACGAGCAGAATGGTCTGGCTGCCTGCAACCAATGGCAGCATCATCAGGAAAATTCCTGATAGCGCGCCGATCAGCATCAGGGCGCGCTGACCGCCCATCCGCGTATCGGCAACCAAGGCCCAGCCAATACGCGAAAGCCCACCCACCACCTGACACAGGCCAACCAGCGCGCCAGCCGAAACGGAATCCCAGCCGTAATCACCGATCAACATCGCGACCATGTGTGCGCCAAGGCCAATCTGGACCAAAGCGTAACAGGCAGCCGCCAAGCCAATCACGCCAAGCGCGGGTGATTTCAACAGCAGCAATGGCCCTGCTTGCACGGCAGGCGCACCACGATCCTGGTCCCAATCCGCGCGCTTGAATTGAAGCCCGACCACCATCATCAGCAACATCGCAGCCGCCAGCAGCATGGCGTTGCGCCAGCCAAGGATCTCTGCCGTACCAGGCAGCATCAGCCCTGCGAGAGCGACACCAAAAGGCACGCCCATTTGCTTCAGGCCAAAGACCATATTGCGGCGGGATGGCGGCGCAAGCTTGCCAAGCAATTGTGACGCAGCCGGATTGGTCAGCCCATAGGCAAGGCCAATCAGCGCCGTCGCGGGCAGGGCAATCGCAAGCTCCGCAAAGCTCAGCAAGGCAACTCCCAGCGCCGCGGCGAAAAGCGCAATTTGTGTGGTGCGCGCCGGCCCCCATATCGCCAGCCAGCGCGGCCCATAAGCGGAAGCGAAAACCGCGCAGAGATAAACAAGGCCCACCTGATAGCCGATATTGCCGCGCGCCATGCCGAAATCCGGCGCGGCATAGGCCACCAATACGGGTAGCGCATAAACCGCCATGGTCGCTAAGGTTTGCGCGCCCGCCAGCAGAAAAAGCGCGAGTGTGAGGCCGTGAGGGTTACTCATCGCGCAGTCCTGATCACGCCTGATGCAGACCCCGCCGATAGGTGGAAGGTTCCATATCCTTCACTGATTTTGCGCGTTTTTCGAGCCAATAGCTTTGCGCCGGCGGCATGGCATCGAAGGCTGCTTCGACACCTAATTTACGCGCCGCATCGGTGGGCCAATTCGGGTTGTAGAGAATCTCTCGCCCGATCGCGACTAAATCGGCATCACCGGCTTGCAGAATCGCCTCAGCCTGGTCCGCGTGCACAATCAGCCCTACCGCCATGGTGGCGATGGGTGCTTCATGCCGCAGCCGCCGCGCATAGGGCACTTGATAGCCATAGCCGGGCCGCGCAGCTTTGGGCGGGCCGCCCGTGATGCCACCCGATGAACAATCCACAACATCAACGCCGGCAGCACCAACAAGCTTGGCGAGTCGAATGCTTTGTTCCACGTCCCAACCCGAATCATCTTCCACCGAAAAGCGCATGAACAAAGGCTTATGCGCCGGCCAGATTGCGCGCACGGCCTCCACGACTTCAAGCGCAAAGCGCATGCGGTTACGCTCCGTTCCACCATAATCATCATTGCGCCGATTGGCCGATGGCGAAAGAAATTGATGAAGCAGATAACCATGCGCCGCGTGGATTTCCAACACGTCAAAGCCAGCAGCATCCGCGCGCCGCGCGGCATCCGCCCAATGCTGCACCACTTGCGGAATTTCATCGCGCGTGAGCGCACGCGGCATGGGGTCCCCGGCATCGCCGATCTCGGCACTGGGCGCGACAAGTTCCCAAGCCTCCCAATCCTTTATCGCGGGGCTTTGTACGAGTGGCGCGCCGCCCTCCCAGGGGCGAAAGCGTCGTGCCTTGCGGCCTGAATGGCCAATTTGAATTGCCGGCACCGAACCATTTGCGCGAATCAAATCCGCCACACGTTTCATGCCTGGGATGAAAGCATCATCCCAAAGTCCGGTATCACCCAAAGTACCGCAGCCGCGCCGTTCTACCTTGGTGCTTTCCACCATCACCATGCCAGCGCCACCCGCGGCAAAGCGGCCTGCATTCATCAAATGCCAATCCGTGATGAAACCGTGATCTGCCGCATATTGATGCATAGGTGCGACGACAACGCGGTTCTTCAACGTCACACCGCGATGCGTCCAGGGTGTGAAAAGCAGCGGCAAGGTCATGGCGTTATCCTCCTCCGCGAAGGCTAGGCCAAGAAACCCGCGCCGCACAGAGGGGCTTCAGCCCTTCACATATCCCAGCGCCTGATCCGCCTTGCGCTGTGCCTCCGGGCGTTGTGCGGGATCACCAAAGCCGCCACCGCCGGATGTTTCGAGCCGCACAATGTCGCCCTTGAGCAACCGCACCGCATCGCTTTTTGGTGCGATGGGTGTTTCCTGCCCATCACGGATACGCATCAAGCGCCCAAGGCTGGCAGGCTTGCCGCCAGCCAGGCCATAGGGCGGGAAGCGGAAGCGATCCATATTCGCGGTGAAAATCCCGGCAGGGCTATCCACGCGCCATTCGCGAATAAGGCCAAGCCCGCCGCGATATTGCCCATCACCGCCGGAATCAGGTTTCAACCCGTAATGGGTGATGGTCAGCGGCATTTGGCTTTCGATCATTTCAATCGGGATATTGCTGTTATTATGCATGCCGAAAGACCAGGCATTCACGCCATCCTTGGCTGGGCTGGCGCCAGTGCCGCCGATTTCGATTTCCACCAGTACTTCACGCCCGCCATCCGCCGCTTCGGTCTGGAAGGTGGCAACGTAAGAACCGCCGTAATAGGCAGCCGGCATGCGGTCCGGCAGCGCCTGATGCAGGCAGCCAAACATGACATTGGCCAGCCGATGGCAAACCGCGACACGATGCGCAACGGATGCCGGCGCGCGGCAGGATGTGACGCTACCTTCCCGGTGGCGAATACGAATGGGGCGATAACAGCCCGCATTGGCCGGCATGGCGCCATCAGTCGCTGCGATAATGCTGTAATAGACAGCACAATTGGACATTGCTGGCGTGCAATTGATTGGGCCACGCTGCTGATCCGCACAGGCGGTCAGATCAACTTCAATCTCATCGCCCTTGATGGTGATGCTGGCATGGAGCCGCACGGGCTCTCCGGAGACACCATCATCATCCAAGAAATCTTCGAAGCTATAGGTGCCATCAGGCATGGCGCGAATGGCAGCGCGCATCGCGGCTTCACTCTGATCCAGGATGTGGCCTGTGGCTTCAATCAGTGTCACGGCACCATAGCGCGCGGCGATACGGCGGATGGAAGCGGCGCCGACCTCAAGGCTTGCCAATTGGGATTGCAAATCACCCAGCATCAGCGCGGGCTTGCGCACATTCTGCCCGATCATGGCGTAGATCGCTTTATTCAGCACGCCGCCTTCAATCAGCTTCAGCGGCGGAATGCGAAGCCCTTCCTGAAAGACTTCTGTTGCTGTTGCGGCATAGGAACCTGGCGCCATGCCGCCCATGTCAATGTGATGGCAAAGCGCACCCACGTAAGCCACGCGTTTGCCATCATGGAAAACCGGCTTGAAGACCAATATGTCGTTCAGGTGTTGCGCGCCGCAATAGGGATCATTGGTGGCAAAAACATCATCTTCGCGCCAATCCGCTTCATCAACGAAGCGATCCAGCAATATGCGCAGCGCCGCGCCCATGGAATTCAGATGCTGCGGAATGCGTGCGGATTGCGCGACATTGTTGCCATCAGCATCGAAGACCGCTGTGGAATAATCCAGCAATTCGCGCACCGTGGTGCTGCGGCTGGTGCGCCAGATGGTGATATCCATCTCGGCAGCCGCCGCAGTCAGCGCATTGCGGATGACTTCGATTTCGATGGGGCCGAGGCTCATGGCGCGATCTTCTTTGCAATCAGGGCGCCGCCGGCGGCAAGCCTTGCTTGCCAGGCGCGAGAAATCCAATGGGTGGCAAAGGCTTCTTCAATGATAGCGGGGCCTTCTATCAGGTCTTCGGCGCCAAGCGCCTCACGGTCCCAGACGGTCACGTCGCACCATTGCTGGCCATCAAAGGCGCGGCGCTTTGCCTTGCGCGCGGGGCGGGAAGCTGGGGTTGGTTCGCGCAAAACAGGCTTGGCAAGCTTGCCTTTAGCAATGGCGCGGAAGGTGACGATTTCCACGGCTTCATCCTGATTGGAATAGGAAAAGCGCTGCTTATGCGTGGCATGAAAGCGCTGAATGAGTTCAGCCAAGGCAGCTTCATCCGGGGCCTGAAGCTCGCCCCATGGGACAAGCAGTTCAAAGGCCTGGCCATGATAGCGCATATCAGCGGCAATCGTGATTTCACGTTGATCAGCTGGAATGCCATCTTGTGCCAGTCGCGCATCCGCGGCCTGGCGCAATTCAGCGATGATGTCGCGCATCTGTGGCAGACCGGCGGGTTGAGCGCGCGTCAGCCTTGTGCGCGCCAAATCCTGCACCAGATCGGAAAACAGGATGCCATAGGCAGAAAGTGTGCCGGGTTCGCGCGGGAAGATTACTTCCGTGATGCCCATTTCCTCGGCCACTTCGATGGCGTGCAATCCACCAGCGCCGCCGAAGGACAGCAGTGCGAAGTCGCGCGGATCAAGCCCTTTTTCAAACAACGAAAGCCGCACCGCGGCGCCGAGATTGGCGTTGGTCACGGTCAGCATACCCGCTGCCGCCTGTTCGAGTGACAAGTGCAACGGCGCGCCGATGCGTGTTTCAATCGCGGCGCGCGTGGCCGGCATATCAAGCTTGATGGCGCCACCGAGGAAGAAATCAGGATCAAGGCGGCCGAGTGCCAGATTGGCATCTGTGACTGTCGGCTCCGCCCCGCCGCGCCCATAGGCAACCGGCCCCGGTCGCGCGCCGGCGCTGCGTGGGCCGACCGTCAGCCGCCCGGCAGCGTCAACGGAGCCGATGGAACCGCCGCCGGCGCCGATGGTGCGCATTTCCACCATGGGCAGGCGCACCGGCAGGCGATCAATCTCGCCCTGCGTAATCACGGAAACGCGCCCGCCTTGCACGACCGAAACATCATAGGATGTGCCGCCCATGTCCACCGCGACCAGATTGGGGCGCGCGAGTAATTCCGAAATGCGTCCGGCAGCCAAAGCGCCGCCTGATGGGCCAGAGAGCAAAAGCCGCGCCGGTTGTTCAGCCGCCATGCGCAGGCTGCAGACGCCGCCATTGGATTGCACCAGGAAGACAAGCGGTGAAAACCCGTCCATACCCAACCGTTTTTCGAGCCTATCCAAATAGGCTTTCACCACCGGCATCAGAAGCGCGTTCAGCACAGTAGTGGAGCAACGCTCATATTCGCGGATCTCTGGCGAGATATCAGCAGAAAGCGAGATTGGTAGATCGGGGCGCGCGGCCTGGATCAGCGCGGCCAGGCGCTTTTCATGGGCGGGATTGGCATAGGCGTGCAGCAGTGAAATCGCGATAGTCTCTGCGCCAAGATGTTGGATCCGATCCAGCAGTGCCGGTAACTGCGCTTCATCCAGGGTTATTTCAGCGCTACCATCGGCGCGTAAACGTTCCTGCACCCCAAGTCGGCGGTCGCGCGGGATCAGCGTAGGGAAAGGTTCTTGCGCCAGGCCGTAAATATCGCGCCGGACATGGCGATTGATTTCAAGCACATCCTCAAAGCCTGCTGTGGTCAACAAGACGCCGCGGGCGAGCTGTCTTTCAAGCACCGCATTGGTGGCGATGGTGGTGCCATGCAGCAAAAGCCCGACATCGGCCAGCGCAAAACCGAAGCGTTCCGCGGCTTCCTTGACGCCCGTCATAAGGCCGATTGAGGGGTCTTCCGGCGTTGTCGGCGTTTTCCACGCTTGCGCTACGCCAAGGCGCGAATTCAGGATTTGCAGATCAGTAAATGTGCCGCCGATATCAACGGCGATGCGAATGGGGCGCGAGGAGGTTTCGGTGCTCAAGGTTTGGATCCGTCGAAAATAGGTCAGCTCATGAAACCTGATAGCCACAGCGCCAAATCGGGGAATTCAATAAGAAGCGCTGTGGCCAAAAGATACATGACAAGACGGCGTAGGCCGCGATATGCCTTCTCACTTCGCCGGATGCACCGCCATCCAATGGCGGGCGATATCGACGCGGCGCGTAATCCAGACGTCGCGCTTCTGTGCCATGTAATCCAGCAGCCTTTGCATCGCGACGGCACGGGCCGGGTGGCCGATCAGGCGCATATGCAGCCCGACCGACATCATCTTGGGCTGGCCCTTGCGACCTTCTTCATAAAGCATGTCGAAGGCATCGCGGATATAGGAAAACCACTGATCGGATGTGCCCATCCAGCCGGCATATTTGCCATCATTATTCGTCAGAGAATACGGCACTACCAGATGCGGCTTGTCGTTCACGCGTGTCCAGATTGGCAATTCATCGCCGTAATAGTCGCTATCATACAGAAATCCGCCTTCTTCCACGACCAGCCGGCGCGTGTTGACGGAAGGTCCATAGCGGCAATACCAGCCATCTGGCCGATGCCCGACCGTCTTCTGCTGGCTTTCGATGGCCTTGCGGATGTGATCGCGTTCTTCTTCTTCCGATAATTCGAAATGCTTTACCCAGCGCCAGCCATGGGAACAGACATCATAGCCCGCGGCTTTGATGGCAGCGGCCGCTTCCGGATTACGTTCCAGCGCCAGTGCGCAGCCGAAAATCGTGACGGGCAGGTTGCGTTCCTGGAATAGCCGATGCAGGCGCCAGAAACCAACGCGGCTACCATATTCAAACATGCCCTCAGCTGCCAAATCGCGGCCTGATTTCACCTGATTGAGGCCATGCGCTTCGGTCAAGCCATTTTCCGTGATTCCATCGCCAAGCTCAAAGGATGGCTCACTGCCTTCCTCATAATTGATCACGAAATTCACGGCGAGTTTCGCGCCTCCCGGCCATTGCGGATCGGGCGGATTGGCGCCGTAGCCGATGAAATCTCGCGTGACTTGATAGGTCATGGCGTCAATTCCTTTCCGGGAGAGGCGGCGTTCTGCAAGGCACGCCAAATCTTCTCGGGCGTTGCAGGCATATCAGGCGCCGTTGCGCCACGCAGCGCCAGCGCATCCGCAATGGCGTTCATCACTGTTTGCGGCGCGGCAATCGCGCCCGCCTGGCCAGAGCCTTTCACACCAAGCGGATTGGCGGTGGTTGGCGTGCCTTCCAATATCACTTCAATCGCCGGCACATCATCGGCGCGTGGCAGCGCGTAATCCATCAAGGAACCGGTCAGCAATTGGCCTGACTCACGATCATAAATGATGTCTTCCAGCATCGCCTGACCAATGCCCTGCACCAGCCCGCCCTGTACCTGGCCTTGCGTCAGGCGTGGATTCACCAAGCGTCCGTAATCATCAACCGCGACATAGCGCGTCAGGCGAGCATGGCCGGTTTCAGGGTCAATCTCCACCTCGGCCGCCTGGCAGCCATTGGGGAAGGTCGCGAGGTCGGAGGTATTGTGACCTGATGCGGAAAGTCCGGGCGTCATGCCTTCGGGCAGGCTGGCCGTATCTTCGGCGGCGCGGGCGATCTCAGCCAGGGTGACGAAGCGCTCACCTTCCGGCAAGGCGAAGCGCCCATCGGCGAATATAAGCTCGGTGGGATCGGCTTGCAGCAAATGCGCGGCGATGATGCGTGCCTTTTCCATCAGCGCATCCAAGGCCAGCACCAGCGCGCCGCCGCCCAAATGCAGTGAACGCGCACCGCCATGGCCGTTGCCATTCGGCAGCAAATCCGTATCGGCTTGCTGTATGCGTACTTCTGCCGGCGTCAGTCCAAGCCGGTCTGCGACAATCTGCGCATAGCTGGTTTCATGTCCCTGGCCATTGCTTTGCGTGCCGATAGCCGCGCGGGCCTGCCCAGATGCATCAACGCTGACCGTGGCCCATTCGCCTGGCGCACCGCGCGCAGTTTCCAGAAAACAGGCCATGCCGCGGCCGAGCAACATGCCACGTTGTGCTGCTTGTTCGCGCCGAGCAGAAAAACCTGCCGCGTCAGAAACCTTTTCCAGTACTGAAAGATTGGCGGCAAAACGCCCGCCATCCACGGCCATGCCCATGGCCGTGCGATGCGGCGCATTTTGCAGCATATTCATCGCGAGCAACGCCGCTGCATCGCGCCCCAAGCTGCGCGCTGCGGCATCCACCAGCCTTTCGATGATGTAATTCGCCTCTGGCTTGCCGGCACCGCGATAGGCATCCACGGGCAGGCTATTGGTGAAGGCGCCGCGTACTTCCAGGTGCATGGCCGGAATCGCATACACGCCGCCCATGGCGGTGGAGAAAGCATTGGTCGGGCAATGCGGGCCAACCGCGGAAAGATAGGCGCCCATATCCGCAATGCTGCTGATTTCAAGGCCAAGAAAACGGCCATCATCAGCCAGCGCCAATCTTGCCCGCGCGCGCAAATCGCGGCCATGCACGGCGGCGGCGAATTCCTCGCTGGGTTCCGCCTGCCAGGCGATGCTACGCTGAAGCCGGCGCGCGGCCCAAAGCGCCAATACATATTCCGGAAACAGAAAGTTTTTGGCGCCAAAGCCGCCGCCCACATCGGGGCAGATAAGATGAAAGGCATCATCCGGCAGGCGAAATACGGTTGCAAGCTGCCGGCGAATGCCATGCACACCCATGCCGGTAAAGATCAATTCAAACCGACCGCCATCGAAATGCGCCAGCGCGGCGCGTGGTTCAATCGGCACGGCATGGACGCGGTTATTGAATAGATCGAGGCTGATCACGTGATCCGCCTGCGCGAAAGCCGCATCTGTGGCGGCGCGGTCACCCTTGAGGAAACGAAACGCCTCATTCCCTGGTGCTTGCGGCCAGATTTGTGGTGCCTCCGCGCCCAGGGCGCTCGCGCCATCAATGACTGCGGGCAGGGGATCGTAGAGGACTTCAATCGCCTCCGCCGCATCGCGCGCGGCGGCGGCGCTGCTTGCGATAATCAAGGCAACAGCTTCGCCTAAATGGCGCACGCGATCCGTGGCGAGTACCGGGCGCGGCGGCACCACCATGGGCGCAACGCTCGCCACCTCCGCCGTGCAGGGTAGTGGCGCCAGATCATCCGCTGCAAGTTCAGCGGAAGTGAAAACACCCACCACGCCGGACATGGCGCGCGCGGCTTCCGCGTTGATCTCGCCTAATGTCGCATGGGCATGGGGCGAACGCAGCACCACAGCATGCAAAGCATCGGCGGGAATCATATCCGCAACATAACGCCCGCGCCCTGTCAGAAACCGCGCATCTTCCAGCCTTGCAATGGATTTTCCGCTGAACATCAAGCGCCTTTGCTCAAGCGCTTGGCAACAAAATCCAGCCGATCCTGGCCCCAGAACATATCCTCACCAATCACATAGCACGGCGCACCGAAGACACCGCGTTCCAGCGCGGCGGCGGTATCGGCCTTGCGCTGTTCAAGCCAGCGCGGGTCTTCCGCCAGACGCAGTAGAGCCTCCGCATTCAAGCCGCAGTCGCGCATTAGCGCCGCGAGTGTGGCCGTGTCGCCTGTATCCTGCTCTTCCTCCCAAAGCGCCTTCAGGATGCGATGCGCCAAGCGAATTGCCGGCGCATGGCCTTGGGTTTCGCGCAGCGCAATAACACACGCTGCGCCAGGCAATTCATTGGCGGGAGAATGCTTTGGCTGGATGTTTATGGGAATGCCAAGCGCATCCCGCCAGCGCCGCAATTCCTGCAAGCGATAGGCCTGGCGCTGCGGAGAGCGCTTCGGCAAGGGAAGTCCGCCGGAGCCCGCGAAGATTGTGCCGAAATCAACCGGCCAGATATGCAGCGCCGCGCCATGCTGCGCCGCCAAGGCTTCAATCCGCGCCGCGCCCAGATGGGTCCAGGGAGAATTGAGCGAAACGTAATAGTCAATCAGCAAAGCCATGGTGTTTCCTCACGCGATGATGGGGCAGGCGGTGGCGGCGCGGACTTCTTCCAAAGTCACACCTGGGGCGAGGTCTCGCAACGCGAAGCCTTCACCTGCGGGCGCGAAAAGACCAAGATCGGTCACCACCAGCGTCACCACACCAGCGGCGGTAATGGGCAGGCTACAACGCGGCAGCAGGCGGGAAGCACCATCACGCGTGCGATGCTCCAGCATGATATAGACGCGCTGTGCGGAGGCGGCCAAATCCATCGCGCCGCCAATCCCGCCGCCCTTGGCGCCCTTCAGCTTCCAATTGGCGAAATCCCCATTGGCCGCCACTTCATAGGCACCCATCACGGTCACATCCATCCGCCCGCCACGGATCAGTGCAAAGCTATCCGCATGATGCACAATGGAAGCGCCGGGATTGAGCACCACATTCTGCCCGCCGGCATTGACCAGGTTCAAATCCTCGGTCCCCGGCGCGCAGACGGCGCCATAGCCGATCACGCCGTTTTCCGCATGGAAGATGATATCACGATTACCCATGGGTACATCCGCAATCATCGTCGGCATGCCGACACCAAGATTGACCACCCAGCCATCCTGAAATTCCTGCACCAGCCTTTCGGCCATTTGCATGCGTGTCCAGCTCATCGTGCGGCCTCCCGCTTGCGGGTCCAGAGTCCCATGGGTGGTGGCGGCACGCGGATCAGCCGATGCACCACAAGGCCCATTGTATGCACATCATCGGCATCTGTCGCGCCGGCGGGCCGGATGTCTTCTTCCACTTCCACAATGGTGGTTCTCGCGGCCATCGCCATCAAGGGATTGAAATTACGCTGGCTGCGATGGAAGCGCAGATTGCCAGCCGCGTCCGCCCGCGCGGCACGAATAAAGGCGAAATCCACCGGCAGCGCATATTCCAGCAAATAGCGCCTGCCATTGATCTCTCGTGTTTCGCGCCCTTCGGCTAATTCGGTACCAACCGCGGTTGGCGTATAGAAGGCGGGAATACCCGCACCGGCGGCGCGCAGCCGCTCGGCCAGGGTGCCTTGCGGGACGATTTCTGCCTCCACCTCTCCGGATTCATAGTATTTGGTGAAGGGCAGCACGTCGGATGCGCGGGTCGCGGCAGTGAAGGAGCATATCACCTTCGCGACCTGGCCGTTTTCCACCAGCATGCCGATATCGGGCATGCGCGGCTTATGGGCACCACCCGTGGTATTGGCGATGCAGGTCAGGCGCTTGGCGCCGCGTCGCGCCAGGGCGGCAATAAGGTTATAGGGTGTGCCAGGGCCAGCGAAGCCGCCAATGGCAATCACCGCGCCGTCTGGAATATCCGCCACTGCCGCATCGAAATCCGGAAAGGTCTTGTTGCGTGCCATGGGCCGCCCCCTGCAAATACCGTGTTATGCTTCGCCGAAGTGGCGCCGAAGGCAAGGGGGTAAGCGCGCTTCTGTTCGCGAAGGCCCTGCGGGCTATGGACGATGAAAGGACGAATTTCGATTCAGCAAGCACAGGGTCGCTAACCCACGACCTCCCGCGGCAGGGCGAAAACCCCGCTTGCACGCAGCACGGGCTTGCCATCCGCCATGCAGACCCCTTGCGCGAATACCAGCGTGCGCGTGCGACGCAGCAGCACGGGTTCACATTGCAGCCAGGTGCCAAGCAAGGCCGGCGCCAGGTAATCCGAATTCAGGCTGATGGTGGTGAAGAACCCCGTCACCCCGGCCAGATTGAAGCCGCCAATCCCGAGCGCCAGGTCGGCAAAAGTCGCCAACATGCCGCCATGGGCCATGTCCTTGCTGTTGCAGTGGCGCTTTTCAATGCGCAGCCCGAAGGCAAGCGGCCCGTGATCTCGGCGGATCATGATGGGGCCGATGGGTTCCAGAAACGGCCCGCCAGCGGGGCGCGGCACAAAGCCTTCCGGAATGGCGGGGGAGGCAGGGTTATCCAAGGCAGGGTAACTTTCGGGCTGAATTAGGGGCAGAAAGCTATACCGGAAGCCGGCCTAGGGAAACGCCAGCCCGCCTTTGCCTTGGCTTTGCCCCGATTTGCCCCTAATCGCGAGATGATGCGGAGCGATGATTGCCCATGAACGCCTCTTCCCCCCTGATCCTGCCCGTGATCCTGTCCGGCGGCACCGGCACGCGGCTATGGCCGCTTTCGCGCGAAAGCTACCCCAAGCAATTCTGGCCGTTGGCTTCAGACAAAACCATGCTGGCGGAAACTGCCGCGCGGGGTTCTGGCGCCGGTTTCCTGCCGCCGATGGTGGTTTGCAATGAAGCGCATCGGTTCCTGGTGGCCGAGCAATTGCGCGACAAGGGCGCTTCCATCGTGTTGGAACCCATCGGCCGCAATAGTGCACCCGCCATCGCCGCCGCCGCATTGCTCGCCGAGGAAACCGCGCCGGGCGCGGTGCTGTGGTTCATGGCCGCCGATGCGGCGATTGGCGATGTGGCGGCGCTGCAAGCAGCGCTGGCCAAGGCCGCTGCGGCGGCGCAAGCGGGGGCGATTGTCACCTTCGGCATGCAGCCCACCGCGCCGGAGACCGGCTATGGCTATATTGAAACTGGTGATGCCCTGCCGGGCAGTGATGGGGTGCAGCGCATTGCGCGCTTTGTGGAAAAGCCCGACGCCGCCCGCGCTGCGGAATTCCTGAAAACGGGCCGGCATTTGTGGAATTCCGGCATGTTCGTGGCTACCGCCGCGACCATGCTGACCGAGATGGAAGCCTATGCGCCGGATGTGCTGAAGGGCGTGCGCGCCGCTGTTGCTGGCGCCGTACGCGATGGCGATTTCATTAGGCTGGAAGCCGCTGCCTTCACCGCCACTCCATCCATCAGCATTGACTATGCGGTGATGGAACGCACGCAAAAGGCTGCCGTGGTGCCCGCTGCCATTGGCTGGTCCGATATCGGTTCCTGGGCCGCGCTATGGGAGATTCAGCCGAAGGACGCCGCGGGCAATGCCACCCTCGGTCCTGTGGAGCTGGTGGGTGCCAAGAATTGCTATGTTCGCAGCGAAACCATCCTGACCGGCGTGATTGGCCTGCAGGATGCCGTGGTCGTGGTGACCGATGATGCCGTGCTCGCCATGCATCGGGACCACGCGCAGGATGTGAAAAAGCTGGTGGACCAGCTGAAGGCGCGCGGCGCCAAGGAAGCCACCGAACACCGCCGCGCCTATCGCCCCTGGGGCCATTATGAAGGCCTGATCATGGGGGATCGCTTCCAGGTCAAGAAAATCGAAGTCCGCCCCGGCGCCAAGCTTTCCCTGCAAAAGCACTTTCATCGCGCCGAGCATTGGGTGGTGGTTTCCGGTACCGCCATTGTGCGCCGCGATGGGGAGGAAATCATGCTGCGCGAGAATGAAAGCGTTTATCTGCCGCTGGGCTGCATCCATCGCATGGAAAACCCGGGCAAGATTCCGCTGACGCTGATTGAGGTGCAGTCCGGATCCTACCTTGGCGAAGATGATATTGTGCGGTTTGAGGATACTTACGGACGGAGTTGATTTTTATCATGTTCCTACCGGGGTGAATGGTGCAGCTTGCGCGCTTTGCAGGGGGAAATCTGCATGGCCGAGCATCCCGAACCTCATCATCACCGCCGCCACGTCCATTTGCGCACCGTTCTGTCGCGCGCCCGAGAAAGGCGGCGGAGTGAAGGCCCGGCGCCGCCGTTGACCCTCGGCGAGAGGCTTTCCGACCTGGTGGCGGCAATTGTCGGGTCCTGGCGCTTCATCCTGATCCAATCCGGGCTATTGGTGGTCTGGCTGATTGCCAATGTGGCTTTGGGCGGCGGTGCCTGGGACCCCTATCCCTTCATCCTGCTGAACCTGATGCTGTCCTTCCAGGCGGCCTATACGGCGCCGATCATTATGATGAGCCAGAATAGGCAGGCGGATATAGATCGCATCCGCTCCATCGCGGATTATCAGGTGAATATCCGCTCTGAAGCGGAAATCAGCCTGCTGCATGAAAAGATAGATCTGCTGCGCGAACAGCAGGTGGCGGAATTGATCACATTGTTGAAAACATCCCTGAGCCGTATCGAGATATTGGAGAACCGCCTTGTGCCCCCCGCACCGCCGCAGCCCTGAGAATCACCCTTCGACAGTGGCGGGAGATATGCCAGACTGCGCAAGGGCTGAGGCAACCAATGGGCAATGAGGCGCTTGGATGGAATGGATTCTACAAACCCTGATGATGCTGGGCGCGGCGGCTGCTTCCATCTTCATCCATCGCGATTCCCCGAATTTCGAGGTTGTACAGGGCATGCTGGCTATTTTGGCGTTGGTGGGCATTGTCCTGGCGATCACTTTCGCCTTCCGGAAAAGATAGCCGCATGACGGAGCTTCGCACCGCCTTGGAAGAAGCCCGCCGGGGATTGCTGGATCTTTCCACCCGCAACCGACTGCTTTCCCTGCCGAAGCCCGGCGCATCTCGCGGCGTGATCATCCTGGATGATGAGGACGCGGATTTCGTCCTTGGCGCGCTGCAAGCGGGCCGTGCCTTTGGCTTTGAAGCCTCAGTCGCTGCGCCTGATGCCGCGCCGGTGGAAGCAAGCCCCGGCAAGCCGCGCCGCGCACGTTCCACCAAGGTAAAGGCGGAAGGCATCACCGCTGCCAAATCCGATACGGCGCGGGAGGATTATCAGCGCGACGACAAGCTGCGCGTTCAATTGCCGCCTGCTGATCTGGTGCGCCGGCTGCGCGATATCATGCAGGATGCGCGCACCGCCCGCGAAGAAACCGGCGTGCCCACGCTTTATTTGGCGCTCGGTGCGCTGATCTGGCGCGATCCCGCAACGCCCGAAACCGAACGCCGCGCCCCCTTGGCGCTGCTTCCGGTGGCGCTGGAACGTGAGGGGGTTTCACAATATTTCAAGCTGCGCGGCGCGGCGGGGGATATTGCGGAGAACCTGTCGCTTCGCGAAATGCTCAAGGTGAATTTCAAGGCTGCGCTGCCGGATTTCGATACTGATGCCTATACGCTGACCGCCTGGGCCGAAAGCATCGCGGCTTTGGTGGCGGAACGCGCGCATTGGCGCGTGGATGCGGATGCGCTGGCGATTGGGCTATTTTCCTTCGCCAAATTCCTGATGTGGCGGGACCTTGGCCCTGAGGAAAATCCAGGCCTTGCCGATCACCCCATGGTGCGCGCGCTGGTAGGGGGTGAGGCGCTTTCGATCCCGCCGGTTTTTGCCGACGACGCCGATGTGGATGCCGAAATCCCGGTGGAGCGGCTTGACCATGTGATGGATGTGGATGGCAGCCAGGCTTTGGCGGCGGAAGCTGTGCGGCGTGGCGGGCATGTTGTCATCCAAGGCCCGCCCGGCACCGGCAAAAGCCAGACCATCAGCAATATCATCGCCCAGGCCGTGCTGGATGGGCGAAGCGTCTTGTTCGTGGCTGAGAAACTCGCAGCCCTTGAAGTGGTGAAGCGCCGGCTTGAGAGCATTGACCTTGGCGTCGCCTGCCTGGAATTGCATTCGGAAAAGCAATCGAAGCGCGCGGTTTTGGATGAATTGCGCGCGACGCTTTCCCTGCCCACGCCGCCCAAGCCGGAACGCGATGCGGTGGTGCGCCGCTTGGGGTCGCTGCGCGGGCGGATCAATCGCCATGCGGCGGCTATGCGCGGAACGGTTGGCGCTTCGGGCCTTGCGCTGCATCAGGTGATTGGTGCGCTGGTGGCGCTGCGGCAACGCGAGGTTGCGGCGCCGGATTTTTCCGTGAGTGCCACGGAATGGGATGCAGGCGCGATAGAAGCGCGACGCGATGCGATCAAGCTGCTGGCCGGCTATGCGGCGGATGGCGGGGCGCAAAGCCCCTGGCGTGGCGTGATGGCCGATATCGGCCCCGCCGATGCGGATCGGCTGCTTGGGCGGCTGCCGGGTTGGATTCGCGCCTTTGCCACAGCCGGCGCAGCGCTTGGCGCGGAGGCCGGACCGAAGGCAGCGGAGGGCGCGCTTGCCTTGCGTCCGGCCTTGCTCGCAGCACCGGCGCATGATGCGGCGACGCTCAAGCACGAAGCCTGGGCCGGCGATCTGGCAGCGCTAGAAGCCCTGGTGCAGGCGCTGGGCGCTTTGCAAAAAGCCAAGGCGGATCCTCAGCTTTTGCCGGGCGCTTTGGATGTGGCGGGCATTGCGGAAGCGCGTGCGACGCTTGCGGAAGCGGGCGGCGTTTTCGGTTTTCTGTCAGGCGCGCGGCGTGATGCAAAGGCGCTCGCGGCGCGGATTGCGCGTGATGCGGAAAACCCTTTGCCCGCGCTTGATGCCGCGCTGGCGGGCCAGGCCGCGCGTGAGGCGCTGCGCCAAGGCGATGCTTTGGGCCGCGCGGCCTTCGGCACGCTCTGGCAGGGGGAGGCGAGTGATACCGCGCCACTTTCGGCCTTGCTTACCTGGCGCAAAACCCACGGCGCGGTGGCGCTGATGGCGCTCGCAGATGGCGCCAAGCCGGCAGAACCCGCGCCGCTGCAAGCTGCACTCGATGCCTTTCACGAAGTGCAGCAAACAACAGGGCTTGATGCGCGCATCGCGTTTGGCGCGGATGAACCCGCCTTTTCCGCACTTGCTACGCGCTTGGGCGATTGGGCGGCGGCGCCGGAAGCGCTCGATACCTGGCTGGGCTGGCGCCGCGCTGCAGCCGCGGCCAGCGGGCTGGAGCCCTTGCTGGAGCGCCTGACTGATGGGCGTGTGGCGCCTGAAGCGGCGGAGGATGTGTTTTCCTTCGCGCTGCATGAAGCCTTGCTCCGCGCCGCCATGGCGCAGCATCCGGAATTGGCGGCTTTTGATGGCGCGGCGGCGGATCGGCTGGTTGAGGATTTCCGCGAAGCCGACCGCGCGCGCATCACACTCACGCGCGCGGAAGCCGCTTACGCCCATGCGCTGCGCGTCAAGGAAGTGCGCGATGGCGCGCCGGGGATGACGGTTCTGCGTGGTGAGATGGAAAAGAAGCGCGGCCATTTGCCGGTGCGCGAATTGCTGCTGCGCGCATCCCAGGCGGTGCAAAAGGCCAAGCCGATTTTCATGATGAGCCCGCTTTCGGTTGCGCAATTCCTGAGCCCCCCGCATGGGCTGAAGCCCGGGCTTTCCTTTGACCTGCTGGTCATTGATGAAGCGAGCCAGGTGGAACCCGTGGATGCGCTGGGTGCCATTGCGCGCTGCCGGCAAGTGGTGGTGGTGGGCGATGACAAGCAAATGCCGCCCACGCGCTTCTTTCAGCGCATGACGGGTGAGGAAGGCGAAGAAACTGCCGAGAATATCACCGATGTTGTCGCGGCGCGTGATGTGGAAAGCATTCTTGGCCTTTGTAATGCGCGCGGCCTGCCATCGGCCATGCTGCGTTGGCATTATCGCAGCCGGCATGAAAGCCTGATTGCCACATCCAACGCAGAATTTTACGACAACCGGCTTTTCATTCTGCCATCACCGCGCGCACGCTCTTCCGCGCTTGGGCTTTCACTGCGCCGTGTGGAAGGACGGTTTGATACGGGCGGCACCGGCACCAATGCGGAAGAAGCCCGCGCAGTGGCGGAAGCGGTCATAGCCCATGCACGCGAAACGCCGGGCGATACTTTGGGTGTCGCGGCGTTTTCCATCCGCCAGCGTGACGCCATTCTGAACGCGGTTGAGGCCGCGCGGCGCGACAACCCGGATACGGAAGCGTTTTTCGCCGCCCATTCGGATGAACCCTTCTTCGTGAAGAACCTTGAAAACGTGCAAGGTGATGAACGCGATTCGATCATGATTTCGGTGGGTTATGGGCGCGGCGCCGATGGCAAGCTTGCGATGCGCTTCGGCCCCCTTTCTGCCGATGGCGGTGAACGCCGGCTGAATGTACTGATCACGCGCGCCAAGAAGCGCTGCATTGTATTTTCTTCCATCGGGGCGGATGACATTGACCTCGCGCGCGCTTCGGGGCGCGGGGTGGCGACGCTCAAAACCTTCCTCGCCTTCGCCGCAGCCGGTGAGGCTCCGCGCGCCACTGCTGCAAAAACCCAAGCCGCACCTTTGGCCGCCGCGATTGGCAAGGCGATTGAAGCCGCGGGCAAGGAAGCCGTGCCGCGCGTTGGCATGGCGGGCCTGTTCCTGGATGTCGCGGCGCGCGATGCGGGCAATTACGTGCTGGGCATTGAAGCGGATGCCGGGGATTGGGCGGCGCTACGTTGCGCGCGTGATCGCGAAAGGGGCCGCGACAGCGCGCTGCAAGCCATGGGCTGGAAGCTGACGCGCGCCTGGTCACTTTCCTGGTATGGGCGGCCAGAAGCCGAGGCTGCGCGCATCGCCGACCTGCTTGGCGCCGCACCCGCCACCACGTCGGAGGTAGCAGCACCCGCGCCGGAAACCGGCCTGGCCGAACCTTACCGCGAAGCCGCGCCGGAAGTGCCGAAGGATACCGCAATTGCCGATGTGCCTTTCGCGACTTTGGCTGGTATTCTTGCGGAAATCATCGCCGTAGAATCGCCGATTACGACTGAAAGCCTTGGCGAACGCGTGCGCTTGCTCTGGGGGCTGGAAGCGCTTCCCACGCCCGTTCGCGATGCGCTGCGCCAGGCTTTGGCGCTTGCCCGGCAATTGCATGGTGTGAAGGAAGAACAGGGTTTTCTGCTGGCCGAAGGCAGCGTGATTGCTCCACGAGATCGCCGCAACGCCAACGCGCATCTCCGCCGCGCCGCTGCGGTTTCTCCACGCGAAATCGCCGCTGCTGCCGAAAAGCTTTTGGCGCTGCGCCCCGCCACCACGGAAGCGGAACTCGCCGCCGGTATTCATCGCGCACTTGGCCTGGATGCCAATCAGCAAACCGCCATCGCAGCGCGGTTGGCAGGGCTGATTGGCGCCGGGGTGGTGAAGCTTTAGCGCATGAAGGCTGGTTCATCGCTCAGCACAGCGCTTACATGAACGCCGTCACCACATCGCGCGGCGCGGCGCTGTTTGGGGCGCGCGATGCGGTGGGTGCTGCGGGTATTGCCATGGCGGCGACCTTCCTCGCCTTCGGGGCGGCGGTGCGCGAAGCGGGGTTGCCGCCTGGCTGGGCGCTGGTTGCCTGCTGGGCGATTTACGGCATGCCTGGCCAGCTTGTGCTGGTGCAGGCTGCCAGCACGGGCTTTGCTGGCGGCCTTGCGCCCGCGGTGATGGGCGCCATTGCGGTGAATGCGCGCTTCTTGCCCATGGCGATTGCCATCACACCTTTATTCGGCACGACCGATCGCAAGCGCCTGATCCCGGCAATTCCCTTCATCGCGGTCACACCATGGGCGGCGGCGATGCGCGCCTTTCCTGAAATTGCGGCACAAGCGCGGCTTGCCTGGTTTCTTGGCTTCGGGCTGACAAGCTGGGTGGTGGCGGGGCTTGCGGCGCTTGCGGGGTTTTATGTCGCGGGCATGTTGGATGATCACGCGCGTGCGGCGCTGTTATTCGTCAATCCGCTCTATTACGCGCTGCTGTTGGCGGCTGATCTGGACAAACCTGCGCCACGCCGCGCGATTATTTGCGGCAGCGCGGCGGCGGGGCTGACGATCATCCTGCCCTCCTCAATGGGGCTTCTGGCGGCGGGGATGATTGGTGGCAGCATCGCGTTTTTCTGGGGGCGTGCGCGTGGAAAACGCTGATATCGCGCTCGCCCTGACCGCCATCGCCTGCCTTTTGCTGCGCAGCGCTGGCGTTTGGCTGGCGGGGGGCCTCGGCGCGGATCATCCGGTGATTGCCTGGGCGACGGCGATTGCGCAGGCAACGCTTTCGGCCTTTGTCATGCTGGCCATCATCGCGCCATCCGGGGCCTTGGCGGATGTGCCACTGGCAGCGCGGCTTGGCGGGCTTGGGGTTGGTGTTGCGGTGTGCCTTGCCTTCGGGCGCAATTTGCTTCCGGCGTTATTGGTGGGGCTGGCGGCAATGCTGGCGCTGCGTGCCGCGCTTACGCCATAACGCGCATCAGGCTTTCTCCCCCGCCCCCGCCGCAAACCCCGCCACCAATTCGCGGATGCGCGCCGGGTCGCTTTGTTCCATCACGCGGCGGGCGAAGCGCGCGCAATCGCCAATATCCAGCCCGCGCACCGCCTGCTTCACGCGCGGAATCGCCGAGGCATTCATGGAAAAGCTGCGGATCCCCAGCCCAAGCAATAAAGGAATAAGCTGAGGATTGCCCGCCATTTCACCGCAAATCGAAACCGGCATGCGCAGCCTTAGCGCCGCTTCAGTCGCGAATTGCATCAGGCGCAGCACAGCAGGATGCAGCGGGTCATAAAGATGCGCCACTTCCGCATCGCCGCGATCAACGGCCAGCGTATACATCGCCAGATCATTGCTGCCGATGGAAAAGAAATCCGCTTCCAGCGCAATCGCATCCGCGGCCAGCGCGGCACCTGGCGTTTCAATCATGGCGCCGAGCAGAGGCAAGTTTTCCGGCAGCTTGTCGCCCCGCCGGCGGAGTCGCCGCGCCACGCGGTCAAAAATATCGCGCGCCTGCTTCATTTCTTCCGGGATGGTCACCATTGGCAACAATAGCCTGATCTGCCCATCCGGCACTTCCGCCGCCACGCGCAAAATTGCGGCGAATTGCACTTCCAGTAATTCCGGCCGGCGCAGCAATAGCCTGATGCCGCGCAGCCCAAGCGCCGGATTGGCGCCGGCATGGGTCGGCGCGATTCCTTCGGCAAGGGCAGCGATATCCTTCTCCCCACCCCAATCCAGCACGCGAATGGTCACGGGGTCTTGGCCCATGGCTTCCAGGATTTGGCGATAGGCCGCGCATTGCGCTTCCTCATCCGGCAAATCCTCGCGATTCATGAACAGGAATTCGGTGCGGAGCAGCCCAATGCCCTGCGCGCCGGCTTGCGCAATCAACGGCAATTCCTGTGGAATTTCCAGATTGGCCTGCAATTCTACTTCCTCGCCATCGGTGGTGATGGCCGGCAGGCGGCGCAACCGCCCAAGCCGCGCGCGTTCCCGCGCATAAGCCGCCAGTTTTTCCTTCGCAGCCGTCAGCGTCGCGGCTTCCGGATGAATGGCGATATTCCCCGCCGCACCATCCAACACCACCACATCATCGCGCCGCACCGATTCCGTCAGCCCGGGCACGCCAAGCACGGAAGGAATGCCAAGCGCGCGCAGCATGATGGCAGTATGGCCATCCGCGCCGCCCTCATCCGTCGCCACACCGGCAATGCGCGCCGGGTCCAATAGCGCGGCGTCTGAGGGCGTGAGCTCCTCGGCGATTAGGATGCAGCCTTCGGGCAGATTCTTCAGGCTGCGAAAGGGTGTCGCCGTCAGGTTGCGCGTGATGCGCCGCGCAATATCGCGCACTTCCGTCGCCCGGCGCGAAAGCCCCGCGCGGTCATCATCCTTGGCGGCCAGAATGGCTTCGGCAATCGCTTCCGCCTCATCGGTGATGGCGGTTTCGGCGGCGAGCAATTCAGTCTCGATCCGTTTGCGCGCCCCGCGGATCAGCCGCGAATTGCCAAGCATGAGCAAATGCGCATCAAGCAAGGGCGCGATTTCTTCCTGCGCTTCTTCTGGCAAGATCGCGATGCGGGTTTTCAGCTTGGTGACTTGCTTACGCGAAAAAGCCACCGCATCGGCCAGGCGCACGCGCTCGGCTTCAATCGCCTCCGTCGTGATGCGCCGGCGCGGTGCCTCGGCCGGGGCTTCGCTTGTGTCGAAGGCAGGGCCAATCGCAATGCCGGGCGAAACCGGAATGCCGCGCAGCAGGGTTTCCCGGCGCTTGGGCGTTTTGGTGCTGCGCGGGCGGGCTGGCGTTTCACTCTTCATGGAAGCCTGCCTCCACCAAGGCAGCCACCGCGTCCAAAGCTTCCTTGGCGTCCCAGCCTTCGGCTTCGATCACAATTTCGGCGCCGCGCCCGGCGCCCAGCATCATCAGCCCCATGATGGAAACGGCGGGCACGCTTTGCCCATCACGCAATACATTCACGCAAGCCGAATAGCGTTCCGCCAAGGCAACCAGCTTTGCCGCCGCGCGGGCATGCAGGCCACGGCTATTCGGAATAACAACATTGCGGCGCAATACCATACCGCCAGAAAAAGGGGCTGGGGCTGCTTCGCTCATTCCTTGGGGCTGCCATTTTGCTTGGCGCCCGCGACATCCCGCGCGAGAGCAATATATTTCCGGCCCGCGGCCTTGGCGTGATCCAGCGCTTCATGCAGCGGTTCGCTGCCGCGAATCTTCGCAAGCTTCACCAGCAAGGGCAGGTTCACCCCCGCCAGCACTTCCACCGCCTTGCCTTTTTCCACCATCTGCATGGCCAAGTTTGAAGGCGTGCCGCCATACATATCCGTCAGCACCACCACACCATCACCCTGATCCACGCTGGCGATGGAATTGCGGATATCCTGCCGACGCAATTCCATATCATCATCGGGCCCGATGCAGACTGTCGCCACCGCCTGCTGCGGCCCGACAATATGTTCCATCGCCAGCCGCAATTCTTCGGCCAACCTGCCATGCGAAACCAGAACGAGACCAATCATGGTGCTTGCGAAAGGGCCTCCTGGCCCGAAGCGGCAATAGAGCCAGCGGGGCTAACCTGTCCGCCGGCGATTTTCAATTCCCGATGGGCAAGATCAACCCGCCACCCGGCTGCGCGAAGATGCCCCGCCACGCGTTCCGCGACAAGGACTGACCGATGCTTGCCCCCGGTGCAGCCCACCGCAATGGTGAAATATTTCTTCCCCTCAGCGGCGTAACGCGGCAGCAAAAGCTCAAGAAAATCCCGTAACCTCTGCCAAAAGGCCGAAAAATCGGGGTCGGCTTCAATGAAGGCCGCGACCGGCGCGGCCTGGCCGGTCATGGGGCGCAGCACCGGGTCGTAATGCGGATTGCGCAAGAATCTTACGTCGAAAACCAGATCAGCCTCGCGCGGGAGGCCCTTGGGATAGGCGAAGGAAAGCACGGAAACCGCCAAGCCCGCCGCCGCATCTGGGGCAAAGCGCCCTTCAATCATGCGCCGCAAATCGGCAAGCGGCAGGTCTGATGTATCAATCGTCAGGTCCGCAGTATCCCGCAGCGCTTCCAGCAGCGCCTTTTCCCGCGCGATGCCATCCAGCACGCGTGAGCCCATGGGGCCACCTGGCGCGAGAGGATGGCGGCGGCGCGATTCGGTATAGCGGCGGAGCAACGCCTCATCATCGGCGGTGGCGAAAATCAATGAGACATTGATATCCGGGCGCAGTCGCAGCCGATCCAGCACACGCAATACCGCCGCCGCATCGAAATCCCGCGTGCGCGCATCAATGCCGGCCGCAAGGGGCAAAACCCCATCACCCACCAGCGATTCAAGGATGGAAATGGGCGGGTTGTCCACCGTCTCGAACCCCAAATCCTCCAGCACGCGCAGGATGGAAGCCTTGCCTGCGCCAGACAGCCCGGTGACCAGAATGATTTCGCGCGCCGGGGTGGTCATGCCGCGAAGGCTCCTGATTTTTGGCGCAGCCTGCCGGAAGCGGCGGCCAGGGCATAGGCGATTTTTTCGCAGACGGAATCTTCAAAAGCATGAAGCGCCACGCGCGGCACGCTGCCGCCCGGGCCGTGCCAGAAAGCGGGTTCCGGCAGGCGCGGCACATCGGCGCGTGGCACCAAATCCACCACCAGGCAAAGCCGCGCGCAGGGGGCCACGGGCAGGGCTTCAAAAATGCCAAGGCCGCGAATTTCCAACATGCCGCGGAGCGCGGGCGGCGCGGAAAGCTGCGCGCCTTCAATCATCACCTGATCATCCGCCACCAATTGCCAGCCCCGCATCATCAGCCGCAGCACAAGATCGGATTTGCCTGCCCCCGTTGGGCCGCGCAGCAAAACCGCTTCTGAACCGAGCGCCGCGGCGCTTGCGTGGATGAGCATGGCCCGCCAGCGCCATCACGCCGGCCCCTTCTGTGGCAAGGGCTTTCATGCCAGAAACGCCAAGGCGCGGGAAGCGCTTGCCGGGGCGGCGCGGGCAAGGCAGCCTGCCCGGATGATTGAACGCAGCGACATCAGCGCCGCCATGGCGCGCATTGCCCCCCATATCCGCCGCACCCCGGTGCTGCGCCTGGCGCCTCGGGAATTGGGCACCGAACACCCGGTCACATTCAAGCTGGAATTCCTGCAAGTGACGGGGTCCTTCAAGCCGCGCGGGGCCTTTAATCGGCTGCTATCGGGCGCAGTGCCGGCGGCGGGCGTGGTGGCGGCATCCGGCGGCAATCACGGCGCTGCGGTGGCCTATGCGGCGCAAAGCCTTGGCGTGCCGGCGGAAATCTTCGTCCCCGCGCCCACACCTGCGGTAAAGCGCGCGCGGATTGAAGGTTTCGGCGCGCGGCTTGTGGTTGGCGGGGCAAGTTATGAGGAAGCGCGCATCGCCTCAGAAGCGCGCGCCGCCGAGACCGGCGCCATGCTTGTCCATGCCTATGACCAGCATGAGGTTCTGGCCGGCCAGGGCACGATTGGGCTGGAAATGGAACAGGATGCGCCGGAACTGACGCATGTGCTGATAGCCGCCGGCGGTGGCGGCCTGTTTGGCGGCATTGGCGCCTGGTATGCGGGCCGTGCCGGGCTGGTGGTGGTGGAACCGGAAGCCTGCGCCACGCTG
>JADCFX010000013.1 GCA_020249285.1 Roseomonas sp. | reverse complement strand
GCCGCGCCCCAAACCTGCAAAGCCTGGTTGGTCACCCTGATCGCCATCTCGCCGGCCAGCACTTTGGCTTGGGCGGCGGCCAGGCGATCCGGAAAGCCATTCGGCCCCGCGCTTTTCGCCGCGCGCCAAACCAAGGCGCGGGCGGCCTCAACCTCAATGGACATATCAGCCAGCATCCAGGCGAGCCCCTGGAATTCGCCAATGGGCCGTCCGAATTGGCGGCGGGTTTGGGCGCGGTCCAAGGCATGTTCATAAGCCCCAGCGGCGAGCCCCAGGGCAACGGTCGCAGCCCCCACGCGCTGGCCATTATAGGCATCAATCAGCCGGCCAAAGCCGCGCGCCCAACCACCCGGCGGGCGCAGCACCATAGAATCGGGCACTTCCAGCCCGGCGATTTCCGTCTCGGCTTCCGGCATGCCGCGTAGCCCGAGGGAGGGGATGCGCTTGAAGTTAATGCCAGGCGGCGGGCCATCCCCGTGGCGCACCACCAGGAAGCCACCAATGCCCTGATCGCGGCCATCTTCAATCACGCGGGCGAAGATCAGATGCAGCCGGGAAACGCCGCCGCCGGTGATCCAGGTCTTGCGGCCATCGATCACCCAGGTATCACCATGGCGCACGGCGCGCGTGGTCATTTCGGTGGCCGCCGAACCTGCTTCCGGTTCCGTGATCAGAATGGCGGGCTTGTCGCCAGCCAGCACCAGATCAGCGGCAATGCGCTTCTGAGCATCTGTCCCATAGGCCATGATGGCGCCAATGGCGCCCATATTCGCTTCCACGGCGATGCGGCCACAAACGGCGCAGGCTTTGGAAAATTCCTCAATCACCAGGGCAGCGTCGAAGTAATCGCCGCCCGGCCCGCCCCAAGCGCGCGGTACGGTAAGGCCCGTGAAGCCCGCTTCCGCCATGCGCCGCACCATGGGCCAGGGATAGGCGCCGGAGCGATCCGTATCGGCAGCCTGCGAAGTGGCCTCGCGCGCCAATTCCCGCGCCCGGTCGCGCAGCCTTGCCTGTTCGGGGGTCAAGCCATCCATGATTTCGGCCTTATGTAAGTCGTGCTTCGATTGCCGCCGCGGCGGCACGGTCCAGTTTCAACGCCTTGGCGAATTCATCAAGCCAGGCGCGTTCGGTGGCGGCGATGTCTCCCGCCCCCACCACGGCGGCGGCATAAAGCTGCGCGGCCAGCATCGGGTCGCTCGCCAGCTTGGCAAGCGCCGCGGGGCTTTGCGGCTTGTCGAAATCCGCCAGCACCGCGTCGCGCGCCTTGGCACTCAAGCCTGCGCCATCCAATTGCGCCGCAATCCGCCCGCGTTCTTCGGCATCTATCGCACCATCGGCCTTGGCGGCGGCGATCATGACGCGCAGCATCAACAGCGCTTCGGCGCTTTCGGCGCTGGGTTCCTCATCCGGTTCAGCAGCAACGGGCGCCCAAGGATCGGCGGCGGGCTTCGTGGCGCCGGGCGCATGGCCCCAGGGGCTTGGGCTGGCGGGCGCATCCTTCAACCCGCCCTGGCCTGGGGCTTTTTTCAGCGGGGTAGCGCTGCCACCGGCCGTTGCTGGTCCGTTCCAATCGAAACCGCTGCCGCCCTTGCCTTGCTGCGTGGGCCTTGGTTGCGGCGCAGGGGCGGGCGCCGGCGCTTGGCTCCGCCGCAGCGCTTCAATCGCAACGCCGGCAAGCCCCGCCAGCGCGCGACCAAGCTGCGCGTTGCCGGCTGGCATGCGGGTGCGCGGAAGGCCTGGGCTGCGGCGCCTTGGTGCCGCGCCCCCCGACAAAACCGCCCCAATCACGCTGCCGAGATCGAAACCTGCCATTGGCGCTTCTCCTTCAGGGATAGCGTTATAGTTCTTGCATCACCGCGGCAATGGCCGGTGCCAGGGCCCGAAACTCCTCAGCCCTTGGGCTGCGCGCGCGCCAGGCAAGGCCGATACGGCGGCTCATGCCATTCTCCAGCGGCCGCGTCACCAACCCAGTGCCTGCCAAGACTGCCCCCGCCACTGCCAGGCGCGGCAGCAGCGTGATCCCAAGCCCGCTGGCGGCCATTTGCACCAGCGTATGGAGCGAGGTGGCCGAGAATTCCTCGGCGGTCAGCGCCCCCGATAGCCCGCAAGCGGCCAGCGCATGATCGCGCAGGCAATGGCCGTCCTGCAAAAGCAATAATTTTTCATCCATCAGCGCCCGAGGCGGAATGCTGGTGCGCTCGGCCAACGCATGATCCGCCGGGCAGGCCAGCAGAAACGGGTCTTCGGCGATGCTCAGCGTCTCCGCCACCCCGCAATCACAGGGCAGCGCCAGCAGCAGCAAATCAAGCCGCCCGGATTCGAGCGCTTCAACCAGCCTTTCGGTCAAATCCTCCCGCAGCCAGGGGCGGAGCCGCGGGAAGTCAGCCCGCAGCCTTGGCATCAGGCGTGGCAGCAGAAAGGGGCTGATGGTGGGGATCACGCCAAGGCGGATTGGCCCGGAAAGAGGTTCCCGCGCAGCGCTGGCGGTTTCCACGCAGCTATTGAGCGCGGCCAGCGCCACACGCGCGCGGTGGATGAGTTCTGCGCCGAGCGGCGTGAAGACTGGCTTCTTGGCGCCGCTCCGTTCCAGGATGGCGGCATCCAATTGGCGTTCAAGCGCGATCATGCCGGCGGAAAGGGTGGATTGCGTGACACCACAGGCCGAGGCAGCGCGGCCGAAATGCTCATATTCGGCCAGCGCCACAAGGTAGCGAAGCTGCTGAGGGGTGGGCAGCGCAATCATCTAATATTCCAACAATACAACAAAAAACCCTCATGGAGAAGGGCCGCCGCCTTCGGCACGGTTCAGCGACGGGTCCAACGCTCCTGGCCAAGCTTGGTCCCGCCGGCATAAGTCCAAATACCGGACCAGACACCATTTTCGTTCACGAGAAGGGCAAGCCCCGTGTCGTTGCCAGACCGGTAGCTGACACTGATGAAGGTCTCATCACCGATCCCGGTACCGAGATAACGCTGCCCGTCAATCAGCCAGGTGACGCGGAAGGTGTCGCCAGTCGGCACCACCTCGACCGTGCCACGATAGGAAGCTCCATCTGGGCCGCGACCTTCCACATTATAGCTACCCGCGACGCTTTTCTGCGCTTCGGCGCCGCTAGCCAGGGCAGCGAAAATGGGCAGCGCCAGAAGCAGGCGTTTCTTGATCATAGGGATGCTCCTTTCTTGTTATCCCGAAAGATACTCACCCCCGCTGCCGGGACCAGCAGCGATAAGAGCATTATCTTCTTGGATTGATAACTGATTCGCAGCCCTTGGCGAAGCGTCCCGATTCAATAACGCGCGGGGCGATAGGGGGTGGGGTCAATGAAAGGCGCTTCGCCCATCATCATCTCCGCCATCAGGCGCCCGGTGGTGGGGCCAAGCGTGAAGCCCTGATGCGCATGGCCGAAGGCGCACCAGGCGCCGGACTGGCCGGGCAGGGGGCCGATGATCGGCAGCATATCCGGCGTGCAGGGGCGCACCCCAAGCCAGGGATCATCTTCTACCGCTTCCGCCAGGGGCAGCAGCTTGCGCGCAATGGGTTCGGCGCGCGCCAATTGCACCGGGGTTTTCGGCGCATCATCGGGCGCGAATTCAGCCCCGGTCGTCAGCCTGACGCCAGCGCGCATCGGCACTAGCACAAAGCCGCTATCGGCATCCATGAACCCGTGATTGAGCACCGCATTGCCGTGCATACGATAGTGCCGATGATAGCCACGCTTGCCGAAAAGTGGCGGCGCATACCCAAAACGACGCGTGAGCTTCGCAGAGGCTGAGCCAAGCGCAATCACCACCTGTTCCGCATCCCGCGCGCCATCACTGGCTTGCACGCGCCAGCCGGTGCCGTGGCGTTCAAGGCTGAGCGCATCGCCGCGCAGGATTTCACCGCCGGCTTCGGTGAAACGCCGCGCATAAAACAGCGTGAGCGCCTGCGGGTCACTGACCGAAAGCGGATCGGTCCAATGAATGGCGCCGAGGCGTTTCACCAACAAATGGGGTTCCGCCGCAGCAAGGCCCGCTTCATCCAGCAGCGCGTAATTCACGCCATGCGCGCGCTTCAGCATTTCGGCTTCCGCGATGGCTGCGTTCAATTCTGGTTGCTTGTTGTAAAGCCGCATCCAACCAATGGGGCGCAGCAATGCTTCGGCCTCAGTCCCGCGCGTGAGGGCGACATGTTCATCAATGCAGGTCACGATCAACCGCGCATAGGCTTCCGCAATGGGCCGATAGCGTGATGGCGCCGAATGCCACCAATATTTGAACAATGGCCCCGCCAGGCTGAGCAAGGCCGAGGGATGATAGGAAGCATCCACCGATCGGTTCTGCGCCATGCGCCATAGCGTTGCGATATCGCGCGGGAAGGGGTGGGGATGCACCGCTTCGCGCTGGATCAAGCCGGCATTGCCGAAGGAAGCACCTTCACCCGGCGGTGCACGGTCCAGCAGCACAACCTGCGCGCCACGGCGTTGCAAATGGAGTGCGATGGAAACGCCGACCATGCCGGCGCCGAGCACGATCACAGATCGCGACATGATGCTTCTTCCTGTCTCACGCGCCCCGGCGCGCCGGCTTTATACGTCCTTGGTCTCAAACTCCGCCGGCCCCGTGATTTCGATCAATTCCAAATCTTCCGAATGGGCGACTTCGCGATGCTTCACCAAGGGCGGCTGATAGCAGCTATCGCCGGCGCGGAATTCCTTCACGCCGATATCCTCATATTCAAAGCGCACCCAGCCCTTCAACACGAAGAACATTTGGAATTTCAGATTATGCGTATGCCATTGCCCGGTGGCATGAGCACCCGGGATGGCGCGAATGACATGCGCGCCAAAGGCGCCGCCAGTGGCGCCATTAATGCCAAGATCACGATATTCGAAAAACGGGCGAAGCCCGCGGATGAATTCAGAAGATTCGGCATGGCTGGTCGTGGTGGTGGTCATGGTGTTTTCTCCCTTCAAGACAATGGCAGCGCGACATGGCGCGTAAAGCCAGGGCGTGTCAGCAGCGTATCATAATGGCGGCGCAGATTGGGCAAGCTTGGGCGTTCAATCGGCAGCACATGCCAGCGATGCACCCAACAGCCGAGTGCGATATCCGCTAGCGTCAGATCATCGCCACAGAGAAAGCGCTGCCCTTCAAGGTGTTTTTCGACAATGCCCCAAAGCCGCCCCGCATCTTCCCGCGCCTTGGCTTCCGCCTTCCAATCGCGCTCCGGTTCCGGCAGGCGGACATGGGTGAAGAAGATCGTCACCATTGGCGCGGTCAAATGGCCAAGGGTCCAATCCATCCAGGTTTCCACCGCGGCCCTTTGGCGCGCATCGCGCGGGTAGATCGCGCTATCCGGCGCTTCGGTATTGCACAAAAAGCGGCAGATCGTGTTGCTCTCCCACAGCGCCCAGCTATCTTCTTCCTGCAAGGTCGGCACCAGGCCCATGGGGTTCATGGCGCGGTATTCGGGTTCCTTGGTGCGGCCAAAGGCGCCGCCGGCATCTATCCGTTCATAGGAAAGGCCGAGTTCTTCCATCAGCCACAGCACCTTCATCACATTGCTGGAGCTGGTCCGGCCCCAAAGCTTGCGCATGGCTGATCTCCCTTGCCTCGGAACAACTTAGGGTGCCCGGCCCGATGGGTCCAGTTGCAAGCGGCGCGCGGGCGCGCAATCTCTGGGGTGCATGAAACGCGCTTTGATCATTCTGGCCCTGGCCGCCGCCGCGCCGCTTTTGGCCCAAGCCAGCGAAACCTGGCTGGGGCTGGCGCCGTGCGAGCTTTGTCTGTGGCAGCGCTGGCCCTATTGGGTGGCGGCGGGCTTCGCGGCGCTGGCGCTGGTTCTGCCCCGCTTCGGCGCGCCACTGCTGGCCATGGCGGGCTTGGCCGCGCTGGTTTCCGGGGTTCTGGGCGGGTTTCATTTGGGCGTTGAGCAAGGCTTCTGGCCATCGCCGCTTGCTGGCTGCAAGGCGCCCATCAGCGGGGGGGCAATGAGCATCGAGGATATGCTGAAGAGCCTGGCCCCGACCCCGAATAAGCCCTGCGACGCGGCGGCTTTTCTCATCCCCGGCCTTCCCATTTCAATGGCGGGGATGAATATGGTGTATGGTTTGGGCCTTGGGGCGCTTTCCCTCGGCCTCGCCCGGCAAGGAGCCAGAGCATGACGCAGAGAACCGCTGAATACCGCCTGCCCGGCGACCCCACGGCGCGTGAGGTGGTGGAACGCACCATCCGTGTGGATCATGCCGGCGAATATGGCGCCAAGCGCATTTATGAAGGCCAGCTCGCCGTGCTGGGCCGCACCAAATACGGCCCGCTGATTGAACATATGAAGGCGCAGGAACAGGTCCATTTGGACACATTCTCTCGCCTGATTGGGGAGCGCCGCGTGCGGCCAACCGCCCTGCTGCCCTTCTGGCATGTCGCGGGCTTCGCACTGGGTGCCGCCACCGCTTTGCTTGGCCATCGTGGCGCCATGGCCTGCACGGTTGCCGTGGAAGAAGCGATTGATGAGCATTACCGCGCCCAGGAAGACATTCTTGGCGATGATGAGGCGGAACTCCGCGCCGAAATCGCCCGCTTCCGCGCCGAGGAATTGGAACATCGCGATACGGGCCTGGAACATGAGGCGGAACAGGCGCCGGCCTATCGGCTGCTGAGTGCCGCCATCAAGACCGGCTGCAAAATTGCCATCAAAATCAGCGAGCGCGTGTGATGCGCCGCGTGGCGCTTGCCCTGCTATGTGCTTCCTTGGCGCTGGGCTGCGCTCAGCAGACGTTGCCGCCAGAGGCGCAGCCCGTTTCATCGGCGCCGATCCCTGATGTGCAGGTGACCCAGCTTTACCCGACTAACCTGCCTGGGCCGCCGGGACCGGGGGGCGTTGAACTCCCCTATTCGATACCAACGGAAAGAACCCAGGCGGTGGCGGCGCGGCTGCCCCTGCGCGTTGGCCCTTGGGTGCGCGCCGTGGGCCCACCGGATGAAAGTGTTATTGCGCGCAATGGCCTGACCCAGCTTTATGTGCGCTACACGATCCCAGGCAATGCAAGCTGGGCGACGGTTGGGGTGAATGATCACGGTATGGTGCTGCCGGATGGTTTGGCCTCTCCGGCTGTCGCCGCCGGCTTCAATGCCAGCAAGGCAACGGTGCGTACCTATGCGCCTGGCAATGTGGCGCGCATGCGCATGGTATGGATTCCCGATGCGCCTTCTCAGCGCTGCGTCACCGGGCGCAGCGTCGCGCAAGGGCAGGGCCTGCTGCATGTGGCGTGTTCGACTGGCGTTGCCGGCCAGGAATTGCGCGTGCGTGCCACCGCGGCCTTTCGCGAAGGCGATTCAGGGCGGCTGTTTGAACTGGAAGGCGAAGTAGCGCGGTTGATTGCCGAAGTGACCCGCGCTGCCGCCGGGCTTCAACCAAACCCGGGTGTGCGGTCTGACGGGCGCGTTTTTATTCCAAGGTTTGGTGCGGAAGCGGTGATGTAAGCGGGCGCCGTTACGCTCCCCGCTGCATCAAGGTGGCCACATCGCGGTCCCGAGCATCCCCGCTGCTGCCAAGGCCTTCAATCACGCCATGCTGATCCTGTTCAGGCCGGTTCTGACTGAGTTTGCGCTTGCCGATCAGGGTTTCGATTTCCAAGCGTAGGCCGACAATCCCCTTGAGCTGTGAGGCGATGAAGGTCTCTGGCGCATCATCCACCGCCCAGGGCTTGGCGCGCGGGGCTTCGTGGTGGTTGGTCAGCCGATCCACCAGCGCATGCAGCCGCGCGGCATCTTCAAACACCTCAATCGCGCCGATGGCGTGCACGGCGACATAATTCCAGGTCGGCACGACCTTCCCGTGTTCCTGTTTGGAGGCATAAAAGGACGGAGAGACATAGGCTTCCGGCCCCATAAAAATCGCGCGCGCGCGCCCCGCTGTGGCAAGGCCCCGCCAATGCGTATTGGCCTTGGCCAAATGGCCGTAAAGCGTGCCGTACTTGCCCTCATCGGCCACGAATTGCAGCGGCAAATGCGTGGCTTCCGGCACGCCATCCGCCCCCGCGCTCACCAGAATAGCCAGCCGCGCCTCACGCAGGATGGCGTGCAGGATTTCTGGCCGATCTTCGCGGAACGCAGGCGGGTTATACATGCTGGGTCTTCTCCTGGCGTGGTTTATTGGTAGCCTGTTCCATCATTGGGGGAAAGCCGAATGTCCGAAGAACTGATCCGCATGAGCGCGACCGAAGCCGCCGCCAAGTTGAAGGCGCGCGAGATCTCACCGCTTGACCTGATTGACGCGGCAGAAGCGCGCATCGCGGCGGTGGATGGCGATGTGAATGCGCTGCCGACACTTTGCCTGGACCGCGCGCGCGACCATGCCCGTGCGCTGATGGCGGACAAGCGGCGCGAAGCGGAAAATTAGGCCGTCTGGCTTGGTGGCATCCCTGTCGCCATCAAGGATCTGGCGGAAGTGGCCGGTGTGCGCACCACCTATGGCAGCCCGATCTTCGCCGATTACGTGCCGCGCGAAAGCCACCCCTTGGTGGAGCGCATTGAACGCAAGGGCGGCATTGTCATTGCCAAATCCAATACACCGGAATTCGGCGCGGGGGGTTCCACTTTCAACGAAGTATTCGGGCGCACGCGCAATCCTTGGAACACATCGCTCACCTGCGGCGGTTCCACCGGGGGCGGTGCGGTTGCCTTGGCGACTGGCCAGGTGTGGCTCTCGCATGGGTCGGATCATGGTGGGTCTCTGCGCCGCCCTGCGACTTATTGTTCCGTGGTGGGGCTACGGCCTTCGCCCGGGCGCGTGACGCGCGGCACGGCGGATGATCTCTATTCGCCGTTATCCGTGCAGGGGCCGATGGCGCG
The DNA here is from genome assembly GCA_020249285.1 of Roseomonas sp. GTDB lineage: Bacteria > Pseudomonadota > Alphaproteobacteria > Acetobacterales > Acetobacteraceae > Neoroseomonas. Next base: position 57,684 of record JADCFX010000013.1, on the reverse strand, counting down.
CAATATCCCCGATCTGGCGTTGTTTCTGGACAGCATGGCGGGCTGGGATTTGGCCGATCCGCTGACTTGGGAAGCCCCCGCACGCCCCTATGTTGCGGCGGTTGCGGCGGCAGAGGCCGAGGCACCGAAGCGCATTGCCTTCACCGCTCGTTTCGGTGGCGCCATTTCGATGGATCGGGAGACTGAGGCAATTTGCGCGCGCGAGGTGCGGCGCTTTGAAGCGCTTGGCGCGGTGGTGGAAGAAGCGCATCCCGAGATTGGCGATTTGAACGAAGCTTTTCTGGTGCTGCGCAGCCAGCATTTCGTGGTGGACCGCGAAAAAATGCTGCTGGAGCATCGCGATAAGCTGAAGCCCGACATCATCTGGCAAACCGAACGCGGCTTGCAGGAAACCGCATCTCGCCTGGCTTGGGCCGAGCATGAACGCCGGCGCTTCTTCATCAGCATGCGCGATCTATTCAGGCGCTATGATGTGCTGATCACGCCGGGCGCGGCCACGCCTGCCTTTGAGGTGATGCTGCGCGCGCCGGAGAGCATCGGTGGCAAGAAGCTGGACAACTACATGGGCGGATCGCTGATCAATGCCTTTGCGACCTTGGCGGGCTGCCCCGCTGTCGCGGTGCCTTGCGGCTTTGATCAATATGGCAGGCCGGTTGGGCTGCATATTGTCGCTCCGCCACGCCAGGATTCGCGCGCTTTGCAGGTGGCGGCGCTGTTTGAGAAAATGACTGGTCTCGACAAGCTTTTGCCGATTACACCACGGCCCGGCAGCGTGCCGCCGGCTGAGGGAGGATGATCGTGCAGCGCTGAAGGGGAGGATTCAGTCTTGATCTGGCGCTGAAGCGCCATCCCCAATCAAGCCCAGCACAGTTTCCAGCCGATCCGCTTCTTCTGCAGGTTTGTCGCGACGGATGCGCGCAATGCGCGGAAAGCGCAGCGCGACGCCCGATTTATGCCGGCTGCTGCGCTGCGCGGCATCAAAGGCCACTTCCAGCACTAGCGCCTTTTCCACTTCCCGCACTGGGCCAAAGCGATCCACCGTGTGATTTCTGATCCAGCGATCAAGCCAGGCTAATTCCTCATCCGTATAGCCCGAATAAGCCTTGCCGATCGGCACCAATTCGCCGTCTTCCCGCCAGACGCCGAAAGTGTAATCAGAATAGAAGCTGCTGCGCTTGCCATGACCACGCTGCGCATACATCAGCACCGTATCAAGCGTGAGCGGTGCCCGCTTCCATTTCCACCATTGGCCCTTCACGCGCCCGGGCAAATAGGGACCATCGGCGCGCTTCAGCATAAGGCCTTCAATCGCCGCATCGCGCGCGCCTTCGCGTAGCGTCTGCAAATCGCTGATCTGCTTGAAGGGGATGATGTTGGAAAGATCCATCCGCTTTGGTTGCTGGCGCTGATACCAGGCTTCCAGCCGCGCGCGCCGTTCGGAAAAGGGCAGGGGGCGCAAATCCTCAGTGCCATCAAACAGAATATCGTAAAGCCTGATCGCTACCGGGTAATCGCGCTGCATCTTGGCGGTGACGGTCTTGCGGTTCAGCCTTTGTTGCACATCGGCAAAGGGTGCCACTGCGCCATCGCGCAGCACCAGCAATTCGCCATCTAGCACGGCATGGAAATCAAGGGCTGAGACGATTTCGGGAAAGCTCGCGGAGATATCTTCGGCCCCGCGGCTCCAAACCCTTGCACCGCCGGGCCCTGCGGTGACCTGCACGCGAATGCCATCCCATTTCCATTCCGCGCAATAGGCAGCGGGATCAAGCGCGGCGATATCCGCATCCTCCAAGGGGTGCGCCAGCATCAGCGGGCGGAAAATGGGGGCGGCGCGCGGGTCCGGCTGCGGCGCGCGGCCCTCAAGCCAGGCAAAAAGCGCTTCATAGGGCGCGGGGATGGCGTGCCAGGCTTCCTCAATCGCTTCCACCGCCTGACCCGACCATTCGGCGAGTGCCACACGCGCAAGCCGGGCCGAAACACCAACCCTGAGGCCGCCCGTGAGCAGCTTGATCAGCGCGAGCCGCCCGCTGGCATCCAGCGTATCCAGCCAGCCTGCGATCAGCGCCGGGACCTCGGCTTTGGGCGTGGTTTCCAAGGCGGCGATAATGTCTGACAGCGCAGGTGGCGGCGCATTCACGCCGGCGCGTTTTGGCCAGATCAGCGCAATGGTTTCCGCGAGATCGCCGACATAATCATAGGAAAGCCGGAACAATTCGGGGTCCACCCGCGCCATGGTAACTTCCCTGAGCATGGCTGGCTTGGCGGTGGCGAGCTTCAAGCTTTCCGTAAGGGCCGCCAAGCCCAGGCCGCGTTCGGGGTCTGGCTGCGCAGCGAACCATTGGCCAAGAAGGGCCAGCTTGGCGTTCCGCCCCGGCGAAAACACCAGCCTTTCCAGGAGTTCAGCAAAGGCGGGCAGGCTCATGGTGTTGCGCAGCGCAGGCTCATCTTGCGCAATTCTGTTGTAGGGATGATTTTGAGCGGATGATCCCAGCGCAGCAACCCATGGATGCCGGCCAACCCCTTCCTGGGCCGTTGTTCAGTGTTTGCACCTTGGTCACGCGCCAGGCGGAATACGCAGCCATGCTGCAAAGCTTTGAGGCGCGCGGCTTCACGCCGGACAGGGCCGAGTTCCTGTACCTGGATAACTCCAAGGGCCACCAATGGGATGCCTTCCAGGGTATCCGGCGTTTCTTGAGCCTGGCGCGCGGCAGTTATGTGATCCTTTGCCATCAGGATATCCGGCTGATCAGCGATGATATCAAAACGCTCTGTGCTCGCCTTGCGGCGCTGGATGCGCTTGATGCGGATTGGGCGCTGGCCGGCAATGCCGGGGCCACACAGGATGGCAGCCTTGTTCTCCGCATTTCCGATCCGCATGGAGAGGATCAGCGGCGCGGGAAGCTTCCCGCGCGGGTGGTCAGCCTGGATGAGAATTTCATCATTATCCGGCGGGATGCGTTGGTCAGTGTTTCCGCGGCGGCTTCGGGCTTTCACCTCTACGGCACAGATATGTGCCTGCAAGCGCGTTGCGCCGGGCGCAGCGCTTGGGTGATTGATTTTCACCTTCGGCATTTGAGCGCTGGCAAGGTGGATGCCAGCTTCCTTCAGGTGCAGCAGCGGCTTGAAGCGCATTACGACAAGCTCCTCAATCTACCCTGGCAGATTCGTACAAGCTGCACGAAATTGATCCTGGGCGGAGGCGGCCTGCGCCGTTGGCTGGCGCGCCGCAAATTGGCGCGGCGTCTGCAAGGAACCCAGTGATCATCCTGTTCACGCGCTGGCTTCCTCATCTTCCTCACCGCGCCCAATCAGGTTCAAGGCGCGCCCCCTGATGCCCTGCAGCCCCAGCGCATGGATCAGCGCGTCTTCGCGCCCATGCGTCACCCAAACCTCGCCTGCGCCGGTCTCCGCGCAGGTTGCCAGCAACTCATCCCAATCGGCATGATCGGAAATCACCAGCGGCAATTCCACACCGCCCTGGCGCGCGCGCTGCCGCACGCCCATCCAGCCAGAGGCATTGGCGACGACCGGCTCCGCCAGCCGACGCGCCCAGCGATCGGCAATGGCCGAAGGCGGCGCCAGCACAATCGCGCCCTTCAGCGCATCCTTGCGTGCGACAGTTGCGGGAAGTAGCGGACCGAGTGCCACACCCAATGCCTCATAAACCGCGCAAAGCCCCTGCTGCGCGCCATGCAGATGGATGGGCTGATCATACCCAGCCGCGCGCAACATGCGGATCAGGCGCTGGCATTTGCCAAGCGCGTAACAGCCGATCACATGGGTGCGTTCGGGGAACAATGCGGCTGATCGCAACAACCGCGCAATCTCACCCATCGCATCCGGGTGGCGAAAGACAGGCAAAGCGAAGGTTGCTTCCGTGATGAAGACATCGCAGCGTTCAACCTCAAAAGCCGCGCAGCTTGGATCGGCGCGGCGCTTGTAATCGCCGGAGACCACCACGCGGCTGCCCTGCCATTCCAGCGCGATCTGCGCCGAGCCCAATACATGCCCTGCCGGCCGCAGCCAGAGCTTCACGCCATTGATGGTGATCACCTCCCCATAACGCAGTGCCTGCTGCGTCATCCCCGCACGGCCTTCGCCAAGCCGCGCGGTCATGATGGCCAGAGTCTCGGGCGTGGCCAGCACCGCTTGATGGCCGGGGCGGGCATGATCCGAATGGCCATGGCTGATCACGGCGCGATCCACGGCGCGGAGCGGGTCAATGAAAAACCCACCCGGTTCGCAGAACAATCCCGCTGGCGTCACTTTCAGCCAGGTCTCGGGGTGGGGAGGGGCAGTGAAGGCCATGCGGTTCCGGTCTTGCCTCAAGGGCGGGTCACGCCATAGATAGCGCCAAATGCGAACATTACCAGAACCTTTTGCCGGCTGGTTTGCGGCGCGTGGCTGGCAGCCGCGTGCGCATCAGCTTGATGTTCTGGCGGCAGTGGCGGGCGGTGATCATGCGCTGCTGGTGGCACCTACCGGCGGGGGCAAGACTTTGGCCGGTTTTTTGCCGACGCTGGTGGATTTGGCGGCGGCGCCTCGCGAAGGCTTGCACACGCTTTATATCTCGCCGCTCAAGGCGCTCGCGGTGGATATTGCGCGCAATCTGATGGCGCCGATTGAGGACATGGCGCTGCCCATGCGCGTTGAAACCCGCACCGGCGATACACCCGCCAATCGCCGCGCACGGCAACGCGCCGCACCGCCGCATATTCTGCTGACCACGCCGGAAAGCCTGACGCTTTTGCTTTCTCAGCCCGAGGCGCGGGAATTTTTTGCAGGCCTCGGCGGCATCATCATTGATGAAATCCACGCTTTGGCCGGCACCAAGCGCGGTGATCAATTGGCGTTGTGCCTTTCGCGCCTTGCGGTGCTGGCGCCAGATGCAAAGCGCATCGGGCTTTCCGCCACTGTTGCCGTGCCCGATGCCTTGCGCGCCTGGTTGGCGCCGGATGCGCGGGCAGAATCTGTCCGGCTGATCACAGCGGAATCGGGTGCCGCGCCAGTATTTGATTTACAGTTGCCCGAAGGCCATCTGCCCTGGGGCGGCCACATGGGCCTGGCTTCGATGCCAGAAGTTTATCGCCGCATCGAAGCCGCGCGCGTCACGATTGTTTTCGTCAATACCCGCGCGCAAGCAGAGCTTTGCTTCGCCGCACTCTGGCGCTTGAATGAAGCGGCACTGCCCATCGCACTGCATCATGGCAGCCTGGAAATTGACCAGCGCCGCAAGGTGGAAGCGGCCATGGCGGCGGGCAAACTGCGTGCGGTGGTGGCGACTGCGTCACTCGATCTCGGCATTGATTGGGGCGATGTGGATCAGGTGATCCAGATTGGCGCGCCCAAAGGTGTCGCGCGGCTATTGCAGCGCGTGGGGCGCGCCAATCACCGCATGGATGAACCTTCCCACGCTGTGTTGGTGCCGGCCAATCGGTTTGAGGTGATTGAATGCGTGGCCGCGATGGAAGCCGTGGCGGCTGGCGAATTGGATGGCGATCCGCCGCGCCCTGGTGGCTTGGATGTGCTGGCGCAGCATGTGCTGGCCATGGCCTGCCACGCGCCTTTTCACCCAGATGCGCTTTATGCCGAGGTGATCCGCGCCGCGCCCTATGCCGCACTCACGCGGCGTGATTTCGATGATGTGGTGCGCTTTGTCGAAGATGGCGGTTATGCGCTGGCATCCTATGAACGCTTCCGCCGCTTGTTCCGCGATTCCGAAGGAAGGCTGCATATCCGCGATGCGCGCGTAGCACGGCAATTTCGCCTGAACCTAGGCACCATTGTCGAAACACCCATGATCAAGGTGCGGTTTCGTGGCGGCGGCACTTTGGGTGAGGTTGAGGAATGGTTTGTCTCCACACTCGCGCCCGGCGATTGTTTTTTGTTTGCCGGCCAGGTGGTGCGTTATGAAAGGCTTGATCCTACAGCGGTGATTGTCAGCCCCGGCGGTGGCGATGAACCGCGCGTGCCGGTTTATGCCGGCAGCCGCATGCCGCTCACTACCTGGCTCGCCGCAAGGGTGCGCGCCATTTTGCATGATCCCACGCGTTGGGCGCATTTGCCGGCGCCGGTGCAGGAATGGCTCAGGCTGCAAAGCCTGCGGAGTGAATTGCCACCGCGCGACGGGCTTTTGGTTGAAACCTTTCCGCGCGGCGGTCGCTGGTTTTTGGTGGCCTATACGTTTGAAGGGCGGCTTGCCCATCAAACGCTTGGGCTTTTAGTGACGAAGCGCATGGAGAAGCTTGGCATGGGGCCGCTTGGCTATGTGGGCACAGATTACGTGCTGGCCATTTGGTCCGCTTTTGAACCGCGCCATGTGGAACAGCTTTTCGCTGAGGATATTTTGGGCGATGAGATGGAAGAATGGCTCGCGGAATCCTCCATGCTGCGGCGGAGCTTCCGCAATATCGCAACCATTGCGGGCTTGCTTGAAAAACACCATCCGGGGCTGGCGAAATCGGGCCGGCAAATGACGATGAATGCTGATTTGATCTATGATGTTTTGCGCCGGCATGAACCGGACCATATTCTGCTGCGCGCCACGCGCGAAGAAGCCGCGCGGGGTCTGACCGATGTGGCGCGCATCGCCGGCCTCCTGGCACGTATTCAGGGGCGCATCACGCATCGGGCGCTCTCGCGTGTTTCGCCGCTGGCCGTGCCGGCGCTGATTGAAGAAGGCCGCGAATGGGTGGCGGGCGGCGCGGAAGATGCGCTGCTTGCGGAAGCCGCTGCCTTGGTCGCGGAAGCCACCGATGGCGCGGAAGAATTTGGCGAAACGCTCGCCGACATGACCGATGGCATCACCACGCGCGGTGCCTCTGCCCGCCCAAGGCCGCGTGAGGCGCGGCGGTCGCGCTTCATCCGTTCAGCCCCAAGGCGCGCCTCATGAATGCCGCGCCGCTGCATATGGGCGCGGAACGCGTCATGCTGGACCCCGCCGGTGTGCTGCATTGGCCATCGCAAAAGCTGCTATGCGTCGCGGATTTGCATCTGGAAAAGGCGAGTGCCTTTGCCCGCGCCGGCTATTTCCTGCCGCCTTATGATACGCGCGAAACCCTCGCGCGGCTGGCGCTACTGATCCGGCGCTATAACCCCGCGCGCCTGGTTTTCCTGGGCGATAGTTTCCATGACGCCGATGGTGCGGCGCGGCTGGATGCTGCGGATCGTGCGGCGCTGCTCAGGCTTCTGGATGGGCTGGATCCTATTTGGGTGCTTGGCAACCACGACCCCGCGCCGCCGTGTGACTTGCCTGGCCAGGCGGTGGCAGAATGGCGCCAGGGCCCTATCACCTTCCGCCATATCCCAAGCCCCTTTTCGCGTCAGGCGCCGCCGGAAATCGCCGGGCACTTGCACCCCAAGGCCACAGCGCCCACGCGGGCGGGCGGCATTTCCCGCCCCTGTTTTGTGGCCAATCCGCGCCGTGTGATCATGCCGGCCTTTGGCGCCTTCACCGGCGGACTTTGCGTGACAGACCCCGCCATCGCCCGACTTTTCCCGCAAGGGGGCCGCGCCTTTCTGCTGGGGGAGGAACGGCTTTATTCCTTCCCCCTCGCGGCTAGGCGGGGGCATGGCGCCGTACCGCAACAGGGGCCATGATGGGGGCTGGAGGAACCAGCCATGCCCGATGCCCTGCCCACTGCCGAAAAACCAGCGCTTGATGCCAAGGCCATTGCCGAATTGGCCCGCCAGCTTGGCGAATTGCTGAAGCTGCGCACCTTTCCCATCGGCATGAAGCTGTTTGATGACGCCGAGGAAATGGCGAAAATCCCCGGGCTCCGCCGCCCGACCGAGGGCAAGAAATTCTCCACCTGCCAATTGGTAACCCATGCGCGCATCGCGGGTTTCACGCTGGGCATCACGGAAGAAAACGTGCCGGGGTTCAGCAATTGCGGCGGCGTGATTGGCTTGAACGAACCATCAGAACTTTATCTGTCGGGCCGTAAATTCGAAGGCGTTTGGTTTGAAAACCGCGAAGCGGGGCGGCTCCATCAGGCGCAAATGCCGCGCGTGCCTGCGCGCTATAAGGGCCTGGTGGTGGCGCCCTTACGCGCCGCACGGCTTGATCCGCCGGATATCTGCCTGTTCTACGCTAATCCCGCGCAAATGATCCTGTTCATCAACGGGCTGCAATGGAAGAATTACAAGCGCTATGATTTTTCCATCACCGGGGAAAGCGCCTGCGCCGATTCCTGGGGCCGCGCCTTGCGTGATCGCACGGTCTGCCTTTCTATCCCCTGCTATGCTGAACGCCGTTATGGCGGTGTGGCCGATGATGAAATGCTGATGGCCTGCCCGCCCGAGGATTTGGCGCGCGCCGTGGAAGGCTTGCTCGGCCTTTCCAAGGCGGGGCTGCGCTACCCCATCATGCCCTATGGCCCGCAGGCCGATCCCGCGGATGGCATGGCGAAATCCTATGCGGGCAAAAGCTAAGCGAGCCGCTTCGCCTTTTGCATGAAGAAGGCCAGCGGCACGCTGACCGCCGCCGTTGCCGCCATCAGATAAAAGGCGTTCACATAGCCGATCATCGCTGCCTGGCGCTGGATTTCTCCCGCCAGGCGGAACAGGCCGGATGCGCTTTCCAGATCCCAACTCGCCGGGAAATTCGGCAGGCTCAGCAGCTTGTTGTAGGGGGTGACGAATTCCCCAAGCCGCGCGTAGTTTTCGCTGGTGGAACGGATCAGCATCATCACTGCGATGGAAATGAACAGGCTCGATCCGAAATTGCGCATGAGCGTAAAAATGGCTGAACCTTCGGTCACCTGATGCGCGGGTAGCGTCGAAAACGCCATCACGGTCATGGGCGTAAAGGCGATGGATTGGCCAAAACCTTGCAGCAGATGCGACCAGAAGATTTGGCTTTCTGTCACGTTGATGTCGAATTGCGCCATCCAGAATCCTGATAGCGCTTGGAAGAATAACCCAAGCCCAATGGTGAAGCGCGGCGCCCAGCGGGTCAGTTGCACCACCACCAGAAAGGCCACCCAATTCCCCATGCCGCGCGCCGCGATCAGGATACTCACCGCATTATCCGGATAGCCGCGCAAATCATGCAGCATGGTCGGGAATAGCGTGAGGCTGGTGAAGGCCAGCATCCCCATGACGAAAGCGATAGCCGTGCCGATGGCAAAATTTCGATCCAGGAAAAGCCTGGGATTGAGGAACGGTGCCTGCGCGGTCAGGCAATGTGCGATGAAGACATAAAAGCTGATGGCGCCAATCACGGCGCAGGCGATCATTTCCGGCGCTTCGAACCAATCAAGCCTTTGGCCGCGATCCAAAATAAGCTGGATGCAGATGATGGCAATCGAAAGCGCCAGAAAGCCAGTCCAATCGAAGGAAACGGGCTTGCGTTCGGTCCTGTCGGATAAAGCGAACCAAATGCAGACCAAGGTTGCGATGCCCGGTGGCACAATCATGAAAAACGCCGCCCGCCAATTCCAGGCCTCGGTCGCCATGGCGCCCAGAATAGGGCCAAGCACGGGGCCGAACACCGCGCCCACGCCCCAGATTACAATCGCGGTTGGCTGCAAGTGCTTCGGGAAGGAAGCAAGCAATATGGCCTGCCCCATGGGCATGATTGGCGCGCCAAAAGCACCCTGACCAATCCGCGCCAGGATCAGCATATCAAGGCTGGTCGCCAAGCCGCACAGCAGCGAACAGATGGTGAAGCCAAGCACCGTGCCGAACATCAGATTGCGCCAGCCAAGCCGGCTCGCGAGCCATCCTGTCACCGGGGTTGCCACCGCTGTCGCCACCAGATTGAGCGTAATGACCCAGGAGATTTCATCCTGCGTGGCCGAAAGCGCGCCCCGCATATCCGGCAGCACAAGATTGGCCAGCGTGATGGTCATGCCGAACAGCAGATTGGCCAATTGCACCATCAGCAGGATCAGCCATTGCCGGCCACTGATGCTGAATATGCCGCCTTGCGGCGTTGCCTCGCTCATGCCCGTCCCGGTTTCCCCCTATGGGAAGCCTAGGCTGGATTAGGCACCGCCGTCACCCCGGGAATGGCTCCGGGCCGTTCAGGCGGTGATAAGCCGGCGGCGGATGCGCCCGGAAATCCAGTCAATTGCGGCGACCGTCAGGATCATCAGGATGATGATGAAGGCCACCTCATCCCAATGGCGCACGCGAATCCGCTCGGCGATTTGCAGCCCAATCCCGCCCGCGCCCACCACGCCAAGGATGGAAGCGGAACGCGTATTGCTTTCAAAGAAATACAGCGCCTGGGCCAGCATGACGGGTGCCACCTGCGGCAGAATCCCGAAGCGGATACCAAGCAGGCGCCCGCCACCAGCGGCGGTTACACCTTCTGCCTGGCGCTTTTCGGCGTTCTCGATGGCTTCCGAATAAAGCTTCGACAATATCCCGATATCCGAGACGAAAATCGCGAGCACCCCGGCCAGTGGCCCAAGCCCCACCGCGCGCACGAAAGCCAGCGCCCAAATCAATTGATCCACGCCGCGCATACCATCCAGCACGCGCCGGAAGGAAAAGCGCAGCAGCGTGACCGTCACCACATTGCGCGCCCCCATGAAGCCCAGCGGAATGGCGACAATGGCGGCCAGAAAAGTGCCGAGAAACGCCATGGCGACACTCTCCGCCATGCCCTTCATGATCTCGACCCAAAGCTCCCCGGGGGAGGGTGGGATCATCAGCACAAGAATCTTGCCAAGCCCGCTCAGGCCATTCCAAAGCCGTGTCGGCGAGAAATCAAAATACCAGAGCGTGCCGATAAACCAAACCAGGAACAGCGCCAGGCCCAGAAAGCGCAAGCCCAGCCGGAAAGGCCCAGGCCCGAAGGCGTCCGGCATGCGGGTGCGCCAAGTGGTGATGCTGCTCTCGCTCATCGCGCAGCCTCCAGCCGGCCAATTGCGGCGTGGCGCAGCTTTTCGGAGAGCAGGTCAACACAGGCAACCGTCAGGATGATCAGCAGGATGATGGCGCTGATTTCCTCATAATAATTGAAGGAGATCACCTTATAGAGCTCCTCACCAATGCCGCCGGCGCCAACAAAGCCGATCACGCTGGCGGAGCGGATATTCACTTCAAAACGCAGCAGCAGATAGGACAGGATATTGGGCAGCACTTGCGGCAGAATGGCGAAGCGGCAGGCGGCAAACCAACTGCCACCGGCGGAGGTCACACCATCCCAGGGCTTCATATCGGCATTCTCAATCGCCTCGGCGAATAGCTTGCCATTGGCGCCGGCGCTGTGGAGCGCAATCGCCAAAATGCCCGCCAGTGCACCAACGCCAAAGGCCCAGACGAAAATCAGCGCATAGACGATTTCGGGAATGGTGCGCAGCGCCTCCAGAAAGCGGCGCGTGAGGTTATAGACAAGACCTGAAGGCGCGATATTGCGCGCGGCAGGAAACGCCAGCAGCAGGGAAACCGCTGAACCCAGCAGCGTAGCCAATGCCGCCATATTGGCAGTCTCCACAATCAACAGCGCCCATTCCGGCAGGCGATAGAACCAGAAGGCGATGGAACCCTCGGTCGCCGCACTCGCAAACAGCGCAGCCCAGCGCAAATCGGGCAGGATGCGGGTGAAATATTCAAAAATACGCGGCAGCCCGGCCCATAATGTCGCGGGATGCGCCTCACTGACCCAGGCAGCAACAATCAGGCACACTGATACCACCGCCGCGCCCAAAAGCGCGGCATTGCGCTTTTGGCGGCGGGCCGCCTGAAAGGCTTCCTCCCCGCGGATTACCGCGGGAAGGCTGGTGGCATAGGCTTCTTGCATACTCAGGAACGGCGACGACGCGCTGCGGCTTCCTCACGGCGGATTTCAACGATCAGGTCGTAATCCTGGTGCCGCACTTCACGATAGCCCGTGCCAGCACCGCGTTCGATTTGCCGATAAATGTCCGGATGCGCCTTGGGCAAAGCAAGGTGGAAGCGCTTGAAATCCTCCTTGAAGGCTTCAGGAAGATCAGTCCGCGCTGAGATCGGACCATTCACAATGGGTTCGGACCGCCAGATGATCCGCAGATCGCCCATGTTCAGCATGCCCTTATCAACCATGGCGCGCAGATTGCCACGGCTGAAGCCTTGTGCCTGATCACCCTGGCCGGATGCCCAAGTCACGGCCGCATCATATTGGCGCTGCAACACGGCAACCACGCCCTGTTCATGCCCGCCCGCAAAGCCGGTGCGGGAGAAATAGGCATTGCCATCCACCGCAATACCGCCACGACGCAGCGCGAAGCGCGGAATCAGATAGCCGGAAGTGGAATTGGCATCCGCCCAGGCGAGCGACTTGCCGCGCATCTGTTCCAGATTGGTAATGCCTGAATCGGCGCGCACCACCATCACCGCGATGTAGGAAATGGAGCTATCCGATTCCTCGGCAGTGAGCAGCGGCTCAACCCCGCCATTGGTATCAAGCCAGGCGCCGGCATAGCCTGAAGGCCCAAGGGACGCGACTTCAATCTGCTTCGCGCTGAAGGCTTGCAGCACACCGGCATAGTCAGATGCTGGGAACAGCCGCACCGGCACACCAAAGGTGCGTTCCAGCAATTCGCGATAGGCGCCGAAACGGCCCATGCGATCAGCTTCATTCTCACCGCCCAGCAGCCCAACACGAAGCTGCGGCACTTGTTCCGCCCAAGGGCGGCGGCCCGGCGCGGGGAAGGCTTCGGCGAAGCTTTCCGTGCGGCGCGGGTTCCAGGCCTGTGCCTGGGCAAGGCTGGGAAGCAGGGCAGCGCCAGCGGCAAGCCCGGCCAGCGAACGACGGGTGATCATCTCGCAATCTCCTTTTGGGGGGATGTGGTTCAAGCCACCGCAAGCTGATGCGGTGTGGCGCCGACAGCCAGCGCGGCTTCTTCGGCGAATTCTTCTTCGGTCACGCCATAAACCTCGCGGATGCGGGCGGCGGTGAGTTCCGCGGGAGGGCCATCAAACACCACCCGCCCGGCATTCAGCGCGACAATGCGGTCGCAATAATTGCGCGCCGTGGTCAGATCATGCAGATTGACCAGCACCGTCAGGCCATCGCGATTAACATCGCGCAGCGCATCCATCACAATTTTTGAATTGCGCGGGTCGAGCGAGGCAATCGGCTCATCGGCCAGGATCAGGCGCGGGTTCTGCATCAGCGCGCGCGCAATCGCGACCCGCTGCTGCTGCCCGCCGGAAAGTGTATCCGCGCGTTGCAGCGCGGCCTCGGCCAGATCAAATCGGTCCAAAGCGGTCAGCGCCATGGCGCGTTCTTCGGCAGTGAACATTTTGAACATGGAAGACAGCATTGGGCGCTGATTGAGCCGGCCGACCAGCACATTGGTCAGCACATCCAGCCTTTGCACTAGGTTGAATTGCTGGAAGATCATGGCGGAACGCATGCGCCAATCGCGCAAAGCCCGGCCCTTAAGCTGAGTCACATCCTGGCCATCGAAAATGATGCGGCCTTCGCTGGGCTCCGTCAGGCGGTTGATCATACGCAGCAGCGTGGATTTCCCCGCGCCTGAACGACCAATAACGCCCACCATCTGCCCCGCAGGGATGCTCAAGCTGACAGAATCCACCGCAGTCTTGGCGCCAAAGCGCCGCGTCAGACGTTCAACTTCCAGCATGGAGACCCCAGGTTTCATGCCAGGGGCCTAGCAATGCTGTGTGACATATAGATGACAATATGATGAAGGATCGGAGTCCTTCTGGGGCTTGATCCTGCGCCCTGCCTGAAGCAGCCTTACTTCCAAACACGGAGGATCAGCCATGCAAAGACGCGCCCTGCTTGCCGCCACCCTTGCCGCGCCGGCCCTGCCGGCTGCGCTCAGCGCCCAGGAAACCTGGCCCAATCGCAGCGTTTCCGTGCTGCTGGGCTACCCGCCGGGCGGGGTCACGGATTTCGGCGCGCGCGGCGTTGTGGACCGCATGGGGCGCGAATTGGGCCAGGCTTTGGTGGTGGATAATCGCCCAGGTGCTGCGACGGCTGTCGCGAATAACGCCGCCGCCCAGGCGCGGCCAGATGGCTATACGCTGCTGATGGGGACCTCCACGCTCGCGATCAACCCGGCGCTGCAACCCAATCTGCAACCGCGCGATCCGGTGGCGGCGCTCACGCCGATTGGGATGGTGTTTCGCTCTGCCTTCATTCTCCATGTGCATCCATCACTGCCAGTACGCAGCACGGCGGAGCTGATTGCCTATGCCAAGGCCAATCCTGGCAAGGTCAATTTCAGTTCATCGGGCACCGGCGCGGTGAACCATTTGTGCCTGGAATTGTTCCGCGCGCGGGCGGGGATTGATGTGGTGCATGTGCCCTATCGCGGCGGTGCGGCGGCGTTGATTGACCTTCGGCAAAACCGCGTGCAGGCCATGTTCAGCGCGGTGCAGGAAGCCCTGCCGGCGGTGCGGGAAGGGGCGACGCGCGCACTTGCTATCTCCTCCAAGGAAAGATTGGCGCTGCTGCCGGATTTGCCGCCCGTCGCCGATGCGCTGCCTGGCTTCAACGGCGTTTTCTGGCAGGGGCTTTTCGGCCCGGCGGGCTTGCCTGCCCCGATTGTGGCGCGCGCCGCGCAAGCCCTGGCCGTGGCGACGCGGGACCCTGATTTGATCGCGCGCATGGGCGAACAGGGCGTGGTGCTGGAGACCGGCGGTCCTGAGGTTTTGGCGCGCACCCTTGCTGAAGAATTGGTCATGTGGGGCGATCTGATCCGCAGCCAGAATATCAAGGTTGAATAATCGGGGCTTGGCCCCGGCCCAATCCTTGCTACGCTTTCCGCAAGGTAGCGCCCCCGCGCTGCCGCTGACGGGAGACTGAACATGAACTGGAAAAACCGCCTTTGGGGCGCGGCGCTGTCCGCTGCCCTGATGGCCATGGGTATTGCGGGCGCCGAAGCGCAGCAGCAGCCCAAGACGCTGCGCATCGGCATGACGGCGGCGGATGTGCCGACCACCTCAGGCATGCCCAATAACGGCTTCGAAGGCATGCGCTTTTTGGGCTACACCGCGTTTGAAGCGCTGACCGCCTGGGATTTGTCCCGTGCTGATCAGGTGGCTGGGCTGCGCCCCGGGCTTGCTGAATCATGGGTTCAGGATCCGGCCAATCCGCGTGTTTGGCGCTTCACACTGCGCCGTGGCGTGACCTTCCATGATGGCACGCCCTTCAACGCCGATGCGGTGCTGTGGAACTTCGACCGTTTCTTCAAGAATGATAGCCCGCAGTTTGACGCGACAGGCAGCGCGATCACGCGCGGGCGCATCCCCGTGCTGGAATCCTATCGCAAGGTGGATGACTTCACCTTTGAAACCACCACAACGCGCCCGGTTTCCTATTGGCCGTATCTGATCGTTTATGTGCTCATGACCTCGCCCAATTCATTCGAACAAGGCGGGCGGGATTGGGCGCGTGTTGCGGCCTTGCCGCCGGCGGGCACCGGCCCCTTCCGGCTTTCGCGCTTTGTGCCGCGCCAATCGGCGGAATTGACGCGCAATGCGACCTATTGGGATGAAGCGCGTCGCCCCAAGCTTGATCGCGTGATTCTGCTGCCCATGCCGGAAGCCAATACGCGGCTTGCCGCGCTGCGTTCCGGCCAGGTGGATTGGATTGAAGTGCCGCCGCCCGATGCGCTGCAATCGCTCCGTCAGGCGGGCTTCAATATTGTCACGAATTCCTACCCGCATGTCTGGCCCTGGGTCTTCGCGGCAGGCCGCGCCAATAGCCCGGTTGCGGATATTCGCGTGCGCCAGGGGCTGAATTACTGCTTTGACCGCGGAGGCATGGTACAATTGCTGAATGGCATTGCCGAACCTTCCGTGGGTTTTTTCAAGGCAAATGATCCGAATTTCGGCAACCCGACCCATCGCTACAGGCTGGACCCCGCCCGGGGCCGCGCCTTGCTGGCAGAGGCGGGCTATAATGCGCAGCGCCCGCTACGGCTGAAAATCGCCATTTCCTCATCCGGTTCCGGCCAGATGCTGCCCTTGCCCATGAATGAATTCATGCAGCAATCGCTCAAGGAAAATTGCGGCGTTGAAGTCACTTTCGAAGTCGTGGAATGGAATACGCTTTTGGGTGCGCAGCGCGTGGCGCCGGATCAGCCACAATGGCTGGGCGCGGATGCCACCAATACCAGCCTGGTTTCCTCAGACCCATCGCAAATGGCGCGTTGGTTCCTTTCCGCCAATTTCTCCCCGCGCGGGTCTAATTCCGGCCATTGGCGGGATGAGGCGTTCGATACCGCCTTCCAAGAGCTTGAAACCGCGACCGATCCGGCGCGCATCCAGGCGCTGCTGAAGACCGCGCATGAAAGGCTGGTGGATAGCGCGCCTTGGCTTTGGATTGTGCATGATTTGAACCCCCGCGCCATGAGCCGGCGCGTGACGGGCTTCACCTCGGCCCAATCCTGGTTCCAGGATCTGACGACGGTAGATTTGCGCTGAACGCCGCCCGCTTTTGTGAAGCCTGCTAAACGAAAGGGGCGGTCCCCGACTGCCCCTTTTTTTATGCTCCACTTATTGGCGATTAAACACTGAGCAGCCGCCGGCTCCAGACCATCAAGCCAAGCGTCGCAATCGCCGCCACAACAAATACCGCCGCATAGCCCGCCATATGCAGAATGGTGCCGAACACCAGGGCGCCAATACTCTGGCCAAAGAACAACGCCATGGCAAAGGCCGCCACCGCGGTCCCGCGCGCTTCGGGCAGCGCCTCGGTCGCGCGCGCCTGCAAGACGCCATGCAGCATGTAGAAGGCAAGACCGAGCCAGAATTGCATCGCCGCCACCGCCAGCCCATTCGGGGCGAAGGCTGTCCCCACCAGCCCAGCGGCCAGCAGCACGCCGCCCAAGGTCAGCAGGCGCTTTTCGCCAAAGCGCGCCACCAGGCTTTTCGCAAGCCGCGTATAGGTGAAGGCACCAAGCCCGAAGCCCGCCACCACCAGGCCCGCCATGGCCGGCGAATAGCCGAAACGCTCGATCAACAGTGACCCCGTCAACGGAAAAGCGCCACCAAACAGCGCCGCGCCATCAATGAAGGCGGCCACCATCAGGCGCTGCCCGGCGGGGCGCGAAAACAGCGTCAGATAGGGCCGGAAGCTTGCGCGGAAGCTAAGCCCGGACTCGGATGATTCCAGCCGGAATAAGCCTGACCCCAACCGCCGCCCAAGCAGCACCGAGACCACCAGCGCCAGCAAAGCCAGCACCAGGAAGGAAGCACGCCAGCCGGCCAAGTCTGCCAAGACGCCGGAAAGCGGCCCGACCAGCAACTGCGCCATCACCATGCCGGTCAGGAAGCGCCCGATGGTTGCCTGCCTCTCGGCATAGGGCACCGCGTCACCAATCCAGGCGAGTGCCAAGGGGATCACCGCCCCCGCCAGCAAGCCCGTGAGTGTGCGCAGCGCCACCATGGCCGAGAGGTCCCAGGCAAGCGTGCAGGCTGCCAGGCCAAAGCCATAAAGCAACAAGGCAAACCAGGCGACGCGGAGCTTCCCGTAGCGATCGCCAAGCGGCCCGATCACCAACTGCCCGGCACCATAGGCGATGGAAAACCCCGCCAACACTGGCGCCGCACCCGCCACCGTCACGCCGAAATCCGAAGCGAGCATTGGCAGCAATGGATCGAGCATGCGTATGCCACCCCCGGTCGCGAAAGCGGCCAGGGCGAGTAGCGGCAGGATGGAAAGATCGGTCTTCAAGCCCCCGGAATGGGCGCCGGGGGGCTGGCGGTCAAGAGAAAAGCCTGGGCCGCCTTGCGCTTAGCGCGCCTTGCCATGGCCGCAATGCGGCTGCTGCGGATTGGTCCTGCTCTTTCAGCTTTCGTCGCGCTTCGCCCGCTCCGCCTCGCGCAAATAATCCTCAGTCGTCTTCGTCACCGGGCGCGGTGCGCCGGCATAGGGATCAATACCGCCATTCGTCGCTTCCAAAACGCGGCAATCCTCACACAAATCCAGCAAAGCCTGACGCGCTGGGTCCGCGAACATCCAATGCGCGGCAAGCTTCGCCTTAACTCGCGCGATGGATGATTTCGTGCCGAACAACTTATTGCAGCGCGGGCAGGCGGCGGGTTCTTCCGCCTTCACCACCAAAGGCTGCGCGGCTTCGGGCGCGAAATTCAGCCGAGGCTCCAGCGTAATTACCTTCTCCGGGCAAGTTGCGGCGCAAAGCCCGCATTGCACGCAGGCATCTTCCAAAAAGCGCAATTCCGGCTGGTCCGGATTGGCGCTGAAGGCGCTGGTTGGGCAGACGCTGGTGCAGGCAAGGCAAAGCGTGCAGCCCGCCTGATCCACAAGCGCCAAACCAAAGGGCGCTTTCTCCGGCAAGGGAACCATCGCGGCCCGTGCGCCGGCGGCTTCGCGCAAGGCACGGAAACCTTGCTGCGCCATCTCCCGCGGGCTGCCCAAAGCCTCAAACCGCGCCGGGGCGAAGCCAAAGGCCATGCGGGGCAGGGCGGCCAAGGCCTCTCCCATTGAGAACGGATCATCGGTTTCCAGCAGCGCAGCGCGCGGCGCCGCGCCGGCAAGCCCAAGCCCTTCCAGCACTGCCGCCGTGTAATCAATGTTCCGCAACACACCATCCACGCCATGGCCGCGTTTGGCAGGCGCCAGCAGCCGCACCGCCGCCGCGCCCCAGGCGAAGGCGCCGGCAAAAACCGCCAAATCGAGCGATGAAACCTCATTGACCCGCATTGGCAACACACGCGCCGGCAGCCCATCGCCATGGCGGGCGAGGGCATCAATCAAAGCCTCCCCATGCGCATCATCATGCAGCAACACCACCGGCGCCTCACCGCCCGCATCGGCATAGGTCAGCAACAAGCGCCGCAGCCGCCGCAACAAGGCCTGGGTCGGCGGCAGCGCATAGGTCGCGGCACCGGTTGGGCAGACTGCGGCACAGGCACCGCAACCCGCGCAAATCTCCGCACTGATCACCACCTGGTCCTTGAGCGGACCCGTGCCCGGCGTAATGGCGCCTGTCGGGCAGAGATCCAGGCAGCGCCGGCAGCCTTCGCGCTTGTTGCGCGCATGGGCGCAAAGCTTGCCGTCGAACGTCACGAAACGCGGCTTGTCGAAACTGCCGACCAATTCGCCCGCTGCGGTGATGGCGCGTTCCAGTGCCGCCGCATCGGTGGGATCGGCGCGCAGATACCCTTGACGTACCTCATGCGCCGGAAACAACGGCGCGGCGCCGGTCAGATCCAGGATGATATCGGCGCGGCTGATCGCGCCATCCTTTCCCTTGCCCCAAGCATAAGCAGCGCGGGAAGCGGGGCTCGGCGCCGCCGCGCCATCCACCGTCACTTCAAAAGCGCCGAGGTAACCGCTGGCCGCTCGCGCCCGCCCGCGCATCACCGGGAAGGCCGCTTGCCGAGGCGGCGCCACCGGCGCCTCGCCTGTCAGTAAAACAGTGATATCGAGCTTGTCTTGCAGCTTCGTGGCGGCAGTCAGCGCCACCTCATCGCGCCCCAACACCAGGGCGATACCGGCGCTTTCCAGGCTGACCAGGGGGATTTCTGGCATGGGCTCCGCGGCGGCGGCGATCAGCGCGGCCATTTTCGGCCCGGCTTGTTTGCCTTCGGCGGACCAGCCGGCGGTCTCTCGGATATTGACAAAAACCGGGGTGGCGGCGCCGGCGGCCTCGGCTTCCTGGGCGAAAAGCGGGGCTTGGGCGGTACAGGCGATGGTGAGTGGCCGGCCTGTCGCCAAAGCCGCCTCGAACCGATCCAATTGGGCCATGCAAAGCTGCTCGGCGCCGCGGATTTCAACGCCAGCGCCGCAGCCGCGCGTGAGCGCCTTGCCATCCAACAGCATGGTATCTTCGCAGCTACACACCAGGGCGATCCGCCCCTTTTCCTCCGCCATGATGCTTTCCCCTGACCCCCCGCTGTGAAGACAGCGCGGCGCGGCATATATGGCACCCAAGACAGGCTGACGAGGGATGGCGCCAGGGTGGTTGAAGATTTGCCCGCATTGCCAAGTGTTTTCACGCCGATCATCGCCCTCCGTGAGGGTGGCGATGCGCTGCGCCATGCCTGCACGCTTGCCCCGGAAAAAGGCGCCGGCACGCTGGTTTGGGTCCGGTCTTGGGCGCGGGCGGAAGCGGCGATTGTGCTCGAACCCCAAGAATCATTGCCTGCCACCAGGCTCGCGCTGCATGCCGCTAGCGTCGCTTTGGCCGATGCGCTTGGCGCTTATGGCCCGCCCGATATCCCGCTGATTTTCGACTGGCCCGCCCGGCTTCGCCTGAATGGCGCCCTGGTCGGGCAAACCCGGCTTGGCCTGCCTTCCGGCCTTGCGCCGGATGCCACGCCGCCCTGGCTCGTGGTGGGGATCGAACTCCGCTTTGCCGAATATGTCGATGCAGAGCCCGGCGAACGCCCGGACCGCACATCCCTGCTGGCGGAAGGCTATGATGATCTGACCCCCGCGCTGCTGGTCGCCGCCTGGGCGCGGCATTTCATGGCGACGGTGGCCGATTGGCAGGGGCGCGGCTTCAAGACTTTGGCCGAGCGCTACCTCGCGCGGCTTGACCCCAGGCTTGGCGCCGGCGCGCGGCGCGGCATTGTGCCGGCCAGTGGCGATCTGGTGCTGGAAGGTGGGGCAGGGCGCGAAACCCTTTCCCTGGCGGAGGCTTTGGCATGACAAGGCTGCCCCGCACCATCCGCCTCGATGCCTCAGACACCGTGATTTTCGACCAGGCGGCCGAACCCGGCGAATGGGCCGTGCCGGGTGGCTTTTCCTTCTGGGATGAGGACCCGGCGCATATGTCCGGCAAGCGCCGTCAGGCCTTTCGCGGTGGTTTCCTCGGGCTTGGCAGCTTTGGCTGGGCGACTTTGGTGGAGGTGGCGGAAGCCAGCGCCGCCGACCGCGCCGCAGCCTTGGCCGCGCTTGCCGCCCATATCCGCCTGGCCCATGGCGCGCCGGATGAAGTAGCGGCCCGCGCCGCGGCTGAGGAGGAATTGGCCTTTGCCGAACAGCTTTGTGATCACCCGCCGGGCACGGTGCTCGCCTTGACCCGCAGCATTGAAGGCGGCGAACAGCGCGAACGCTTCCGCACGCTGCATCTGCGCGCCGAACAGCATCGCAGTTTTGAAAGCCTGCCGGTTTTTGCCAGCGTGGAAACCCATGGGGAGGAGGAGGATGAACCTATCCTGCGCCCTGATCTGACAAAAGTCGGAAAGCGCGAAGCATGAGTGCCATGCTCTCCCCCGGTGATTTCTGGGTCGCTTCCGGGCATCATTTGTGTGAGGCCGCGCCGCATGGCCGGCTGCGCGCCACGCCGGATTTATGGCGCGCCTTCCTCGCCCGGCCAGAATTGGTGCCGCCAGACGAAGCCTGCTCGGCTGAAGTGGCGCTGCATGAGGCCTTGCTGGCAGCACCGGAACAACCCGTGGAAGCAGCGCGCATCGCCACCCTTGCCGATGCCGATGCACAGGAAAATTGGCGGCATTTTCTGGGCTTTCGTGATCGCGTCCGCGCTGCGTCCAGCCTGGAAGAAGCCTGGCTTGCGCTTTATCGCGGTGACGTCGGCGGCATCCCGCCCATCTTCCTGCAAATGCTGACGCATCTTGTCGCCCGCGCCGCGATGGAAGGTGAGGGCGATCCCTTCGCGCTGCGTGCCGCTGAGCTTTTCTATCGCCCGCAACGCGCGGCCATCAATCAGGGGTCACTACTGCTGGCGGATGAGGAAGTGCTGGAAATGCGTGGCCGCGACGGCGGCTTTGGTGCCATTGGCCAATTGCTGGTCGAAGCCGGCGCGCCGCCTCGAGAAGTCGAAATTGATGTGCTGTCAGACAGCATTGGGCATCTCTATCACGGGCGATCGGATGCGCATGATTTCGCGCTTGATATCGCGGAAGGCCGCCCCGGCCAGCAGGGGCTGGCGCGCGCGATGGCCCGCTTCATACGGCATTTGTTTGGCGAGGAAGTGACGATCCGCGCCGTGCCAACCATCGAAGATCGCGATTGGCGCTGGCATATCGGGCTTGATACGGAAGCGACCGCGATCACCAATGATCTCTGGCAGGGCAAGAAGGTGGCGCAGGAGCGGCTTGCGCGTATCCTGTGGCTTGGCGTTCTGGAATTCGCCGACGGCGCGCGGGTACTGCCGCGCGTGGCGGGCAAGCCGATTTATCTTGCGCTTGCCATGGATGCAGCGAATAGGTTGCGCATGAAGCCGCAAAACCTTGTGGCCGGCCTGCCGCTGCTGACCGCGGAGAAGGGCGCATGAGCCTGATCATCCCCGGCACCGTCTCAATCCCTGTCGGCGTGGTGGTCGAACGCCGCCCCGGTGTCACGCCATGGGCGGAGTACGCCTGGCGCGCGGTGGAGGTGCTGGAAGACGCGCCGGTCCTGCCGGCCTGGACGCTGATGCGCGAAGAAGCCGGACGCAGCCTGTTTTTCGCTGGCAATGCCGAAGTGGCTTTGCACCCGACCGATACGGATAATTACAAACACAATCTGGAAAGCAGCAGCCCCAGCATCTGGGTGGTGCTGCGCCCGGTGGAAGCAGCCCCCGGCTTTGCGCTGCAACGCGTGACGGTAGATGCGGGTGAAGCGCATCTCTATGCCGATTCGGGTTCAGACCTGATGGAAGCCGTGCCGCTACCCCCCGGCATTCGCGCTGCCTTGGAAGCTTTTGTGGCGGAACACCACCGCGACCGCGGCTTTCACAAACGCAAGCGCGACAAGGCAGAGCTTGAAGGGCTTGGCCGGCGTGGCCGGGTGGATGACCCATGAGCGAAGAAGGGGAGGGCTTCCTCTCACGCTGGTCGCGCCGCAAGCGCGCCGTGGTGGAAGGCCGCGCGGCTGAGGAAGCCGCCCCGCCCGCCCTGCTTGAAGCGAAGCCCGAGGCGCTGCCCGCTGAGCCTGAGGATGATTTCGACCTGACCAGCCTACCGCCGATTGAGAGCCTGACGATTGAGAGTGATTTCACCGCCTTCCTGCACCGCAAGGTGCCGCTGGAACTCCGCAGCGCCGCACTCCGCCGTGCCTGGAGCCTTGACCCCGCCATTCGGGATTTCATCGGCCCGGCGGATTACACCTGGGATTTCAACGCGCCGGATGGCGTGCCGGGCTTTGCGCTGGAATTGGGCGGCGATGCGATGAAGCTCCTATCCCACGCTTTGGGCCTGGATGCCCCGGCCCCAAAGCCTGACGAAGAGATGGCCCCGGAAGCCCCCGCCATGGCCGAGGCACCCGCCCCGGAGGCAGCGCCCGAAGCCCCAGGCTTGGCCATAGCCGAAGCCGCGCCTGAAGCTGAGGCAGCGCTGGAGACCCTGGCTGAGCGCCCCCGCCGCCATGGTAGCGCCTTACCTGTTTGAGATGGTCAGGCTTTTCCTGAGAAAACATTGTATTGGGAGCCTGAATTGAGTATTAGAGACGGAGGCTGTGATTGGGATTGTTCCTGTTTTGCTCCAGCAAGGATCGGATTGTTACCGATTTGTTACTTGAGCAAGCGCAGGGCAAGACCATAACGGGTCGATATTGAGTTAGAGGAAGCGGCGGCCAGAATGCGCCCCATGATGCGGAATGATATGGCACCGG
Source organism: Roseomonas sp. (assembly GCA_020249285.1). Lineage (GTDB taxonomy): Bacteria > Pseudomonadota > Alphaproteobacteria > Acetobacterales > Acetobacteraceae > Neoroseomonas. The sequence continues at coordinate 34,187 of JADCFX010000013.1, read as the reverse complement.
ATGCCATGGCGACCGAAAGAGCGCGGCTTTTCGCGCTGCTTGGCCGCCTGCTCGTCGCCGCCCCCGATGCACATCTGCTGGCCGCCCTTGCCGCCCTGCCCGGTGATTCCTCGCCGCTTGGGAAATGCTACCGCGCGCTGGCTGAGGCCGCCGTCGCCACCGATACGCAGCGCGTTCAACGCGAATTCCACGATCTCTTCATCGGGCTTGGGCGCGGCGAATTGCTGCCCTTCGCTTCCTATTACATCACGGGCTTCCTCCATGAACGCCCGCTGGCTGATTTGCGCGGGGACCTCGCGCGGCTTGGCATTGAACGCGCCGATGGCGTGGCGGAGCCCGAGGATCACATAGCGTCCGAATGCGAAAGCTTCGCCGGGCTGCTTTCTGGCGTTTTTCCGGGTGGCGCTGCGGCGGCTGAGGCGTTTTTCGCCCGCCACCTTCGCCCCTGGGCGGGGCGCTTCTTTGCCGATCTGGAAGCGGCGGAAGCCGCAAGTTTTTACCGTGCCGTCGGCGCCCTGGGCCGTATGGCCATTGAAGTTGAATTGGCGGCGCAGGAATTGCCCGTCTGATGTTTTAGCTGGGAGGTTGGAATATGAGCGAGAATGAACAACACGTCGCGCAACGCCGCGGCTTTCTGAAGACCCTGGGGCTTGCTGGCGGCGCGGCGGTGGCTGCAACGGCGGCGGAAGCCTCAACCCCGCTTCGCGGCGATGCCGTGCCGGCTGGCACAGCACGCAAGGAAGGCCAGGCGGATCGCCTGAAGGCGCGCTACCAGCCAAATAGCGCCCATGTGCAGGCGTTTTATCGCACCAATCGTTCTAGCGACACGTAAGAAGGGAAAAATCCCATGCTGATCAAACGCACCGATGGCAAGGCCGCCAAGCAGCGCCTTGCTTCCGCCTATCAGGGGCTTTCCGCCGGCGGGCTCGATCGCCGCGCCTTTCTGCGCCAGGCTGGGCTTGGTGGGGCAGGGCTGGCGGCACTTGGCGCCATTCCGCTTTCCACCATGCGTCCTGCCGAAGCGGGGCCGGTGGATCACACGAAGCCCGTGCAGCGTGTGAAGAATATCTGCACCCATTGTTCCGTTGGCTGCACCGTGATTGCGGAAGTGCAGAATGGCGTTTGGGTCGGCCAGGAACCGGCCTGGGAATCGCCGATCAATCGCGGCACGCATTGCGCCAAGGGCGCTGCGGTGCGCGAATTGGTGCATGGTGACCGGCGCATCAAATACCCGATGAAGCTGGTGAATGGCCAATGGCAGCGCATGTCTTGGGACAACGCCATCACCGAAATCGCCGACAAGCTGATGGAAACCCGGCAGAAAAGCGGCGCCGATGCCACCTTCTGGCTGGGCAGCGCCAAATTTTCCAATGAAGGGGCCTATCTGTTCCGCAAATTCGCGGCCTTCTGGGGCACGAATAACGTCGATCACCAGGCGCGTATTTGCCATTCCACCACGGTTGCGGGTGTGGCCAATACCTGGGGTTATGGCGCGCAGACCAATTCCTATAACGACATCCGCAATTCGAAAACCATGATCATCATGGGCGGCAATCCGGCGGAAGCGCATCCGGTCAGCTTGCAGCATGTGCTGTCTGGCAAGGAACAGAATCGCGCCAATCTGATTGTGATTGACCCGCGCTTCACCCGCACCGCTGCGCATGCGAATGAATATGTGCGCATCCGCCCGGGCACGGATATCCCCATCATCTGGGGCATGCTGCACCACATCTTCGCCAATGGCTGGGAAGACAAGGAATTCATCCGCCAGCGCGTTTATGGCATGGATGAAATCCGCGCCGAATGCGCCAAGTGGACTCCGGCGGAAGTTGAGCGCGTAACCGGCGTGCCGGGCGCGCAGCTGAAAAAGGTCGCGGAAATGTTCGCGACGCAAAAGCCCGCCACGCTGATCTGGTGCATGGGTGCGACGCAAAAAACCGTGGGCACCGCCAATGTGCGCGCCTTCTCCATTCTGCTGTTGGCCACTGGCAATGTCGGTTCCGATGGTACGGGGGCGAATATCTTCCGCGGCCATTGCAATGTGCAGGGGGCGACGGATTTCGGGCTCGATGTCACGACACTGCCGGCCTATTACGGGCTTGATGAGAACGCATGGCGGCATTGGTCACGCGTGTGGAACGTGCCTTATGAATCCATGGTGGCGCGGTTTGATAGCCCGGCCATTATGGGCACGCCTGGCATCCCCACCACACGCTATTTCGATGCGGTGACGCTACCCAGGGACCAGGTGCAGCAGCGTGACAACTTCAAGGCCATGGTGGTGTTCGGCCATGGCGGCAATACCGTCACGCGCATGCCGGAGGCTGTGAAAGGCCTCGAAGCGCTTGATCTGCTGGTGGTGGCGGACCCGCATCCGACAACCTTCGCGGTCCTCGCGAACCGCAAGGAAAACACTTATCTGCTGCCGATCTGCACGCAGTTTGAATGCGCGGGCAGCCGCACCGCTTCCAATCGTTCCGTGCAATGGGGCGATCAGGTGGTGAAGCCGATTTTCGAGAGCAAGAATGATTATGAGGTGATGTATCGCCTCACCGGCGCCTTGGACCGGGCGGCTGAGAAGCGCAATATGCCGATCCGCTTCCAGGCGGATATGTTCAAGAACATCGAAGTGACGGGTCAGGAACCCGTTGCCGAGAGTGTGCTGCGCGAAATCAACCGCGGCGCGATAAGCACGGGCTATACGGGCCAATCGCCGGAACGCCTGAAGGCGCATATGGCGCATCAGGACAAGTTCGATCTGGTGACCTTGCGCGCCAAGGCGGATGCGCCCGCCGAAATCAAGGGCGATTTCTACGGCTTGCCTTGGCCCTGCTGGGGCACGCCGGAAATGCGCCATCCGGGCACACATATCCTCTACAACACCAGCCTGCATGTGAAGGAAGGCGGCGGCACTTTCCGCGCCCGCTTCGGGGTGGAACGCAATGGCGTGACGCTGCTGGCGGAAGGGTCCTATTCCAAGGGCTCGGAAATCACCGATGGCTATCCGGAATTCACCACGGCGGTGATGCAGCGCCTTGGCTGGGATGCGGAATTCACCGAAGCCGAACGCGCATCGCTCGCGCGTCAGGGTGGTACCGCTTCCTGGGCGACTGATCTTTCCATGGGGATCATTCGTATCACCATGGATCACGGCGTGATGGCCTACGGCAACGCCAAGGCGCGTGCCGTGGCTTGGAACCTGCCTGATCCCGTGCCGGTGCATCGTGAACCGATTTATACGCCGCGCACTGATTTGATCGCGCAATACCCGACGCTGCCGGATCGGCGCGGCTTCCGCCTGCCGCATCTGGGGCAGACGGTACAGAACCGTTCGCACCAGGTGGCGCCGAATTTCCCGATCATCCTGACTTCCGGGCGCCTGGTTGAATATGAAGGCGGCGGGGAAGAAACGCGGTCCAATAAATGGCTTGCGGAAATACAGCAGGACATGTTCGTGGAAATCAATCCCCGCGACGCTGCCGCACGCAATATCCAGGACGGTGCCTGGGTATTGGTGACTGGCCCTGAAATGCCCGCCGGCAAATCAACCCGCATGAAGGCTTTGGTGACGGAACGCGTCGGGACCGGTGTGGCCTGGATGCCCTTCCACTTCGCTGGCTGGTTCATGCAGGAAGACCAAAGGCGCAAATATCCGCAAGGCACAGACCCCATCGTGCTTGGCGAAAGCGTCAATGCAGTAACCACCTATGGCTATGACCCGGTGACCTTCATGCAGGAAACCAAGGTCACGCTTTGTCAGATCCGCGCGGCATAAGGGAGGACCAGAAACATGGCCCGCATGAAATTCCTGTTGGACGCGGAACGCTGCATCGAATGCAATGCCTGCGTCACGGCGTGCAAAAACGAACATGAAGTGCCCTGGGGCATCAATCGTCGCCGCGTGGTGACGATCAATGACGGCAAGCCGGGGGAGCGTTCCATCTCCATGGCCTGCATGCATTGCACGGATGCGCCCTGCGCTGCTGTCTGCCCGGTTTCCTGCTTCTACACCACAGCCGATGCCGTGGTGCTGCATGACAAGGACCTTTGCATCGGCTGCGGTTATTGCTTCTACGCTTGCCCCTTCGGCGCGCCGCAATATCCGCGCCTGGGCAATTTTGGCTCTCGCGGGAAGATGGATAAGTGCACCTTCTGCGCCGGCGGCCCGCAGGCGGATAATACCCAGGCGGAATATATCCAGTACGGGTCGAACCGTCTGGCTGAAGGCAAGTTGCCGCTTTGCGCTGAAATGTGTTCCACCAAGGCGTTGCTTGCGGGTGATGGGCAGATCATTGCCTCCATCTACCGCGAGCGCGTGCAGCGCCGCGGTTATGGCACGGGCGCCTGGGGCTGGCGCACCGCCTATCGCGAAACGGTCGCGATCTGAAGGGCGGACGGAACATGAAACTCCGCATCCTTGGCCTGCTGGCCGCGCTGTTGATCGGTGCGGCGGCACCCGCAATGGCGCAAACGGCGCCGCGCGCGCCTTCCATGGCGGAAGAAATGGAAGTGCAGGCGCTGCTGCGCGGCAACCAAATCCAGGGCCGCATTACCATTCCGGATGATCGGGCCGCGACGCTCATTCAGCCTGTCGGGCGCGAATGGCGCGACTTCCACAATTATACGCTCGCCTGGGTGGGCGGCATTGCCGTGCTTGGCATGCTGGCGATCCTGACGGTGTTCCGCCTGACCAAGGGGCGCATCCCGATCGAGGGTGGTCGTTCAGGGCGCACCATTCTGCGCTTCAATGTACTGGAACGCGGCAATCACTGGATGGTGGCTTCCACCTTCATCATCCTGGCGCTGTCGGGCCTGAACCTGACTTTCGGGCGCCACATCCTGCTGCCGATTGTGGGGCCTGAGGCTTTCACCGCCATCAGCCAATGGGGCAAATACGCGCATAACTTCCTGGCTTTTCCGTTTACGCTTGGCCTGGTGATCATGCTGCTGATCTGGCTGAAGGATAACATCCCGAATGCGCGCGACATTGCCTGGTTCAAGGCGGGTGGTGGCTTGATCGGCAAGGAACATCCGCAGGCTGGCCGCTTCAATGGCGGGCAGAAGATGGTGTTCTGGATCACGGTGCTGGGTGGCGCAGTGGTGGCCGTTTCCGGCTATCTGCTGGTTTTCCCCTTCTTCTTCACTGATGTCGCCGGGATGCAGCTTAGCCACATCATCCATAGCCTGCTTTCCGTGCTGATGATCGCGGCGATGCTGGCGCATATCTATATTGGCTCAATCGGTATGGATGGCGCCTTTGATGCCATGGGCACGGGTCAGGTTGATCTGAACTGGGCCAAGCAGCATCATGGGCTGTGGGTGCAGGAAGAATTGGCCAAGGGCCGCACGGCGGAACCCCCGCCCAGTGCCAAGGCATCCGGCGCAGACTGACTTTAACCCATGCGCGTGATCGGCCTCGCCGGCTGGAGCGGGGCCGGCAAGACAACCTTGATGGTGAAACTGATCCCCTGCCTTAACGGGCGGGGGATTGGTGTTTCTACACTGAAGCATGCGCATCATCGTTTTGATGTGGATGTGCCGGGCAAGGATTCCTGGCAGCATCGGCAGGCCGGCGCGCAGCAGGTGATGGTGGCATCCGGTGCGCGTTGGGCGCTGATGACGGAACTTCGCAGTGCTGCCGAACCCCGCCTGCCGGAATTGATCGCGCGGATTGACCCGGTTGATCTGGTGATCGTGGAAGGTTTTAAGCGCGACGCGCATCCGAAACTGGAAGTGCACCGCGCTGCCAATGCCAAGCCCTGGATGCACCCCGATATGCCCGGCATTGTCGCGGTGGCATCGGATACGATGCCACCTTATGATCTGCCCCGCGCTGGGTTGGATGAAGTGGAAGCCATTGCTGATCTGGTGCTGGCGCTGGCCCGGCCAATCAAGGACATTCCCTGGACGGAGGGGTAATGGCGCAGCTTTCGGATGATTGCTTCGCCTTTGGCGGCGCGTTGATGGCGGTGGAAGAAGCCCAGGCGCTGATCCTGGCACGCATCCCGCCCGCCTCTGGTGAGGAAATGGTGCCACTCGCCGCCGCGCGCGGGCGCGTGCTGGCCGCGCACCTGATGGCGCCCTTGCCCCTGCCGCCCTTCTTTAACGCCGCCGTGGATGGCTGGGCCTTTCGGCACGAAGACCTTGCCCCTGGCGCCGAGACAGCCCTGATCGAAGTGGGCCGCATCGCCGCTGGGCAGGCCGCGCCGCGCGCGCTTGCCCCCGGTGAGGCGATGCGCGTTTTCACCGGCGCCCCCATGCCGCCCGGCGCCGATACCGCAGTGATGCAGGAAGATGTGCGCTGGGTTGGTCCGATGATTTTCATCCCCCCTGGTCTCAAGCTGGGCGCCAATGCGCGCCCGGCTGGGGAGGATATCGCCAAGGGCGCGCTTGCGCTGCCTGAGGGCAAAAGGCTCGGCCCGGCGGAGATTGGCTTGGCGGCGGCTTTGGGGCAGGCGCGGTTGGCGGTGCGGCCCAGGCTCCGCGTTGGCGTGTTTTCTACCGGCGATGAATTGGCAAGCCCCGGCGGGCTGCTCGGTGCGGCGCAGAGCTATGACAGCAACCGCTTCACGCTGCTGGCGCTGCTGGCCGCGCTGCCTGTGGAAGCGCATGATCTTGGCATTCTGCCCGATGACCGCGCGGCCACTGAAGCCGCGCTGCGCCAAGCCGCCGCCAGCCATGATTTGCTGCTGACCAGCGGGGGTGTCTCCACCGGGGAAGAAGACCATGTCCGCGCCGCCATTGAAGCCGGCGGGCGGTTGGTGTTTTGGCGGCTGGCGGTGAAGCCGGGCCGGCCTGCGGCGATGGGGCTTGTAGGCGGCACGCCGGTTTTGGGCCTGCCGGGCAATCCTGTGGCTGCGGTGGTGACCTTCCTGCATCTGGCCCGACCCCTGGCGCTGCGCCTGGCCGGCGCCCTGCCGGAAGCCCTGCCGCGCTTCGTGGCGGAGGCTGATTTCAGCTACCGTAAAAAGGCCGGGCGGCGCGAATATGTGCGCGTCAGCCTGCATGCCACTGCCGGCCTGCCACGCGCACAGAAATTTGCACGCGAAGGGGCGGGGTTGCTTACATCGCTGACGCAATCGGATGCTTTTGTCGAATTGCCGGAAGACATCACGGCGGTCAGCCCCGGGGATCGCGTGACAGTACTGCCCTTCAGCGCGATATTCTGACATTTCGCGCCTTGACGCATCGCCCCGCTGGTGATGCCTTGCGTATCAGAACAAGGAAACAGCCACCATGGACCATAACCCTTTGCCCTTCGCCCCCACCGAAGAAACGCGCATGTTGCAAGACTTGGTCGCGCGCTTCGTGGATAAGGAACTTATCCCGCTGGAGCCCGCGATTCTGAAGCGCGAAGCCGAAGGTAAGGGCTTTAAGCTTTCGGAAGAAGAAGAAACGCGCTTGCTCGCGCGCTGCAAGGAATTGGGCCTTTGGGGGCTTGATGTGCCGGAGGAATTCGGCGGCGCCAATCTATCACTAAGCGCGCTCGCCGCCGCTGAGGAAGAATTGGGCCGCGCCTGCGTGCCCTTCGTCATCCCGCCCGATAGCCCCAACCTGCACATGATGCTCTCGGTCGCCAATTCCATGCAGCGGGAGCGTTATCTGGCGCCTTACGCTGAAGGCACGGCGCGTTCCGCCATGGCCATTTCCGAGCCCGGCGCGGGCGGGGACCCTGCGGGCATGACGACCCGCGCGGTGAAGGATGGCAATGATTGGGTCATCAATGGTCGCAAGATTTGGGTCAGCAATGTGCCGCGCGCGGATTTCATCATCCTCATGGCGCGCACGGGCGATGGCAAGCGCCAGGAAGGCGTCACGGCCTTCATCGTGGAAAAGGGCACGCCCGGCTTCATCATTGAACGCGAAATTTCCATGATTGGCGGGCGCAAGACCTATGAATTGGTGTTTGAGGGTTGCCGCGTGCCGGAAGCCCAGGTGCTCGGCGAATTGGGCCGCGGCTATGCGCCCATGCAGTTGCGCCTGAATGTGCGCCGCCTGCAAATGGGTGCGCGTTGTGTGGGCATGACACGTCGCGCCTTGGATATGATGGCGGATCAGGCGCGCAACCGCGTGACCTTTGGCGTGCGGCTTGCGGATCGCCAGGCCATTCAATGGTGGGTCGCGGAAGCTGCCACGCGCATGCATGCCTGCAAGCTGATGGTCGCTGATCTGGCGGCCAAGCTTGATGCCGGCGCTGATGTGCGCATGGAAGCATCCATGCTGAAGGTGGAAGGCACGGAAATGGCGCAGGATATTCTGGACCAGGCCATGCAGACCTTCGGCGCCATGGGCGTGACCAAGGAGCTTCCGCTTCAATTGATGCACCAGCAGGTGCGCCTGATGCGCGTGTATGAAGGCCCGTCAGAGGTGCATCGCAGCGCCATTGGCCGGCGCATTCTGGGTTCCAAGGTCTAACCCCGGATGGCGGAGCCGCATCGCCCGCTGGATGGGATACTCGTTCTCGATCTCGGGCAGATTTATCAGGCGCCGTATTGTTCCTTCCTGATGGCGATGGCGGGCGCCACCGTCATCAAGATTGAACCGCCGGGGGGAGAGTCTCTCCGCCGCCGGACAATGGTTTCCGGCGGTTCCGTGCCGCAGGCCATGCTGAATTCCAACAAGCTTGGCATTTCGATTGACTTCAAGAATGAAGCCGGGCGCGAGCTGTTCCTTTCCATGGTGGATCGCGCCGATATTCTGATTGAGAATTTCGCGCCGGGGGCGATGGATAAGCTCGGCCTTGGCTGGGAAGTGCTGCTGGCCCGCAACCCGCGCCTGATTTATGCGGCGGCATCGGGCTATGGCCGTTCGGGACCGGATCGCGACAAGCTGGCCATGGACCTGACGGTGCAGGCGGCATCCGGCATTATGCACACAACGGGCTTCCCTGATGGCCCGCCTGTAAAATCCGGCCCGGCGGTGGTGGATTTTCTGGGCGGCACGCATCTTTACGCCGCCGCATTGACTGCTCTGTTTGACCGAGAACGCACCGGGCGCGGCCGCTTCGTGGAAATCGCCATGCAGGATACGGTTTATCCCTGCCTTGCTTCCGCGCTTGGCATGCATTTCGGCGGCAAGCGCGGCACCATCCCGCCGCGCACGGGCAATTCCCATGCGGGCCTGGCCATGGCGCCCTACAATGTCTATCCGGCGCGCGATGGCTATCTGGCGATCATTGTCGTCAAGGAAGACCATTGGAACCGCCTGCTGCGCGCCATGGGGCGGGAAGATTTGATGGGCGATGCGCGCTTCGCCACCAACCCCGCGCGCGTGCAAAACATGGCGGAGGTTGATGCCATGGTGACCGCCTGGCTTGCCGGCATGACCCGCGAAGAAGCCGTGGCAGCCACGCGCAAATTCGGCGTGCCGGCAGCGCCTGTGCGTGATTTGGATGAGGTGATCAATGACGCCGGCATGCATGAACGCGGCATGCTGCATTGGGTGGAACATCCTGAGGTTGGGCGCGTGTGCTTGCCATCCTCACCTTTGCGTTTTGCGGATGCACCGGCGCCGGCGCTGAAGCCGAGCCCCTTTCTCAATCAGCATGAGGAAGAAGTGCTGGGCGGGATTTTTGGGTTTTCGGCGGAAGAACGGGCGGCGCTGCGGGATGCGGGGGCGATCAGTACGGCGGCGCAGGTGAAGGGGTAGGGGGCTGGGCGTGAAAAGCCCCCTTGCAACTAAAAACGGTTGCAATACCCCGCCCGAATGTGCATAATGCCTCCCGCAAACAAGGTTAGCGTGGCAAATTGGCATGACCCGGCGCGACAAGCTGGTGGCCCGGCTGAAGGGCAGGCCGAAAGACTTTACCTGGGATGAGCTGGTCAAGCTGCTCGAAGGTCTCGGTTATGCTGAGGCCGTGAGGGGCAAGACAGGCGGTTCCCGGCGGCGCTTCATCCATGCCACCGCGCCAACCATCGCTTTGCACAAGCCGCACCCCGGCAACATCGTCAAAATGTACGTCATTGATGATGTGCTGCGGGTACTGACCGAAGGGGGTCTGATATGAGCACGATGCTGGAATACAAAGAGTATCTCGGATCGGTCGAATACAGCGATGAGGATGAGGTGCTGCATGGTCGCCTTGAATTCATCCGTGACCTGGTGACCTATGAAGGCGCAGACGCCAAAGGGATTAAGGCAGCCTTCCAGGAAGCCGTGGATGATTATCTTGAGCTTTGCGAGGCTGAAGGCCGCAAGCCCGATGTGCCGTTGAAGGGAAGCTTCAACGTGCGTCCCGGACGCGAATTGCACCGCCGTGCGATGCTCTACGCCAAGCGCCGGGGGATCAACCTCAACACTGTCGTCAGTGATGCGCTGCGCCGGTATCTGGAGCGCGATGAACATGCGGCAACGGATAGACGATCCTAAGGTTGGGCGCGTTTGCCTGCCATCTTTGCCGCCGCGGTTCACCAATGCTCTGGCGCCGGCGCTGAAGCCGAGCCCGTTTCTCAATCAGCATGAGGAAGAAGTGCTGGGCGGAATTTTTGGGTTTTCGGCGGAAGAACGGGCGGCGCTGCGGGAGGCGGGGGCGATTAGTATGGCGGCGCAGGTGAAGGGGTAGGGGGTGATTTCTGCGCTGCGCCGAAAAACAGAGATGGTTTCGGTGCAGTGGCCTATGCCTAGGCTTGATCCTTTGCCCTCAGGGATGCGCCAGATGTCTCATCGAATTGAGGGCTGGTCCGATGGGTTCGTTACAGGTTAGGAAGGTAGAGCGCATGATATCGGTCAACCAATGATCCAGATCGGGGGTTTGTTTTGTTTCGCCGCTTTTTGATCATCCAGGCTCTGCTGGCCATCCTTCTCGTGGCGGGCGGGTTTGGGGCATTTCTGTTTGTGAAAAACGGCGATTTCGGTTCATTTATTGCGCATAAAATAAGCGAAAATTTGGGGCGTAAAGTCGAAATTGAGAGTTTACGCATCAGCCCTGGGCGTTGGATTGGCGTTGAGTTACGGGGCGTCACACTCGCCAATCTGGAAGCCGGCAGCCATGCGGATATGCTGGGTTTGAACAATTTGCGGGCCGAGGTGAATGCCTGGTCATTGCTGTTTGCTGGCTCGCCGCTCGTGCGAAGCGTGGTGGTTGAAGGCATGACCCTGAGACTGGAAAAAGTTCAGCATCACAAGAATTGGCATTTCGGGGAAAGGACTCCATCGTCATCCAGGGACACGTCGCCTGACTATCGCAGACTGCCAACCATTCTCGATTTTCAGATGAAAGACAGCGAAATTGTCATTCGTACAACGAGCGGTAAATTTCTGCGCACGAGAATTGACCAAGCCAATGTGAGCAGTGAGGCTGCCAATACGCCCGTGCGGCTGCATGCAAGTGGTTCCTATAATGGTCTTGCGGCAACGCTGACTGGTGATCTTGATAGTTTCAATGCGCTGCGTCGCGCACCGCAGCCCTTTCCGGTGCAACTGAACTTGAAGTCAGGCCATACCTCCATGGCATTTCAAGGCACGATGACTGATCCTTTGAATTTTGATGGCGTCGCGGGGGCGCTGAGATTGCACGCGCCGACACCGGCTGTATTCGTAGCGCTTGCTGGTGAGGCTCTCGATCTACACATCGATATGGAAATCACGGGGAAATTTGAGCACGCCGGCAATGATTGGAAGCTTTCCGGCATTACGGGCAAGATAAACCACGAGGCTTTCAGGGGTGCCATTCTGCATCTTGTGGAAGGCGAGCATGGCAAGCCAGATCACATAAGAGTGGATCTTGCTTTTACGCGCCTCAATCTCAATCGAATCATAGCGGGCGCTCCGCCGCCAGGTACTGCCGATAAGCATGCGGATATTGCGCTGAAATTGGACCCCAAGCAGGATCCCGTTGTTGATGCCCGTTTCACGGTGCAGGAATTGAGTTATGCGAAGATACGCGTGGCCAATAGCCGCTTTGCCGGCGTACTCGCTGCGGATAAGATTGACGTATCGGAAGTCTCACTTTCAACCCTGGGTGCCCGCATCACGGCGCAGGCGCATGCTCAAACAATTTCTGCTGGGACGCGTATCACTGCCGATGTTGGCATGCATGATGCGGATATTGATGCGTTGGGGCGCGGCTTCGGTGTCACGACACTGCCACTGAGTGGGCGTATTGATGGACGTTTGGCGGTTTCCGCTGAAGGCCACACCGTGAATACGGCCGCGCATCAGGCGCGCGTTTCCGCTGTCATTTCCATGTTGGAGGGTAGTGTTGAAAAGCGTGTGATCGAATTGGGTTCCATCGATCTACGCTCTGCCTTTCGTAGGGCGGATGGTCATGCATCGCTGACGTGCCTTTTGGGGGTTTTGGATATGCGTGCCGGTGTGGGGCAGATTGCGCCACTGCGTATCCATGCTGAAACAGGCACCATCGCGGGGTCTGGGCATTTTGACATTTTTAGGCAAACCATGGATCTGACGATCGGGAGCCAGGGAGACACAACGAATTCCTTCGCTTTGGATGTGCCCGTCCGTGTTCATGGGCGCTTTGATAATCCGGATTTCGCACCGGCAAGCTGGTCCAGTGAGGGAAGGGCTCAGATGGCGGCAGCGGATAACATCGCGCCATTGCCCCCCGCACTCCGTAACTTCGCAAGCCAGAACCCATGTCTGCGTCGCACCGGCCCGCCCGCGCGGCATTGAGTGGAGCAATGCTTGCTGCGCATGATGCGGATGTTAGGCCCAGATGAGCACGATGCTGGAATACAAAGGGTATCTCGGATCGGTCGAATACAGCGATGAGGATGGGGTGCTGCATGGTCGCCTTGAGTTTATCCGCGATCTTGTGACCTATGAAGGCAAGGACGCCAAAGGCATCAAGGCGGCGTTCCAGGAAGCCGTGGATGATTATCTTGAGCTTTGCGAGGCCGAAGGCCGCAAGGCTGAAGTTCGTTGAAAGGCAGCTTCAACGTACGCCCCGGACGCGACCTGCATCGCCGCGCGATGCTTTACGCGAGGCGGCGGGGGATCAACCTAAACACTGTCGTCAGCGATGCGCTGCGCCGGTATCTGGAGCGCGATGATCATGCTGCATTGGATGGACGGTCCTGAGGTTGGGCGCGTTTGCCTGCCATCTTTGCCGCCGCGCTTCACCGATGCGCCAGCGCTGGCGCTGAAGCCGAGGCCCTTTCTCAATCAGCATGAGGAAGAAGTGCCGGGCGGGATTTTGGGGTTTTCGGTGGAAGAACGGGCAGCGCTGCGGGAGGCGGGGGCGATTAGTGTGGCGGGGCCGGTGAAGGGGTAGGGGGGTAACGTTGCATTAACACACCATTTTGTGATCAAGCGATAGTCGTTCGACTTAGGATAGCGACCCGAATAGGCACGGGTGGACGGAAGAGATCTACCATTTGTAGTGATGTTGCGGGTACCAGCCCGTTAAAAGGATGACGCCCCCCACAAGACCTGTGCGAATCATTTATTCGTCACTTTCGTTCCAAAGACTTCTCGCAAAGAACTACGCGTCATGAATGTTTGATTTTAAGTCCAGAAGTACCGCACCGGCACTTGATCGATGGTTAAGTTGATTCTGGTTAACTAATTTTTTTTGTAATGATCATGCACGGATCAATTGATGGGAATACGATTGTTGGCGAGGCAGGCCCTCAACCTGTCTTCGCCCCCCCAGTTCTCAAAGGCAGATCTCGCCGCCTGAAAAACTTTGTTCGGATCGTAGGGGTCTGTGGGCTGATTATTTCCAAAAAATACCCACAATATATCAGGCTTTTCTACCTGTCCTTCGTATCGCTGCTTCCGAGTGATTTCGGTCGGCATCGGGAGCCCATTTACAAGACGCGCAAGTGCAAGACTTCCTTCGCCAACCCTTGGTCCTATATCGCCAACAACAAACGGAGTAGCTATTCCTTTTTGAACATGAACTGCCACACCAAAGCTGCCTAGCCTCACTCCTGTTTGTGTTAACAGGGGCGACGTCGGAATCACAGCTGCTGGTACGACAAGAGGGTCCACGTAAGTGTCTTGGTTTCGAGGATCGAGACGACCTTCACCAGGTCGAGGTACACGTTGTAGACTCGTTGGGGAAACGAAAAAACCAGACCCATCCGAAAGCTCAACAGGGATAACTCCGTCGATCCTACGCCCTGCGATTGTTGCAGTTCCAGTACCTAGAATTCCATACCATCTGATTGCCCCAACCGAAGGATTTGTCCAGCCAGCGGCCCTGATAAGCTGAAAATCGTTCATAAAACGACCGGTACAAACCGTATTGGATTCCGAGCCATGATAGTTAGAGCCGTCCGGTAGATAGATTTGGCCAGCATTACACAAATGTATCAACGCCCCAGCTTCGGCATTCCGCGGATGATACGCGCGGCCGCTTCCATCAATATTGATATTCATTTTGGCTCGCATCGCGACACTACCATCGCCAAGGAACAAACCACTTTGTGAGGTTCGGCCGATTCCGCCTCTGGCTTCACCAGAGCAGGTCTGGGCAGTTGCGGGAGACAAACTTGTGATGAATGATAAACCAGCAAAAAGAAATCCAAGTGCTTTGCTCATGACGTTCCCCTTAGCTTAAGAGACTTCATATCTCATAGTACTCTTAAGGAATAACTGCGTCAAGTAACGAGTTCTTTTAGCCTAACTAATGCTGGAGGAAAGTGGGTTTCATATGATCCTTTCGATTAACAAAAATTATGTGGCAATTTCCAATCGCACGATCGCGCAGGAACGAGAGTCTCCAGCCAGAATAATTGTACACCTACGCTATTCGTCTGACGCCGAACCGATCTTGATCGGGCTTTGTATTTTGCCGGTTATGCGACTCCTTCGTGACCGAAGCACTCGGCCTTCAGCAACATTCGCGCCCAGTGCTACAGCGCCATACCCCCCCTACCCCTTATCCCGCATCAGCCTTGCCTTATCCCGCTGCCAATCCCGCGCAGCAACCGCCGCGCGCTTGTCGTGCTTCTTCTTGCCCTCAGCCAACCCCAGCAACACCTTCGCGCGCCCGCGTTCATTGAAGTGAATATCCAGCGGCACAAGCGTCGCCCCATCGCGCGCGATGGCGCCGATCAATTCACGCGCTTGCTTGCTGTGCAAAAGCAGCTTGCGTGGCCGGCGCGGTTCGAACCGCGCCATGAAGGAACCCGCCTGCCATTCCGGGATATGGACGTTGAACAGCCACATCTCCCCATCGCGTTCGCCGGCCCAGGCTTCCGTCAGCGTGGCCCGCCCGGCGCGGAGCGACTTCACCTCAGGCCCCACCAAGGCAAGCCCCGCTTCGATGGTGTCATTGATCTTATAATCAAACCGCGCCTTGCGATTCTGCGCGGCGATCCCGTGGGAAATCATGCCCTTCTTGCGCGGTTCAGCCATATCTCACGCACCCACCGCGCGGGCGCATCCCTTTCAATTCAACAGGCCAACCGAAACCATGGCGTCACGCACGCGCGCACGGGTCGCCTCACCCACAGGGGCCAGCGGCAGGCGGCAATGATCGGTGCTTTTGGTCAGCAGGCTCGCCGCATATTTCACCGGGCCCGGAGAGGTCTCGGCAAACAGCGCATCATGCAAAGGCACCAGGCGGTCCTGGATTTCCATCGCCTCATCCACGCGCCCGGCGCGCCAGGCCTTGTGCATTTCCGCGCAAAGCCGGGGTGCCACATTGGCGGTGACGCTGATGCAGCCATGCCCGCCAGCGGCCATGAAGGAAATCACGGTATGGTCTTCGCCGGAAAGCTGCGCGAAATCCGCCCCGCAGGCGCGGCGCGTATGCAAAGGCCGCACAAGGTTTGCGGTCGCGTCCTTCACGCCGATGATATTCGGGTGCTTGGCCAAGCGCGCCATGGTCTCAACGCTCATGTCAACCACGCTGCGCGGCGGGATATTGTAGATCACCATGGGCAGATCCACGGCATCTGCAATCGCCTTGTAATGCAGATACAGGCCTTCTTGAGTCGGCTTGTTGTAATAGGGTGTCACGACAAGGCAGGCATCGGCGCCGGCCTTCTTGGCGTGGCGGGTGAAGTCAATCGCCTCGGATGTGCTGTTACTGCCGGTACCCGCAATCACGGGCACGCGCCCGCCAGCGGCTTCCACACAAAGCTCCACCACGCGCATATGTTCTTCATGGGAAAGCGTCGGGCTTTCGCCGGTGGTGCCAACGGGGATCAGGCCTTCGGTGCCCTCGGCAATCTGCCACTGCACCAATTCCACGAAGGCTTTCTCGTCCACGGACCCATCCGCGCGCATGGGCGTGATCAGCGCGACCATGGAACCCTTGAACATGCTGGTATCCTCCTGAGGAATTTTGAGAGATCGAAGTTAGGCGCCAAGGCGCGCCGCGACAAGGCGGGAAGTGGGGCTTAGCCGGCGGCCCGCGCGATCGCCAGGAAATCCTCGGCCACAAGGCTGGCACCGCCCACAAGCGCGCCATCCACATGCGGCAGCGCCAGGATGGCCACGGCATTGCCGGGCTTGACCGAACCGCCATAAAGCAAGCGCAGCCCAGCGCCTTCAGCAGGGAAAGCTTCCACCAGCTTGGCACGCATCATGGCATGCATGGCGGTGATATCGGCTTCCGTCGGCGTACGGCCCGTGCCAATCGCCCAAACCGGTTCATAAGCCACCACGCCGCCGGCAGCGCCAAAGCCATCCGGCAGGCTTTCCGCCATTTGCTCGGCCACCACTTCCTCGGCCCGGCCCAAAAGCCGGTCATCCTCGGGCTCGCCGACGCACACCACCGGGATCAGGCCGGCGGCTAAAGCGGCTTCGGCCTTGGCGCGGACGCGGTGGCTGGTCTCCCGATAGGCCATGCGGCGTTCGGAATGGCCCAGAATAACGTAGGTGGCGCCGGCATCCTTCAGCATGGCGGCGGCAATATCCCCGGTATGGGCGCCCTTCGCGGCCTCATGGCAATCCTGCCCGCCAAGCGCCACCACCCCGGCGCAAGTCTGGGTCAGGGGGGTGATCAGCGTGGCGGGGGGGCAGATCAGCACTTCCGCCTTCAGCCCAGCGGCGCCGGCGGCAACGGCCCGGGCCAAAGCTTGGGCCTCGGCGGCCAGCCCATGCATTTTCCAATTGCCGGCGATCAGCGGGCGCACACCGGGGGTCATGCTGGGGTTCCTCCTGGGCTTGGGGCGAGCTTTGCCCCGTGTGGCTAGCCGCCACTTGGGGGCTTGGCAAGCATCGGGCCTTTCGCGCGGCGCCGCGTGGCGGTAATCACCTTATCCATGATCACCTTCATGCGTCGCCTGGCCTCTACCTGGGTTGCCAAGGCGCTTTTCGTCCTGCTCGTGCTCTCCTTCGCTGTCTGGGGGATTGAGGATGTTGTGCGCAATTTTGGCCGCGATACGGCCGTGGCGCGGGTTGGTGATCAGCGGATCGAAGCCGAGGAAGCGCAAATGGCCGCGCGGCGTGAAATGTCGCGAATCGCGCGCCAGATGGGCAATCGCTTTGAGCCGAATGACGCTATCCGCCGCGCCGTGGCCGTGGGCGCCCTGGAAAACCTGATCGGCGAACGCGCGATGGTGGCGGAGGCGCAGCGCATGGGCGTGGTGGCGCCGGAAGAAATGGTGCGCGAAACCGTCTTCGCCATCCCTGGTCTGCGCACCCCGGATGGTCGGTTTTCGCGTGAGATTCTGGCGCAGGTATTGCGCAGCAATGAATTGACCGAACCGCAATTCCTGTCCCTAATTCGGGGCGATTTGCTGCGCCAGCAATTGCTGGGTGCCGTGCGCGCGGGCGCTGCCGCGCCGGATGCGCTGACCGCGCCGCTGCTGGTGTGGCAGACGGAACGGCGCGTGGCGGATGTGGTGCTGCTGCCATTCTCCGCCGCGCCGGAACCGGAAGCACCGACGGAAGCGCAATTGCAGCGCTTTCTGGAAAACAACCCGCAGCGTTTTTCCACGCCGGAGTTTCGCCAGATCAGCATTGCCGTGCTGTCGGCGGAAACACTGGCAAATGAAATCGCGGTGTCAGAGGAAGATATCAAGCAAGCCTTTGAAGCCCGCCATGGCCAATATGATAGGCCCGAGCGCCGACAAATCCGCCAGGTAGTTTTGGCCGATGAAGCCCGCGCGCGGGAAATCGCGCAGCTTTGGCAAGCGGGCGCGGCGTGGGAAACCGTGGAAGCCGCCGCGACTGCTGCGGGCGGTCAGGCCATGGCGCTGCCGATGGGTGATAAGGCAAGCCTGCCCATTCCTGCCCTGGCGGATGCTGCTTTCGCAGCACCGCCGCAAAGCGTGACGGACCCGGTGCAAAGCCCCTTTGGCTGGCATGTGATTGGCATTGAAGCGGTGGAAGCCGCGCAGATTTTCACACTCGATCAGCTACGCGATCAGCTGCGGCGCGATATCGCGAAGGACCGCGCGCTCGATCTTGCGTATGAGCGTGGCAATAAGGTGGAAGATGCTTTGGCGGGTGGCATGACGCTCGCGGAAGCCGCGCCGCGTTTTGGGCTGTTGCTGGTGAATGCGACTCTCGATCCCGGCGGGCGGAGCCCCGGCAATGAGGCAGTGGCCCTGCCGGTGGCGGCGGATCAACGCAATGCGGTTCTGCGCGCAATTTTCATGCAGGATCAGGGCGCGGCGCCGCGCTTGCAGGAATTTGGCGATGCATTTGCGGCGATTGAAGTGACCGGCATCACGCCATCACAGCTGCGCCCCTTTGCTGAGGTTGAACAGGACCTCCGCCGTGCGGTGATTGCCGATGCGCGTCGGCGCTTCACGGAAGCGCGCGCGGCGGGGCTTTTGGCGGCGCAGCGCGGTGGCAAGACTTTGGTGGAAGCCGCGCAGGAAATGGGCCTGGTCAGCACGCGCACCGCGCCTTTCGGGCGCGATCCCACGCAGGGCAGCCCGGTGCCGCCGGAATTGCTGCCGCCCTTGTTTGAAGCGAAGCGCGGCGAAGCCACCATGGCGGAAATCCGCGGTGGCTTTGCGGTGGCCTCTGTCGCCGATATTCTGCGTATTGACCCGGCGACCGATCCGCTCGGGATGGGCCGCGTGCGCGTTGAAATTGAACAGGCCGTGGGCGATGATCTGGAACAGCAATTCCAGGCGGCATTGCGTGTGCGCGCCAATGTGCGCATCAATGAACGCGTGCTGGAACAGGTGATAGGCAGATGAGCGGCGGTGGTTTCGCGGCATTTCGCGCGGCGTTGGAAGCGGGGCGGGGGCAGATCCTGGTTCGTGAGCGCGTGGCGGATCTGGACACACCGGTTGGCGCCTTCCTGAAGCTCACGGGCGGCGCGCAGGCCAATGCGTTTTTGCTGGAAAGCATTGAAGGTGGAGCAGCGCGCGGGCGCTATTCCGCCATTGGCATGGCGCCGGATTTGATCTGGCGTTGCCGCAATGGCAAGGCGGAACTCAACCGCCACGCGCTTTCCGCTCCGCATGGTTTTGTGTCGGAAGCAGCACCCGCCTTGGATAGCCTGCGTGCCCTGATCAATGAATGCCGCATGGTGGTGCCGGCGAATTTGCCGCCCATTGCGGCGGGGCTTTTCGGTTATCTTGGCTACGATCTGGTGCGGCTGATCGAAAAGCTTCCCTCCACCAAGCCCGATGTGCTTGGCATTCCCGATGCGGTGATGACGCGCCCGACACTGATGGCCGTGTTTGACCATGTGCGGGATACCTTGCTGCTCTGCGCGCCGGTCTGGCCAGGGGCCGATCCGCAAACCGCCTGGGAAGCGGCGAATGCCAGGTTGGATGAGGCAGAAGCCGCGCTTGATCGCCCCGTGCCGCGCCCGGCTCCGCCGGCTGATCTGCCGGCCTTGCCCCAGCCCGACAGCAATTTCACCGAAGCAAGCTATATCGCGGCGGTGGAGCGCGCGAAGGATTACATCCGCGCCGGCGATTGCTTTCAGATTGTGCCGGCGCAGCGTTTTTCGGCGCCCTTCGCTTTGCCGCCCTTTGCGCTGTATCGCGCGCTGCGCCGGATCAACCCAGCGCCCTTCCTGTTCTTTTGCGATTTTGGTGGCTTTGCCGCCGTTGGCGCCAGCCCGGAAATCCTGGTGCGCGCGCGCGATGGCGTTGTCACGGTGCGGCCACTTGCCGGCACGCGCCGGCGCGGCGCCACGCCGGAAGAAGATCGCGCGCTTGAAGTGGAATTGCTGGCCGATCCGAAGGAACGGGCTGAGCATCTGATGCTGCTCGATCTCGGGCGCAATGATGTGGGGCGTGTTTCGGAAATTGGCTCCGTGAAGGTCACTGCGCAATTCCAGGTGGAACGCTATTCCCAGGTCATGCATATCGGCTCAGAAGTGCAGGGGCGTTTGCGCGCGGGGCTGGATGCTTTGGATGCCTATTGCGCGGGCTTCCCCGCCGGCACGCTGACCGGCGCGCCGAAAATTCGCGCGATGGAGATTATCGAGGAATTGGAACCATCCCGCCGGGGTCTCTACGCCGGTGGTGTCGGCTATTTTGGCGCTGATGGCGGCATGGATACCTGCATCGCGCTCCGCACCGCGCTGGTGAAAGATGGCGTGATGTATGTGCAGGCCGGCGCGGGGGTGGTGGCCGATAGCGACCCCAAGGCGGAATATGAGGAAACGCGCCAAAAGGCGCGCGCGCTGTTCCGTGCGGCAGAAGAAGCGGTGCGCTTCGCCTCGGGCCGGCGGTAGCCGTTTTCATGGCGGAAGGCCCAGATATCTCGCCCATCCTTAATCTGCTTGAGGATGCGCGTGATGCCGGGCGCTGCGCGGAAGCCGCCGCCGCCTTGCGGGTGCTTTCGCAGCTTCAGCCGGAAAACCTTCATGTAAAGGCCGCACTCGCGCGCGCGCTGTTCGGCGCTGGGCTTTGGCAGGAAGCCTGGGACGCTTACGAAGTGCGCTTCGATCTGATGCCTGAGGTCTTTACCAAGGTCACGCGCCCCGGCCCGAATGGCCCAGAACCCATGCCGATCTGGCGTGGCGGGGCTTTGCCGGAATCGCTGTTGGTGATGGGCGAACAGGGGCTTGGCGATACCATCCAATTCGCGCGCTTCCTGCCCATGCTGCGTGCGCGCGGTGTGCGCGTGCATGCGGTGCTTGACCCGCGTGTGATAAAACTGCTCGCCCCCGTTCTGGAAGGGATTGATGCGCGCCCCGGCGGTGCGGCGGGCAGGGTGCATGGCGTCAAATCCTGGCTGCCCCTGCTCAATCTACCGCGCGCGCTTGGGTTGCGCCCGCAGCAATATCAGGGGCGCATTCCCTATTTGGCGGCGGAACCGGAACGCGTGGCCCATTGGCGCCAGCGCATCGGCAATCAGGGCTATCGCATCGGCATTGTCTGGCAGGGCAATCCCAAGGCGCCGGTGGATCGCAATCGGTCCGTGCCTCTTCCCATCTTCGCGCCCATCGCCGCGCTGGGTGGCGCGCGGCTTTTCGCCCTACAAAAGGGACCGGGCGAGGATACGGAAGCGCCCTTCGCGCTCGATCGCTTGGGGCCTGAGATGGATAACAGCCCGGATTGGTTTCTGGATACCGCGGCTGCCATCATGGCGCTTGATCTGGTGGTGACGGTGGACACGGCCGTCTTGCATCTGGCCGGCGCGCTCGGGCGGCCTGCGCTGATGCTGACCCATGGGCGCAATTCTGACTGGCGCTGGCAACAGGGGCGGGAAGATACGCTCTGGTATCCTTCTGTCCGCTTGGTGCGCTGCCCGGATGGCAATGCGGATTGGCGCGGTGCCGTGGCGCGCGCAGCGTTTATGATCCGCACTGGCAATATCCCCCCCGCCGCATGAAGCGCCGTCGCCCCCGCCGCCGTGGCTTTGGGTTTTGGGCAAAGCGCCTTGGCGTTTTTCTGGCAGCGATGATCCTGCTGCTGCTGGGCGGCATTGCCGGTGCTTTGTGGTGGAGCCTGCCCGCGCGTGATGCGGAGTTGTCGCTGGCCGGGCTTGCCGCGCCGGTTGCGATTACGCTCGATACACGCGGCATTCCGCATATTGAGGCGCAGTCGGAAGCAGATGCCTGGGCGGCGCTGGGCTTTTTGCATGCGCGCGACCGGATGTTTCAGATGGAACTGATGCGCCGTGGTGCTCGCGGGCAAAGCGCTGCGGTGGCGGGTGCGGCGGCGCTGAGGCTTGATCGCTTCATGCGGCTATTGCGCCTTGAAGAACGCGCAGCGGCGGATTTGGCCGCGCTTGATGCCGAAACCCGCGCGATGCTGGAAGCCTATGCCCGTGGTGTGAATGCCTGGATCGCAGCACGCGGGCGCTTTGCCGCGCCGGAATTCATCGCCCTTGGTGCGCCGGAACCCTGGCAGCCCGTCGATAGCCTGCTTTGGGGCAAGATCATGGGGCTTTGGCTGGGCGGCAATTGGCGCATGGAATTGGAACGCGCGCGGCTGGCAGAGCGGCTCTCGCCCGAGCAGCTTGGCGATTTATGGCCGGAGGATAGTTCGGCGGGCCGCCCCGATGAACCGCTTATGCAGACTGAAGCGAAGGCAAGCGGTGCTTTGCGTGGTGAAGGCCTGAACGGGGATGCGCTGGCAGCTTTGGCGGCGCATTTGCCGCGCTTTCCGGAAGATGCGCCTTTGCCGGAGATTGCTTCCAACGCCTGGGCGGTAGGGGCAGGGCGGAGTGCGTCGGGCGCGCCTTTGCTTGCTTCCGATCCGCATCTTTCGCATAGCGCGCCCATTCTTTGGTATCTGGCGCGCATCACCCTGCCGGATGGGCGCATGCTGATGGGTGCCACCGCGCCTGGCGTGCCTGGAATTGTGATTGGGCGGAATGAAAACCTCGCCTGGGGCTTCACCACCACGCATGCGGATACGCAGGATATCTTCATCGAGAAACTGACCGATGACGGGCGCTATGAAACGCCCGATGGCGCGCGCGACTTTACGTGGCATGAAACGCAGATTGCGGTGCGTGGCGCTGCACCCGTGGCTTTCCGCTTTCGCGAAACGCGCCACGGGCCGGTGCTATCCGATCTTGATCCAAGTTTTGCAGGCAAGGCGGGCACGGTATTGGCGCTGGGCATGGCGAGCCTTTCAGCGGGCGAAACTTCAGCGCGCGGTTTTTTGCGCTTGAATGGCGCGCGCGACATCAAGGAAGCCCGCGCGGCGGCCGAGGATATCACCAGCCCGGTGCAGAACCTGATGCTGGCGGATCGTGCGGGCGGGATTGCCATGTTCGTCGTGGGGCGCGTGCCGCAGCGCCGTGGTGGCGATGGCACGCTGCCGCGCCCAGGTTGGGATGGTGCGGCGGGGTGGGATGGGTTTCTGCCCTTTGACGCCAAGCCGCATGTCGAAAACCCAGCAAGCGGTGTGATTGTGAACGCGAATAACCGCGTGGCGCCGGCGGATCACCCGGCCTTTCTCAGCCGGGATTGGTATGGCGATTGGCGCTTCCGGCGCATCGGTGCCGGCTTGGCCGCGCAGCCTCAACACACGCCGGCGGATTTCGCGGCCTTGCAGATGGATCGCTTCAGCCTTTTCGCGGCCGAAGCGCTGCCCGCCTTTCGCGCCCTGCAGCCCATGGAAGGCGCGGCGGGGGCAGCGCTTGCCCTGCTGCAAGCCTGGGATGGCGAGATGGACGCGACGCGGCCAGAACCGCTGATCTTCCACGCGACCATGCGCGGCTTTGGCCAGGCGCTGCTGAAGCGCGCTGCCATCCCGCCGGATGGCTTCGCACCATCCCCCGAATTCCTGCGGCCCTTGCTGCAAGGGGGCGATGCAGCGACGCGCTGGTGTGGCGCGGAAGGCTGCGCGCCCTTGCTGGCGGCGGCTTTGACGGAAGCGGTTGCAGCACTGGCGTCTCAGCAGGGCGCCGATCCGCGCCAATGGCGCTGGGGCGCGGCCCATGTCGCGCAATTCGACCACGCCATTCTGCGCTTCATCCCCTATCTGCGCGATTGGCTGGGCTTGCGCGCCGCGCCAGGCGGGGATGGCGAAACTGTGGCGCGCGCGGCCTTCAGGGGTAGTGGCTTTGCCGCCGTGCATGGCGCGGGCTTTCGCGGCGTGATGGATTTGGCCCAGCCGGATGGCGCCTTTGCCGTGATCGCAACTGGCCAATCCGGCCACCCCTTCAGTCGGCATTGGGGCGATATGCTGCCGCTTTGGCGCGATGGCGCGCTTTTGCCGCTGGCTGCACCGCGGGACGTGACCGGGCGCATCCGTCTGAACCCTACTCCCTGACGCGATTTTGCAAGGTGGTTGATTCCAAAGCGCTCTGAGGCGAAAATGCCTGCGCATGCTGCATCGCCCACCCCGCCGACCGCAATTTTTCTACACGACCGCGCCGCTGCCCTGCCCCTATTTGCCGGGCCGGACGGAGCGGAAAATCGTGACCGAGCTTTCAGGCACGGAAGCGGAAGCTTTGCATGAAAGGCTTTCACGCGCCGGGTTTCGCCGCAGCCACAACATTGCCTATGCGCCGGTCTGCCCCGGCTGCCAGGCCTGCGTGCCGATCCGCGTGGTGAGCGAGGAATTTACGCCAGACCGCACGCAGCGCCGCATCCTGCGCGCCAATGCGGATTTGACCATTTCAGAAATGCCAGCCCGCGCAACGGCGGAACAATTCACCCTGTTCCAGCGCTATCAGAAAAATCGCCATGCTGATGGCGATATGGCGGCCATGGGCTATTACGATTACCGCGCGATGATCGAGGATACGCCGATCAGCACCGGCATCCTTGAATTTCGCGATGCGCGCGACAGGCTTTTGGGCGCGTGCCTCACGGATTGGCTGGCCGATGGGCTTTCCGCCGTTTATTCCTTCTTCGATACGGATGAGGATAAGCGTTCGCTTGGCACCTTCGCCGTGCTGTGGCTGATCGGGCGCGCGCGGTCGCTTGGCCTGCCTTATGTCTATTTGGGCTATTGGGTGCCGGAAAGCCGCAAGATGGCCTACAAAGCGCGCTTCAAGCCGAGCGAGATTCTGATCAGTGGCGCCTGGCATCGGCTTGGCGATGGCGCGGAAGTATTGGCGCCGCGTGAAGTGGTGCGGGTTGGATAAATCTTAGACGGCTTCGGCCAAAACATGCATTGGGCGTGCTGCGCGTGGCGGTGGCGCGGTGATATCCTCGGCGCGATAGAAGCAAAGCCCACCGATTTCGGTGATGCTGGCTTGCCCCACCGCCCAGGCGGGCAGATGCGCGGCATCATGCCAAAGTGTGGCACCGCCAGTCGGGTCCGGCAACAGGCCGGATGCAGCACGCTGCGCAATGCGCCGACAGATGGTGAGTGCCGCATCACCAGGCGGGATGGCGCGCAAAGCGGCATGGCGCGGGTCTCGCCTATTCCAGCATGAAAACAGGAAAGGCGCGCGGCAGATTGCGGCAATGTGTCGCGCATTGGGGTCTCGGCCTTGGCGCAGGCGGTTCATCACCAAAGCGGCCAAGGCTTCAATGGCGCGCACGGGTTTGTCGGCGGCTTCAGCCCACAGCGTCATGGCCAGGATTTCGATATCAATCCTGCGTGGCGCGGGTAATTTGGTCATTCGCGTTCCTCCATGCGGCGCACGGCTTGCGCTGCGGCAATGCCGGTGCGTGAGACGTCTTCCAGTTTTTCCTCGATCCGTACCAAATGGTCTGAGATTCTTCGATCCAGATCGCGAATGAGCGAGAGCGGCACATAGGTGCGCGCCACTTCCAACTTGAATTGCGCCAAATCTTCGCGCGTGCGCGTCAGCGCATCCGAATCGCGTTCATCGCCGCGTTCAATGCGCGCGTGCAATTCGCGCCTGAGCCCGTGGATCATCCAAAAAAGCGCGCCAACCACCGGCGCCTCTATGGCGGTGAACCACCATTGGGGGTCAATCTGCATGGACATGCTGCTTGGCCTTGTGCTGAAAGCTTGAAGAACAGGCGCGGCCACCCCAGAAGAAAGGGGCGGCGAGACGCCGGAAAGGAAAGCCGGGCCCATGTGGAATGAGCCGTATCTGGAAACCTGCTGCCGTTCGGCGCTGCATCGGCTGACGCTGGTGGGCCCGCATGGGCGGCCCGAAGGGCTGAAGGATGGCCCCTGCCTGCTGCGCCTGGCCGGCATGGCCTTGGCGCAGCAACGCGCGGATGGACGGTTTGAGATTACCGATGCCGGCCGCGCGCGGCATGCCTTGGAAATCCTGAAGGCGACAGCGACTTAGTTTCCACGCCAATAAGCAGCCTTCGCTGGTGGGCCGGCACGCGCCAGGCGCACCGGTTCGGCCAGCAAGCAACCTGCCAGCGCATCCAAAGCGTCATCGCGTGCGCCGCTGACCCCAGGCGCCCATTCCGCCATTTCGGACGGGAAACGGGTACGGAAGACGCTTTCATGCGTATGCAGCCGACGTGCTGCCAAAGCTGGCTCCAAGGCACCCAGAATGCGATCCGCCTTGGCGCGATGATTATTCTGTTCCACTACCGCACAAGCCGCACCCGCCTTGGCCAATTCGCGCCTGAGCAGCGCGGGCAGAAAGCGCCCAATGCCATTGGTTTCAACGCGAATAACCGGCAGCAGCAAATCCCGCGCAATATGCGCGACTTGCCGGCATTGCTGCGTGGCGGGGTCTTCCGCCGCATCCGGGTCATGCGTCAGATAGCGCAGCCGATGCAGGAAGTGATTGCCTTCCTGATCCGCATAACAGGCCGCGAGCACGGAAGAATCCCCGCTGCCGGGCCGGCCATAGGCAGGGTCCCAATAGCCGCCACCGGAAACCAGGCGCCGTCCAAGCAGGCTGAGTTCCGCCCGTCCGCCGGCTTCGCGATATTCCGGTTCCTCTGCATAACGAATAAGGGCAGCGGGATCGAGCCGCGCGGCTTCAGCTGGTAGCGCCTTCAGCATCATTTGCCGTTCGAAATGCAGCGCGCCGACACGTTGGCGGAGCATTGCAATCGCTTCATTTGGGAAGCGTTCCGGCCAAGCGCTCGCACCCGCCGAATTCATGATGGGCAGCGTGAGGCGGCGATAGGATCGCAGGAAGGCGTCCTCATGCTTCGGGTCTCGGTAGAGGCTTTCCTCACAATGCGGCGTGCCGACAAACAAAATGGTGCCGCCCGGCGTCAGGATGAATTCAAGTTCTGCCAGGCGTTCACGCAAGGCTTCGCGCTTGCCCAGCGTGTCGCAATTGCCGGCAACCTCAACATCATCGCAAATAATGACATCGGCGCGGGCACCGGTGATATTGCCCGAAACACCCTGCGCCAGCATGGATGGGTCTCGCAAAGCGCCGGGGCGGGCGACGGTGAAGCGATCCGCCGCCCAATTTTCTGGTACATCGGGCAGTAATTCGGCGCAAAGCGGGTGGGATTCCAGAATGCGCCGAACGGTTGCGACCATGCGCGTAGCAAGCTGCGCATCTGCAGCCACCACAAGGATGCGCGTGGACGGATTGATGAGCAAAAGCCAGGCGCACCAAAGCCCGATCAGCGTTGACTTGCCGCAGCCGCGAAAGGCCATCAGCAGCAGGCGCCGATCACCGGCATCGCGCCGCGCCATCAGCCAGCGCGCGATGCGCCGATGAATGGCGGGCGTTTCCTGGGCGCTGCGCTGATTCCAAAGCCAGAGAAAATCCTGGAAATCCGGATCATTCCTCATGCGGGACATCATCGGGCATGGGGGCATTGGCCAAAGCCTGACGCGCTTCCGCAAGCAGGCGTTCGGCCTCGCTCACTTCACGCTGATCGGCCTGATGCGTAGCGCGCGCCAGGCGCAGCAGCGCTTCCAAATGACCAAGCGCAGCACGGCAGAGTTGGATATGGTTGCGATGGGCGCGCATCAGCGCCTCATCTTCCACCAGCGGATCAAGACTGAGCACGGCTTCATAGCTGGCGCTCACGCGCTTGATGGCCTCACGCAGATCAAGCCCGAGGTCAATGGTGCTTTTGCGCCGCCTCATGCCTTGGTGACCCGGGCGCGCACGGTACCGGCGGCAAGGTTGATGGCGATGCCGCTGTGATTCCAGGCGGTGACGGTGACGATATTGGTGGCGCCAACTTGCGCCAGCATGACAATGCCTGAAGTGGCCAGGCTGAAGGCGGCGGTTGCGAAATCACCCGGGCGCGCGCCTTGCAGTGGCACATTGATTTGCGCCGAAGCGCCTGGCGCAATTGAGCCAGGATCCCAAGGCGATTCAGCGGCCAGTTCGCGCGCGCCATGCGGGAGATCCGGCATGCCATACAGTAAGGATGGAGCGTAAAGCGGATCACACGCCAGCCGCAGCGAACGCACTTCATAATCCCGCGCAATGCGCGCCACACCGATGATGGCATAGGCAACTTGGTCCCCAAGCCGAATGACCTGCGGGCGCGTGAATGTTTCGTCATCCATATCAGCCGAGCTTTGCCACCAGCGCGCGGTTGCGTTCCACATCAGGGATTGACCGGAAGCGCGCACCACGGGCGTGCTGCCTTCGCTGATCAGGTAACGATCATGGTCGAAGCACATCACCACCAGGCGCGCGCCATCCGCATCCACGGCAAGGGCAAATTCTCGGCAATTGCGGGTATCCACCACAAAGCCAAGCCCGCGCCCGCCATTCAGCAATACGCCGCGATCAGTGAAGGTGAAATCATCAAGGCCCGGAATAGCGAAATCCTCAAGCCGCGTGGGCGAGAAGGAAACATTTGTTGAAAGACAGGCAAGCTTTTCGAAACCCCATTCCTGAATGGACCAGCGGAACCTTGCGGCGCGAAGATTAGGCACGGCAGCAATCTCCCGGGATGCATCACGAAACGCGGCGGCCTGGTGGAAACGCCTCACGCTGGCGCCGATACGTGTCGCGCTTGGTGTGTAATCAACATCCACAAGATAGGCTTGGCTGGCCCAGGCAATTTCATAAACATGGTCCTGCGCGCCGGCCGTATGACGCGCGACAAAGGGGCTGCAGCCTTCCATACGCATGGCACGCGCCCAAATCGCGCGGCTATTCACCTCACATAAAAAAGGGATGCCGCTGATGGGACGATTCCGCGCCTGCAATTCAAAGCCAGGTGCGTCAAAGACATGCCGATTATGCGCAACATAAGCGCCGGGGGCGGCAGAAAACCGCACGCCGAAGCGATCCTTGGTGGTATGCAGGCTGGAAGCTATGGCGAAATGCCCACCGTAATAGCGCACGGATGTGTTCCAGGCGCCCGCACTCGCGGTGCGGATATCAAGCCCGATGCGGTTGTTGACGATGCGCCCAAGCGTCAGTGTGGTATCCTCAAAACCACGTTCTTCGCCAAGCGTGCGAATGCCAATGGTGAAGCCCTCCACTTGGCGGATTTCAACCTGGCATGAATCGAAGTTCCGTAGCATCAGGCCAATATCAGCTTCATTCTCCCAATCTGAAATGCTGGCGCGAATGATGCGAATGCCCATATAAAGCTTGGTGGCATTACGCACTGTGCCGCCATCACCGATGGTGAGCGCGGTCTGACCAGACGGCCCGGCGTAGAGAATGCTGCCGCGCATGGTCAGGCCCGCGGCGCCGCCACCCAGAAGTAGTGGTTGGCCGGTTCGGTAGCTGCCCTCACCAATTTCAAGAAACCGCCCGGATACAACGGCGGCATTCATGGCAGCCTGCAACGCCGGTCCATCATCGGCGACGCCATCGCCGAGCGCGCCAAAATCGCGCACGGAAAGCCGTTCATTCAGCTTGTCTTCCACAGAGCGTGGAATGGCGCCCGGATAGGGCAGGGTGATTTCCGGGCCGTCACGATCAAATATCGCGATGTCGCCAAGGGAATCAAAACCCAAAAGCCGATTACCGCGGGCGGCGCGCAGCGGCAGCAGCATATTGCCATCATCAGCGGGATCAGTGCGTACTGCCTGCTTTAGATCGCTCGCTACTTGTTGCAGCGCGGCCATTTGGAAATCCAGCTCATCATTCAAGGCGCTGGCGCGGAGCAGGCTGTTTTCCTGAAAATCCGTCATGCGCGCCAGGATGACGCGGCGGCGGAGCATGATGCGTGCGCCATTCACGGGCGCTTCCAGGAAGGTGACGGTGCCGCCATCTGATTCACCGGCACCGGCAATGGAGAAACCCGTGGCTTGGATCAGGCCATCAATGCGGATTTCAAGATCATTGTCGTTGAAGATGGGAAAGGCGAAGGTGAAGACGCGCTGCGTGCCATTGGCGATGTATTGCGCGCGTGGCGACACATCGCCGATGGTGATGTGTTCGGACATTGCGGTTCCTTGCGGATAGAGGATCGTGGGGGGCCTGGATCAGTCAAGCAGGTTGCGCGCAATTGCACCGAAGGATTGCGTAGCACGCACAAAGCCTTGGAAATCACCGTTGGACGTCAGCAACGAAGGCCGACCCGCAGCGAGGCGCGTACGCAAAAGTTCAGTGCTTTCCGCCTGATCCTGCGCTGCATCGGCTGCCATGCCGGCAGTAAGCGCAGAAGCCGAGCCCTCATCTGGCGATACGCCGCTCGCGGCCATCCGCGCCCTTGTGGCAGCGATGGTGCGCGCCATCACTTCCTGTCGGGCGCGTTGTTGCGCGGCGGTTTGGGTTGCAATGACCTGTTGTTGGGCCACCTGCTGCTGTTGCGCCGCTTCCTGCTGCACACGGACTTCAGCCTTGCGTTGGCGTTGCTGCTGAACCTGGCCATAGGCGGATACACCCGCCAAGGCGAGGCTAGCGATGGTCGCGATTTGAGCCATCAGTCATTCATCCTGATTTCGGTTGTGACGGAAAGCAGCGTCAACGGCAGCGGCGCTGTGCCGGTGATGCGCCAAAGGGGCGCGATGCGGTCCCGCCGCCAGCCCATGCCGCGTAGCGTGGCATCGCCGGTGAAGGGCATCGGGGGCGCATCGAAATGATCAACATTGAAGCGCCTGAGCGCCAGGGCTTGCGGCCCCTTGCCGAGATCCACATTCACCGCAGGTGTTTCCAGTAAGCGAAAGGTGACGGCGACCAGACGCGAAGGGCCAGTGGCGCTACCCGCAGGCGTGATGAGATCAGCAGGTAAAGGTTCGATTTCATGCATGAAGGCAAGACCGATCGCGACCTTTGTGGCTGGCGCGGTGAGGGTGATTGCACCGCCGGAAACGATCGCGCTGGCGCGAACCGCACCATCAGCCAAGATCGCAACTTGCCGCCCGTTCAAATGGGCAAGTCCGGTCCAGGTGGATTTTGGTGTGATTGACGTGCCGGTCAGCCCGGCATCCTGCATCAGCCCAGCTTCAAAGCGTTCCAGTGAAATGCCGGCTGAGCGTTCAACCACGCACCAGAGCGTACCTTCCACTTCGGCAATGGCGCGGAAAGCGCCGCTGGTTTCCTGCCGCGTCCAGGCTGTGACCTGTTCAGCACGATAAAGCGTGAGAGTGGCAAGCGCGCCATCTTCCATCACCAAGTGCAAAAGTCGCGCTTTTTGATCATAGGCCATGGCGCGCGGAGCCTTGATCAAGTGCCGGCCCAGTACAGCGAGATCATTTGCCTGATAGGCTTGCTGCACCTGGGTATAGGTGAATTCATAAATACCCTGACCACCGCGTGAGACGAAAATGGTGGACCCATCCACATCCACCGGCGGCACCAGCCGATCCACAGGCGACCCCACGCGGGTTTGTCGATTGATCTGGATATTGGCTGGTGTCAGCGGATCACCCGTGACCATCCATTCGGCACCAGAAGTGAAAAGCTGCAAATGCTGGCCCGAGAATACGCCACGAATGGCATTCACCTGATCAGAGAGCAGGCTGAAGGCAATCGCTTCATCATCAAGACCAGTGCCGGGATCGAAGTTAAATAAATCACCGGTGCGCGACAGCCAAAGCCGATTGGGCAGATCGCGCGAACCGCCAATCACCAGCCTATCTTGATGAAAGCAGCAAGTGACAGGCCAGCCGCGCGCCGTGCTGAAGGCGGCTTCTTCCCAATCCTTGGTGGCGGTGGTGCTGAGAAGTGTCTGTTCGACGCTGGCCACAATCGTGCTTGGTGAATTCACCGCCGCGACCAGCACGCGTTTGCCGCCGATGCGAAGCCGCACACCGATATGTTCCACTGCAAAAACCGATGCGCTGGCGCTGATGGTGATAGTGCCATTGAGCGCACTTGGCGTCAGCGTGACTTCCGGCGCGGCAAAACGGAAGAAGGCATCCTGGGTGAAGGACCAGGGCGTGATGGACCAACCCGTATTGCTGCGCTGCACTTTCTGCGGGCGCATATCGGGATGCGTCAGCAATAGCGTATCGGCATTCTGTGTAAAACCGATTTGCGGCAACATGGTTTCGGTCCAGGGCGCAACCAGCTCCGCGATCTTCAGGTCAGCGGCGTAGACGGCAAGCTTCCCGGCGGTGAGCACCATCAGATAGGTTTGCTCAGTATTGAATTCAAAGGGCAGCAGCCGCGCCACGCCAGGCAGCATCGCGACATGCCGAAGTCCATGCCGGCGCGTCACACCGCCGGTTGGTTGGATAACAACATTACGCAGACGCCGCGCGCCATTTTCATAGGCGCGCAGATCGGCGCGGCCCAGCAATTCGGGCGCCAATTCGCCGGCGGTGAAGCTGGTTTTGGTGCGTTTGATGGCGGGCATGGATCAGCCCCTGACCGAAATCAGCGGGAATGAACCAAGCGCGGTGGCGCTGGCCTGTTGGCTATCGGCGCGCCGTGCGCTGCGGAGTTCGGCCTCGGCCAGGCGTGAGAGCAAATCTGCGCGCGAGGTGTTTTCCGTCAGCGGCAGGCAAAATTCCGCTGCAAGGCGTGCCAAGAGCGCCGAGGCGAAGAAGGGTGGAACGCTGCTCTCATCCGGGCGAAATATATGCGTCAGCGCCACGGTTTCGACATCGGTCAGCAGCTTGCTGCCTTGGATGCGATACAGCAATCCAGTCGCGCGCCCCGCGGTGCCGGCGGAAATGGCGCGCAGAAAATCCGGCGGCAATTGGAAGGCGTAGCGGAATTCCGCACTGGGGCTTTGCGCAAGACGCGGCAGGGCCGCTTGGGTGGTGGCAAAGGACCAGGGGTGGGAAGCGAGCAACGCATCACGCACGCCGGGATAGAGGCTTTTCGCGACTTCCCCTTCGGCGGTGCCATCCTCGAACGAGGCGATGGGTTGCGCGCCAATCTTGATCAATGCGCTTGCGCATAGCGTGATAGCGGTCAGCGCCATGGGGTGCTCTCCGATGTTGAGGGAAGAAGGGTGCGCGGGCAGGGACCCGCCCGCGCCGGTACTTGCGCTTATTCCTTCGCGCGCATCCTCACGACGCCCGTCGGGTCAATCATGGTTGCGCCCTGGGACATCATGTTGTTCACGAAATGTGCGGCGCGGTCGCCATGCCAGGTAATGTCAGTCATTACTTCGCTGGCCACTGCATGGCCAATCGCGGTCTTGTGATAGAAATAACAGTAGCGAAGCGTGCCGGATTTGGTCAGGCCGGAATGCGGCATCCAAAGCGCGCCAAGCCAGCGCTTCGCCTGCGTGCCCTTCCAGGGCAACGCATCATCGCCGACATATTCGGTGCTTGCGAATTCCTGGATTTGCAGCAGTTCGGACCATTGCTTCCAGCCAACCACAGCGAAGCGCTGGCCATCATCCGGCACATCGGCAGCGCCCAGCATTTCAAAAGCAAGAAGCACTTTCTGCTTGGTCAGGCCATCCGTATCGGCCTGGCCCACGCCGGTGCCCACCGCTTCCTGGGTCGCGGCATCAAGGGCGGCGACAATCAGTTCATCGGTCTTGCGGCCAAGTGCATAAGCACCAGCATTGGCGATGACGCTGCGTTCATCGACATTCGTCTTGATTTCATCCAGCTTATCAATCCATTCGCCGGCATAATAATCCTGCAGGAAGCATTCGGCATTGCTGTAGGTAAGGTTCATCACCGGCACGGCGCCGTTGCGCGCCTTGGCGGCGGCGGTGCCTTTGCCCACGCGCGGGAAGATGGTCGAAGCGCCCTTTACATTGGTCTTGCTGCGCACGGTGGGGCGCAGCTTGCTGCCCTGGCGCTGATAGGCTTCGGCGACTTCGGCTTCGAATTGCTTGACGAAGGCCTGTTCAATGGTTCCGGACATGCGGTTACCTGTCTTTCATTGGGGGTTATGGGGAAAGTCGCCGCGCCGGTTGACGCCATGGGCCGGTGTGAGGCGAAGGCACGCCACGCCCTTTCGGGTTGTGTGGCAGCAAAGGGGTGGGGCGGGCGCGGTTTCAGGGGTTAGCCGCACCCGCCCCCTTCGGTCGGAGCGAGCCTTTTGGTGCTCAAGCGTAACAGTTGTCTGCGGCCCACTGGCTTTTCTGCTGGACGTGAGTTGTCGGCCTATTCTGTAGTCTTTCCTGGATACTTATCCTGTATCCAATATTCCCTGATGGCGCGTACGGCGTCAGGGATGTGGTGATAGGCTTGGGC
>JADCFX010000012.1 GCA_020249285.1 Roseomonas sp. | reverse complement strand
CGCTATCGCGCGCTCCCGCAAATCCATCGAATAGGGTCTGGTCATCGCCGCTGGCCTCCAAACCAAGCCAGCAGCTTGAATCAGAAAATCACGCCCACGTGAATCCCAATTCGATTCAATCAAACGTCATCCCGCTCTAGTTGCCCGAAATATAGCGCGCGAAATCCGGCCCAGGGATGCCGCGCCGTAGCGGCACGCAGCCGGGCGGCGGATCGGCATGAAAGCGCCAGCCCTGATCCAGCACTTCCCCCAGAAACCGATCGAGATGCCGCATGGCGCCATTCGGCAGGTCATGCAGCACCAGCATCACCGGTTCACGTGCGGCGCGCAGCATCGCATGGGCCGTGGCGGGCCAGCGCTGCGCATCACGGAAATCGCCGGGCACGGCATTCCACAGCACTATCGTCGCCCGTTGCGCCAACAAATGCCGCGCCGCCGCGCCATTCAGCAAATGCGCGCCCAGGGCTCCACCGCCGCCATTGGGGCGGAAATAGCGCTCGGGCGCGGCAAGATCACCTAGCAGCGCATCGGTTTCCGAGATTTCATGCAGCGCTTCGGAGCTACTACGGCGGCCAAGTGGCGCGCCATGGGTCAGCGTATGATTGCCGATCACATGCCCCGCATCGCGCGCCTTCTCGGCCAGCGCGCGCGCCTTGGGATCGCGTAGTTTTTCGCCAATCACGAAAAACATCGCCGGGATGCGTCGGCGCGCGAGCACCGCAAGCACCCCGGGTGTCGCCTCAGGCTCCGGCCCATTATCGAAGCTGAGGCAGATCTCCTTAGTGTCTGTCCGGTTCACTGCCGTTCACCGAACAGACACTAAGATTTTGTTTGGTCGCATTTCCCGAGTCGCCGAGCGCTTCCGCTTGGCTTGGAAATGCTCCGGGTGCATTAGTCGCTGATGGTATTGGTCAGCGTGCCGATACCCTCAATTGTCAATTCCATCACATCGCCCGCCTTCATGGTTTGCGGCGGCTGCATGGCATAGCCAACACCCTCAGGGGTGCCGGTCATGATCACATCGCCGGGCAGCAGGGTGAAGCCCGCCGAAAGCTGGTGAATGATTTCCGGTACATCGAAGATCATTTTGCTGGTACGGCTTGCCTGGCGTTGTTCGCCATTCAGCTTCAGGCTGATCGCCAGATCGGCCGCGTTCAAATCACTGGCCGGCACAATCACCGGCCCCAACGGGCAGGAACGATCCAGTGACTTGCCCTTGAACCACTGCCCATGACGTCGCTGCAAATCGCGCCCGGTTACGTCATTGCCAATGGTCCAGCCGAACACATGCTCCAGCGCTTTTTCCTTCGGAATATCGCGCCCGGCGGTGCCGATAATCGCCACCAGCTCAACTTCGTAGTCGAGCCATTTGGTCACACCCTCATGCGTTGGCACATTGGCACCGGGGGCAATCACGCAATCGGCGGCCTTGGTGAAGAATTGCGGGTATTTCGGTACTTCGCTGTTGGTGATCCCGCGCGTGCGGTCGCCTTCCGCCACGTGATCCATGTAATTGCGCCCGACGCAAAACACGTTGCGGCGCGGCTTGGGGATGGGCGCTTGCAAGGCAACGCCGGCCAGCGGCAGTAGCGCATTGGCCGGCGGATTGGCGGCGAGCGCGCGAATCGCGGCGAGCATCGGCGCGCCGCCTTCAATGATTGAAATCATGTCGCGCGCCGGCGGCATCGCAACGGCCAGGTCAAGCACGCGCCCACCCGAAAGCAGCACGCCCGCGCGGCTTCCGGCCGCATCGGCAAAGGTGATCAGGTTCAAGGCAGCCATCTGGTTTCCCCATATTGAGCAAAGCGAGCAGGCAAGCGCGGCCTGGGCTTAAGCGCAAGCCCTGGTGGCTAGGGGGTCGCCTCAAACCGCGCCAACCGCACCGCCGTATGCCCGCGCGGTGCGATCGGCGTTGGCATGACCAGCAGGCAATTTTCATGCGGCGTGCGGATTTCCCGCACGCCATCCTGCGCAATCACCGTGCCGGCTTCGGGGATAACCTCACCGCCGCGAAATTCCCGCAGGAACATGAAGTTATGGGAACAGGCCGTGACGGTTTCCGTGACGCGCGCCAGCATGGGCGGTTCCGGCAAGGGTGCGGGGGCAGGGCCCAGAATGCCGCAAAGCCCAAACGCGCGGCGCGCAGTTTGCGTCATGGCGCCAACAGTTGAGGCTTCCCAATGCTGTCCCGCTTCCACCAGTACGGCTGTGGCGGCGCTGCCTGGTTTTGTGAAGCGCGCATGATCAACCAGCCGCCGCCCGGCAATATGCCCAGGATCGGCCACCGTCAGGCGCGGCGTGCCAAGCGATAGCCCGAGCTGGATCGCTGGTTGCGTATCAGCGACCAGCGTCAAGGGATCGGATGGCCAGAGCATGGAATGCAAATCCACCAGCACATCCACGCTTTCAATGACCGGCAGCAAGGTGCGCACCCGGCGCATTTCGCGCGAATCGCGCGGGCTTTGCAGGCGGTCCTCGCCCCAAAGCCGGTTCAGATCTTCGTCCAAATAGCGCGTGGCGGTCGGGTTTTCGGGATCAAAGGCCAGGAAGGCATCGGTATTGGCAAAGACCACACTCAGCCGCCCGCGTTCTGGCCGAATGCTGGCGCGAAGCAGCTCTGCCAGCACAATGGCGCCGGCGATTTCATTACCATGCGTCAGCGCCACCAATGCCAGATGTGGGCCGGGTGCTGCGGCGCTAAAGGACCAAACGCCGGGAATGCCGCAATTGCCATCCAGCCAAGGGCGCAGATCTGGTGCGTCCAGCCCCACCGCGAAATGCGGCACGGCTTTCCCTCCAGCCTCGGCGGTGGTGGATTGCGTCCCCAGCGAACTTCCCCTCAATTATCGTTTCTGGTGTCGGAGTTTATACTAGCCGCGCGCCGCGTCCATCCCGGGGGGTGTTACAGAAATGGGTCAGCAAACGCCGCGCGCACCGCGCATTGCCATTTTGGGCCTTCATCTGGAGGCTAATGCCTTTGCGCCAATCACGGTGAAGGAAGATTTCGCCCGCCAATGCCTGGAAAGAGGGGAAGCGATCTCGCGGGTCGCGCGGCAGCCGGTCAGCCATTTGCCCTCCGAGATTCCCGGTTTCTACAAACGCATGGATGAAACCGGGCCCTGGGTGCCGGTTCCGATTCTGGTGATGGCGGCACCGCCTGGCGGCCCCATCGATCAAAGCCTGCTCAATGATGCGCTGGATGAAATGCGTGCTGGTTTGGCGGCGGCGCTCCCCTTGGATGGTGTCTATATCGCCAATCATGGCGCGAGCAGCGCGACAGGCGATGAGGATAGTGATGGCACCATGGCGGCGATGCTGCGCGCCATTGTGGGACCTGTGGTGCCGATCCTGTGCACCCATGATCTGCATTGCAATATCAGCGAAAAGCTGATTGGTGCGGTGGACGCCCTTATCGGCTATCGCACCAACCCGCATGTGGATATGCGCGAACGCGCCGCCGATGCTGCCGATCTGCTGCGCGAAGCCTTGGGTGGTGAGAGATTCGCACGCGGTTTCGTGCGCCTGCCCATCACACCGCCATCGGTCAGTTTGCTGACCGCGCGCGGCCCCTATGCGGATCGCATGGCAGAATGTGAGGCGCTGATGGCGCGGGATGCGCGCATTGCCAATGCGTCCATCTGCGGCGGCTTTGTTTTCTCCGATTTGCCGAAATGCGGCATGACCGTGATTGTCACGGCGCGCGGCGCGGATCAGGCACTGGCTGACGCGGCAGCGCAGGAAATTGCCTGCGCCACCTGGGCGGATCGGCAGCGTTACGTGGCGAAGCTTTCATCGCTGGCAGATGTAACGGCGCGCGCCAAAGCGGCTGGTGAGGACGCGGCCCCCGTGCTGATTGCTGACGTTGCGGATAATCCGGGCGGCGGCGGGCGCGGCAATACAGCCTATGTTCTCAGGGCGCTGCATGAGGCGGGTGTCGCGGGCGTGGTGCTGGCCAATTTCGTTGATCCTGACTTGGCTGACGAAGCACATAGGCTTGGCGAAGGGGCGCGCTTCGATGCCACCTTCAACCGCGCGCCAAGCGAATTTTCCGCGACCTTCGCTGCGCCCGCGCGCATCCTGAAACTGTCGGACGGCAAGGGGGTTGGCCGACGCGGCACCATGGAAGGGCGCGCCTTTGACCTTGGCCCAGCCGCATTGCTTGAACTTGAAGGCAGCGGCATCCGCGTGGTGCTGGCAAGCCTGCGTCGCCAATGCCATGAACCGCGCATGATTGAGATGTTCGGCGTGGATATCGCCGCCGCGCGCGTGGTGGTGGTGAAATCGCGCGGGCATTTCCGCGCCGGTTTTGATGAATTCTTCCCCGATGAGCGCATTCTGGAAGTGGATGTGCCGGGCCTCACCAGCCCTGTTCTGGTCAATTTCCCCTGGAAGCGCCTGCCGCGCCCGGTTTTTCCGATTGATCCCGGCGCGGGCTGGTCAGGCGCCGCGTAAGGCCCCACATTATCAGTTACATTCCATTCGGAGACACGCATCATGACCGCGACCATCATCACCACGCGCGACGGCGGCCCGCTGCACTTCAAGGGCGAAATCACCCTGAAGGGCGAACCGATTGAAGGCGGCGAGGCTTGGCTTTGCCGCTGCGGTGCGACCAAGAACGGCCCCTGGTGCGATGGCAGCCACAAGGCGGCTGGTATTCCATTGACCGGCGCGCCGGCCAAGCGCGAAGGCCGCGATATTTCCGGTGTGACCGGGCCGGTGAACCTGGACCCTCAGCCCAATGGATCGGTCCGCGCCTCAGGCCCCATGATTGTGCAGAATGCCGCCGGTGAGGAAATTGACTGCACGCCGCAGGCTTCCTTCTGCCGCTGCGGCCAAACCGCCAAGGCGCCCTATTGCGATGGCAGCCACAAGAAGGCGGGTTTCACGGCGCCGTAATATTTCGAGTAGCGGATCGTCACCGATCCGCCCTTAGTGAGCGCCCGGTTCACATTCGTTCAACGGACGCGCACTACACCTTTGTCTAGTCGCATTTTCCGAGCCGCCAAGTGATTCCACTTGGCTTGAAAATACTCCGGGCACCAGCGCGCGCCTCCGCGCGCTTGGCTTCGCCGCAGGGGCGGCGGCGCCCATTCGGGCGCTCGCCCGCCTTTGGCGGGCGCAAGCGTTTCATCTTCCTGATAGCGAAGTTCTCTTCGCCTATCTCCGCGCGCGCCGCACTTCAGCGACCGCGCGTTCCAGATCCGCGAGCGGCACCGCGCCGGGAATGAAGGCATCGCCAATGATCAAGGCGGGTGTGCCTTCAATGCGCAGCGCGCGCGCCAATTCCATGTTGGTGTCAATGCGCTGCTGTATGGCAGGGTCCAGCATATCGCGCTGCCAGCGCGCGATATCCATGCCGATACGCTCGGCCTCGGCGCGCATCGCGGCTTCGGTCGGCTCGCCACGCAAGGCCATCAGCCGATCATAGAATTCATTGTATTTGCCCTGGCGTTGTGCGGCGAGCAAAGCGCGCGCGGCAACCACCGAAGCGGGGCCAAGCACCGGCAAATCCTTCATCACCACGCGGATATTGCGATCCTTTTTCAGCAATTCCGCCATCTCGCCGGCCAGCCTTTTGCAGAAGGGGCAGCGCGCATCGAAGAATTCCACAATGGTGACATCGCCGCGCGGATTGCCGCGCACAGGGTCAGCGGGGTTGCGCAAAAGCGCTGCCTCATGCGCGCGGATGCCCGTGGCGAGCGCCGAACTCCGTTCCATATCCTCAGCCGCTTGCAGCGCGCCCAAGCCTTCGCGCAACAATGTGGGGTCGCGGCGCAGTGCATCACGCAAAATGCCGAGGATTTCGGCGCGCTGCGCTTCTGTGAAGCCCTGGGCCAAAGCAGGTCCGGCCAGGGTTGCGGCGAAGGCGGTAAGCAGCAGGCGTCTTTGCATGGCTATGGGTTCCGGCGTTGCGTTGGCACCTAACCAAGCCTGAGCCGGGCCGGGTGGCAAGCCACCATTATTGCCCTGCGACGCTTGGACTCGTCCACTTCTATGCTAATGCCTATCCCCGATGCGCCTGATGGCGCGGCCAGTCAGAAAGAATAACCGTATGATGCAGCACGGCGGCAAG
This sequence comes from Roseomonas sp., assembly GCA_020249285.1. Classification (GTDB taxonomy): domain Bacteria; phylum Pseudomonadota; class Alphaproteobacteria; order Acetobacterales; family Acetobacteraceae; genus Neoroseomonas. Next base: position 61,392 of record JADCFX010000012.1, on the reverse strand, counting down.
ATGAAACTGGGGCGGGCTTGGTTCGGCATTGCGCTCGGCCTGGCCTTGGCGGCTTGCCAGACGGTAGAATCAACCGTGGACAGGACAGCCGGCGCGCTGACAGGTCGGTCGAATATCCCCATGGGCACGCCGGGCCACGTGACCGGCTTCCTAGGCGGCGTCGCGGCGGATGAACCCCGCGCGGCGATTGTGGCGCGCGATATTCTCGCCAGTGGTGGCTCAGCAGTAGATGCCGCGGTGGCCGGGGCTTTCACCCTGGCGGTCACGCTGCCCTCCCGCGCCGGGCTTGGCGGCGGTGGGGCTTGCGTGGTGTTGGATGCGCAGCGCGGCCTGGCGCGCGCCATCGTCTTCCCTGCCGGTGCGCGGACAGAGATACCCTCGGGCACCGACCGTCCTGCCGCACTCCCCGCCATGGCGCGCGGGCTTTTCGGCATGCATCTCAATGCCGGGCGCTTCAAGATCGAGGATCTGATCCGCCCCGCCGAGGATTTGGCGCGGTTGGGGACAGAAATCAGCCGCACATTGGCCGATGATATGGCGGTGGTGGCCGGGCCCTTACTCGCGGACCCCAGCGCCCGGCAAATTTTTGGCCGAACCGGGGGAGGGGTGCTGAAACTCGGCGACCGCATCACTCAGCCGGATTTGAGCGCCACCCTGGCGCAGCTGCGCGCCTCGGCGCTTGGCATTGGCGATCTTTACCAGGGCAATCTGGCGGAGCGCCTGGTGGAGGGCTCGGTCATGTCCGGCGGCGGCCTGACCGAGGCAGAACTGCGCGCCACCCGCATCCGCGCTGGCGGCGCAACGCGCATCGCCTTGGGGTCGGATGGGGTGCTGCTGACAACCGATGCATCCCCGGGACTGCCGGGCGCACTGCAAGCGGCCATGGCGGGGCAGACGCCCAATGCGGACACCAGCGCCGGGGTAGGGGCAGGGGCTTCGCTGATCACGCTGGACCGCGAAGGCAATGCGGTATCCTGCGCCTTCAGCATGAACAACCTTTTCGGCACCGGGCGTGTTGTACCGGGCACCGGTATATTGCTGGCCGCTGCACCGGGCATCGGCCAGGTGCAGGCTGCTCCCCTGCCAGTGGCCATTCTGGCGCGGCCCGATTTGCGCCGCTTCCGCGCGGCGGCTTCGGGCAGTGGCGGGCAGGCAGCTTTGGCGGCAACCGCCATGCCTTTGGCGGCGGTGCAGCGCCGGGGCGTGCCAGCTGATCCCTTTGCCGGGGTGCCGGCGCCGGGGCGGGGTGTGACCATTTCCTGCGCGGGGTTAGTGCCAACCAATAGCCCGGCCTGCATTGGCGCTGTGGATCCGCGCGGCGGCGGCGTCGCGCTTGGTAGCTTTGGGCGCTGATCATGGCGCTGAAGACCGGTCGCGGGGCTGAGGCGCCGCCCTTCCTGGTGATGGATGTGATTTCGGCGGCCAATGTGCGCGCCGCCAGCCTGCCACCCGGCGTGCCCGGGATCATCCGGATGGAAGTTGGCCAACCCAGCACTGGCGCCCCGCGTGGCGCGGCTGAGGCGGCGATTCGTGCGCTCAATGCCGGGGCGCCGCTGGGCTATACGGAAGCCTTTGGGCTGGTGTCGCTCCGCGAACGTATCGCGCGGCATTATCGTGATCATTACGGGCTGTCGGTCCCGGCGCGGCGCATTGCGGTCACCATGGGCGCATCGGGCGCCTTTCCGCTGGCCTTTCTGGCGGCCTTTGATCCGGGCGATGCCATTGCCATGGCCGCGCCCTTCTACCCGCCCTATGCCAATATCCTGCAAGCGCTGGGGATGCGCCCTCAATTGCTGGAATGCGATGCCGCAACACGGTTTCAGCCGACAGTCGCCATGCTGGAAATGCTCGATCCGCGCCCGGCTGGGCTGATCATCGCGAGCCCCTGCAACCCCGCCGGCACCATGCTGGCCCCTGATGAATTGGCCGCCATCGCCCGCTGGTGCCATGCGGAGGGCGTGCGGCTGATCAGCGATGAGATTTATCACGGGCTGAGCTGGGGCACGGTGGCGGAAAGCAGCGCGGCGGCTTTCAGCGAATCAGCCGTGGTGGTGAATAGTTTTTCCAAATACTGGTCCATGACCGGTTGGCGCATCGGTTGGCTGCTACTGCCCGATAATTTGATCCGCCCGGTGGAATGCCTGGCGCAGAACATGTTTATCAGCGCGCCCCATATCGCCCAGGTGGCGGCGGAAGCCGCCATGGATTGCCGCGACGAACTGGAAGGCAACAAGGCCGCCTATGCGCGGAGCCGCGCCGCCCTTCTGGCTGGCCTGCCGCGCGCTGGCTTTGACCGCATCGCGGCGGCTGATGGCGCGTTTTATCTCTGGTGCGATGTCTCAGCGCTGACCAATGACAGTGCGGCGTTTTCGGCGGCTATGCTGGAAGGGGCTGGGATTGCCGCCACCACCGGGCTTGATTTTGATAGGGGCCGCGGCGGGCGTTTTTTGCGCTTTTCCTATTGCGGGCGCGAAGCGGATATGGCGGCGGCGCCGGGGCGTCTGGCGCGTTGGTTGGGCAGATAATTCGGGTTAACCAGACCGCCGCTTGCGTTCGATCTGTTCTACCTTGGGCCAGATGGATTTGAATAGCGCTTCACGGAGCGAAAGGTCTCCACGATCCGCCGGCGCGTAATCCGGGTGCAATTCGCGCGCAAGCACGCGGCGCAGCGCATCGAATCGCTGACGGTCCATTTCATCGGCTTCTTCGGTCAGCATGCGTGCTTCGGCGGCCAAGGCGCGGCGCTTCCAGGCTTCCCGTTCCGCGATCAGTAAGCGGCAGGCATCGCGGAGCTTTTGCATATTCTCGCGTTCGGCCATCAGCACGCGGGCGGCTTCGCGTAGCTTGTCCATCACTTGCTGCTGGTCATTGCCGGGGGGCGGCGGCAGGGCAGGCGTTTCGGCCGGTTTTTCGGGTGCGGGCTGGCTACCGTGGCGCAGCGTGGCCCCTTTGTCGGGGGCGGCAGCACTGGGCTTGCGGGCGATTGGAGGTTCTTTGCTGCGCGCGACAGGCCACCAGCCATCATCCTCAATCGCGCCAACCACGCCGGAACGTTCCATCCGTTCCAGATAATCGAGCGCAAGACTCCAACGCACACCGAGGCCATCCGCCAGCGTGCTGGTATTGATCCGCGGTTGGCGGCGCACAAAGCGCACGGCATCGGCGTAGCTTGGAATCGACATTGCCCACCATCAGGCGATCCAGGGTGGATCACCTGACGGCATTTTCGCTTGGCTTCATTAAGTTACAGTGAAGGGCGGCACCGCACGCGCCGAAAAGCTTAACCGGCGGTGATTTTGGCGGCCCGCACCACTTCTGCCCAGGCGGCTGTTTCGCGTTCCATGCGTGCGGCCAAAGCCTCGGGCGAGGAAGGCACCACCAGCGCGCCGGCATCAAAGGCGCGTTTGCGAATGGCCGGGTCGGCCAGCACCTCAGTCAATTTCTGCGCCAGCAGCCGCGCCACGGGTTCCGGCGTGCCGCGCGGGGCGAACAAGCTGAACCAGACATTGAGGTCGAGGTCCGCCAGCCCTTCTTCCTTGGCTGATGGAATATGCGGCATGCCGGGATGACGTGCATTGGAACTGACGCAAAGTGCCCGCAGCTTGCCATCCGCGACCAGCGGCGTGAGTGGCGGCGGTGAATTCATGTAGAAATGCACGCGGCCCGCGATCAGATCTCGGATGGTTTCGCCCGTGCCGCGATAGGGCACATGCAGCATGTCAATGCCTGCGCGCAGCTTCAGCAATTCCGCGCCCAGATGATGCATGGACCCAACACCCGCCGAGGCATAAGTCAGATCGCCTGGCCTTTGCTTGGCATAGGTGATGAATTCGCGCATTGAACTTACCGGCACGGAAGGGTGTGTGACGAAAAGCTGCGGGGTATCGGTGATCTGCCCGACGGGCACGAAATCCCGCGCCGGGACGATGCCGCCCAAAGTGCCCACTGCGACACGCCCGGTCATGGTGCCGCAATAGCCGCACAGCAAAGTATGGCCATCCGGGCGCGCTTGCAGCACCGCCATGAGCCCGACCACATCATTCCCGCCGGGGCGGTTTTCCACCACTATGGAACCGCCCAAAGCGCGGCCCAATTGATCAGCGATCAGCCTGGCGCTGAAATCCGTGCCCCCGCCGGCGGGGGCGGGCACCACCAGCGTGATGGGACGATTGGGGAAGGCGTCTTGCGCGCGTACCAGCGCGGGCGTGCTGAGCAGGCCAAGCGCCGTGCCGGTCAATGCGCGGCGGGAAAGGGTTTGCGTCATCGCGATTTCCTCCTGTTCTTTTTTTATAGGGCGCCGGCAGCGGTGACGCCGCCATCCACGATCAATTCGGTCCCCGTGATGTGCTTCGCCTCATTGGACACCAGGAACAGTACCGCATGGGCGATATCCCAGCCCTCGCCCATTTTGCCGAGAGGCACTTGCGCATCGCGCTTGGCGATCAGCGCGGCGGCGTCATTGCCGCCCAATTGCCTGACGAGCCGATGTTCTACGAGTGGTGTATGCATCAGCCCCGGCACCACCGTATTGCAGCGCACACCCGCCTTGGCGTTTTCGATGGCGACTGATTTGGACAAGGCCACAATGCCGTATTTGGTCGCGCTATAGGCCACATGCGGCCGCGCCGCCTGCATGCGATAACCGGCGATGGAGGAGATATTCACAATCGCACTCCCCGGCCGCTTCTTCAAATGTGGCAATGCGAATTTGCAGCCCAGGAAAGCGGATTTCAGGTTGAAATCCACCTGGCGATCCCAGACTTCCTCTGGCATGGATTCCGCGCCGCCGGGGTGTGAGCCGCCGACATTATTGACCATGATGTCCAACTGGCCATAGCGCGCAATGCAGGCTTCCACCGCCGCCTGGAAGCTCTCGGAATCAAGCACATCGCAAATCTGCGCTGTCGCTTCCCCGCCTTCGGATTTGATGATGCCGATGGTTTCCTCAACCGCGGCGGCGTTATTGTCCAGTCCAAACACCTTGGCCCCCTGGCGCGCGAGCAGCACGGCTGTCGCCTTGCCATTCCCCCAACCGGGGCCGACTGAACCCGCACCGGTGACGATGGCGACCTTACCTTTGAGACTGAGCATGTGTTCCTCCGAAGTGCTTTGGCGTGAAGCATCCGCGCTTCGCGCGGCCCCGTCCAGACCCCTTGCAATGAGGGCGCGCAATCCGCGCCGTGATCACCAAAACCCCCTCGGCCACCGCCTGGGAGGAAATCGCCGATGGCGCGCTGATCCAGGAAGATGGCATCATCGCCGAGATCGGCACCCATGGCGTTCTGCGCCGCAAGCACCCGCATTTGCCGGTGGTGATGTCTGGGCGCGAGGTCATGCTGCCATGCTTTGTCAATGCGCATCACCATGTCGGGCTGACGCCGGTGCAATTGGGCTCGGCTGATATGCCGCTGGAGCTTTGGTTCGTCACGCGCATGGCCGCGTGCAATGTGAACTCATTTAACGGCCAAGTTCCAGGATCTGGGGGCCGGTCCACGGGCAGACCTTCCGTAACTAGCGCTTGACCTTGGCGCCTAGGGGCGGAAGAGATGCTGTCATGCATCTTCGCTGCCTTTTGTCGATTCTGAGCGCCCTGGTGCTGGCCGCGCCGGCCTTTGGCCAATCAAGCCTGGGGGGTGCGCAGAATGTGCCGCCGCCGCGCCAGGCCGCGCCCGCACCGGTGCCGACCCAGCGATCAGAAGCGCGCCCGCCAGTGGTGAAACCCCCTGCCAAGCCACAGGCCACGCAACGCAATGCCCAAGGCCAGCAGCAACGCCCCGCCACGCAACAGCAACGCCCCGCCGGGCAACCGCAAGCGGGCCAGGGCAATCGCGCCGCCGCCGGCGCTGCCGCGGGTGTTGCGGCCGGCGCCGCTGCGGGCGCCGCCGCCACCGCCGCTACCGCCAAACCAGCCGAGCCCGTCCCAGCGCCCCCTCCGGCAGAACGCGCTCCTACCATCGGGTCTGTCACCAGCCTGCCGCTGCCGCGTTTTGCCGCGCTGCGTTCGGATGAGGTGAATATGCGGAGCGGCCCGGGCACCCGCTTCCCGATTGAATGGACCTATCAGCGCCGCGAACTACCGGTGGAAATTGTGCGCGAATTCGAACTCTGGCGCCGCATCCGCGACCCGGAAGGCACCGAAGGCTGGGTGCATCAATCAACCCTGATGGGCCGGCGTTCCTTCATTGTGCGCGGCGCGCCGGGCACTGAGGTCATGCTCCGCCGCCGGGCAGAGGATCAGGCGCAGCCCGTGGCGCGGCTGCGCCCCGGCGTGGTGGGGCGGCTGCGTGCCTGTGAGGCCAATAGCCCCTGGTGCGAGGCGCAAATCGGCGAATTCCGGGGCTATATCAAGCGCGCCGATATCTGGGGCGTGGGGCCGACCGAGGAAGTGAAATAACGCCCCTTTCGCGCCCTGGCTTTTCCATATTAAGCTTTCGCCATGACCGAGGAATCACCCAACCGCGCGCTGCACGACATAGGCGGGATTGCGCGCTTCCGCTGCACCCCAGTTGAGCATGATGAGGCGCCGCCCGATGCCTTCGGCAAGAAGGTGGATGCCATTCGTCAAATCCTGGCGCAGAAGAAGATGATGACGGTGGATGAACTCCGCCGCGGCATCGAAAGCATCCCGCAGGATGAATATTTTGCGCTTGGCTATTACGAACGCTGGCTGCATTCGATCGCGGCACTCATGGTCGAGAAAGGCGTGATCCGGCAGGAGGATTTGGCATGAACACCGCGCCACGCTTCGCCCCTGGCGCGCAAGTGCGCGTGAAGGATGATTGGCCGGAAACCCGCGGCCCCTGCCATATCCGCACGCCCCACTACGTGCGCGGGCGGCTGGGCCAGGTGGTGCGCCCGCTGGGTGCCTTCCCCAACCCGGAAGACCTGGCCTTTGCCCGCCCCGCGCCGCGCCGGCAGCTTTACCATGTGCTGTTCGACCAGCCGCCCATTTGGAATGAGGGCAAGGCCGGCGATACGGTGATGGTGGAAATCTTCGAACATTGGTTGGAGGAAGCCTGACATGGCCGCGCCCCCCTCTGGCGTAAACCTCGCGCTGCTCGACAAGCTGGTTGCCGCACTCTCCGCCAAAGGGCTGGTGACTGAGGCTGAGATCACCGAACGCCAGGCGATCACGGATCGCGCGAGCCCCGAGATCGGCGCGCGCATGGTGGCCCGCGCCTGGACCGATCCTGATTACTACGCGCTGCTGATGCGCGATGGGAAAGCAGCGGCTGAGGCGGCGGGCGCTTCCATGGCCGGCGCGCCGGAGCTTGGCGTTTTGGAAAACACGCCAAAGCAGCATCATTTGGTGGTGTGTACGCTTTGTTCTTGTTACCCGCGCGCCCTGTTGGGCTACCCGCCGGGCTGGTACAAATCCTTCGCCTATCGGTCACGCGCCGTGCGCGAACCGCGCGCGGTGCTGGCGGAATGGGGCACGCAAATCCCCGATGATGTGGAAATCCGCGTGGTGGATAGCACGGCGGATTACCGCTGGATGGTCCTGCCGATGCGCCCCAAGGGGACCGATGGGTGGAGTGTGGAGAAGCTAGCCGGGATTGTGACGCGGGATGCTTTGGTTGGGGTGGCGGTGCCGCGGGTGTGAGCCCCCCTCAACTCATCATCCAAACAATCACCGTCCCGCCCGAGGTCAGTAGGATATGGCCGAAGGGCACGGCGGCGGTATAGCCCAGCACCGCAATCGGGCTGCCTGATTTTTCCTGCATTGCGACCAAAGCCGCTGTCATGGTTTGCGCGCCGGAAAGCGCGCCCAGCAGCAGAAGCCGGCATCAAGCCCCAGAATGCGCGCAGCAATCACCGCGGTTGCCATGGCAGTCAATGGCACGATGATGCCAATGGCAATGCCGGCCAGCCCAGCGCTCAGCCTTTCTCCCCCAACAGGCTGAGCGCCTCCCGATAAACATCGCGGCGCTTCCGCCCGGTAGCCTTCGCCACCGCCTCAGCCGCATCCTTCACCGAAAGCCCGCTGTCCAAGGCAGCGCGAAGCTGCGCGGTCACTTCCGCATCGCCCACCACCGCCTCAGCGGCTGCGGGGCCGACCACGATGCAAATCTCGCCGCGCGCTTCGGCGCTGGCGTAATGCGCGGCCAGCGCGCCGAGGCTGTCGCGGCGTACTTCCTCAAACCGCTTGGTCATTTCGCGTGCGACAGCGGCGGGGCGCTCAGCGCCAAAGGTTGCGGCCATGTCAGCAAGACTTTCGGCCAGGCGATGCGGCGCCTCGTAAAAAATCATGCTGGCCGCAAGCCCTGCCTGTTCCAGCGCCTTAAGACGCGTGAGTGCTGCCAGGCGCGCGCCGCTGCGAGACGGCAGGAAACCTTCGAACAGGAAGGGCTCGGGCGGCAGGCCGGAAAGTACCAAAGCCATCACTGCGGCATTGGGGCCGGGGATGGCGGAAATGGCCAGGCCCGCCGTAATCGCCGCGCGCACCAGCCGATAGCCTGGATCACTCACCAAAGGTGTGCCGGCATCCGATACCAGCGCCAATTTCTGGCCCTGACGCAGCATTTCCAGTATGCGGGGAAGCTCGTTCGCTTCATTATGATCATGCAGGGGGATCAGGCGCACGGCGACACCAAGCCGGGCGAGCATTGCGCCGGTAGTTCTGCTATCCTCACACAGCACCGCATCGGCGGCCTTCAGGGCGGCCAGGGCGCGGGGCGAAAGATCCCCCATATTGCCTATGGGGGTCGCAACCAATGTCAGGCCAGGCCCGATAGCGGGCGCAGCCGAAGGATGGACTGATCGTGGCTCGTTTTCTGGTTCGGCTGTCGTCACGCCTGCTAGCCCTTATCCCGCTTGGGATGCTTGTCGCGCTCACTGCCTGTGGCCCGCAAGCCCCTATCATTGTTGGTGCCCCGCCAAGTGGCGCGCCGCCAGATATGGCGCGCACAAGGGTAGCGCTGCTGCTGCCGCTTTCGGGGCAACAGGCGCCGCTCGGCCAGGCGCTGCAACAGGCGGCGGAATTGGCACTTTTTGAACAGAATGACCGTCGGGTGGAATTTGTCCCGCTGGATACGGGTGGGAATGCCATGGGGGCGGGGGATGCGGCCCGGCGCGCCGTCGGCCTTGGCGCGGTCAGCATGGTCGGCCCGCTGACCGGGGCCGAGACCGCAGGTGCTGCCCCGGTTGCCCAGGCTGTACGCCTGCCCATGCTGGCATTTACCAATGATGCCTCCCAGGCCAGGCCAGGAGTCTGGACGCTTGGCGTCACACCGGAACAGCAGATGCGCCGCGTGATGGGCTCGGCCATGTCCGCAGGCGCGCGGCAATTCGGCATGGTGGCGCCGGATGACGCCTTTGGCCAGGCGCTTGCCGTCGCCATGCGCAAGACAGCCGCTGATTTTAACCTGCCCAGCCCAGCGATTGCGCTGTTCAATGATCGGGCTGGCGCGGCCGGGCCGGTTGCCCAGATGTCCCGGCAGGCAAACCAGGCGATTGATGCTGTGATGATTGGCGCCGCGGGCTTTCGCGCGCGGGAATTGGCCGCGGCTATCCGGGCCGGCGCGCAGGAAAACCCTCGGCCCTTGCTGCTTGGGCACGCGCTTTGGATTGCCGATGCTGGGCTTGCCAATGAACCCGCCTTGCATGGCGCGCTTTTCCCCGCCCCCGATGAACGCGCGCGGGGGGCGTTTGATACGCGCTACCAGCAGGCTTTCGGCGCGCGCCCGCCGCGCATCGCCGGCGTTGCGCATGATGCCGCGCTAATGGCGGCTTGGCTGGCGGTGGCGCCGCCCGGCACATCCCCTGATTCCACGCCCCGCTTCGATGGCGTTGATGGCCCGCTGCAACTGCGCCCAGGTGGGGCGGTGGATCGCGGCCTTGCGCTATTTCGAGTGGCACCGAATGGCGATGCGGTTCTGGTGGAACCGCCGATGCCGCTTGGCGTCGGCTTCTGAGTGTGGGGGGCGGGTAGGCTGCCCGCATGATGCCCTTGTTGCGCTTTTCGATTGCCATGGGCGCGGTGCCGGCGCTGGTGCTTGGCTTACTGATCCTCACGCGCGAATTGAGCCCCATTCCTGGCCTTTTTGCGCTAGCCGCGGTGGCAGCCGGCAGTTTTGTCCTCGCCCTGGGCTGGCGTGCGCGGCTGGCGTTTTTGGCTCAAGCGCTGCACGATGCGCTGGCGCAGTTTCGGGCGGCCCCGGCGCGGGCTGAGGTGACCACGCTGCCATCTGCTGAAGATTTGGCCGATGGCATTCGGCGCTTGGCGCGCGGCCTGGCCGAACAGGGGGCCATGCTTGAACGGCTGCGCCGTGCTGATGCCGCCATTCTGGAAAACTTGCCCGAACCCGTGCTGCTGCTCTCCGCTGAACGTGCCGTGCTGCGCGCCAACCCCGCCGCGCGAGACATGCTGGGGCCGGAGGCCGGCGGGCAGGGGCCTGATGCGGCGGCGCTTCTCCGCCACCCGGTTCTGGCTGCGGCCATGGATGATGCGCTGGCCGAAGGCCGCTCGGTGACCGCTGAATTACATCTGCCCGTGCCGCTGCCGCGTGAGGTCTCCGCCCGCGTCGTGCCGCTTGATCCGCCGCTTGCCAATGGAGGGCGGCTTTTGATCCTGCTGATTGATCGCAGTCGGGAAGCGGCGATTGAGCGCACCCGCGCCGATTTCGTTGCCAATGCCAGCCATGAACTACGCACGCCATTGGCAAGCTTGCTCGGCTTCATTGAAACGCTGCGTGGCCCGGCGGCGGATGATCCTGAGGCGCAGCAGCGCTTCCTTGGCATCATGGCTGAGCAGGGCGATCGCATGCGCCGGCTGATTGATGATTTGCTGAACCTGTCGCGTATTGAAATGGAGGAACACCAGCCGCCAGTTGGTGAAGCGCCCCTTGCCATGATTTTGCGCGCTGAGGCCGAGGCGCTGGCACCGTTGCTGAAACGGCGCGATATGCGGCTGACGCTTGACCTTAATGAAGCATTGGTCGCCAAGCCCGCCAATGCGGATCAGGTCGCGCAGGTAATCCGCAATCTGATGGAGAACGCGATCAATCACGGGCGCGATGGGGGGTTGATTTCAGTCACCCTCAAGCCTTCAAGCGCCGATGATGCGACGGCGCGCGCCGGGGGGTTGCTGAGCGTGACTGATGACGGCCCAGGCATTGCGCGGCACCATATTCCGCGCCTGACGGAACGCTTCTACCGTGTGGATGGCGCACGTTCTCGCCACAAGGGTGGCACGGGGCTTGGCCTCGCCATTACGCGCCATATCGTGATGCGCCATCGCGGTCGGCTTGCCATTGAAAGCACGGAAGGGGTTGGGACCCAGGTGCGTGTTTGGTTGCCGGTAGGGTAGCGCTGGGCCGAAGTCTCCGGCATGGTTGTGGGAAGAACTGGTCAAGAAAAAAGGGCTTAACCGCCTGATCGACTTAAAAATGCATCGAGGGAAAATGTCATGAAAATGCAACGTCGTAGTCTTTTGGCCTCAGCCGGTGCCCTGCTGGCCGCGCCCGCCTTGGCACAGCCGCGCTGGCCGGATCGGCCGATTGAAATCATTGTTGGCTTCACCGCCGGTGGCGGCACTGATCTTGATGCGCGAAGCTACGCTGCCGCGCTTGAAAAGCGCATCGGTGGTTCGGTGGTGGTGGTGAACCGTCCGGGTGCGGGGGGCGAAGTGGCGCTCGCGGCGGTGGCGCGGTCGCGCCCTGATGGGCATACGATCGGCACCACCAATATGCCGGGCTTACTCACCATCCCGATTGAACGCACGGCGCAATTCAAGTTGGATGATTTCGTCGGTATCGGCAATCTGGTGACGGATCCTTCCGCCATCACGGTGCATGAGGACAGCCCATTTCGTACGCTGGCTGACTTGTTGGCCGCAGCGCGGGCACGGCCGGAGACGATCACCTATGCGTCACCTGGGGTCGGCACGGATGATCATTTGCAGTTGGTGCTGTTGCAGGCCGCAACCGGCACGCGCTTTGTGCATGTAGTCTATCAGGGCGATCCGCAGCTCCGCGCGGCGGTGCTTGGCAAGCAGGTGGACAGCATGGGGCTCAATCTTGGGCCGGTCACGGCGAGCCCCGAGAAGCTTCGCGTTTTGTCGCAAGGGGGTGCCACGCGCAGCCGCTTCCGGTCTGACGTGCCAACACTCATTGAATTGGGCTTCCCGGTGCAGATGGCATCCGAACGCGGGCTTGTCATGGCGGCCGGCACGCCGCCCGCCATTGTGCAGCGCCTGCGTGAAGCCACGGCCGATATCGCGAAGGATTCGGAATTCGTGAAAATCCTGGAAGGTCGCTTCACGGAGCCGGCATATGAACCAGGCGATGCCTGGTTTGAGCGCCTGCGCCGGCAGGAAGCGGAATATCGCCGGCTGTGGCAAGCCACGCCCTGGTCGCAAAGATAAGCGGCGCTGAGCGCCCGGGGCGGTTGACCGTGTCCTGTCAGGATGCCAAGCGGTCTCGGCATGGTCCATCCGCAAGCTGCTTCCGGCGAAAGGAGCTTTCTTTTTCTACAAGGCCCGATATCGCCTTTCTTTGCTGAAGTCGCGGCTGGCCTGCGGGGCAGAGGGCATAGGGTCTATCGGGTCAATTTAAACCTTGGGGATCGGCTTTTTTGGCGTGGTCCTGGCGCAGTTGATTTCACCGGGCGGCCCGCGGAATGGGCGCCCTGGATAGATGGTTTCCTGGCTGAACATGCCATTACCGATCTGGTGCTGCTTGGCGAGCAACGCTTTTATCACCGCGTGGCGATTGTCGCTGCCAAGGCGCGGGGTATTGCCATTACCGTCACGGATTATGGGTATCTGCGCCCGGATTGGATCACGCTGGAACGCGATGGTATGGGGGGTAATAGCCTTTTCCCAAGGGACCCGGCCAAAATCCTGTGTCTGGCAGCAGATCTTGCGCCGGCAGATTTGACTAAGCGCTTTAGGGACCATTTTCCAACCCAGGTGTTATGGGTTGTCGGCTACCATGTGGCGATGCTGTGGCCCTTTTCCTTTCGCCATTTCCAGAATTACCAATTGATATACCCGGCCTGGACCTATCTTCTGCTAGGACGTCGCTTGCTGTTTCGCCCGCTTGAGAACCATCGCTCGCGGCGCGTCCTGGCTGGGCTTCAGCGGCGCCAAGCGCCCTTCTGGCTATTCGCCATGCAAATGGAAAATGATTTTTCCGTACGGGCCTATTCGCCTTATCCCGATCTGGATGCGGCGCTTGAGGAGACGATAACCTCCTTCGCCCGGCATGCGCCGGGTGATGCGGAATTGCTCGTGAAGCTGCATCCCCTGGACCCTTGTGTGAAGAACTGGCCAAAACGCATTTCGGCCATGGCCCGGAAAGTCGGTATCGCCGGGCGTGTGCATGTGGCGCCGCATGGCGGTCTTGATGCAATGCTCATGGCTGCCAGGGGCTTGGTCACGGTGAACAGCACGGCCACGTCCCGGGCCTTGTCCCTCGACATGCCTGTAAAGCTTTTGGGGCAAGGTATTTTTGATGTTCCGGGCTTGGCGTATCAGGGCAGCTTGGATGCCTTCTGGCGCGAGGCTCAGCCGCCAGATCGGACCTTGCGTGACGCCTTCTTCGCCCTGCTTTGCGCGGCGTTCATGGTTCGCGGCGTCTATTATGGGCGGCCTGGGCTTGATGCGGCGGTCGCGGCGACGGTGGAAAGGCTAGATGGTGGGCTGGTTAATCTTCGCCTTCCGGCGCGGCACCGCTGATCGCGATTTGGCGTATCTTTCCGGACGCTCATTCCAACTGTGCTACCAGATGCGCACATCCTGGGGTAATAAAGCGGCCCAGTCCGGAATTTGCCGTGAATGCGGCAATGACGACACAGAGCGACGGATATTTTTATGTTTGCGTTAAAGACATAGGTGCTATTATTCAATCGGAAATTGAGCTGCGTATCGCGTTTCGCGAAGCTAAGGTAGGAGAAAACTTGATGTTTAGCGGGCCAGTTGATGGGCGCCTCGCCAGAGGCATATGTATGGCGCTGCTCATTCTTGTTCCCTTGGTCGGCTGTAGTGGCGTGGCCGGAGTTGGTGGGCAGGGGGATACCGCAGCAGCGCCGCCTGGCCGTATCCTGGACCCTGTCGCGGCCTTTGCCGCTGACCCGCCGCCAAATGGGCAGGGTCAGGTTTTTCTGCCTGAGCGGAATGAGCCTGTCACGCTGCGTTTTGTTCGCCAGTATTCGGCTGCGAGCGGGCGCGAATGCCGGGAAGTCAGGGTTGCGCAACGTTCAGGTGAAACGGCGCGCCTGTTCTGTCGCGCCGGTCCTGGGTGGATAGAAGCGCGGCCACTCCTTGCCGAGACGGTCGGCCGCTGATGAATCTGTCGGGGGAAGTTGCCCTTATTCTACGCGGGGCGCGCACGCAGCGCCGCGTAATTGGGGCGCTCATCATCCGGGAAATGCATACGCGCTTCGGGCGCCACTATCTGGGTTATGCTTGGTTGTTTTTTGAACCGCTGTTGCTGGGCACGTGCATCGGGTTTATCCATCTGTTGCGCGATCAAGCAACGGTCTTTGGTCCTTTTGAATTTTATGCCGTTGCCTATGTCGTGTTTTTCGTTTTTCGCGGCATCATCAACCGGGCATCCACTGCGATCCCATCCAACATTGGCCTGCTTTATCATCGGACAATCACCTTGCCGGACATTTTCTTCGCCCGGCATATCATTGAGACGGTTTCCTGCATTGGCGTATTGGTGGTGTTGCTCTTCGCGCTTTTTGCAATCAACGGAGATTTGCCGGAGAACCCAACCAAGGTTGGCTTGGCAATGATCGGCATGGCCCTACTGAGCCAGGGCATCGCACTCATGGCCGCGGCTTTGACCCATGCCGTTGAGGGCATTGAACGTGGTGTCCATGCCATGACCTATTTGATCCTACCGGTTTGCGGGATGTTTTTTTTGGTTGATTGGTTGCCGGAATGGCTTCAGACTCTCGCCTTGTATATCCCGACAGTTCATATCTTCGAACTGCTGCGCGACGGTCAATTCGGGTCAAGACTTCGGACCCATTATGACCTTGGCTATGTTGCCGGATGGATCATGGTCACCCATCTGATTGGTCTTGCTGCATTGCGAATCACGCGCCAGCGGATTGGTTTGGAATAGGGGACGCAATGAGCCTTGAACTCCTAGATGTTCATAAATCCTACCCGATACGCGGGGGGCGGAAAGACATCCTGCGCGGTGCCTATGGGCGGATAGCGCGCGGTGAGAAGGTTGGCATATTGGGTCGCAATGGTTCTGGCAAATCCACCCTGGTCCGAATCTTGGGCGGCGTGGAGGCGCCAAGCAAAGGACGTATCCGGAGTTCAATGACCCTTTCCTGGCCTATCGGGATGATGGCAGGCTTTCAACCCCAGCTATCTGGCGCCGATAATGCGCGTTTCATTGCGCGTATCTACGGACGCAATACTGAATCTACCGTCGATTCTGTGGCGGATTTCTCCGAACTTGGTGAATATTTGCGCATGCCTGTGATGACGTATTCGTCAGGCATGCGTTCAAGGCTGGCGCTTGCAGTATCGCTCGCGGTGGATTTCGATTGTTATCTGGTGGACGAAGCCTTGGCCGTTGGGGACACGCGCTTCGGTCGCGCATTTGCCGAGAAGATCGAACGATCGGGGCTCATTTTGGTTTCGCATTCACCTGCTCTGGTCCGCCGGCTTTGCACGCGTGCTGCCGTGCTTGATCAGGGTATTCTAACCTTCTACGATGATCTCGATGAAGCTCTCGCCACCTATAACGCTCTCTGAGTCTGCAGTGAGCCAGATCGGCACACCGCCAGAGCTGTCACCACAGCCGCGGTCATGGCTGTTCAGGTTCTGGCGGAAGCCCTTTTTTTTGCTTGTCATTGTGCCTAGCCTGATCGCCGCTTTCTATTTTTATGCCATTGCCGCGCCGCAATATGTTTCAGAAGCGCGTTTTGTCGTTCATTCCCGGGGCAATGAAGGGGGGCAAGCGGCGGCGATGCGTGCGGCTGCAGGTGCAGCACTCGGCGGTCTTGGCGGTCTTGGCGGCGGCATGGCCTCAAGCGAAACCAATAGCATCCGTGATTACCTTTCTTCGCTCGATGCGGTGATGCAGGCGGATCAAAAACTTGGTCTTGTCGCCCTGTGGCAGCGCCCGGAAGCCGATTTCCTTGCGCGCCTATGGTTTACCGAACCTGAAAGACTGGCGCGATTCTATAACCGGATGGTGGATGTCGCGCTCGACCCAATGACCAATGTGACCACGCTCCGCGTGCGCAGCTTTCGCCCTGAGGATTCAAAAGAACTGGCGGAAACCCTTCTCAGGGCGGCCGAGACTTTGGTCAATAGTCTTTCAGAGCGAATTCGTAATGATACCTTGAAGGTGGCGCTGAGGGAAATTGAGATAGCGGAAAAGCGTGTGCTGGATAGCCGCGCCGCCCTATTGCGTTTCCGCGAACAAGAGCGTGAGCTTGATAGCGCCGGCACGGCCCAGGCCGCTGTGGTGTTGAGGGGGCAGTTGGAAGGTGCTCTTGCCCAGGCGCGCGCTGAATTGACGGAAAGGCTTCAATTCATGCGTCCGGATAATCCGGCGCTTCAGGGCACCCGTAACCGGATCGAGGCGCTGGAACGCCAGATCGCCGCTGAGCGTTCGCGGCATACGGATACAAGTGCGACCCTTGGTGGCGCCATTCTGGTGCGCCAATTGGCGGATTATGAACGGTTGATGCTTGAACGAGAGTTCGCCGACAAGCAATTGGCTTCAGCCACCATTGGCCTTGAAACGGCGCGCACAGAATCCCAGCGACAGCAGCTTTACCTCTCGCGTATTGTCCAGCCGAATCTTGCCGTTTATGCACTCTATCCGCGCAGCTTCACCAATGTTGCAAGTATTTTTCTTGGCTTGGCTATTGCCTATGGAATCGGTTGGCTTTTGATTGTGGGGATGCGTGAACATGCGGCTTAAGGGCGTGCGCTATGCGGTTGCTGCGTGGGTGCTAATCCTGGCATTTCATGTCGTTGGACTGGTTTCATCGGCCTTTGCGCAAAATCAAGCGCCGGCTGCGCCCCCCGGCATCATTCCGGGCATGCCGGTCTTTCCCCGTCAGGTCATTCCAGTGCTGCCCGGACTTCCTCCTGGCGGGGATCAGATGCAACCGCCGCCCGTGTTCGACCAAAGAAGTCTTGCGGATCTTCCTGGCCAAGTGCGTGGCACCGAACGCGTCGGTAGCCCTACCCAGGCCGAAGGTGGGCCATCTCTTGTCACCCCGCTTGGGGATTTGCAGCGTGCAGCGGGGCCGGCAACGGCGGTATTCGGTGCGGCGCTTTTCACCGGGCAGCCGCAATCTTCTTCCGATGCGCCCAACCCCAATTACGTGCTTGCACCTGGTGATCGTATCAGTGTCCGCGCCTGGGGGGCGGTGGATGCGGAACAGGTCGCCCAGATTGATCCATCCGGCAATCTGTTCCTGCCCAATATCGGCCCCATTCGTGTGGCCGGGGCGCGTGTTGGTGATTTGCAGCGTATAGTGGAAGGTGAAGTCCGCCGCGTCTATACGCAGCAAGTCCAGGTCTATGCCACGGTCCTGTCCACGCAACGTATCGGGGTTTTTGTGGCTGGCTTTGTGAGATCGCCGGGCCGTTATGCCGGGTCTGCTTCGGACAGCATTCTGGATTTTCTGCTGCGCGCCGGTGGTGTTGATTCGGCACGCGGTTCGTTTCGAGAAGTCAGCGTCCAGCGCGGTGGCACAGCCGTCACCAGCCTTGATCTCTACCGTTTTTTAATGGACGGGCAGATTCCGCAAATTCGCTTGCAGGAAGGTGACACCATTTTGGTGGGCCGGCAGCGCCCGCTGATTGGAGCCGATGGCGCGGTGCGCAACAATTATCTGTTTGAAAGCGCGCAACGTGGTCCCATGCGCGGCCAGGACCTCATCAATTACGCTAGGCCCCTGCCGGCGGCGACCAACGCCGTGGTGCGCGGTGTGCGTAATGCGCAGCCTTTCTCCCGCTATGTCACTTTGGCCGAACTCGCGCGGCAGACGCTGCATGATCAGGACACAGTAACCTTCGTGGCCGATGTCGCACTGCGTACCGTGCGGGTGACTATTGAAGGCAGCCGACTTTATCCTTCTGTCCTTGTTGCAGAACGGGATTTCTCGCTGTGCCAAATCCTGGATCATGTGGCGGTGGACCCGATGCTGGCCAATACCTCAGCCGTATTCCTGTTGCGTCCCAGACTTGCCATGCAGCAGAAGCGCGCGATTGACGATGCGCTTGATCGGCTGGAAAGGCAGCTATTCCTCTCCCCATCCATAACGCCTGGGGTGGCTGCGGCGCGCACGGCTGAAGCCAATCTCATCCTGTCCTATATCAGCCGCGCGCGGCGGAGCCTGCCAGAAGGCCGGCTTGTCGTGGTGAATGAGGATGGCACCTGCGCCCCGGTGCGTCTTGAAGATGGCGATGTCATCGTCATTCCGGAAAGATCACAAACCGTCATGGTGCAGGGGGAAGTCAGCATGCCCCGCGCCGTGCTTTGGCGGGAAGGCATTAGCATTGAACAATACCTTGAGCAGGCAGGCGGGTTGACGGCGCGTGGGGCGCGTTCCACGCTCATGCTGCGCCGCCCGAGCGGACAGGTTATTCTTGAGCCGCGCCAATCGCCGCAGGCAGGCGATGAGTTGATTGCGCTGCCCTATCTTGATCCGAAATATTTTGTCATGGGGCAGGAATTCATCACGGCAATATTCCAAGTGGCACTCGCCGCGCGGGTTTTCCAGAACAACTGATCCAGCCTTCAAGCCCGTTTTATGCCGCGTGGGGGATTGATCCCCGACGCGGTACGGGTTCCTCTGCTGCCATGGATGATTCTCCAGCCCCGTCGCCGACCCGCGCCGATCTGTTCCTCACCTATGGCAAGATCGGGCTGATCGGCTTTGGCGGCATCAATGCCTGGGCGCGGCGCGTGCTGGTTGAAGAAAAGCGCTGGCTGACGGAACAGGAATATGCCGAAACCCTGGGCCTTGGGCAGGTGCTGCCGGGGCCGAATGCGCTGAATGCGGCCATTATGATTGGGGATCGCTTCCATGGTGCGGTCGGGGCGCTGCTTGCTTCCTGTTCCATGTTTGGCGGGCCGCTGATCATCCTGATGGGGCTCGCGGTGCTGTATGATTCCTATGGCGAGGTGCCCTTAGTGAAGGCGGTGCTTGCTGGTGTTGCGGCGGCGGCGGCGGGCATG
Organism: Roseomonas sp.; assembly: GCA_020249285.1. Lineage (GTDB taxonomy): Bacteria > Pseudomonadota > Alphaproteobacteria > Acetobacterales > Acetobacteraceae > Neoroseomonas. Next base: position 42,217 of record JADCFX010000012.1, on the reverse strand, counting down.
GTGCTGGGGACCGCGGTCAAGATGGGGCAGAAGCTGAAACCAACCTTGGCGCTTTTGGCGGTTGGGCTTTGTGCCCTGGCGGCTGCCGGCTTCTTGCGCGTGCCTTTGCCCATGGTGGTGTTGGGCTTGGCACCCTTAGGCATTCTGGCGTCCTGGTATGGGGCGCGCGGCAAATGACCGCGACGATCTTCTGGCAATTACTGCTCGGTTTTGGCGCCATTTCGCTGGTCTCGGTCGGCGGTGGCATTGCCGTGCTGCCTGAGATGCACCGCCTGGTCGTGGATGTGCATGGCTGGATGAGTGATGCTGATTTCGCGCGCCGCTTCGCGCTAGCCCAGGCAGCACCTGGGCCGAATGTGCTGGTCGTGGGGCTGTTTGGCTGGCATGTCGGCGGCATTCTGGGGATGCTAACGGCCTCAGCCGCCATGACGGTACCCACCAGCCTGATCGCATTTGGCTTTTCGCGTCTGCGCGCGCGGCTTTTGGGTCGGCCATGGCTGCGGATTATCGAACGCGGCCTGGTGCCGATTGCGGTTGGGTTGATTGCGGCGTCCGGCCTGCTGCTGGCGCAGGGTTCGGCTGAAAGCTGGGTCACTGTGGTGCTCACCATCTGTTCGGCTATTTTCGTCTGGCGGACGGATTTCAGCCCGCTTTGGGTGCTGGGGGCTGGCGCCATCATTGGGGCTTTGGTGCTGTGATGGGGGAAGGCATCGCGGCACCTGCCTTCCGCGAAGCGGCGCCGCGCGGGCTTTGCACGGATTGCGGTGTTTCGCGCATGGAAAACCCCAAGGCTTGTGGTACCGCCTGCCAATTCATCAAACCTCATTATCCGCGTCTTGAAACGGCGGTACATGGCCGCGCACGAGACCCCTCGCGCCCGGATGAGCTTCATTTCGGCCCCTTCCGGCAAATGCTGCGCGCATCGCTGAAACCGCCTCAGCCTGGTGCGCAATGGACCGGCATCACCACGCGCCTTGCGGAAAAACTGTTGGAAGCGGGCGCGGTGACCGCCGTGCTGACCATGGCGCCAGACCCTGACGATAAATGGAAGCCCGTGCCGGTGCTGGTGACAAAGCCGGAAGCCATGGCCGCCTGCCGCGGAATGCGCATGGGCTATGCGCCTTTGCTGGCGCTTCTGGAACCAGCCGCTGCTGCCGGGCATAAGCGCATCGCGGTGATTGGCATTCCCTGCCAGGTCTATGCCCTGCGCGCCTTGGAAGCCCAGCTTGGGCTTGATGCGCTTTACGTCATTGGCACGCCTTGTTCAGACAATACTACCACGGAAAACTTCCATCGCTTCCTCGAACTTTTGTCGGATGCGCCTGAGACGATCACCTATCTGGAATTCCGCGCCGATTACCATGTGGAACTGCGCTTTGCCGATGGTCGCAAGCGCGAAATTCCCTTTCTGCAATTGCCGATCAGCCAATTGCCGTCGGATTTCTTCCCGCTCACCTGCCGAAGCTGTGTGGATTACACCAATGTGCTGGCCGATATCACCGTGGGTTATATGGGCGGGCAGGGGGAGCAATGGCTGCTGGTGCGCAATGAACGTGGTGAGGAATTGCTGAGGCTGCTTGGCGATGAAATCACCACCGCCGCGCCTGGTACCGCCGGCAAACGCGCCAGTGCGGTAAAGGGTTTTCTGGAAAACACGCGCCGCGCTGCCGGTGGTTTGCCCCTGCGCCGCATGCCCGATTGGCTAAGACCGATCATTGGCTGGTTGATGCCGCGCATCGGCCCGCGCGGCCTGGAATTCGCCCGCGCGCGGGTTGAAATGAAGGCCGTGGAAAGCGTGCTGCATCTTGAACGCGCCGAACCCGCCAAGATGCGCAACATGATCCCCGATCATGTCTGGGCGCTGGTCGCGCCTTATGGCCTCAAAAAAACACCAGAAAGCTCAGATCAGCCCTCGGCGCGGTAATTCGGCGCTTCGCGCGTGACGGCCACATCATGCACATGGCTTTCGCGCAAGCCCGCGCCGGTAATGCGCCGGAAGCGCGCCTTGGTCTGCAATTCAGCAATCGTGGCGCAGCCCGTATAGCCCATGGCAGAGCGCAAGCCCCCCACCATTTGGTGGATCACGGCGCCAACTGGGCCTTTGTAGCCCACGCGGCCTTCCACGCCCTCCGGCACCAGCTTCAACGAATCTTGAACCTCCGCCTGGAAATATCGATCCGCCGAACCGCGCGCCATGGCGCCGAGTGAGCCCATGCCGCGATAGGATTTATAGGACCGGCCCTGATACAAAAATACCTCACCAGGCGCTTCATCCGTGCCGGCGAAGATGCTGCCCATCATGGCGCAATCCGCCCCTGCCGCCAGTGCCTTGGCAAGGTCACCGGAAGACCGAATGCCGCCATCGGCAATCACCGGCACGCCTTTTTCGCGTGCGGCGGCGGCACTTTCCAGAATGGCAGTGAGCTGCGGCACGCCGACACCCGCCACAATGCGCGTGGTGCAAATGGAACCCGGGCCAATGCCGATCTTCACCGCATCCGCGCCCGCTTCAATCAAGGCCAAAGCGCCTTCCGGTGTGGCGACATTACCCGCAATCACCTGCACGGAATTGGAAAGCCGTTTGATGCGCTCCACCGCCTGCATCACGCCACCGGAATGGCCATGCGCGGTATCCACCACAACAACATCCACGCCAGCCGCCACCAGCAATTCAGCACGATGCAACCCATCATCACCAACGCCCGTCGCCGCCGCCGCACGCAGCCTTCCCATGCCATCCTTGGAGGCATTGGGATTGGCCTGCGCCTTGTCCATATCCTTTACCGTCACCAGGCCAACGCAGCGCTGCGCCTCATCCACCACCAGCAGCTTTTCGATGCGATGCTTATGGAGCAGCGTACGCGCCTCATCCGGCGTCACATCGGGGGATGCGGTGACAAGGCCCTCACGCGTCATCAATTCATAGACCCGCAGATTTGGATCGGTCGCGAAACGCACATCGCGATTGGTGATGATGCCAACAAGCCGCCCCGAGCCTCGTTCCACTACCGGAATGCCGCTGATGCGGTGCCGGTCTTGCAGCGCGCGCACTTCAGCCAGAGTCTGGTCCGGATGCACGGTCAGCGGGTTTACCACCATGCCGGATTCAAACTTCTTCACTTGCCGCACCTGCGCGGCCTGATCTTCCGGCGAGAAATTCTTGTGGATCACGCCAATGCCGCCCGCCTGCGCCATGGCAATCGCCATCGGGGCTTCCGTGACGGTATCCATCGCCGCTGAAATCAGCGGAATATTCAGCCGGATTTCCTTGGTGAGCCGTGTATGCGCCAGGGTTTGCGCCGGCAGCACGGTGGAATAGGCGGGCACCAGCAGCACATCATCAAAGGCATAAGCCTCAGCAATGGGCATAATGCCACCAAAAGAGCCAGCGGAAGGGGGAGGGGATTCTAGTGCCATGGGAGGGGCTTTCGCGTTGCGCTACCTTGGCGACTCTCCATAGTCCTTGATGCCAGCGGGCGCAATCACCGAGGATACAAATCAGCCGCGAAAGCCGCTTGCCACCACATATAATTCTGCCGATTCCTTTCGGCTTGCGGGTGGTTTCAAATGCCGCACGCTGGTGAAATGACGTTTTAATGTCACCAGCATGTCTTTTTCTGAACCGCCCTGAAACACTTTCGCAACAAAACCGCCACCCGGGCCCAGCACCTTCAGCGCGAAATCCAGCGCCAATTCAGCAAGCGCCATGATGCGCAAATGATCCGTCGCGCCATGGCCCGTGGTATTGGGCGCCATATCGGACAGCACCAGATCCGCCTTGCCGCCAAGGGCCGCGATGATGCGTGCCTCGGCTTCCTCTTCCTGGAAATCGCCTTGCAGCGTGGTGGCGCCCGGCACCGGGTCCATCGGCAGGATGTCCAAAGCCACCACCTGCCCGCGCGCCCCAACTTCCTGCACCGCCACCTGAGTCCAGCCGCCAGGTGCAGCGCCCAAATCCACCACCCGCGCACCGGGGCGAAGCAGTTTTACCTTTTCATTCATTTCAAGCAGCTTGAAGGCCGCGCGGGATCGCAGGCCGCGTTCCTTGGCGGCGCGCACATAAGGATCATTCAATTGCCGATTGAGCCATTTCTGGCTCGCTGTACTGCGGCCTTCGGCGCTGCGCAGGCGCTGAGTCAGGCCCCGGCTGCTGCCGGGCGGGCTTGGTTTGGCCATGGCTGAGACCTAACGGCGCCGCGGCGGGCTGCGGTGCGCCGCTTCACGGTCCGCACGCATCATCCTGAGCAACATGCCCTCACGCAGGCCGCGATCCGCGACGCGCAGGCTCCGCGTTGGCCATATGCGCCGGATCGCGGCGTAAATCGCGCAGCCTGGTAGCACGTAATCCACGCGTTCCGGCCCCACGCATGGATGCGCGGCCAATTCCGCACGGCCCATGGCGAAAAGATCACCCAAGGCGGCATCGGCGGCCTCACAATCCAGGGTCGAGCCATCCACCAGCGGGCGGCGATAGCGCGGCAGCGCCATGACCACACCAGCGAGTGTGGTGACCGTGCCGGACGTGCCCATCAGCCGCACGCCGCCGGCATGGATTTCCTGGCCGATGCAATGCAGGCGATCAAAGCCTTCCAATTGCGCCGCCACCTCATCCACCACGGCGAAGAAGCCCGCTTCGGTGAAGCAGGCGGCACCGCAGCGCTCAGCCAGCGTCACAACGCCCACCGGAAGGGATATATAGCCGATCAGTTCCGGCACATCGCCAAGTCTGGCGGCGGCGCGGATCCAGGCGATTTCGGTGCTGCCGCCGCCAATATCGAATAGCAGCGCGCGCCGATCGGATGCTTCCAGAAGGGCAGCGCAGGATTCCATGGCGAGTTCCGCTTCTTCCCGCCCCGTGATGATACGAAGCCTGATGCCGGTTTCCGCCTCAACCCGCGCGATGAAGGCCGGGCCATTACTGGCCTGACGGCAGGCTTCGGTTGCCACAGCCTCAAAGCCGCGCAGGGGGCGGCGAGAGAGTTTGTCGGCGCAGGCGCCAAGGGCGGCCAAGGCACGGTCCATGGAAGCGGCCGATAGCTGGCCGCTGCTGCCCAAGCCTTCGCCCAGGCGCACCACGCGGCTGAAGGAATCCATCACGCGAAAGCCAGACTGGCTCGGGGTTGCGATCAGCAGGCGGCAATTATTCGTGCCAAGATCAAGCGCCGCATAGGCCGCGCCCTGGGCTTCCGCCCGCGCGAGCGCGGGGGCGGGGCAGGGGTCTTTCGGCAAAGGCGGGGCGATATCGTTCATGCTTCCCTGGGTGACGGCTTTCGCCATGATCCGAGTATCTGGCCCCTGGGGCAAGCGGTTTCGAGGGGGTGAGTTGTGGCGCGGCAGGGCCGGTGCTATGAGCCCAGGTTCTTGGGGGATAGTTTAACGGTAGAACTTCCGACTCTGACTCGGACAGTCTTGGTTCGAATCCAGGTCCCCCAGCCAATTGCGCGCAAAGATGCAGCACGCTTGGCTTTCGGCGGCCTATAGGCCCCTCCCCGTATGCCAGCGCCTTCTTGATATGCCGCAAGATCGGCCGATGGCTTCCCGCCTTATAAGGCTTCAGGAGGAACCACCCATGCGCGCCCGCGACCTGATGACCACGAGCCTAGTTACCATCCCCCCCGAAGCCCCGCTGGACGCCGTTGCCCGGGTCTTCGCTGATCGCGGCATCTCAGGCGCCCCGGTGGTGGATGGCGCCGGCACCTTGCTTGGCATGGTGACCGAGGGCGATTTGATCCGCCGCTTGGCGGCGAAGGAAGACGCGCCGAAATCCTGGGTGCTTGGGCTTTTTGCTTCCGCCACTGAGCAAGCGGCGCGTTTCGCGCGCACTCATGGCCACCGCGCGCGGGATGTCATGACAACCGATATCGCCTCGGTCACTGAAGAAACCTCGATTGAACATGTCGCCCATATCATTGAAGATAAGAAAATCCGCCGCGTCCCCGTTCTGCGGGATGGCAAGCTGGTTGGCGTTGTTTCGCGTTCGGACCTGATCCGGGCGCTGTTCGCGGCACCGGGCAGCATGGTCGCCGATGCGCCAGATGAACGCATCCGCCGCGACCTGGCGATTGCCATGCGCAATGAACCCTGGGTGGATACCTATTTCATCTTCCCGGATGTGAAGGGCGGCCAAGTCACCTTCCACGGCTTCTGCCGGTCTGCAACCGTGAAGCAGGGCCTGCGCGTGCTGGCCGAAGGCGTGCCAGGGGTAAAGGGGGTCGCTTTCGAAACCCAGGACCCGCCGGCCTATGTGATGGGGGTTAGCTGATCAGGCCGGCTTGTCAGTAGGGGAGATCCTTCATCCAGGGATACCCAACCCGCGCCTGGGCGAAGGCGTGGTCATATAGCTTGCGCATAAAAGCCTGTTCGAAGGGCTCCTTCGGCTCATCCTGGAAATCGGGGCCAATCACGGCCAGGTTGAAATCCACCTTATCTTCGCGCGTGGTGTTGCGGATGCGCGCCACATCATTGAAGCCGCTCGCGGAAATCATGCTGGAAATGGCGCGCTGGGCGATGACAAAAGTCTGGCGCTCGGTCCGTGCCGGGTTGGGCGTGAGCCGCCCATTGCGGATGATATAGGCCCTTGCCGATCTCACATGATCGCCTTGGCGGAGTTGAGCGCGCCGCTCGCGCGTCACGCTGCGCGGATAGAGAAATACCTGCGTGAAAGCGCCGCCATCCACATGCATTTCCTGATAGGTTTTCCCATCCAGCGTCACATCAATCATGACCGGCGGGAAAGCACCCGGGACGGCAGAGGAAGCCAGCAAGATACGCCGCACCAGATCGAGCGCATTGGGGTGACCGCTGGCCGCGATGGCACCGATATTCCAGGCCACCGGCACTTGCGCATCCATATCGGAAGTGCCGATCAGCAATAGCCTGCCGCGTTCATAGGCGCGGGCGATATCGGCCAGCATCGCCTCATTCAAATGCTTGGAGATGGTGCGGAACAGCGGCGCGCTATCGGCCAGCGCATCTTCAAACAGGGCAGCGTTAAGTAAGTTGCGTTGTTCCAGCACATCCTTGGGCGTGATGTCAGTATAAACGGCCTTAAGCGCAGCATCGTAGCGGGGCCCCAGAAAGGCGAAGGGTGCGGTCAGCGCGCCGGTTGAAACGCCTGTCACCAGGCTGAAGGTCGGGCGGTTCCCAGCCTCGGTCCAGCCATTGAGTAGCCCGGCGCCGAAGGCGCCATTTTCGCCACCACCGGAAATTGCCAGCAATTCAATGGTGCGTTCCTGCCCGCGCCTGGGCACCCCATAAATCTGCCGCGCCCTTTCCTGGGCGGCCAGTACCTCTGTACGGAAGGCATCGCCATCCCAGGGGAAGAAAAAGCGCTCATTGGGAAGGCCGAGCACCCGTGCATCCCGCGTGCGCGCAATGGGCACGGCGGGGCCGCGGGTCGGGGTGGCGCAGGCCGCCAGCCCCAGGCCAGCGCCCCCGAACAAGGCGGCGCGGCGCGTGATCTTCAGCGCGTCTTCAAGCTTTTGGCCCATGTCAGCCCCTGCCTTCCTGTTTCGGAATCCTTGCGCCTGTGCTTAACAAACGCCCCGCTTGGCGTCGAGGTATTTGATAGCCGAAGCCCAGCTTGCCCCTTTTCGCTTGACCCTCAGGCGCCTGGGCGATAAACGCCCCCAATCACCGGTTCGCCCTGAACCTTGGTCCGCCCGCCTGATGCGGGTTGGCTCCGCCGCTCCGCGAAGGCTCGCGCAGCGGCGCATTTTGCTTTGGGGTGACCGCAACGCGAAAGGACCATCGGGCTCTGCCATGTTTGAGGCTCTGTCCAGCAAGCTCAACGGTGTTTTTGATCGGCTGCGCCGCCGTGGCGCGCTGAGCGAAGCCGATGTGACCGAAGCGCTGCGCGAAGTGCGCGTGGCGTTGCTGGAAGCTGATGTCGCCTTGCCGGTGGTGCGCGACCTTGTTGCGCGCGTAAAGGAACGCGCCGTGGGGCAGGAGGTGATCCGCTCCGTCTCCCCCGCGCAGCAGGTCATCAAAATCGTCAATGATGCTTTGGTGGAAGCGCTTGGCGGCACGGAAGGTGCGCGCGGCATTGATCTGAACGCGCCGGCACCCGTCGCCATTCTGATGGTCGGGCTTCAGGGTTCGGGCAAGACAACGACCTCGGGCAAGATCGCGCTTAGGCTAAAGGGCCGCGACAAGAAGAAGGTGTTGCTGGCGTCATTGGACGTGCATCGCCCGGCGGCGCAGTTGCAATTGCAGCAATTGGCCGAACGCGCGGAAGTGACCAGCCTGCCGATCATCGCCGGCCAGCGCCCGCTTGAAATTGCTGCCCGCGCCATGGATGTCGCGCGGCGCGAATTATACGACGTAGTGGTGCTGGATACCGCCGGGCGCCTTGCGATTGATGAAGCGCTGATGGCCGAAGTGGCCGAGGTGAAGGCCGCCACTCAGCCGCATGAAACCTTGCTGGTCGTTGATGCCATGACCGGGCAGGATGCGGTGAATACCGCCAAGGCCTTCCAGGAAAAAGTTGGCGTCACCGGCATTGTCATGACACGCGTTGATGGCGATGCGCGCGGTGGTGCAGCCCTTTCCATGCGGGCCGTGACCGGCGCGCCGATCAAGCTTTTGGGCGCCGGCGAAAAGCTGGATGCCTTGGAAGATTTCCACCCCGATCGCATCGCGGGCCGTATTCTTGGCATGGGCGATATCGTCTCCTTGGTGGAAAAAGCCGCTGAGACGATTGACCAGGCGGAGGCTGAAAAGCTCGCCGCGCGCATGCAGAAGGGCCAATTCACGCTGGATGATTATGCGGCGCAGTTGAAGCAAATCGGTAAGATGGGCAGCCTGCAAGGCATTCTTGGCATGTTGCCCGGCGTGCAGAAGGTGAAGGCGCAATTGGAAGGCGCCAATCTGGATACCGCCATTCTGAAGCGTCAGGCGGCGATTATTTCCAGCATGACACCCAAGGAACGCCGCACACCTGATCTGCTGAAGGCATCACGCAAGCGCCGTATCGCCGCCGGGTCCGGTACCACGGTGCAGGATGTGAACCGCCTGCTGAAGCAATTCGACGATATGTCCGCCATGATGAAGCGGATGAGCAAAATTGGCCAAAAGGGGCTGATGCGTGGCGGGCTCGCCGCGCTGCTCCCCCAAGGCCGGAGGCCGTTTTGATGATGGCCTTCACCAAACCCCTCGTTTCAAGTCACTAAAGAAAGGACTACCTGTATGGCTCTCAAGATTCGCCTTGCGCGCGCTGGTGCCAAGAAGCGCCCTTATTATCACATCGTCATCGCTGATAGCCGCAGCCCGCGCGATGGCCGCTTCATCGAAAAAGTGGGCTCCTATAACCCGATGCTGCCTTCTGACCATGCGGAGCGTATTCGCTTGCAGGAAGATCGCCTGAAGCATTGGCTCGGCCATGGCGCGGTGGCGACGGATCGCGTGGCGCGCTTCCTGGGCAAGGCTGGCCTGATCGCCATGCCGGCGATCCCGGCGCAGACCAAGCAGGCCGCGCCGAAGAAGAAGGCACAGGAACGCGCTGCTGCGGCGGCGGCTGGCTGAGCCTAGCCAAAGGCATCACGGCAAATGGTCGGCAAGCGCATTATGGTGGGGGAGTTCGGCAGGCCGCATGGCGTGCGCGGGCTTTTGCGCCTGAATGCCTTCACTGCCGATCCTGCCGCCATTACCGCCTATGGCCCGCTTTCCGATGAGGCTGGCGCGCGGCAATTCCGCCTGACGCTAAAAGGCCCTGATCTGGTCGCTGTTGAAGGTATCTCGGACCGGGACGCTGCGCAGCGCCTGACCGGCACCAGGCTTTTCGTCGCGCGGGAGGCTTTGCCCCCCACCGAGGAAGAGGAATTCTACCTGACGGATCTGATCGGCCTTGCGGCGGTGACGGAAGCCGGCGATGCGCTTGGTGTGGTGCGCGCGGTGGAAGACCATGGTGGTGGCGCCTTCCTGGTGATTGAGGGGGGGCAAGAACTGCTGCTGCCCTTCACGCGCCAGGTGGTGCCGGTGGTGGATATTGCCGCTGGCCGCCTTGTGGTGGTGCCGCCCGCCGAAGTGCTGGTGCCCCCACCAGAAGGGAAGGAGGCCGCGGCATGACCTGGCGCGCCGATATCCTGACGCTGTTCCCGGAAATGTTCCCGGGGCCGCTTGGGCTTTCCCTCGCGGGGCGCGGCCTGCGCGAAGGGCTGTGGTCCTTGGCCTCGCATGACATCCGCGACCATGCCAAGGACCGCCACCGTAGCGTGGATGACACGCCCTTCGGGGGAGGCGCCGGCATGGTGCTGCGCCCGGATGTGGTGGATGCGGCCAGTGGCGCGGCCTTGGCCGAAGCGCCTGCTCGGCCCGTGATCTATCTGACGCCGCGCGGGCGGTTGTTGGATCAGGCGCTGGTCAGGGAATTGGCGGCAGGGCCAGGGGCGGTGCTGCTTTGCGGGCGTTATGAAGGTGTGGATCAGCGTGTGATTGAAGCGCGCGGCATGCTGGAAGTCTCGATCGGCGATTATGTGCTGAGCGGGGGGGAATTGGCGGCACTCACGCTGCTGGATGCCTGTGTGCGCTTGCTGCCGGGCGTCATGGGGGCGGCGGAAAGCGCCGCCGAGGAAAGCCATGGCGCCGAAGGGCTTTTGGAATATCCGCATTACACGCGCCCCGCCGAATGGGCCGGGCGCGCCGTGCCGGAGGTACTGCTTTCGGGCCATCACGCCGCCATTGCGGCTTGGCGCCGGGCCGAAAGCGAAAACATCACCAAGGAACGCCGCCCCGATTTATGGGCGCGGCATGAAACAGCGCGCGGGGGCGCGGGGGCCATTGCCGGCCATCCCGCCGCCGCCTAAAGAAACCGAAGAAAGGGTACCAACATGAATATCTTGCAGCAATTCGAAGCTGATCAGCAGGCGAAGCTCTCTGCCGCCCGCACCACGCCGGAATTCGGCCCGGGCGATACCGTGCGCGTCATGGTGAAGGTGGTGGAAGGCGAACGCATCCGCACCCAGGCCTATGAAGGCGTTGTGATCGCGCGTTCCAACAAGGGCGTACAGAGCAATTTCACCGTCCGCAAGCTTTCCTATGGCGAAGGCGTGGAGCGCGTGTTTCCGCTGTATAGCCCGAATGTCGCGGAAATTCAGGTAATGCGTCGCGGCAAGGTGCGTCGTGCGAAGCTCTATTACCTGCGTGGCCGCACCGGCAAATCCGCGCGCATTGCGGAAAAGCTGGGCATGAAGGCTGCCAGCCCCGCCAAGCCTGCCGAAGGCTGAGTTAAACGCGCCGCGCTGAAAGGCGCGGCGTTTTCATGTGATTCAAGGGGGAAGATGAAATGTCAGCGCAAAAGCCGCGCACGCTGTTCGACAAGATTTGGGACGCGCATGTTGTTGAAACCCTGCCGGATGGCACGGCGCTTCTCTACATTGATTTGCATCTGACCCATGAAGTGACCACGCCGCAGGCTTTTGATGGCCTGCGCGCCGCGGGGCGCAAGGTGCGCCGCCCGGATGCGACGCTGGCCGTGGTGGACCATAACATCGCCACCGATGACAGCCGCCGCACCGGCATTGTGGACCCCGAAAGCCGCTTGCAGGTTGAAACGCTGGAAAAGAACGTCGTTGAATTCGGCGTGCCTTACATTCCGCTGCTCGATGACCGTCAGGGCATTGTGCATGTGATCGGGCCAGAGCTTGGCCGTTCGCTGCCGGGCATGACCATTGTGTGCGGTGATAGCCATACCTCCACCCACGGCGCCATGGGCGCGCTCGCTTTCGGGATTGGTACATCGGAAGTGGAACATGTGCTGGCGACGCAGACGCTGCTGCAAAAGCCCGCCAAGAACATGCGTGTTTCCGTGGATGGAAATCTGGCCTTTGGCTGTTCTGGCAAGGATATTGTGCTGGCGATCATCGGCAAGATCGGCACGGCGGGTGGTACGGGCCATGTGATTGAATATGCCGGGGATGCGATCCGGGCACTCGACATGGCTGGCCGCATGACGGTCTGCAACATGACCATCGAAGGCGGTGCGCGGGCTGGCATGGTGGCGCCGGACCAAACCACCTTCGATTACATCGCAAAAACGCCGAATGGCCCGAAGAATGAGGCTTTCAAGCGCGCCCTTGAATGGTGGAAGACGCTGCCTTCTGATGCGGGTGCCCATTTCGACAAGGAATTGCGCCTGGCTGCGCATGAGATTGCGCCGCAAGTGACCTGGGGCACCAATCCCGAAGCGGTGCTGCCGATCACGGGTATTGTGCCGAACCCAGCGGATGAGGGCGATGAAGCCAAGCGCGCGCAGTTGCAGCGCATGGTTGACTATATGGGCCTGACCCCCGGCCAGCGCCTGACCGATTTGAAGGTGGATGTGGTTTTCGTCGGTTCCTGCACCAATAGCCGCATTGAGGATATCCGCGCTGCCGCCGCCATCGCCAAGGGCCGCCGCGTAGCGGATCATGTCCGCGCTTTGGTCGTGCCTGGTTCTGGCCAGGTGAAGAAGCAGGCGGAAGCTGAAGGGCTTGATCGCATTCTGCGTGAAGCGGGCTTTGAATGGCGCGAAGCGGGGTGTTCCATGTGCCTTGGCATGAACCCCGATAAGCTCACGCCTGGTCAGCGCAGCGCCAGCACATCCAACCGTAATTTTGAAGGCCGTCAGGGCCCCGGTGGGCGGACCCATTTGTTGAGCCCCGCCATGGCCGCCGCGGCGGCGCTCGCGGGCCATTTGGCCGATGTGCGTGATTATCAACCGAAGGGAGCCCTGTAATATGCAAGCCTTCACTAAGCTTACCGGTATCGCGGCACCCTTGCCCAAGGCGAATGTGGATACGGACCAGATCATCCCGGCGCGCTTCTTGAAATCCATCAGCCGGCTCGGCTTTGGGAAGAATCTGTTTGCCAATTTCCGCTTCAAGGAAGATGGCACGGAAAACCCCGATTTTGTGCTTAATCAGGAACCCTATCGCCGCGCGGAAATCCTGATTGCGTTTGAGAATTTCGGCTGCGGTTCTTCGCGTGAACACGCGCCCTGGGCCCTGCTTGATTTCGGCATTCGCTGCGTGATTGCGCCTGATTTCGCTGATATCTTCAACAATAATTGCTTCAAAAATGGCGTACTGCCGGTGCGCCTGCCGCGCGAGATTTGCGAAAAGCTGATGGAAGACGCGAAGATGGGCGGCAATGCGCACATCAGTGTCGATCTGGAACGCCAGGTGGTCGTGCGCCCGAATGGTGAGGAAATTCCCTTCCAGACTGATCCGCTGCGCCGGCATCTGATGCTGAATGGCCTGGATGATATCGGCCAGACCATGCAGCACGCGCCGGCGATTGATGGCTTTGAAGCCCGTCAGCGCGCTGCCCAACCCTGGCTTTATGCCTGATTGAGACGCGCCCTGGCGTAACGCCGGGGCGAAAAGGAAAACGCCATGTCATCGAACAAGAAGCTTCTCATCCTGCCCGGCGACGGGATCGGCCCCGAGGTGATGCGCGAAGTGCGCCGGGTGGTGGATTGGATGGATCGCCGCCGTCATGTGTCCTTCAATATCGAAGAAGGCTTGGTGGGTGGTGCCGCTTTGGATGCGGAAGGCACGCCTTGTTCGGATGAAACGGTGGAACGTGCGAAGGCCGCCGATGCGGTTCTGTTTGGTTCCGTGGGTGGCCCGAAATGGGATTCCATGCCCTTCGACAAGCGCCCGGAATTGGGCGTGCTGCGGCTGCGCAAGGATCTTGGCCTTTTCGCCAATCTGCGCCCCGCCGTGGTGCTTGATGCCCTGGTGGATGCTTCATCGCTGAAGCCTGATCTGGTGCGCGGGCTTGATGTGATGATCGTGCGCGAATCAACGGGTGGCATTTACTTCGGTGAACCTCGCGGCATTCACACAGACGCCAATGGCAAGCGCACCGGCATTGATACGGAAGTCTATACGGAAGGTGAAATCGCCCGCGTCGCGCGCATTGCCTTTGACCTGGCACGCAAGCGTCGCAACAAGGTCACCAGTGTCGAGAAGGCGAATGTCATGCAATCCGGGCGGCTCTGGCGCGCGGTGGTGGGTGAGATCGGCAAGGCGGAATTCCCCGATGTCGAACTTGAACACATGTATGCCGATAATTGCGCCATGCAGCTTTGCTCTCGCCCGAAGCAGTTTGATGTCATCCTGGGGTCGAACCTGTTTGGTGATGTGCTGTCTGATCTGGCCGCGGCGCTGACTGGCTCGCTCGGCATGTTGCCTTCCGCCACTTTGGGCGCGGTGGATGCTTCTGGCCGCCGCCATGCGCTGTATGAGCCAGTTCATGGTTCGGCGCCTGATATCGCTGGCAAGGGCATCGCCAATCCTTGTGCGCAGATCCTGTCCTTCGCGATGCTACTGCGCTGGTCCTTCGGCATGGAAGAAGATGCGCGCCTGGTGGAAACCGCCGTGGAGAAGGTGCTGGCCGGTGGTCTCCGCACTGCCGATATCATGCAGCCCGGCATGGCGCGGGTTGGCACGAGCGTGATGGGCGAAGCGCTGGTGCGGGAATTGGATAAACTCTCTGCATGACAAATTAGCGACGGCTGCGGGGTTGCGCCTTGGGCGTGGCTCCGCTATCCGTCGCGACATTAAGGGCGCCCGTAGCTCAGCTGGATAGAGCACCAGACTACGAATCTGGGGGTCAGGAGTTCGAATCTCTTCGGGCGCGCCATTTTTCATGAAATTAGCTTAATGTTTGTCGCCTTTCATGGTTGAGGGGCGCGTTTCGTACCTTCAATCGATTATCATTGAACCTGTTTCGACGTGATGCGATGGTGTTTCCCGTTCTCTGGTTATTGTATCCATTCGCGCAATGATTGTGCGTGGCTTTGGGTTTCAACATCATAATCGAATTCTTGCGGCTTGTTCTGAACCGCAACGAGAAGTGACAGGTGTCGGTACCCTCATGCGGAGTTAGGCGGTTCAGCAACGCTGAAATTCTAATCGAAAACACAATGCCTGGGCCTGAAAATATAGGAAGAACCCCTTGGACTTGTGTAAAAGTCAATGGTGAACAGGGGTATGGCTTTGCGTATTCCCGATTCGGAAGTGCCGGAATGGTCGCGTCGTCTGCGTAGAGCGCGGCGCGCCAAGGGGCTTTCCCAAGTGGCGCTGGGGGACCTTATCGGCGCCTCTCAAGCGACCGTTGCCGATTGGGAGACTGGCAAGACCAGGCCGCGGCATGAAACCTTGAAACGTTTGTTGCTTTCGCTTGATCTGACGCTGCTTGAATTGATGCCTGATATGCCCCGGCACGCGTCCGAAAGCGTCGCCCAAGCGCCGCTTGCCGCCGGTGAAATCGCCGACCAATTCGGCGCCCTTCTGGACATTGTCTCCCGAGAGTTGGACAGCACCGGCCACCCCGCGAGCCTTTCCAGCAAGGGGCGGTTTGCTTTCCAAATTTGGCGCAGTGCCGGCGGCACACTGACCGAGGCCGCAGACCCGGAGGCGGCGCGCGAGCAACTGGCCGCCATTCGCGCCCTGCTTGCCGATATGCGGAGGCTGAGCACGCAAGAGTAATTAGGGGTTGACAAAATATCGGAAAATCCGGTATTCATTAAACCGGAGGTTGACCCATGCTTATTTCATACAATCTTTCCGACAAACCAGCGCCGGCGATCCACCTGCTATCAAGCGATCCTTTGACGCGCCATGCACCGCAAAAGAAGGGAGGCTTGCTCATATCCCCCGAATCCGCTGCGGCGGGCAGTGCAGATCGGTCGGCCCGTAGAACGCTGTTCTGGTTGGGTGTTGGCCTGATCCTGTCTGCCTTCGCGCTCATCATTTCATTGATCTCGCTCGCCCTTTCCTAACCGCCTGGGTTGCCCCGCCGGGCGCGCGGTTGCACACTGACCCCAGTAAGGGAAAGGGAATGCCGCTGTGATGAGTACGTCGGCGCGCCGCGCGCGGTTTCGCACCATTCTTGCCGGGGATGCTTGTATGCACCCGGCTTCGGTTCATGACCCGATCGCGGCGCGAATCGCAACCGATCTTGGTTTTGAAACCGCCATGTTTGCCGGTTCCATCGCTTCCATCGCCGTATTGGGCGCGCCCGACCTTATTCTGGTGACGCTGACGGAATTCGCTGAGCAGGCGCGCCGCATTTGCCGCGCCGGGGCGCCGCCACTGATGGTGGATGCCGATCACGGCTACGGCAATGCGCTGAACGTCATGCGGACGGTGCAGGAATTGGAAACCGCTGGGGTTGCCGCCCTCACCATTGAAGACACGGACCTGCCCCGCGCCCATGGCGGCGGGGAGCCGGGCTTGCTCAGCCTTGATGCCGGGCTCGGCAAGATCCATGCGGCGCTCAGCGCGCGGGAAGACCCTGGCCTGGTCATTGTGGCGCGCACGAGCGCGGTCAATCTGGTCAGCCTGGATGAAGCCGTGGCGCGCACCCGCGCCTATGCGAAAACTGGCGCCGATGCGCTGTTCTATACTGGTATAACCGATTGGGCGCAGCTTTCCGCGCTGCAAGCCGCCGCTGATGGTGTGCCCTTAATGTTGGGCGGCACGCCGCCTGCGCTTGCCGATAGGGCAAAGCTCGCGGCGCATGGCGTGCGTATTGCGCTTCAGGGCCATGCGCCAAGCTTCGCCGCCATGGCGGCGGTGCATGCCACACTCAAGGCCTTGCGCGATGGCACCCCACCCGGGAAGCTGCCCGGGCTTGCGGATGCGGCGCTGATGAAGGCCGCCATGCGTGAGGATGATTACGCACGCTGGACGCGTGATTTTTTGGCTGGTTGATCATTGAGGAAGACAGAAGATGTTGAGTGAAACTGAAGGCAAATTCCTGACGATGCACGAATTCGCCAAGGCGGCGAAAAATCGGATCGATGCCAATATCTGGGATTACCTGACGGGGGCGACGGAAACCGAAACCACCATGCGCCGCAATCGGCTGGCGCTGGATACCCTGGCGTTCCGCCCGCGCGTGCTGCGGGATGTTTCTAGCATAGACACAACGTCGGAGATGTTCGGCAAGAAGCTGAGGCTGCCGGTTGCCTTGGCGCCGGTGGGGGGCTTGGAGAGCTTCGGCGCCAATGGCGCGGCAACGGCAGGGCAGGGCGCTTCCGCTTTTGGCGTGCCGTTGATTGTATCTTCCGTGACCAAGCCAGGGCTTGAGGAAACCGCGGCCAATACTCCAGGCCCCAAGATCTTCCAGCTTTATGTGCGCGGCGATGACAGTTTCATTGATGATTATGCGGATCGCTCGGTAGCGGCGGGTTATGATGCCTTCTGCTTCACAGTGGATACGGCGGTCTATAGCCGGCGTGAACGGGATATCGCGCGCCGCTTCGCCAAGCCCTGGCGCGCGCGGGTGCAGGGCATTGAATTCCAGGCCGCCCTTTCCTGGAAGCAGGTGGATCGCTTCAAGGCCAAGTATAAAATGCCTGTCATCCTGAAGGGTATCGCTACCGCCGAAGACGCCAAGCTTGCCTGCGATCATGGCGTTGATGTGGTTTATGTCTCCAACCATGGCGGGCGGCAGTTGGATCATGGCCGGGGTGCCATGGATGTGCTGCCGGAAGTGGTGCAGGCGGTCGGTGGCCGCGCGAAGGTTTGGATTGATGGCGGGTTTTCACGCGGGACAGATGTGGTGAAGGCGCTCTGCCTGGGGGCTGATTTGGTCGGGCTTGGGCGGCTTTACTGCTACGCGCTGGCGGCTGATGGCGCGGCTGGCGTGCAACGTATGCTCGAAATCATGGAAACCGAAATCTACACCGCCATGGGTTTGCTGGGCGCTACGAAGTTCAGCGAACTCAATCCAAGCTTCATCCATTCGGGCGCATTGGCCACCAACGCGCCGCATGTCTTCAGCGCCTTCCCGCTCCTGCATCTGGGCGATTCCGGTTATTGATTGGGCGTAGCCTAGCGCGGCGCGATGCCTGACCCCGCGCCGCTGCGTGTTCTGCTTTCCGACCGCACCTTTCTGAAACTTTGGGGTGCGGGCGGGCTGACCAATTCCATGCGTTGGGTGGAAATGCTGGTCAGCGGGCTTTTCGCCTATGAACTTACCCGCTCCGCCTTCGCGGTTTCGCTGGTGCTCATGGCGCGAGCGCTCCCCATGCTGCTGATGGGGGCACTTTCGGGCGCGGTGGCGGAAAGCCTCAATCGCAAATACTTGCTCATGGCTGGCCAGGTGCTGACCGCGCTTGGCGCCATCACCATCGCCGTGCTTTCCGCGCTGGGCTGGCTTTCGCTTTGGCATTTATGGGTGAATGGCCTGATCGGTGGCCTGGTCTGGACCAATGAATTGGCCACACGTCGGCGCATGGTGGCGGAAACCGCGGGGCCGGAACGCATTGTCCCTGCCGTCGCATTTGATACGACAACAGGCAGCACGACTCGCATGTTGGGGCCGATGTTGGGTGGGGTTTTGTATGAGACCCTTGGCGTTACCGTGGCCTATATCATCGCCTCGGTGCTTTATCTTGTGGCGCTTGGCTTGGTTTCCACTGTTTCTTACAGCCAACCGCGCCGTGCTTTGGTGCCGCGTCGCCTGTTTGCTGAGGTGGCTGAGGCTTTGAGGTTCGCGCTCGCCCATCCCGCCTTACGTGCAGTGCTTGGCGTGACGTTGGTGATGAATATCTTCGGCTTTTCGTACAATTCCATCCTGCCGGCCTTTGGTGACCGCGCCTTTGGGGCGAGTGCCATTCAAATCGGCTTTCTGGCGGCGGCTGAGCCTTTGGGGGCGCTGATCTCCGGCCTGGCGCTGGCGCTACGTCGAGGGCCGCAGGCGGGCAGGGGGCTTTTGTTGCTGGGTTCGACCGCATTTCTTTCGGTTTTGGCGCTGGCCGCGCTCGCACCAACACTCTGGCTCGCGGCGCTTTTGCTGATGCTGGGTGGTTTTGGCACGGCGGCCTTTGCCAGCCTGCAAACCGGCATTGTGATGATGGAAGCACCGGTGGAGGCGCGGTCGCGCATTCTGGGCCTGACCACCACCTGCATCGGCACCGGACCTATCGGCGTGTTGGTGCTTGGCGCGCTCGCGGATGGCATCGGCCCGCCCTTCGCCATTGCCGGCTTTGCGCTTTTGGGTCTGGTTTTTCTGGCGCTCGTCGCCTTCGTCACGCGGCGTTGAAACACCTGCCGCATTCCTGCCTTGTAACGCGCCGATAAATCCTCTTGCGAGGTTGCGCCGCAAGGCCGAAGCTTCGCGCAAGGCTCACGATGGACTGATTGGAACCGCGATGCAGGTCTACCTGCCCATCGCTGAAATGAGTGTAGATGCCCTGCTGCTGCTTGGCATCGGCTTTGGCGTGGGCTGGCTTTCAGGCTTGTTTGGTGTCGGCGGTGGTTTTCTGCTGACGCCACTTTTGATGCTCATTGGCATTCCATCGGCGGTTGCGGTTGCCTCTGGCGCCAATCAAACACTGGGCGCTTCCATCTCTGGCCTGATCGCGCAATGGCGGCGCGGCAATGTGGATTGGCGCATGGGGCTCACGCTTTTCGCCGGCGGGCTTTTGGGTTCGGCGCTTGGCGTGCAGATTTTTGCCCTGCTGAAGCGCTGGGGCCAGGTGGATGTTGCGGTTTCACTTTTCTATGTCGTGATCCTTGGCATTGTCGGCGCGCTGATGGTGCGTGAAAGCGTCACCGCACTGCTCAGGCGCCGGCGCGGCGCAGCACCGAAGCGGAAGCTTCATGAGCATACCTGGCTGCATGGCCTGCCCTTCAAGCTGCGCTTTCGTGATTCCAGGCTTTACATTTCGGTCATTCCACCGCTTGTGATCGGCTTTGGCATTGGCATGCTTTCCGCCATCATGGGGGTGGGCGGCGGTTTCATGCTGGTGCCAGCCATGATCTATATCCTCGGCATGCCGACCGCGATTGTGATCGGCACTTCGCTGTTCCAGGTGGTTTTCGTCTCGGCCAATGTCACGCTTTTGCAAGCCTGGCAGGTGGGCAGCGTGGATATTGTGCTGACCATGTTGCTGCTGGTTGGTGGTGTGGCGGGCGCGCAATTCGGTGCCGCCATGGGCACCAAGCTGCGCGGTGAGGAAACCCGCGCCCTGCTCGGGCTTTTGGTGCTCTCGGTCGCCCTGGGCCTCGCCTGGAATCTGCTGCAAACGCCAAGCCGCGCCTTTACGATCAGCCCCATCTCATGAAGGGGTTTGCCCACACATTATGGGTGTTGGGCAGCCTTTTGGGGGCCGGCATGGCTTCGGCATCGCCCATCACAGCCGAGCTCTCGACCGACCGGGTTGAGATCTCCACCGGCTTCACCGGCGCATCTGTGCTGGTTTTTGGCGCAACGCAAAACCCCTTGGGCGGCGATCCGCCAGAAGATTTGATTGTGGTCGCCACCGGCCCGACCCAGGGCGTTGTGGTGCGCCGCAAGATCAATGTGCTCGGCATTTGGCTGAACGGCCCTTCCACGCGGTTTCCAGAAGTGCCGGGCTTTTATGCCTTGGCTGGCACGCGCCGCGTCTGGGAAATCCTGCCCGAGGATGAGCGTCGGCAATATCGCCTGGGCTTCGACAATCTGCGCCTGCGCAGTGAGGGCACGCGTAACCCGGCCTTTCGCGCTGCCTTGCTTGAACTGAAGCAGGCCGATGGGCGCTGGCAGGAATATGCTGCGCCGGTTTCCCGTGCCGGCGAAAGGCTTTTCAGCGCGCGCATCGCCTTCCCGGCCACCGTGCAAACCGGCGATTATCAGATTGAAGTACTGCTCGCGCGCGAAAACCGCGTGATTGCGCGTCAGGAATTGTCACTGCGCGTGGAGCGCGTGGGCACGGCGGCGGATATTGCCTCGCTCGCCCGCGGTCAGCCGCTGCTTTATGGCGTGCTATGTATTGTCTTGGCTGCGCTGGCCGGCTGGCTCGGCAGCGTGCTGTTCAGGAGAAATTGATGACTGGTTCTGAAGAAGCCGCCGCTGCGGCCACCAAAGCCAAACGGGATCGCGTTTTCCTGGTGGTGGTGGATGACAGCGCCGAACAGGCGGTGGCCTTGCGCTATGCGTGCCTGCGCGCGCGCAAGGGCGGCGGGCGCGTGGCTTTGCTGCGCGTGCTGGAACCGGTGGGGCTGGTGGAATGGGCCGGCGTTGGCGTGATGATGCAGGAAGAACGCCGTGCGGAGGCTGAGCGGCTGCTGGCCGGCCTTGCCTCTCAAGTCAGTGAGATCACCGGCGGCATGCCCATCCTGATCATCCGCGAAGGCGAAGCGCGCGAAGAATTGCTTTCCTTGACTGAAGAAGACCCGCGCATTTCCATCCTGGTGCTGGCCATGGCGACGGGCAGTGGCGGGCCCGGGCCACTGATTGCGGCGCTGACGGGGCGGCATGCGTCACGCCTGAAGATACCGATGGCACTGGTGCCGGGCGGCATGACGGAACAGGAATTGGATAGGGTGACTTAGGCGCGGCTTCGGTTTATGGCTTGTTGGTTTACTGAAATGACGATGGATGACCCGCCCTTCATGCCGCGCTAATGGTCTGAGTGTATCGACAATTATTTGGATGTTCCAGAAGTTGTAAGGGGTATACTTTGCTTTCGCTGCGTATGCGCCAATTGGAAGCCGAAGCGATCGGGATCCTGCGGGAGACAGCGGCGAGCTTCCGTAATCCCGTTCTGCTCTATTCCATTGGCAAGGACAGTTCCGTCGTCCTGCATATTGCCATGAAGGCCTTCGCGCCCGGCAAGCTGCCCTTCCCCTGCCTGCATATCGCCACCGGCTGGGATTTCCGCGCCATGCTCGATTTCCGCGATCGCCGCGCGGCAGAACTCGGGCTGAACCTGATTGTGCACACCAATCCTGAAGGCTTGGCGCGCGGGATCAACCCAATAGACCATGGCAGCCAGGTGCATATGAACGTCATGGGCACCGAGGCGCTAAAGCAGGCGCTCGACAAGCACGGCTTTGATGCGGCGATCGGTGGCGCCCGCCGTGATGAGGAGAAAGCCCGCGCCAAGGAACGCATCTTCAGCCACCGCACTGCCGGCCATATCTGGGAACCGCGCAATCAGCGACCGGAGCTTTGGGGGCTTTTCAATACGCGGATCAACCAGGGTGAGGGGATGCGCGTCTTCCCGCTGTCAAACTGGACCGAGTTCGACGTGTGGGACTACATCGCCGCAGAGAATATCTCGATCGTCCCGCTTTATTACGCGGCGCGGAGGCCGATCATCCGGCGTGAAGGGATGCTGATCATGCGCGACGATGACCGCATGCCGCTCGCCGCCGGGGAAAACGTTGAGGCGTTGTGGGTGCGTTTCCGCACCATGGGTGACTGGCCGCTCACAGCAGCACATGAGAGCCGCGCTGAGACCATCGACCAAGTCATCCGCGAATTGCGCGAAAGCCGCGTGAGCGAGCGTGCCGGGCGCCTGATTGATAAGGACCAGGAAGCTTCGATGGAACGGAAGAAGCGTGAGGGTTACTTCTGATGAAGACGGAGATCGAAGTCTCCCACTCTCTGCTGCGCTTCCTGACCTGCGGTTCGGTGGATGACGGCAAGTCTACGCTGATCGGGCGCCTGCTTTATGACAGCCGCCTGATTATGGATGATACGCTCGCCGCCGTCGCGAAGGATAGCCGCAAGCACGGCACGGTGGGTGAGAAAATTGACCTTGCCTTGTTGGTTGATGGGCTTGAGGCAGAACGCCAGCAAGGCATCACCATAGACGTGGCTTACCGATTTTTCGCGACCCCGCAGCGTAGCTTCATCGTCGCCGATACACCCGGCCATGAGCAGTACACACGCAACATGGCGACCGGCGCTTCGAATTCAGACCTTGCCATCATCCTGGCCGATGCGCGCAAGGGCGTGCTGACGCAGACAAGGCGCCACACTTACATCTGCTCACTGCTTGGCATCCGCCATATTGTGCTGGCGGTGAACAAGATCGATTTGGTAAATTTCGATCAAGCAACCTTCGACCGGATTGTTGGCGATTGGGCGACCTTCGCCTCTGGCCTTGGTTTCATTTCGCTGGTGCCCATTCCGATTTCGGCGCGTTTTGGCGATAACATCACCCAACGCAGCAGCAATACTCCCTGGTACCTCGGCGCAACGCTGATGAACCACCTTGAGAGTGTGGACGTGGATCAAGACGCGGCGCGTAAGCCCTTTCGCTTCCCGGTACAGCGGGTGAACCGCCCGAACCTCGACTTCCGCGGCTTCTCCGGCACTGTGGCGTCGGGGAAGATCGCGGTTGGCGACGGCGTGGTGGTGGCGGCATCAGGCCAGCAAAGCCGTGTTGCACGCATCCTTGGTCCGGATGGCGACCAGGCCACCACCGCGGCGGGAGAAGCGGTTACGATCTGCCTTGCTGACGAGGTTGACGTCGCGCGTGGCGACCTTCTTGCGCCACTCGCCGGCCGGCCCGATGTCACCGACCAATTCGCCGCCCATCTGCTTTGGATGGATGAGGAACCCTTGCTGCCGGGTCGCCAATATATGATGCGGATCGGCAATCTTTGGACGGCCGCTTCCGTCACCGCCATCAAGCACCGCGTGGACATCAATTCGCTGGGGAAGGCGCCGGCGAAGAAGCTTGATATGAATGAGATCGCTTTTTGCAACTTATCACTTGCGACCCGCGTTGCGCTTGATCCCTATGTTGAAAATCGCGCGACCGGGGCGTTCATCCTGGTTGACCGCTTTACCAACCGTACCGCAGGCGCTGGTATGGTGGACTTTGCCTTGCGGCGCGCCACCAATATCCATGCCGAGCAATTCCTGGTTGACAAGCAGGCGCGCGCTGCTCTCGATCATCAGAAGCCATTGGTGCTATGGATCACCGGCCTGTCTGGCTCGGGCAAATCCACCATCGCCAAGCTGGTCGAACAAGCCCTGCATGCTGAAGGGCGACACACCTATGCGCTGGATGGCGACAATCTCCGCCACGGGCTGAACCGCGACCTTGGCTTCACAGACCAGGATCGCGTGGAGAACATCCGCCGCGTGGGCGAAGTTGCGAAGCTTTTCGTGGATGCTGGCCTGATCGTGCTGTGCAGCTTCATCTCCCCCTTCCGCGCTGAACGCCGGATGGTGCGCGAACTTTTCGATCAGGATGAATTCATCGAGGTCTTCGTGGACACCCCGATCGAGGAGTGCATGCGCCGAGACCCCAAGGGCCTTTACGCCAAGGCAATGAGTGGGGCGATCCAAAATTTCACCGGCGTCTCAAGCCCTTATGAGCCGCCGGAAAATCCCGAACTGCGCATCAATACCGCCAGCGCTTCACCGGAACAAACTGCTCAGATTGTGCTGAGCCATCTTCGCAACCTCATTCGCCCCAGTTGAGCGAAGCTGGGCTTGCTGGTCCCGCAGGTCAGTCAAGCAGTTCAAGGCGGCGGGATTTCCGCCGCCAGAATCTGCCCCGATTGGCTTTCCGTGATCAACAAGGTGATCCCATCCGGCGCGAAGCAGCAATTGGTCGGCATGCGGCCAAAGGGCCGGCAATCCAATGTGAAAAGCGGCACGCCATGCGCATCCACGCCCCAGACCATGCCGTGGCCGGGATTGGCGATGAACAGCCGATCATGCACATCCACCGCCATGCCATCCGGCCCTGACGTGCCCGCCGGCGTGCGGAAGAACAGATTGGCCTTGCCGACAATGGCGTCCGCGCGCAGCGCGAAGCGCCAGACCTCGCACGAACGGGTCATCGCCACATAGCAATGCGTGCCGGCCTTGTTCAGTGCGATGCCATTGGGGCTGGGACCGTTTGAGATCAGCCGATCAAGCCGCCCATCGGGCGATAGCCGATAGACCCGTCCGCGCGGGTCCTGCAGACCGGTTTGGCCTTGGTCAGTGAAGAAAATCGCGCCATTCGCGCCAAGCGTCACATCATTCAGGCCGAGAAACCCCTCACTGCAGACATGTTCCAAAAGCGGCGTGATGGAACCGCGCGCCGGATCAAGGCTGAGCAAGCCATGGCGGTAATCGGCAATCAGCAGCGCATCATCGGCGCCAAGGGCAAGGCCATTTGGCCAGCCCTCATATTCCGCCAGCACTTCCCACCCATCACCGGGGCCAACCAGCAGGATGTGGCCATTCGGGATGTCAGTCACCAGAAAGCGCCCCGCGCGATCAAAGCAGGGGCCTTCCAGGAAACTGTCAATCGGCGCGCCGGCGCGATTAGCATCCGCCCACGAAGACCGGCGCAACTTCCGCAAGCGATCCGGCAGGCGGGCGAAGGGGCGGAGCGGGAGCTCCTTGGGGGCGGGGAACCACATGGGCGGAGCCTACGGGGTTCCCCCAGGCCTGATCAAATCCTGGTCTGCCCCGCTTCCTGCTGCGGGTTCTGGTGGATGTGCTTAAGGCGCCAGCCAAGACCGATCATGATCACGCCCATGGCAATCGCCTCCAGCCCCACCATCCAGATCACCGCGAGCAAGCCCGGCCCAGGGCGCAGCAGCATCCAGGCCCCGATCACGATATTCAAAGCCCCGAGCAGCCCAAGCAGTACGGAGGAAAGCCGGAAGGCCAGCATCAACCGCGCCCCGCCCGAGAGCAGGAACCAGGCAGCCGTCACAATCAGCAGGCCAATCGCGGAAACCCCTGGTGCAAACAGGATCACCGCCGCCGCAACCAGGGAAATGATGCCATCAATCCAAAGCCAGGTGCGGCTGCGTTCACCCGTTGGGTGGCCCCCCTTCACGGCCTGGTAGATGGAACCAATGCCATCCAGCGCCATCCAGGCGCCCAGAAAGGCCAGGATGAAAGCCAGGCCAAGCCCAGGGAATAAAAAGACCAGAACGCCAAAAATGATGGCGGCCACGCCGCGCAGCAGGAAAACCCACCAACTGCCCGCCGCCTGGCGCACAAGCTGCATACCAAACCGGCCCGTCAAAAGCCCAGTTTCGGGCAGTGGTGGCGTCGCATTTCCTGACATAAGCTTTTCAGTCCTTGTTTTGTTACTCCACCCTGACAGGATGAAGGCGCCTCTGCAATCGCGCCACACGCGACAAATCTTGGCGCGCCATGCCTTTCCCTCTTTCCATTCCACCCCCACCTGTTGAATGATATCCAGGAACGCGAAACAGGGAGTACCTCGCCATGGCAAAATTCGGCCTCAGCCAATCCATTCGTCGTGTCGAAGACCCAAGGCTTTTGAAAGGCGATGGGCAATACACCGCCGATATCAGCCTGGCCGGCGAAGCCCAAGGCGTGGTGCTGCGCAGCCCCCATGCCCATGCGGCAATCAAAAGCATCTCCACCGCCGCCGCTAAGGCGATGCCAGGGGTGCTGGGGGTCTATACCGCTGCCGATCTGGCCGCCGAAGGGCTTGGCCCGCTGCCTTGCCTGATCCCGCTGAAGAATAGCGATGGCTCGCCGCTGTCATCCACGCCGCGCCCGGTGCTGGCGGATGGCACGGTGCGCCATGTGGGTGACCCGGTCGCCTTTGTGGTGGCGGAAAGTGCCAAGGCGGCGCGCGATGCTGCTGAAGCGATTGAGGTGGATTATGAGATCCTGCCCTCCGCTACCGAGCTTGCGACTGCGACCAAGCCAGGCCAGCCGCAGGTTTGGCCCAGTGCGCCGAATAATACATGCTTTGATTGGCATGTCGGCGACAAGGACAAGACCGATGCGCTTTTCGCCAAGGCTGCGCATGTGACGCGCCTGACAGTCGTGAATAACCGCGTTGTCGTTGCCAGCATGGAAGCCCGCGCGGCGGTGGCGGATTATGATGCCGCGAGCAACAAGTGGACTTTGCACACCAATACCCAGGGCTCCTGGCTGGTGCGCAAGCTTTTGGCCGGCAGCGTCTTCAACCTACCGGAAGATCATTTCCGCGTTGTCACCCCCGATGTCGGCGGCGGCTTCGGCATGAAGCTGTTTCTGTATGCCGAACATGTGCTGACCTGCTTCGCCGCCCGCAAACTGAAGCGCCCGGTGAAATGGACGTCCGAACGCACCGAAGCCTTCCAATCCGACACACATGGGCGTGACAATATCACCGCCGGCGAATTGGCCTTGGATAAGGATGGCAAGTTCCTCGCGCTGCGCACGAAAAATTGGGCGAATATGGGCGCCTATCTGAACACCTTCGCGCCCTTCATCCCAACCGGTGCCGGCACTAAGGTGCTGGCAAGCGTTTATGACTTCGGCGCCATCTACGCCAATGTTGTGGGCGTGATTACCAATACCGTGCCGGTGGATGCCTATCGCGGCGCTGGCCGACCAGAGAGCAATTATCTGGTGGAACGCCTGATTGACACGGCGGCGCAGGAAATGGGCATGGATCGTGTGGCGATCCGCAAGCGCAACATGGTGCCGTCTTCCGCCATGCCATACGTCTCGGCCATGGGGCAGCGTTATGATTCCGGTGAATTTGCGAAACTCATGGACACCGCTTTGGAAAAGCTGAATTGGTCCGGCTTCGCGGCGCGGCGGGCGGAAAGCCAAAGGCGCGGCAAAAGGCGCGGCATTGGCTTTGCCTATTACCTGGAAGCGACGGGCGGTGACGCGACCGAAAACGCTGCGGTGCGTTTTGCCGATGATGGCTTCGTGGATGTTTATGTCGGCACGCAAAGCACGGGGCAGGGGCATGAAACCGCCTATGCCATGCTGACCAGCCACGAATTGGGCATTCCGATCGAAAAAATCCGTGTGAAGCAGGGCGATTCCGCAAGCCTCCCTTCGGGCGGCGGCACGGGTGGCGCGCGCAGCCTTTATTCCGAAGGCCAAGCGATTTTGGTGACGGCGGCCTCGGTTGTTGAAAAGGGCAAGAAGGCAGCGTCCGAGCATTTGGAAGCGGCGGTCGCTGATATTGAATTCACGACCTCCAATGGCCGCTTTGGTGTGGTTGGCACCGATAAGGGCATCGGCATTCTGGAATTGGCCGCAGCGCAAAAGGCACGCGCTGCGAAGGGCCAGGAGGTGACGCTGTTGGATGCTTTGGAAGTGGCGCAGATCAAATCCCACACCTTCCCCAATGGCTGCCACGCCGCCGAGGTTGAGGTGGACCCCGATACGGGCATCATCAAGGTCGCGAATTATGTTGTGATTGATGATGTGGGCCATGCGCTGAACCCGCTGATCGTGCGCGGCCAGGTGCATGGGGGTGTGGCGCAGGGCATTGGCCAGGCCATGCTGGAACGCACTGCCTTTGATGCAGAAAGCGGCCAGCTTCTATCGGCATCCTTCATGGATTACGCGCTGCCGCGCGCCGATGACCTGCCGAATATTGACGTGGATTTCATCGAAGTCCCGTGTGAGACCAATCCGCTTGGCGTGAAGGGCGCGGGTGAAGCCGGCGCGGTGGGCAGCCCGCCCGCGCTCATCAATGCGGTGGTGGATGCGCTTGCCGGTGATGGCGTGAAGCATATTGATATGCCGGCCACGCCTGAAAGTGTGTGGAAGGCCTTGGCGACTTCCAAGGCGGCGTAAAGCAAGACGCGCGAGGGGTGTATGCGTCCCTCGCGCGCCCGTTACGCGGGTTTCAAATGTTCGAGCAAGCGCGGCATCAGCTCCACCAGATTACAGGGGCGGTGCCGCGAATCCAATTGGAAGCGAAGAATTTCATCCCAGCCATCCTTGCAGGCGCCGGTTGAACCAGGCAGCGCGAAAAGATAAGTG
This sequence comes from Roseomonas sp., assembly GCA_020249285.1. Lineage (GTDB taxonomy): Bacteria > Pseudomonadota > Alphaproteobacteria > Acetobacterales > Acetobacteraceae > Neoroseomonas. The sequence continues at coordinate 13,735 of JADCFX010000012.1, read as the reverse complement.
CCGCCGGCAACACCGCCCATGGCGCGGGATTGGATGGTGGATGTGCCAATCTTCTGAAAACTGATCCAGCGGAATAATTCGCCGAAGCCTTCAATTTCTTTCTCAAGCACGCGCTTGAAGGCTTCCGGTGTCACATCACGGCCCGTGATACCGGTGCCGCCGGTGGTGATCACGCAATCCACGGCAGGGTCCGCGATCCAGCGGCGCAGCACGGCTTCAATCGCGTCCGGATCATCCTTCACAATTTCCCGTGCGACGCAGTGATGCCGCGCGGCTTCGATCCTGTCTTGCAGGGTTTGGCCGGAACGGTCGCTCGCCATATCGCGCGTGTCGCTCACGGTCAGCACCGCGATATTCACGGGCAGGAATTTCAGGCTTTCATCAATTGGCATGGCGGCCTCTCCGTACGGCTGGGCCTTTCTATCATGGGGGCTCGGCAGGCTGGCGACAACGCCCGCTTGCAGGGCGCGGGAACTCGCGTGACACTCGCCGCCAGAAGGACACCAAGGGAAACGCCGCATGACTTGGCAACCGGAAATCGAGGAGCTGAAGCGCCGCCAAGCCATGGCGGAGGCCATGGGCGGGCCGGATAAGGTGAAGCGCCAGCATGATGGCGGGCGGCTGACCGTGCGCGAACGTGTGCTGAAGCTGGTGGATAAGGACAGCTTCCACGAAGTTGGCGCCATTGCCGGGCGCGGCGAATATGACGCCAAGGGCGATCTGGAGACGCTCACACCTTCCAACTGCGTCATGGGCCGTGCGGAGATTGATGGCCGCCCAGTGGTGGTGCTGGGCGATGATTTCACCGTGCGGGGCGGCAGCGCGGATGCGACCATTCGCGAAAAGCCCATCATGGCGGAACGCATGGCCAATGAATTGCGCTTGCCGATCATTCGCATGATTGAAGGCTCCGGCGGTGGCGGTTCGGTCAAAACCATTGAAACCACGGGCCGTGCCAATCTGCCAGGCGGCGTTGGTGGCACGCAGCTTTATCATTTGACTGCCCAGAATTTAGGCCTGGTGCCGGTGGTGGCGCTTGGGCTTGGATCGGTTGCCGGGCTTGGCGCGGCGCGGTTGGCGGCGTCGCATTATTCGGTGATGACGAAATCCTCCGCCATGTTTGTCGCGGGGCCCCCGGTGGTGGCGCGGCTTGGGGAGAAGCTCGACAAACGCGACCTCGGCGGTTGGGAGATTCAGTGCAAGGCCGGCGCGGTGGATGATGCGGTGGAGACAGAAGAAGAAGCCTTCGCCGCCGCGCGGCGCTTTCTTTCATACCTGCCGCAATCGGTGTTTGAGGTCTCGCCCCGCTTGCGGTCGCGTGATGATCCGGGGCGGCGCGATACGAAGCTGGTCAGCGCCATCCCGCGCGATCCGCGCCAAGCCTATAAGATGCGCCCGATTGTAGAAACACTATTCGACAAGGGCAGTTTTTTCGAAATGGGCCGCTGGTTTGGCCGGCCCATCATCACCGGGCTCGCGCGGCTGGATGGCCTGCCGGTCGCGGTGATGGCGTCAGACCCGGTATTCTCCGGCGGTTCCTGGACCGCGGATGCCTGCGCCAAGATCATCCGCTTTGTGGATATGGCGGAAACCTTCCATTTGCCTGTGGTCTATCTGATGGATTGCCCAGGCTTCGCCGTTGGGTTGGAGGCAGAGAAAACCGCCACCATCCGCTGGGGCGTGCGCGCCATGGCCGCCGTCAATCAATGCCGCGCGCCCTGGTGTACGGTGATTTTGCGCAATGCCTTTGGTGTCGCGGGTGTCGTGCATCAGCCAGCCGGACGCTATTCCATCCGCTATGCTTGGCCATCCGGGCGCTGGGGGTCGCTGCCGCTGGAGGGCGGAATTGAAGCTGCCTATGCGGCGGAGGTGAATGCGGCGGCGGACCCGGTCGCAAAAATCGCCGAGATTGACGAACGCCTGCAAAAGCTGCGTTCCCCCTTCCGCACCGCCGAGGCCTTTTGGGTGGAAGAAATCATAGACCCACGCGAAACCCGCCCGCTGCTGTGCGATTTCGCGCGCATCGCGGAACCCTTGCGCGGCACGGGCCTGGCCACATTGACCATGCGCCCCTGATTAGGCTTCGACAACCAAATCCTTATAGGCATGCCAGGTGGCATGCCCGATCAACGGCACCACCAGCGCGAGGCCCAGGAAGAAGGGCGCCATCGCCATGGCGGTAAAAACCACGATCAGCCCTGCCCAGAAGATCATGGCACCCGGATTGGTGAGCACCGCGCGGATGGAAAGCATAATCGCTTCCATGGCCGAAACATCACGATCTAACAACATGGGAATGGAAATCGCCGAGATTGAAAACGCCACCGCCGCCAGAATGGCCCCCGCGCCGGTGCCGACAATCAAGAACGGCAGCAGCATGTCGGATCGCAGCATGGCCATCGGCAGGTTTTCGATGCTGGGCGTGAAATTAATGCCGAACATCAGCATGAAAATCAGCGCCGCGACGCGCACCCAGAATATATGCAGGATCACCAGCAGAACGCCCAAGAAAGCAAGCTGCTGGCCATTGCGCGTGAAGCCTGCAAGGCAGGCCCCGAAGGTCACCGGCTTGCCCTCAGCGCGCAGCCGACTTGCCTCATAAAGCCCGGTCGCCAGCAAGGGGGCAACCATGAAAAACCCAGCCGAGGCGGGCAGAATGACCCAGCCAGAGCGCACGCCAAGCAGGGTCAGGATCAGCAGCCACCCCGCCGCCGCCAAGGCGCCGCCATAGAAAAAGCTGATCATTGGGTTCGCCATCAAATCGCGCCAGCCCGCATTCAGCCACACCCAGGGACGGTCGGGCGCGACCTTCCGGATCGTTAGCCGGCGCGGCGCAACGACTGCATCGCTTGCCATAAAAACTTCCTCCGCTTGTCATACAGATGACGAGCCTTCACAGTAACCTACTCTACTAGCATAAGCTTCACGCCGGCAATTGATCTTGATCAAGGACAGCATTTCCCCGGCAGCGTTTCATTCTTCCACGCGGGCGACGAATCCCGCATCCTGAGGGAGACCAAGCATGGCCGCTACAGCCACAGCAGGGCATTATGCCCCGGCGAGTTCGCCGGTTTATGTTGAAGGCCCGATCCGCGCCTTTGCCATCGCCACCGCCTTTTGGGGGGTGGTGGGGTTTCTGGTGGGGGTTGTCATTGCACTTCAGCTGGCCTTTCCGCTGCTGAACCTTGATCTGGAATGGACGAGCTTCGGGCGGCTGCGCCCGGTGCATACAAGCGCGGTGATCTTCGCCTTTGGCGGCAATGCGCTGTTCCTGACCAGCTTGTTCATCGTGCAGCGCACCTGCCGCGCCAGGTTGTTCGGCGGCGATGATATGGGGTGGTTCCTGTTCTGGGGCTACCAATTCTTCATTGTCATGGCGGCACTTGGCTACGTGTTGGGCATCACGCAGAGCAAGGAATATGCGGAACCTGAATGGTATGTGGATTTGTGGCTGACATTGGTTTGGGTTGTCTACCTGATCGCTTTTGGTGGCACCATCATGCGCCGCGAAGAACCGCATATCTATGTGGCGAATTGGTTTTTCCTTGCTTTCATCATTACCGTTGCTTTGCTGCATATCGGCAACAACATCTCAATCCCTATCAGCCTTGGGTCATCGCATTCCTATTCCGCCACCCCGGGCGTGCAAGGCGCCATGATCCAGTGGTGGTATGGCCATAATGCGGTGGGTTTCTTCCTGACCGCGGGCTTTCTTGGGATGATGTATTACCTGATCCCAAAGCAGGCAGATCGGCCGGTTTATTCCTATCGGCTTTCTATTGTTCACTTCTGGACCCTGATCTTCCTCTATATCTGGGCAGGCCCGCACCATCTGCATTACACGGCTTTGCCCGATTGGGCGCAGACGCTGGGCATGGTGTTTTCTGTCATGCTTTGGATGCCTTCCTGGGGCGGCATGATCAACGGCCTCATGACGCTCTCGGGCGCTTGGGACAAGCTGCGCACCAATCCGGCGCTGCGCTTTTCTGTCGCGGCACTTGGCTTTTACGGCATGTCCACCTTTGAAGGCCCGGTCATGTCCATCAAGGCCGTGAATGGTCTTTCGCATTATACGGATTGGACCATCGGCCATGTGCATTCCGGCGCCATGGGCTGGGTCGGCTTCATCACCTTTGGCGCGCTTTACTATCTTTTCCCTGTGTTGTGGAAGAAGAAAAGCATCTGGAGCGAACGCCTGATCTCCTGGCATTTCTGGATCGCGACCCTTGGCATCGTGTTCTACATCTCTGCCATGTGGGTATCGGGCATCATGCAGGGGCTGATGTGGCGCGCCTTTGATGAACTCGGCTTCCTGCAATATTCTTTCGTGGAAACGGTGGAAGCCTTGCATCCCTACTACGTCATCCGGGCACTCGGCGGGGTCTTGTACCTGGCTGGCGGGCTGATCATGGCGTTCAATTTGTGGAAGACCGTCACTGAAGGGGAAGCTGCGGAACCCGCGCCGCGCCTTGTCCCCGCCCATGCCGTCGCGGCGGAATAGAAGGAGGATTGGCAAATGTTCCGCTGGCTTCGTGACCACGGCGTCATTGAACGCAATGTTGTCCTGATGGGTGTACTGACGCTGCTGACGGTTTCCATCGGCGGTCTGGTGCAGATTGTGCCGCTTTTCGCGGTGGAAACCACCATTGAACGCGTGCAGGGCATGCGGCCCTACACACCACTCGAGCAAATGGGGCGCAACATTTATGTGCGCGAAGGTTGCTATCTTTGCCATAGCCAGATGATCCGCCCCTTCCGCGATGAATTGGAACGCTACGGCCATTTCAGCCTGGCGGCGGAAAGCATGTATGATCACCCTTTCCAATGGGGTTCAAAGCGCACCGGGCCTGATCTGGCGCGCGTTGGTGGCCGCTATTCGGATGATTGGCATGCGGCGCATTTGCGCTCACCACGCGCTGTGGTGCCGGCTTCCATCATGCCGCCCTATTCCTTCCTTGATCGGCCTTTGGATTATGATCGCGTGGCTGATCATCTGCGGGCACTCCGTGCGGTGGGTGTGCCTTACAGCGATGAGATGGTCGCCAATGCCAAGGCCGATCTGGAAGCCCAGGCGCGACCGGATGCGGATGCAACGGGTTTCAATGCCCGTTATGCGCGCGCGCGGCAGGGTGCTTTCGATGGTGATCCCGCGCGCATCACGGAAATGGATGCGCTGATCGCGTATCTGCAAATGCTCGGCACACTCGTGGATTTCCGCGATGTGACGCCGGCGCAGCTGCGTCAGCAGTAAGTGGGAGGCCAGCACATGGAAAACCTGGTTGAACTCTACCCCGCGCTGCGCGCCCTTTGGGTGGTTTGGTTCTTTGCCCTGTTTCTGGGGATGCTTTGGTTCGTGATGCGGCCTTCGCGGCGCAAGCATTTCGAATCCCTTGCCGATATACCGCTGCGCGATGACCGCGCGCAGCCCCGTTCGTGAGGAGTAGCGGTGATGCCAACGAAAATCGAAAAAGACAGCGTGAGCGGTCAGAACACCACCGGCCATGAATGGGATGGGCTGAAGGAACTCAATACGCCTTTGCCCAAATGGTGGCTGTGGACCTTTTACGCGACCATCGCCTTCAGCCTGGTCTGGGTGGTGATCTATCCGGCGCTGCCCATTCCGGGTGCGACAGGAACTTCTGGCTGGATCGCACGTGAAGCGGTGGTTCGGGATGTGCAGCAGGCGGAAGCGCGGATGGCGCCGATGATGTCGCGCCTGCGCGCTGCAACGCCGCAGCAAATTGCAGCCGATCCGGAATTGCGCGCCTTTGCCATGGCCGGCGGGCGCGGTGCCTTCGCCAATAATTGCGCAAGCTGCCATGGCGCAGGTGGCCAGGGTGCGCTTGGCGGCTTTCCATCGCTTGCCGATGATGAATGGATCTGGGGCGGCAGCCTTGAAGCCATTCATCACACCATCACCCATGGCATCCGCGCCAATGAAAGCGATGAACAGCGCCAAAGCATGATGCCGCGCTTCCTGGTGGATGGTATTCTGACGCGCCCGCAGGTGAATGATGTGGCGGAACATGTTCTGTCGCTCACTAATCGCGCCACCGATCAGGCCGCGGCTACCCGTGGTGCTGCGCTATTCGCGGAGAATTGCGCTGCCTGCCATGGGGAAAAGGGTGAGGGCAATCGCGACCTTGGTGCGCCGCGCTTGAACGATCAGATCTGGCTGTATGGTGCCGATAAGGCTTCCATCGTGCTCAGCATTTCCAATGCGCGCGCTGGCGTGATGCCAAGCTGGGGCAAGCGGCTTGATCCAGCCATCATCAATATGCTGACCGTCTATGTGCATAACCTGGGCGGCGGTGAATAGGAAAAGCGCGGTCACTTTCCATGGGTGAGATCAAAACCCCTGATAAGCTGAAGCCGGAGGGCGTGGCGCCAGCCGCCGCGCCTTCGCTTTATGCTGATCGTCAGCGTGTTTATCCTAAAGCCGTCTTCGGCAAGGTCCGCAGCGTGAAATGGGCGGTGCTGATCCTTTGCCTCGCGCTTTACTACCTGGTGCCCTGGCTGCGCTGGGATCGCGGCCCGGGCATGCCAGATCAGGCTGTGCTGGTGGATATGACCAATGCGCGGTTGTTCTTCTTTTGGATCGAGATTTGGCCGCAGGAAATCTATTTCCTGGCTGGCGCGCTGATCCTGGGTGCCTTCGCGCTATTCGCGGTGTCTTCGCTGTTTGGCCGGCTTTGGTGCGGTTTCACCTGCCCGCAAACGGTTTGGACCGATCTTTTCATGTTTGTGGAGCGTTGGATCGAAGGCGATCGCAATGCGCGCATGAAGCTGGATGCCGGGCCGCGCAATGGCACTTATTGGGCGCGCAAGATCACGAAGCACGGCGCCTGGCTGTTGATCGCGGGTGCCACGGGCGGCGCCTGGATCATGTATTTCAATGATGCGCCCACCATCACACGGCAATTCTTCACCGGCGAAGCCGGCGCCATGGTCTATTTCTTCTTCGCGCTATTTGCGGGCTTTACCTATCTTCTCGCGGGTTGGGCGCGCGAACAGGTCTGCACCTATATGTGCCCCTGGCCGCGCTTTCAGGCAGCCATGCTGGATGAAAATTCGCTGGTCGTGACCTATCGCGAATGGCGCGGCGAACCGCGCGGCAAGGCCAAGGCCGAAGGGGTTGGCGATTGCGTGGATTGCGCGGCCTGTCTGCATGTATGCCCGACAGGCGTTGATATTCGCGATGGTCAGCAGCTTGAATGCATTGGCTGCGGGCTTTGCATTGATGCTTGCGATTCCGTCATGGGCAAGTTGGGGCGCCCCAAGGGGTTGGTTGCCTTTGAAACGCTAAACAATCTATCGGCAAGCGCTGCTGCTGCCGCTTCCCTGCCGCCTGGGCCGCAACGCCAACAGGCGGGTATGGATGCGCGCCGCGTGCCGCGCTTCATCCGCCCGCGCACCATCATGTATGGTGCGGCGCTTTCTGTCGTGGCGCTGGTGATGTTGGGCGCCTTCCTAATGCGCTCCACGCTTGATGTCACGGTTCTGCCTGATCGCGCACCGCTTTTTGTGCGCTTGGCGGATGGCGGTATTCGCAATGCCTATACGGTAAAGATCGTGAACAAAACCCATGATGAGGCGCCACTGACACTGATACTGGAAGCCCCCGCTGGGCTGCGCCTGACCGTGCAGGATGTGGAAGCCGCTGGTGAAGGGCGCTATCCGCTTTCCCGCCGCGCCGATGGCATTACGCAGTACCGCGTTTTTGTCACCGCCCCGCCCATGGCGCAGTTGGCAGAATCAACCCCCATCACCTTTCGCCTGCTTGATGACGCGGGCCGCTTGGCAACCAGCCAAAGCAGCGCTTTTCTGGGACCGAAGCCATGAGCACGACCATGCAACGCGATTATGACCCGAAGCGCGGACGCTGGATCCCCTGGGTATTCGTGGGTGGCATGGCGCTGGTGGTGGCGGTGAATGCCGTGTTTGTATGGTACGCGTTTTCCACCTTCACGGGTGTTACTGTGCCGCGCGCTTATGAACGTGGCCGTGGCTATGACCAGGTGCTGGCGGAAGCCGCGCGGCAGGATGCGCTTGGCTGGCGTGGAGACATCACTTTGGAAGCCGGTGTGCTGCGCCTTGCCATGCAGGACCGCGCGCAACAACCGCTCCATGGCCGCGTGGAAGGCGTGATGCTGCGCCCGCTGGAAGGCGTTGAAGTGCCGCTTGGTTTCACCGCCACGGGCAACGGGCGCTTCGCCGCGCGCCTGGAAGCATTGCGCGCCGGGCAATGGGAAGCGCGGCTTACATTCTTTGATGAAGCCGGCACCGCTTTTGACCTACGCAAGCGCTTCATCCTGCCATGACCGACCTCAAGCGCCCCTTGATTACTGAAGCGCCGCAAAGCGCTGGCGCCTGCGCCCATTGTGGTGCTGTGCTGGTGCCTGGCCAGGGGCGTTTTTGCTGCACGGGGTGTGAGGCCGCTTATGGCCTAGTGCGCGGCCTTGGGTTGGATGCGTTTTATCGCCGGCGCGAAACTGCTGATGGTGCGTTGTGTCCTGAAACCGCTGCGCCGACTTTCGACGCGCTGCCGCTGATCCGTGATGATGCTGATGGCGTGAAATCGCTTGAACTGATGATCTCCGGCCTTACCTGCGGTGCCTGTGTTTGGTTGGTGGAACAGGCGCTAGCTATCGAGCCTGATGTGATCAAGGCGCGCGTTTCCTTTGCCGCGCGTCGGCTGGATTTACGCTGGCGCGGTGATGCAGCGCGTGGCAATGAATTGATCGCGCTGCTGGCGAGGCTTGGCTTTCGCGTGGCACCCTATACGCCCGCATGCCTGCGCGCTTCAGAGGATGTCGAAGGCCGCGCATTGATCCGCGCGCTTGGCATCGCTGCCTTTGGCGCGATGAATGTGATGCTTGTTTCCATCGCCGTCTGGGTTGGCGAGGATATGGGTGCCCATACGCGCGAATTCATGCATTGGCTGGCAGCGCTGATCGGCCTGCCGACAGTGCTTGTTGCTGGCATGCCGTTTTACCGTTCCGCCGCCAATGCGGTCCGCGCGGGGCGCGTGAATATGGATATGGCGGTGTCGCTCGGTGTGCTGGCGACGGCGGGCATGAGCCTGGTCGAGACCTTTCGCAACGGCCCCTATACTTGGTTTGATGGTGCAACGGCCTTGCTGGCATTGCTGCTCGCGGGCCGTGTTCTGGATCGCGCAGCGCGCAAAAAGGCGCGGCAGGCAGTGGCGGAATTGCTCGCGTTGCAGGATGGCATGGTGACGCTGCTGGCGCCCGATGACACCGCGCGGCTGGTGCCGGTGGCGGCGGTGGAAGCCGGGCAGCGTTTGCAGATTGCAGCGGGTGAGACGCTGCGGCTGGATGGCCGTGCTGTTGTTGAAACCCTGTTGGATACGGCGGCAACCACAGGCGAAAGCCTGCCGCGTGGCTTTGCGGCGGGTATCGCTTTGCCGGCCGGCGCGGTGAATATGGGCGCGCCCTTTGCCTTGGAAGTAACGGCACCGGCGCGCGATGGATCACTCGCTGCCATGGCGCGGCTATTGGAAGCGGCGGAACAATCCAAGGGGCGCTTTGTTTCCATCGCGGATCGTGCGGCACGGTTTTATGTGCCGATTGCCCATGCCATTGCCGTCGCAACTTTCCTGTTGTGGTGGTTGGGTTTTGGCGCGCTGTGGCAGGAAGCCTTGGTGAATGCGGTTTGCGTGCTGCTGATCACCTGCCCCTGTGGTTTGGCGATTGCGGTGCCGGCGGTGCAGGTAGTGGCGAATGGCGCCTTGTTCAAACGCGGCGTACTGGTTGCCTCACCAACCGCGCTGGAACGCTTGGCCACGGCCGATTGCGCGGTGCTGGACAAGACCGGCACGCTGACCGAAGGCCGCCCGGTGCTGATCCCGGAAGGCCAGGACCCGCAAACACTGCGGACAGCGGCAGGCATGGCGCGCGCATCGCGCCACCCCTTGGCCAAGGCGCTGGTCCGCGCTTGCCCTGAAGCGCCTTTGATGCTGGGCACGCGCGAAATACCGGGACAGGGGTTGGAAGCCGGCGCGGCGCGGCTGGGCTCGCCAGCTTTTTGCGATGTGCCGGGTGTCAGCGATGGCATGGTGTTGGTGTTTCGCGGGGGCGCTGATGCCACGCCGGTGATCTTCCGCTTCGCGGATCGGCTGCGCGCGGATGCGCCGCAAGCGGTTGCTGATCTGAAGGCGCTTGGGCTGCCGGTGGAATTGCTCTCCGGCGATGGTCCGGGCGCGGTTGCCTCCGCCGCCGCCGCTTCCGGCATTGAAACCTGGCGGGCCGAGGCTGATCCACGCGCCAAGGCCGCTTACATCGAAAGCCTGAAGGTCGCAGACCGGAAGCCGCTGATGGTGGGTGATGGCATCAATGATGCCGCAGCCCTTGCCGCGGCGCATGTTGCGGCAAGCCCTGCGGGCGCCACGGACCTTGCGCAAACCACCGCTGATATCGTGCTGCAACGGGAAGGTTTGGCGGTGTTGCCGGAAGCGATCCGCATCGCGCGCCGCGCGCAATTCCTGGCGCGGCAGAATATCGGTTTTTCGCTGGCCTATAATGCCATTGCCGTGCCCGCGGCGATTGCCGGGCTGGTCAATCCGCTGATCGCGGCGCTGGTGATGGCTTCATCATCCCTAATTGTCATCGGCAATGCTTTGCGCGCGGGGAGGGGATAGACCATGGAAGCACTGATCCTGCTGGTGCCGGTTTCGCTGCTGCTCGGCGCGCTTGGCCTGATTGGTTTCCTCTGGGCGCTGCGTTCGCGCCAATATGATGATCTGGAAGGCGCCGCCGCCCGGATCCTGTTTGACGATCAACCTGGAAAGGACCCACCGCCATGACCGGTGCCCGCGTTTTCTTCCTCGCTCTTTATGGCCTACTCGCACTGCTCGGCCTTTTCACTGCCGCGGCGGCGCAGGATATCGGCATGAGCATTTTCGGCTTTGGGCTGATCGGCTTTGGGGTGCTGTGCATCTTCCACACCATCAAGTCGCATTTCGACCAAGCCGAGGCTGGAAACTAACCCCCATTTGGTGATTGGCATTCGCCCCGCCAATCGTCACAATAGGTCCCATGGGAAGCATCATCCGACCAGAGGCGACACTCGAAGAACGTTGGGAAGCCCGCACAGGGCCTGTCCTGCTCACAGGGACGCATGCGCTGGTGCGCCTGCCGATGCTGCGCCAGGAAATGGACGCGGCGCAGGGCTTTCGCACCGGGGGCTTCATTTCCGGCTATCGCGGATCGCCCCTCGGCGCCTTTGACCGCGAATTGGCGCGCCAGGCGGAACGGCTGCGTGCGCATGATGTGGTGTTCCAGCCTGGGTTGAATGAGGATTTGGCGGCGACCGCCGTTTGGGGCTCGCAGCAGGTGCATCTGACACCCGGCGCGCGTTTGGATGGTGTTTTCGGCATTTGGTATGGCAAGGGCCCAGGCGTGGATCGTTCAGGCGATGTGCTGCGCCATGCCAATTCCGCCGGCAGCGCGCCGCAGGGCGGTGTGCTGGCGCTGGCGGGGGATGATCCTTCGTCCAAATCCTCCACCATCACGTCCGGCTGCGAATATGCCTTCATGGATCTGGAAATTCCCATGCTCGATCCCGCCGATGTGGGCGAGGTGTTGGAATATGGGTTGAAGGGCATTGCGCTCAGCCGTTTCGCCGGTACCTGGGTGGGCATGAAATGCGTGGCCGACACCATGGATGCGACCATGACGGTGATGCTGGACCCAGCGCTTTACGCCACGCGCGAACCTCAGGGCATGGCAACACCACCCGATGGCGTGCATATCCGCGCCACCGATACGCCGATGCTGCAGGAAGAACGCCTGCGCCATATGAAGCTGCCACGCGCCAATGCCTTTGCGCGGGCCAATGGCATTGACCGTATGGTGCTGGATAGCGCCGATGCGCGCTTTGGCATCGCCGTGCGCGGCAAGGCTTTTACCGTTTTGCGTCAGGCTTTGGTTGAAGCTGGTATTTCAGAAGATTTCGCCCGCGCCCAAGGTTTGCGCATTTGGAAAGTAGGCCTGGCATGGCCTTTGGACGCCGATGCCGCCCGCGCCTTTGCCGAAGGGCTTGATGAAATTCTGGTGATCGAAGATCGCCGTTCTTTCCTGGAATGGCAGTTGCGCGATGCGCTGTTTCACATGGATCGCCGCCCGCGCATTACCGGCAAGCGTGATGAAGCCGGACGGTCTTTGCTGTCTGATCTGAGTGAGCTCGACTCCGCCGCGATCTTGCGCGCGCTTTTCGCCCGTTTGCCGCAAGCCTTCCGCACCAATGCCATGCTGGCGCGCATGGCGGCGCTGCAAGCCTTGGCCGAAGGAGACCAAGCGCCAGTGCATGGGCGCGACCCGTATTTCTGTCCGGGCTGCCCGCATAACACCTCAACCCGCGTGCCGGAGGGCAGCCGCGCCTTGGCCGGCATTGGCTGCCATTACCTCGCGCGCTTCATGAACCGCGATACGGATTTCTTCTGCCAAATGGGCGGTGAGGGCTCCGCCTGGATCGGGCAGGAACATTTCACCAGCCAGGAACATATCTTTGCCAATATGGGCGATGGTACTTACGCCCATTCCGGCAGTCTTTCCGTGCGCTTCGCCGTCGCGTCCAAGGCCAATATCACCTTCAAGATTCTGTTGAATAGCGCTGTCGCCATGACCGGCGGGCAAACCCCGGAAGGTGAGATTGATGTGCCGCATATTGCCGCGCAATTGCATGGCGAAGGGGTGGAGCGGATTGAGGTTGTCTCCGACGATCCGGATCGGCATCGCGGCGATCCGCTGATCCCTTCAACGGTTGGCTTCCATCACCGTTCGCGGCTTGATGCGGTGCAGAAGGAATTGCGCGCGGTGAAGGGCGTCACCGTCATCATCTATGATCAGGAATGCGCGACTGAGCGCCGCCGTAAGCGCAAGCGTGATCTCGCGCCGCGCGCCAATCGCCGCATCGCGATCAACCCGCGCATTTGTGAAGATTGCGGTGATTGCTCCCGCGCTTCGAATTGCCTGGCGGTGGAGCCGATTGAAACGCCGTTTGGGCGCAAGCGCCGCATTGATCAATCCGCCTGCAATCAGGATTTTTCCTGTGTTGAGGGTTTTTGCCCGTCCTTCGTCAGCCTGATCGGCGCGGAACCGGCGCGCCCTGCCGCCATCACCCTTCCGCCTTTGCCGCCCGAACCAAGCCTGCCAGCCATTCAGGGTGAGGCGTGGAATCTGCTGATTGCCGGTGTGGGCGGGCAGGGCGTGTCTTCCATGGCGGCCATTCTGGCACAGGCTGCGCATCTGGAAGGAAGGCCGGTGCGCACGCTGGACTTTTTGGGCCTCGCGCAAAAGGGCGGTGGCGTTTACGCGCAGCTTCGTATCGGCCCGGTGGGCGCGGCGGCGGATCAGCTTTCCGGCGCGCGTATTGCGGCCGGTGAGGCGGATTTGTTGCTCGCCGCTGATATGGTGGTGGCGCATGGCCGCACCGCGCGGCCTTTGCTCGGCCCCGCGCGTAGCATCGCGATTGTGAATGCGGATCTTTCGCCCACCGCGCAATTCGTGAAGGATACCGAAACGCGCTACGATGCAGCCGCCATGCTGCAAAGCCTGGGCGCGGCGTGCCGCGAAGCGCTGACCATTCCGGCGCTCACGCGCGTTGAACGTGATTTGGGCGATGCCATTTACCTCAATCCTTTCATGCTCGGTTTTGCCTGGCAGCGCGGGCTGGTGCCGCTTTCGGCCGAGGCGATCCTGCGCGCCATTGAACT
>JADCFX010000011.1 GCA_020249285.1 Roseomonas sp. | reverse complement strand
ATGGCAGCGCCGGTGCTGGTTCCAATGTGCATATCGGCATGATTGCGTTCCTTGAGGCGGCGGGCATCAGAATGGTGCATGTGCCCTATCACGGATCGGGGCCGATGGTGATTGATTTGGTCGCGGGCAATATCCAATCCGGCATGACCGGCACGCCCGCGGCACTCCCCGTGCTGCGTGCCGGGCGCGTGGCCGCCCTTGGCACCACGGCCAAGGAAAGGCTGGCGCAGACCCCCGATATCCCAGCCATTAGCGAAACTATTCCGGGGTTTGAGGCGATGCAGTGGTACGGCATTGTGGCGCCGTCCCGCACGCCGCCCGAAGTGGTGGCGAAGCTCGCGGAAGCCACCAATGCCGCCTTGGCCAGCCCGGATGTGCTGGCACGTCTGGCGGATGAAGGCGCATTGCCCACTCCCATGGCGCCCGATGTGTTTCGCGCCTTTGTGGCGGCAGAGCTTGAGCGTTGGGGCGAGGTGGCGCGGCGCAATAATCTGAAGCCGAATGAGTAGGTAGCCGAAGACCCATCAAGCAGGGCATAATCCTGTACGTAATTGCAGGAGAGTCTCCCCATGCCCGAAGGCCGCCTTGTTATCGGCACCAAGCGTTATTCATCCTGGTCCATGCGCGGTTGGTTGGCCGTGCATTTGGCCGGGCTGGATGTGGAGGAGGTGATGATCCCCCTCGCAGGCGGGGGCGGGACATCGGCGCTGCAAGCCGCGACGCCGGCCGGGCTGGTGCCCTATCTGGAACATCGCGGCGCGCGGATTTGGGAAAGTCTGGCCATTTGCGAATATTGCGCGGAAATCGCGCCCAAGCTTTGGCCGGCAGATCGCGCCACGCGCGCCCATGCGCGGTCCATCGCGGCTGAAATGCATGCCGGGTTTCGCAATCTGCGCATGTCCATGCCGATGAACCTTGGCCGCAGCTTTCCGGGCCAGGGCCGCACGCCGGAATGCCTCGCCGATATCGCGCGCGTGGAGGCGATTTGGGCGGAAGCCATCGCCGCCCATGGCGGCCCCTTCCTGATGGGCGCTGAATTTGGCGCGGCGGATGCGATGTATGCGCCGGTTGTGGCGCGCTTCATCACCTGGCAGCCAGAGCTTTCAGCCACAACGCAGCGCTATATGGCGGCGGTGCGCGCGCATTCCTTGGTTGCGCGCTGGTATGATGAAGCCGCCGCTGAGCCCGTTGAATGGTTGCTCGACCGTTATGAGAATCCAGCATGAATACCGCCCTGGCGCTTGATCATCTGGGCGTCGCTGCGCGTGACCTGGCGCCGATGTGCGCGGCCTATGAAAGGCTCGGCTTCACGCTTTCACCGATTGCGCAGCAAAGCGGGCGGCGGCGGCCTGATTTGCCGGTTGAGAAATACGGTTCCGGCAATCGCTGCGCGTTTTTGAAGCATGGGTATATCGAATTGATCGCGATCCTCGATCCTGCGCTATTCGACAATAACCTGAACGCCTTTTTGGCGCGCTATGCGGGCATCCATATCCTGGCACTCGCGATGTTGGATGAGGAAGCGAATCTTACGCGGCTGCGCAAGGCCGGGATTGATATTCCAGGCGTTGCTTATCTTGAACGGCCAGTGGAAGCGGGCGGGCCGATTGCGCGCTTTGCCCGGCTGCCCTTCCCGGACCCGCCCGAGGGCCGCGTGCAATTGATCCGGCATCTTACACCGGAACTGGTGTGGCAGGATCGCTGGATGGACCACGCCAACAAGGCCGAGGTTTTGGAAGCCGCCATTCTATGCGCGGAAAACCCAGCCGAGACCGCCGCACGGCTTTCGCGCCTGGCCGGGCTGCCTTTGGAACCGGACCCGGCGGGGGGCTTTCTGCTCCGCCTGCCAGGGGCGGCGCGCGCTGCCGGGCCAAAAGCGCCGGCGCTGGAAACCCGTGTGCGGGTGCTGACGCCCGAAGCTCTTGCCATTGTGCTGCCCGGTGTCGCGCCCCCGGCCTCCCCCTGCATGGCGGGGATGGTGGTGCGCACCGCCGATGGCGCGGCTTCAGCCCGGCGCATCCTGGCTGGCATTCCAACCCGTGAGGCGCCGGAAGGCATCATGGTGCCGCCCGAATTTGCCGCCGGCGCGGCGATTGTTTTCACGTGAAAAGGGCCGCCATCAGCCGGAGTCTCCGCACCTATCACGCGCGGGGCCGGGCGGAGGCCTTGGATGGCTTCTATCGCCGCTTCCTTGGCGCCGGCGACCTTGCCTTTGATGTCGGTGCCCATGTTGGCGACCGGATGCTATGCTTCCGGCGCCTTGGCGCGCATGTGGTGGCGGTGGAACCGCAAGCGGCCCTGGCGCGTGTGCTGCGGCTTTTGCTGCGTGGTGACCCCGGCGTGACGCTGGTTTCGCAATTGGTGGGCGCGCAGGCAGGCAAGGCCGAACTTCGCCTCAATACCGCCAACCCCACCGTCGCCACCGCCAGCACTGCCTTCATCGCCGCCGCCGCCGGGGCGCCGGGGTGGGAGGGGCAGCAATGGGACCAGGCCGAAACCTTGCCCGTCACCACTTTGGATGCGCTGATCGCCTCCCATGGCATGCCGGATTTCATCAAGCTGGACATTGAAGGCTTTGAGGCTGAGGCGCTGCGCGGCCTTTCCCGCCCACCCCGCGCGCTGTCCTTCGAATTCACCACCATCCAGCGCAATGTGGCGGGCGAATGCCTTGGGCTGCTGGCCGCGCTTGGCTATCGGCATTTCCAGGCGAGCCTGGGGGAGAGCCTGAGCTTCGCCCTACCCGCGCCCTGTGATGCGGCGGCGATGCAAGAATGGATCGCGGCGCTACCTGCCAGCGCCAATAGCGGCGATGTCTATGCGAGTTTGGATCAGCAGCTTCTTACGTGACGGCGCCGGCATTTTGCGCTTAAGTTTGGCCACGCATTGATAAAGGGAGACGCATCATGGGTGTTTTGACGCAGGAACAGAAGGATGCCTTCTGGCGCGATGGCTGCCTGGTGGTGCCGAATGCCGTCTCCCCCGATTTGCTGGCGCGGCTGCGGGCCGAGATCGCCGGCTGGGTGGATGAAAGCCGCGCCCATACAAAGCCCTTTGGCCCGCCCTGCGTGGATGGCCGCCCGCGTTTTGACATGGGCAAGGAACATTCCGCCGAAAACCCCGCGCTGCGGCGGATCAATAACCCATCCGATATCTCGCCCGCCTATCTGGAAGCGATGCGTGACAGCGACATGACAGAAATGGTGGCCGAACTGATTGGCCCCGATGTGAAATTCCATCATTGCAAGATCAACCTGAAGCTGATGGGGGCGAAGACCGAGGTGCTGTATCATCAGGATTTCGCCTATACGCCGCACACCAATGACGACATCATCACCGCGTTGTTGTTCCTGGATGATGTGGATGAAACCAATGGCGCGCTGACAATTGTGCCAGGTTCCCACAAGGGTCCCATGTATTCGCTGTTTGATGGGGATCGCTTCACCGGCGCCGTTTCGGATGCGGATGAAAAGGCGCTGCTGGCGCAGAGCATTCCCTGCTATGGCCCAGCGGGCTCCGTCTGCCTGATGCATACCAAGCTGGCGCATGGTTCGGCCCCCAATGCCGGCACCAAGCCGCGCGGGCTTTATATTTGCGTCTATACCGCCGCCGATGCCGTGCCGCTGGCGCGCAACCCGATGCCGAGCACGCATGAGGGTGAGGTTATTCGCGGCAAGCCGGCGCGCTTTGCGCGGATTACTGAAACGCGCGTGGAATTGCCGCAACAACCGAAATCCGCGAGTTTCTTCACCGTGCAGGGGCAGGCTTCCGCGCAAGCGGCTGAGTGACGCGCAACGCCCATAAAATAACCCGATCGGGCATTTGCCTGATCGGGCTTTTGTTGCGCGATTAAAACGCGTTGCCACTCCACATTCTCCGGCTTACGCTCCGCATCCCGGTCAATCTAAGGCCTCCGCTAACCGCGGTGACTGTCAGGTGGCCGCCGTCTTTTTGCAATTCTGCAAATCGGTCGCTCAGTGTGCTTTGCCAAATAAACTCGGCATAAGCCAATACAGCGTTAGATCGCCCCAGGCGTGAATTAGCTCGCCAACAATCCCAATAAAGACACTTGTGATTAATATCAGATAACGAATACCTTCTAATTCATCAGCCACATCGCGAAGTTGATCTTCTATTCCTTGCTGTATTTCTGGAGGATAAAAACGATCTATTTGTACGCGCGCGGCAAAATCACGAAAATGATTTTCGTCATGTTTTCTGCGGTTTTCGAACTTAAACTGATAAAGCACCAACAGCAGTGACAACGCGGTCAGTGATCCACCAAACCGATTAACGATATGAGCATCGCGGAGAAAGATCGCCAGGAAAATACCCATAATCATAAAAAAGCCTGTAAAAACGCCAAAAAAAATGCAGAATGTTCTTGCTGTTTTCCGATCTCGATAAGCTTCAATCAGAGGGGGTCGCGCTTCTTTTTTATGATTATTCATAAGGTTATCAATTGTCCCCAGAGGTGGCGCTGCCAATATCTCGTGTCAAAATGGGTTTGGTGCCCGCGGGAGTCGGGCACCTGTAAACGCCAGAAAAAATTGGATGTACGCAATACAAAGCTGCATTGGGTAACTCATGCTCAGTATTGAATTCAAACCAGCCCACTGTGTAAACCTCCGTTTCTTCTGTAGTCTCAACAATTCCCAAAGCACCAATAGAAAGTAACATTCGTTGGAATTCTGAATAGTGGCCGAGATTCATTTGTTTCATTAGACGCAAAGCTTTCTGCGTATGAATTGTTTGTAGCTCGCCAGATGTAATGACACGACTCATCCCGCTGAACGACGCTCTACAGACATCATCTATCTTTGGATATTGTGTCCGAAACATGGAAAAAATGGTTTCGAGAAAAACGGTTTCTTTCTTACGAACCTCCTCTCTTATAACTTCTGCATCGGCCGGACTCCCGCTTTCCAGCGTTTTGCTTTTTGAAAGAATAGAATTCAGTATCAAGATTACCTGTCTGGGCAGCATCTGCGTATGCCGTAAAATATACCTGAATGAATCTTCTTCCTGTCCAGAAGCATTCAAAATTTTTTTAGGCAAATATCTATCCCAAAAGGTTTGGAGATCTTCTCTGCTATTGAGCTTCAAACCAGCAATTTGTTTGTACTCTTCCGGCTTGTAAATTTCCAAAAAAACTCTCAGGCGGTGTGTGGCGATGCGCATTAACTCACGAGAATTCCAGTGCAAGAATTGTGGAGTAGCCAGGTCTTTGTCGGGGTTAGAAAATTGGTTTTTTATTAGAGGGTAAAGTTCGGCTGGAAGGCAGAGCTTTACCGAAATTGGAGTGTTCTGTTGTGACACGAGCTTTCCAACACAACGAAACAATCCCTTGCGAAACAGGATCTCTGCGTCATTAAATAAATATTCCTCGAGACTATCGAATGTTATTATGGCTGTTCTCTTCTGTTCCGAAAGAAAATTTTTAATGCCATCGGCAAATCTTTCCGGAGTCATGGGAGTATCATTATTGGCTGCGCCGATATTTGGAAAGATGACTGGGTTAACATAATCTTTTAGATCTTTGGACAACCTCGACCACAGCTTCATGTCTTTTTCGTGAATCTGTTGTCCTAATCGAATGAAAATTCTATTGTTCCAATATTTTGCCAAAGTCTCGACGGTAGGGAGAAAATCTACATTTTGATATGTCTTTTTTAGCTCATCTATCTCGGCCGGTAAATCTATTTGCAGAAATAGTTCTTGCGTTAACTTTAATGACTGTTGACCGAGGCCGTAAGTTTCAGGAAAGGAAGAAGAGCGTTCTTCCGTCCTTATTCTATCAATGAATTTCTGTTTGTCCCTGACTGCATTTAGCAAGGCGCTCTTTCCGGAGCCGCGACGACCAATGATGATTTGCGATCCCGAAAGCAGGCCCGCAAACGATGTGTTATCCCATTCATATAATTTCGCAAAGCATTCTGGATCGTCTATGTTATCTGAATCCCAAGCCCCTAGCGGTACAGAGGGCGACACATACTCCTTCAGGAGTTCATTCACGCCCTTTCTTTGTGACGAGGACATTTCTTTAACTCCCCCAACATCGTTGAAAGGGTAGTTATCAAGTCGCGGCGGTGTCAAGAATGAATTTATGCCGGAAAAGAGCGTATCCAAACTCACTCGACGGCTTGCGCCGGGCACATGGGGCCACACAAGTCTGGTCAACAAAGCCCCGATCAGGTCATCACCTGATCGGGTTTCTTGTTCCGCGATAGAATCGCGTTCCTACTCCGCATTCTCCGGCTCACGCTCCGCATCCCGATCTTCCTCGGGCTTGGGCAGCGCGGGCGGGGCGGCTTCCTGGCAATCGAAGGTCAGCGCGCCATCACGCAGACCCACCTTCACCGATCCACCCTTGGCGAGTTTGCCAAACAGCAATTCCTCGGCCAGCGGCTTTTTCACATATTCCTGGATCACCCGCGCCAAAGGCCGCGCGCCATAAAGCGGGTCATAGCCACGCTCGGCCAGCCATTCCTTGGCAGCCGAGGAAAGTTCAATCGTCACATTGCGATCAGCAAGCTGCGCTTCCAATTGCATGACGAATTTCTCGACCACCTGCGCCACAATCTCCGGCGACAGGCCTGCAAAGGTCACCACTGCATCCAGGCGGTTGCGGAATTCAGGGGTGAACATCCGCTTGATCGCTTCTTCATCCTCACCCACACGGGCAGCACGTTCAAAGCCAATGGCGGGCTTCGCCATATCGGAAGCGCCGGCATTGGTGGTCATGATCAGGATCACATTGCGGAAATCCACATTCTTGCCGTTGTGGTCCGTCAGCTTCCCGTGATCCATCACCTGCAACAGGATATTGTACAAATCCTGATGCGCCTTTTCGATTTCATCAAGCAACAATACCGCATGCGGGTGCTGATCAATCGCATCGGTCAAAAGCCCGCCCTGATCAAAGCCGACATAGCCAGGCGGCGCACCAATCAGGCGCGACACGCTATGGCGTTCCATATATTCGGACATGTCGAAGCGGATCAGTTCAATGCCAAGCGTCTTCGCCAATTGCTTGGCGACTTCCGTCTTGCCGACACCTGTGGGCCCCGAGAACAAATAATTCCCAATCGGCTTTTCCGGATCACGCAGCCCAGCGCGCGAAAGCTTGATGGCACTCGCGAGCGCTTCAATGGCCTTTTCCTGGCCAAACACCATCGCCTTCAAATCACGTTCCAGATTCTTCAGCGTTTCCCGATCATCGGTGGAAACCGATTTCGGCGGGATGCGCGCGATCTTGGCGACAATATCTTCCACATCCTTCAGCGTCACGGTCTTGCGGCGCTTGTTCTCAGGCAGCAGCATGCGCGATGCGCCGACCTCATCAATCACGTCAATCGCCTTATCGGGCAGCTTGCGGTCATGGATATATTTCGCGGAAAGCTCCACCGCGGCGCGGATCGCTTCCGGCGTATAGCGCACCTTATGGTGCTTTTCGTAATTGGTCTTGAGCCCTTGCAGGATCTTCACCGCATCTTCAAGCGATGGCTCATTCACATCAATCTTCTGGAAGCGCCGCACCAAAGCGCGGTCCTTTTCAAAATGCGTACGGTATTCCTTATAGGTAGTGGAACCGATGCAGCGGATAGTGCCCTGCGACAAGGCGGGCTTCAGCAGGTTGGAAGCATCCATCGCCCCGCCTGAGGTAGCACCCGCGCCAATCACAGTATGAATTTCATCAATGAACAGCACGGAACCGGGCTGCGCTTCCAATTCCGTCACCACGGCCTTCAGGCGTTCTTCGAAATCGCCGCGATAGCGCGTGCCGGCCAAAAGGCTGCCCATATCCAGCGAATAGATGGTGGATTTCGCCAGCACTTCCGGCACATCACCTTCCACAATGCGCTTCGCCAAGCCTTCCGCAATCGCGGTTTTGCCCACGCCAGGATCGCCGACATAAAGCGGGTTGTTCTTGGTGCGGCGGCACAGGATTTGGATGGTGCGTTCAATTTCCTGATCACGGCCAATCAGCGGGTCAATCTTGCCCTGTTCGGCCTTCTTGTTCAGGTTCACGCAGTAATTCGCGAGTGCATCCTGGCCTCGCGGCGCGCCGCGGCCCTTTTCTTCGCGTTCCTGGCCCTGATCCTCGTTATTGGTGCCATCGCCCTTCGCCGCGCGGGGCTGCGAACGCCCAGGCGCCTTGGCAATGCCATGGCTGATGAAATTTACCGCATCAAGCCGCGTCATGTCCTGGAGTTGCAGGAAATACACCGCATGGGATTCGCGTTCAGAAAACAGCGCGACAAGCACATTGGCGCCGGTTACTTCATCGCGGCCAGAAGATTGCACATGGATGGCGGCGCGTTGCACCACGCGCTGAAAGCCGGCGGTGGGCTTGGGGTCGCCGCCGCGTTCCGTCACCAGGCCGGCCAAATCCTTGTCCAGAAATTCGGTCAGGTCGCGCTTGAGTTTATCAACATCAACACCGCAGGCGCGGAGCACGCCCATGGCATCAGCGTCATCGCCCAAGGACAACAGTAAATGCTCCAAGGTGGCGTATTCATGCCGGCGCTCGCCAGCCAGACCCAGGGCGCGATGCAGCGTCTGTTCTAAATTACGGGACAACATGATCAACGACGCTCCATCTTAGCCCGAAGCCCCGACATTGCAGGACCCAAGGCCGATTATGACTTTCAATGTAGGCGCCCTCCTGGGATTCTTCGACCCCCTGCTTTAGTCCTTTTCAATGGTGCATTGTAGCGGATGCTGGTTCTGACGGGCCAGATCCATCACCTGCGTTACCTTGGTTTCCGCGATTTCATAAGTGAAGACACCGCAGACCCCGACACCACGGCGATGCACATGCAGCATGATGCGCGTCGCCTCCTCTCGATTCTTCTGGAAAAACCTCTCCAAGACATGAACGACGAATTCCATCGGCGTGTAATCGTCGTTCAGCATCAATACCTTATACATGGCGGGCTTCTTGGTGCGCGGGCGCGCCTTCACGACGATGCCCGTCTGAGGCCCTTCACCACCACCTTGCCCGTCATTCGGGCGCTTATCCTGATCGCTCATGCTCTCGGTTCAGTCTTTCAAAAGGCAGGCTACCACGCCGCGCTGCCCATAGGATATGGAGCGAATTGCAGAAGGTGAAGCCCCAGTTACACTTAAGGGCATAATCTTTTCTGCGCGCCTCCAGTTTAAAGCAGCGCAAACGTCAGACGCCTCTGCCCATACGCAAGGCAAAAAAATGGCGTGACCCATTGATATGGATCACGCCATTGGCCGGCCACCCCCCGATTTGGAGGAGGGGGGGGAGGGGGGCAGCCAAGCCAGAACGGGGCAGAAGCCCCGCCCGAAGCTCAGGCCGCGAGCGGCTTCGCCAGCTTTTCCATCGCCACCGTCATGCGCGCATTCACGGGGGCCAGGGCGCTTTCGGCGAGCTTCACGGAAGCTTCCTGAAGCTTGGTGCCTTCGGCGACCATCTTTTCCAGCGCGGCCTTGGCGAACTTCGCCTGCAGCTCAGCGGCTTCATTCACGCTCTTCACGCCGGACAGCGCCTTGGCGCCTTCCATGGCGTGGTCAGTCAGGCCCTGCGCCAGCGCCATATACTGGCGGGCGAGGTCCTGAGAGCCCGAGGCCCAGGTCTGGGCGGCCTTGGTGAAGGCCTCCACATTGCCACGGCCGAATTCAGCGGCTTCTTCCGCCGCCTTGAAGATGCTTTCGGCACCCTTGGTCATCTGATCCATGTTCTTCTCCATTGCTACGCGGGCCTGCGCCGCACCGTCATTCATCACTTTTTGAGCCTGTTCTGCAGCTTCCGCCGCCACCTTGCTCACAACTTGGCTCTTGCTTTGTGCCATGATCTCAATCCTTTCCTTGCCTGTCCGGGGCGCAGCAGCCCGGGCCTTATGTGCCGGCCGGGAGGGCCGAGGAGTTTTGCTGCGCTGCAACATGGTTAGCTTCTACGCTTGCTGCCCGGACAATTGCAAGGATTTTTTGCACTGCACAAAAACTTTTGGCGCCCCTGGCCGAAAGGGGCACCGGGGGTTTTCGGGTGATACCTCAAGCCTATTCCTTAACCCTCTGATGAAAATCAGAATTTGACTTTTTTTGCTGGACGGAGCGGGCTGGTGGGGTTATTTAAGGCTCAGGGGAAGTCGGGGCCTGGGCGTCGCCGCTTTGGTCCATTGGGGGGTTTTCGAATGGGGATTCGTCGCCAAGGCTTGGGGAGCCTTGCCGGTCGATTCGTTGGGGCGGTGTTTGGGGTAGCACTTGCGGCCCTGCCTTGGCGCGCCGCCGAAGCGCAGATTGGCAGCGCGCGCTATTCCGCCATTGTCATGGAAGCCCGCACCGGGACCATTTTGATTGACGCTGGTGCGGATGAACCGCGCTTCCCGGCATCGCTCACCAAAATGATGACTCTCTACATGCTGTTTGAGGCGCTGCGCGATGGCCGTACTCAACTCAATAGCCGCGTGGTGATGAGCGAGGAAGCCGCTTCCCGCCCGCCTTCAAAGCTCGGCATTCCGCCTGGCGGTGGCCTTACGGTGGAACAGGCAATCCTGGCGCTGGTGGCCAAAAGCGCCAATGATGTGGCCGCGGCAGTTGGCGAGCATATTGGCGGTTCAGAGGAACGCTTCGCGCAAATGATGACCATGCGCGCGCGCAGCCTTGGCATGACGCAAACGCGCTTTCGCAATGCCTCTGGCCTGCCGGATTGGGAACAGGTGACGACAGCGCGGGATATGGCGACCCTTGGTCGGCGCCTATTCACGGATTTCCCCAACCGCTACCATTATTTCGGCACGGTGCATTTCGCCTGGGGGCGGGCGCAGATCCGTAATCATAACCGCATGCTCGGAGATTATGATGGTGCGGATGGCATCAAGACCGGCTTCATCAATGCGTCCGGCTTCAATATCGTGACCTCGGCGCAGCGCGATGGTGTGCGGCTAGTGGGTGCCACCTTTGGCGGTTCCTCCTGGGTGGAGCGAGATCGTCATATGGGCGCGCTGCTCGATCAGGGTTTTGCCCGCATGGGGATTGCGCCAAGGGCGCCTTCTTCCGTGATGGCCGCCGCCGCGCCTGCACCACGGCGCAATACGCCCGCCGCACGGCCCGTGGCGCAAAACAATCAGCGTCTGGCGCCGCCCGCCCAAGCGCAGCGTCGCCCGGAGCAGCAAGTGGCCAGCGCGCCAAATCGCCAAGGGCAGGTGGCTGTGCCGGTGCGCCAAACGCAGACCACTGCAACGCGACCGCCCCCAAGACCCGCAGCCCGCCCCGCTCAGCGCGTGGAACAGGGCAGCGCGGCCAATGGTGCGCAGCGCCAACAAACCGCAAACGCCACCCCCCGTCCGGCGCAAAAGTGACTCAGACGCGCCAGGAAAGCCCGGCGCGCCGCATGCGTACACGCACATAGACCAACCAGATCGCTTGCAGGCCGATTGCGGGTAGAAAAACCATCGCCTTATGCGCCGGATGCAGGCTGAGAAACGCCCAGGCCAGCAGCCCATTGGCCAGCACAAAACCCCAATGCACGGACGCCACTTGCCGCACACCAAGCCCGCTTCTTTGCGCCATTTGATACAAATGGCTGCGGTGCGCGGCGGTGATGTTCAACCCCATGGCGGCGCGCCGGGCGAGCGTAAAGGTCGCATCAAAGAACAAGCCAAACAGCAGCAGCGGTACCAGCATGAAAGACACCTCCGCCGCATCGAAGCGCGCCGCTGCCACCGCCAGAATCGCCACCATAAAGCCCAGGAATTGGCTGCCGACATCGCCCATGAAAATCCGCGCCGGGTGCAAATTGAACGGCAGAAAGCCAAGCAAACCAGCGGCAAGCATGAGTGACGCGAGATAGACAAACCAGCCGCCATGATGCCCGGCAATAACACACAGGATCAGCAGCGCCAGGAACACCGTGCCCCCCACCAACCCATCCAGCCCATCCATAAAATTCACCGCATTGGTGCAGCCAAGAATCCAAAACAGCGTCAGCAACGGCCCAAGCGCGCCAAGTTCCACCGGGCCAAGCCCCGGCAGCGCGATCCGCTGCAATTCAAGCCCGCTGCCAATCGCGACCAAAGCGGCCAGCGCCTGCGCCGCCAGCTTCAGCGCAAAGCGCAAATCCCGTGCATCATCCCAGAAGGACACCGCCGCAATGGCGAGCGCGGCACCAATCACGCCGAGAAACTGCGGCCCCGGCAGGCGCGCATATTCTGCCTGCCAGTATAAAACCCCCATGCCGAGCGTGAAAGCCACCACAATGCCAAGCCCGCCGCCGCGCGGTGTTGGCCGGCTATGGCTTGACCGCGCATTGGGGTGATCCAGGATCGGGTAGGCAATCATCAGCCGCACCACGATGGCCGAGATCAGCGCAAGGCCAAGGGCGACAGCCAGATGGAACAGGATGGCGTGGAAGGTCATATCGGGGCAGCGCTATCGCCCGGCCAAGCGCCGGGCGCAACCTACAACCGGCTTAGCGCTTTTGCAGAATCTCTGGATTGACCATCATTGCCGGATCGGGCGCGCCATCCAAAGCGGCCAGGATATTGCGCGCCGCCGCTTCCGCCATGCGGGCCGTGCCTTCTTCTGTGCTTGCCGCCGAATGGGGGCTGATGATGACATTGGGCATGCTGAATAGCGGATTACCGGGCGTGGCGGGCTCGATTTCCAGCACATCCGTGCCGAAACCCATCAACCGGCCGGATTGTAGCGCCGCCACAACCGCTTCCTGCTTCACGATCGGCCCGCGCGCCGTATTCACCAGAATGGCGCCCGGCTTCAGCGCCGCAAAAGCCGCTTCATCCATCAAATGCCGCGTCTCAGGCATCAGGGGACAATGCAGCGTCACCACATCTGCTTCCGCCAGTGCCTGTTTGAAATCCCGCGCCGGGATATGCCCGTCGGATGCGATGCGCGCCGGATGGTAAAGCGGGTCATGCACCATGACCTTCATGTGAAAGGCGCGCGCATAGGCCGCAACGCGCGACCCGATCCGGCCATAGCCCACGACGAGGACGGATTTGCCGGCCAAATCCACCATGCGCGGCCCATCCTTGGGCCACCAGCCGCCCTGCTTGATATGCGCATCCGAATCCACCGCGCGCCGCGCCACACCCAGCATGAGCATCATGGCGTGTTCGGCGACCGAGAGATCATTGGTGCCATTCACCACCATGACCGCAATGCCGCGTTCGGTGCAGGCAGGAATATCCACTGTGTCAAAGCCAACGCCGATGCGCGATACCGCCCGCAACCTTGGCGCGGCGGCAAGGGCCGCCTTGTCCACGCGTTCAAGCCAGGCAACCAGGCCATCCGCATTGGCAAGCGCGGCATGCAACGCCTGCGCTGGCGGGTCGAACATTTCGATGGTTTCAACATCGGGCCGCGCCGCCAGCACCGCCGCCCCTGCGGGATGCAGGGGCCGGCCAAGGATGATACGGTGGGGCATCAGTTCAGCTTCTCGATCTTGTTGGTTTCAACCACTTCGCGCCAGCGGGCGATTTCGGACCGCACATGGGCGTTGAAGCGCTCGGGCGGGCCGCCTTCAGGGCGCACGCCAAGATCAGCGAATTTGCGCTGCACTTCGGGATCGGCGATCGCTTCATTCAACAGGCGGCTGAGCCCCGCAATCACCGCATCCGGCGTGCCGCGCGGTGCCATAAAGCCAAACCAGGGCTCCACGACGATATTCGGAATGCCGGCTTCGGCGAAGGTCGGCACATCAGGCAGCGAAGGGTCGCGTTCGCGGCCTGTGACGGCGAGCGCGCGGATTTGCCCGGCGCGGATGGCACCGATCTTGGTTGGGATGTTTTCCATCATCACCTGCACCTGGCCGGCGAGCAGCGCCTGCAAGGCGGGCGCTCCACCGCGGAAGGGCACATGCACCAGCGTCAGGCCAAGCCGGCCATTCAGCAATTCCGGGATCAGATGGTTGGAAGACCCAAAGCCGGAGGAACCGTAATTGACCTTGCCCGGATTGGCCTTCACCCAGGCGATGAATTCCTGCAGGTTTTGTGCGGGGACGGCGTTATTCACCGCTACCGCATTCATGACGCTGCCAGACCAAAACACCGGGATCAGATCGCGTTCAATATCATAGGGCATGCGGGCATAGATGGCAGGGTTTATCGCGCAATTGCCGATGGTACAGGCGCCAAGCGTATAGCCATCTGGCGCGCTTTTCGCCGCCGCATCCATGCCGATATTGCCATTGGCGCCCGAGCGATTTTCGATCACCCAGGGATGCGGCGCGCTGCGGCTGACGCGATCTGCCAGGATGCGCCCGACAAGATCAGTGGACCCTCCCGGTGGGAAGGGCAGGATGATGCGCACTGGGCGTTCAGGGACCCAGCCCTGTGCAAGCGCAAGCCCGGGCAGGCAAAGGGCGAAAAGGGTCAGGGCAATCCGGCGTAGCATAAGATCCTCCTTGGTTTTGGGCCTTATGGGCCTTTGGGGGGAGTATCAGGCCTAAATGGTGGGGCTTCAAGCGGCGTGGGCTTGGGGCGCTTGCAAAGGGGGGCGGGATCGTCTTTTGCAGGGCTTCAGTTTGGGGTGGGCGCCATATTGGGGAAGAACAAGACAGGGCAGGGGATTGCGCTGATGGTGGTGGCCATGGGGGTGCTGCCGCTATTGGATGTTTGCGCGAAATTCCTGGGGCAAGGCGGCATTCCCATTCTGCAAATCGTCTGGGCGCGCATGTTCTTTGGTGCGGTGTTAACGTTGCCCTTTGCTTGGCAGGCGGTGGGTCTGCGCGGGTTGCTGCCGGATAGGCTTGGCTTTCACACGGCGCGTGCGGCGTTTCTGGTGGGGTCCACTGGCTTTTTCTTCGGCGCCATCAGTTTCATGCCGATTGCCGATAGCCTGGCGATTTTTTTCGTGCAGCCCTTGCTGATTACGGCATTGTCGCCGCTATTGCTGAAGGAACATGTCGGCCCGCGCCGCTGGGCGGCGGTGGCGATTGGCTTTTGCGGCACGCTGATCATCATCCGGCCTGGGTTTCAGGACTTCAACCCAGGCATGGCGTTGGCTTTTGCATCCGGCACCTGCATGGCGCTTTACATGCTGATCACGCGCCGTCTGGCGCGGGATGAAGACCCGCTGATGACGACCTTCCATACCAGCCTGATGGGGGCAGCGATGATGAGCCTGACGCTGCCCTTTTTGTGGCAGCCGCCCGATGCTGGGCAATGGGGTTTGTTGCTGCTGCTGGCGGCGATTGCGGTGGCCGGGCATTTCCTGATTGCGCGCGCCTATACCATGGCCGAGGCATCGCTTTTGGCGCCCTTGGCCTATACGGAGATGATCATGGCGACGTTGGCCGGCTGGTGGTTCTTTGGCGAAATGCCCGATGGCTGGACGTTTGTGGGTGTGGCGATCCTGATTTCCTGCGCAATCTATATTTCGGTGCGCGAAAGGGTGAAGCGCGTTCCCGTGGCGCGGGAGTTTGAGCAGCCATGAGGCGGGTAAGACCCCAAATAGCGGTTTCCAAAGGCCTCGGGCCTTTGGTGGGTGGGTTTCAGGGAGGGCAAAGCCCTCCCTGACCTTTTAGTTGGCCGGCTTCACCGCCATGGCTGTGGTCCGTTCATCCATCCGCGGCGTATAGACAAAGCCGCGCCGCGCTGCCCAGACATTCACAAGTTGGAATAATGGGATCATCACCTGTTCATCCATGGTGACCATCTTCACGGCTTCCCGCAGCAGTTTTTCGCGTTCGGCATCGTCCAGCGTGGCGGCAGCGCGTTCGGTCAACGCGTCCAGAGTAGGGTTGGAATAGCGTGATGAATTGGCCGCACCGCGGCGCTTTTCACGATCAAACGTGCCGAAGATATTGACTAGCATATAGGATGCTTCGCCGGTCACGCTGCCCCAACCAACCAGGCGCGCATTGAATTCCTGCCGGGCATTGCGTGCTGCATAGGTGGTCCAGGGAAAGGTTTGCACTTCGGTGCGCAGCCCGACGCGGGTCCACATTTGTGCGACTGCCTGGGCGGTTCGCGCATCATTCGGGTAGCGATCATTGGGCGTTGTTAGGGTTAGGCGAAAGCCTTGCGGGAAACCGGCTTCGGCCAGCAGGCGCCGCGCGCCGTCAGCGTCAAACCGCGGCACGGGCACATCGGGGTTGTAGGAAAAAGCACCGGGCGGCAGCCATTGGCCGGTGGGCTTGGCTGTGCCTTCCATAACGCGATCGGCCAAAGCATTGCGGTCTATCGCCATGGAAAGCGCGCGGCGCACGCGCACATCATGGAAGGGATTGCGCGTGAAGGGCTTGCCTTCATTATCGCTGACCAGCACTGGGTTTTCTGCCCGTGAATAATCGAAGATCAGATAGATTAGCCGTAGTCCTTGGATTTCATAAAGCGAAATCCGTTGATCGCGCCGCAGGCGTTCAAGGTCAGATGACGGCACCTGGTCAATCACATCAACATCGCCGGCCAGCAAGGCTGCGGTGCGGGCCGCATCATTGGCGATGAAGCGATAGGATACCCGCGCCCAGGGCTGCGGCCCGGCCCAGTAATTCTCATTCCGCGTGAATTCGGTGCGGTCACCTTGGCGGTAATTCGCCAGCCGATAAGGGCCGGTGCCGATGGCGGCGCGGCCGGCATTGTAATCCTCAGTCTCCGCCCCGGCGCCTGCATGGCGGGAGATGATCTGCACGGATGCCAATTCCGTCGGCAGCAGCGGATGGGGTGCGGCGGTGTGGAAGCGGATGGTGAGCGGGTCCATGATTTCAGCGCGCGTAATAGCGCGGATCATACCGGCGAAGCTGCCGGGGCTATTGCGGACATTGGGGACGCGTTCGATGGTGAAGGCCACGTCATCGGCGGTGAAATCCCGCCCATCATGCCATTTGACACCGGGGCGGAGCTTGAATTCCCAAAGCGTGTCCGAAATGGGCCGCCAGCTTTCCGCCAGCATGGGTTGCAGCCGCGCCTCCGCATCCTGTTCCACCAGTCGGTCGAACATATGTTGGGTCAGGCTGATATTGGGGGAGGCATTGTAGAAATGCGGATCAAGCGCGGTGGGCGACCCGCCAATACCAATGGTCAAATTCTGCGCCAACGCGCCCGAAGCGCCCATGCCGGCCAGCAGCAGGGCGGCCAAGGCAAAACGAGGGGGGCGGGATGGTGAGGGGGGCATGCCGG
Source organism: Roseomonas sp. (assembly GCA_020249285.1). Classification (GTDB taxonomy): domain Bacteria; phylum Pseudomonadota; class Alphaproteobacteria; order Acetobacterales; family Acetobacteraceae; genus Neoroseomonas. Next base: position 50,466 of record JADCFX010000011.1, on the reverse strand, counting down.
CATTCTCCTGCTACGGGTGGGGGCGATGCTAGCGGTGCCGCGCAGCGGCTGCTAGAAGGAAGTGAGGTTAGGCTCAAAAACAACAGGGGGCTAGGATGAAGGTTGATCTTCGGAAGTTGGTGTTGGCTACCAGCACCGCACTCATTGGTCTTTCGGCGCAAGGCGCGCTGGCGCAAAGTGTCACCATGGCGGTGGCCGCACCCGTGACCTCGCTTGATCCGCATTACCATCAGCTTTCGCCCAATAATGCGGTGGCGGACACCATCTTCGACAAGTTGGTGAATACGGACGCGAAATCGAACAACCTGCCCGGCCTGGCGCTAAGCTGGCGCGCGGTTGAGCCCAATGTCTGGGAATTCAAGCTGCGGCCCAATGTGCGCTTCCATAATGGCAACCCCTTCACGGCGGAGGATGTGGCCTTTACGCTACAGCGCCTGCCCAATGTGCCCAATAGCCCTTCATCCTTCGCGGCTTATTCGCGGCCTATTCAGGCGATTGAGATTGTTGACCCGCTGACCATCCGCTTCCGCACCGCCGCCCCGCATCCGCTGATGCCTTTGGACATGACCAATGTCCGCATCCTAGACCGTGAGACGCATCAGAACGCGACGACCGAGGATTTCAATGCGGGCCGCGCGGCGATTGGCACTGGCCCTTATCGCGTGGTGTCGCATCGCAGCGGCGACCGCATTGAATTCGAACGCAACGATAATTACTGGGGTGATCGTGCGGCCTTCCAGCGGGTGATCTATCGCATGATTACCAATGATGCGGCGCGCACTGCCGCATTGTTGGCCGGCGATGTGGAATTCATTGACCAGGTACCGACATCGGATCTGGCGAAGCTCCGGCAGGATAACCGCATTGCGCTTTCTGAGACGGTTGGCTTGCGCTTGATCTTCCTCGGCCTTGATCACCTGCGCCCGGCCAATGAGAATTCGCCCTTCATCACGGATAATGATGGCAAGCCGCTGGGGCGCAACCCGCTGCAGGATGTGCGCGTGCGGCGTGCGCTTTCAATCGCCATTGACCGCAAGGCGGTTGTGGACCGCGTGATGGAAGGTGCCGCCGTGCCGGCGGGGCAATTCCTGCCCGAAGGTGTCTATACGCATGTGCCCGGCGTGACCCCGCCGCCCTTCGATCCCGATGGGGCGCGCCGCCTGCTGGCGGAAGCGGGCTATCCGCAGGGCTTCCGCATTCAGTTGAATGGCCCGAATGATCGCTATGTGAATGACGCGCGCATCATCCAGGCCGTGGGCCAGATGTGGACGCGCATTGGCGTGCGCACCACGGTGGAAGCACAGCCCTGGACAACTTTCGTTGGCCGTGCGGGCCGCGCCGATTTCTCCGCGCATCTGATCGGTTGGGGATCAAACCCTGACGGATCACATCCGTTGCGAAACATTTTAGCGACGCAGACGCGCGAGAAGGGCTGGGGGTCTTCAAATCGAGGCCGCTATTCCAACCCCCGGTTGGATGCGCTGCTGGATCAATCACTGGTGGAACTGGATGAAGCCAAACGCGTGCAGTTGGTGATAGAAGCGCAGCGCATCGCGGCCGAGGATGTGGCGGTAATTCCGCTGCATATTCAAACCAATATCTGGGGTATGCGCCGCCATTTGGCGCATGATGCCCGCAATGATGAGCTGACGCGCGCACAGGATGTGCGCCCGGCGGCGCGCTGAACCGGATAGGACCAAATGACCGTCTACCTCGTTCGGCGTATCTTGCAGGCACTGCTTGTTGTGCTGGCGATGTCGCTGATTGTCTTTATCGGCGTCTATGCCATTGGCGATCCGGTGGAAATCCTGATCAGCCCGGATGCGGACCAGATTGAACGTGAACGCGCCGTGCAGGCGCTTGGGCTCGATCTGCCGCTTTGGCAGCAATATGCGGTGTTTCTGACCAAGGCGTTGCAGGGCGATTTGGGGCGATCGTTTGTCTATAATGAACCGGCGCTGAAGCTGATTCTGCAGCGCATGCCGGCAACCCTGGAGCTTGCTTTCGGTGCGACGATTATCGCGCTGATCATTGGCCTGCCGCTTGGGCTTTATGCCGGGCTTAGGCCCGAAGGCCGCGTCAGCCGCGTGATCATGGCCGGGTCCATTCTGGGCTTTTCGCTGCCCACCTTTTGGGTGGGGCTGATGCTGATTATGGTGTTTGCGGTTTATCTTGGCTGGCTGCCATCCACTGGGCGAGGCGATACGGGCACGCTGCTTGGCCTGCAATGGTCCTTCCTGACCTGGGATGGCATTCGCCATATGACGATGCCGGCGATCAATCTTGCGCTGTTCAAGATCAGCCTGGTCATTCGCCTTACGCGTGCGGGTGTGCGAGAGACCATGTTGATGGATTACGTGAAATTCGCCCGCGCGAAAGGGCTTTCGCCAGCGCGCGTGACCTTCGTGCATGTGTTCAAGAATATCCTGATCCCGGTGGTGACCGTGGTGGGGCTGGAACTAGGCAGCACCATCGCCTTTTCGGTGGTGACAGAAAGCGTCTTCGCCTGGCCCGGCATGGGCAAGCTGATCATTGACTCGATCAATGTGCTCGATCGGCCCGTGATCGTGGCCTATCTGATGATGATCGTGCTGATGTTCATCGCCATCAACCTGATTGTTGATCTGACCTATTCAATGCTTGACCCGCGCGTCCGACTGGAGAGCAAAGGCACATGAGCGACGCTGTCCTCCCCGCTAAAATCGCCGATAAGGTGGAAACGCCTTTTCGGCGCTTCGTGTCCGAATTCGCGGAAAGCAAGGTGGCGCTGGGTGGGTTGGTGGTTTTCATCATCATCGCCTTACTCGCCATCTTCGCGCCTTGGATTACGCCGCAGAACCCCTATGACCTCGCCGAGCTTGATATCATGGATGGGCGTATGGAACCCGGCACGGTGGGTGGTGCGGGTTTCACCTTCCTGTTGGGCACGGATGATCAGGGGCGCGATATGCTGTCCGGCATCATCTATGGCTTGCGGATTTCGCTGACCGTTGGTGCGGGTTCGGCGCTGATTGCCTGCCTGATTGGCGCGTCCCTTGGCTTGCTGGCCGCCTATGCCGGTGGGCGGACCGATAGCGTGATCATGCGGCTTGTGGATTTGCAACTTTCCTTCCCGACCATTCTGGCCGCACTCATGATCCTGGCCTTTCTTGGCAAGGGCATCATGAATGTCGTGATCGCGCTGGTGCTGGTGGAATGGGCATATTATGCGCGCACGGTGCGCGGCACGGCGCTGGTGGAACGCCGGCGCGAGTATATTGAAGCGGCGCAATGTCTGGCATTGCCCACGCATCGCGTGTTGTTTCGCCATTTGCTGCCCAATTGCTTGCCGCCGCTGATCGTGGTGGGCACCATGCAGGTGGCGCGTGCCATTGCGCTGGAAGCGACCCTTTCCTTTCTTGGGCTTGGTGTGCCGATTACCGAACCATCGCTCGGCCTGCTGATCGCCAATGGGTATGAGTATATGCTCTCAGGCAAATACTGGATTTCCTTCTATCCCGGCATTGCGCTGCTGATCACGATTGTCTCCATCAATCTGGTTGGTGATCAATTGCGTGATGTGCTGAACCCGCGACTGAAGAAATAGGCACATGACGGCACCTACCTTAGAAGTTCGTGATCTGCAGACGCATTTCTTCACCCGCGCGGGCGTAGTGAAGGCTGTGGATGGCGTTTCTTTCTCCGTCGGCCGTGGCAAGGTGATGGGGCTTGTCGGTGAATCCGGTTCCGGTAAATCCGTCACGGGGTTTTCCATCATTGGCCTGGTTGACCCACCTGGGCGCATTGCGGGTGGTTCCATCCTGTTTCAGGGGCGCGATCTGGCCAAACTATCCGAAGAAGAAATGCGCGATTTGCGGGGTAACCGCATCGCCATGATCTTCCAGGACCCGATGATGACGCTGAACCCGGTGCTGCGCATTGATACGCAGATGATCGAAACCGTTAAGGCGCATAAGAAGGTCTCGACCGAGGAAGCGCGCCAGCGGGCGCGCGATACGCTTGGTATGGTGGGCATTCCATCCCCGGATGAACGCCTTAAAGCCTATCCGCACCAGTTTTCGGGGGGCATGCGCCAGCGTGTCGCCATTGCCATCGCGCTATTGCATGAACCGCAATTGATTGTTGCCGATGAACCGACCACGGCCTTGGATGTTACCATTCAGGGCCAGATCCTGGCCGAGGTGCAGAAGCTCTGCGCCACCACCGGCACGTCCATGATCTGGATTACGCATGATCTTTCGGTGGTCGCTGGCCTCGCGGATGATATTGCGGTGATGTATGCTGGTCGCATCGTGGAAAAGGGCGCGGTCAGCGAAGTGCTGGATAAGCCTTTGCACCCCTATACCCATGGGCTGATCGGCTCCGTCCCCAGCCGCAACAAGCGGGGTGAGGCGCTTCGACAAATTCCAGGTATGACGCCTTCATTGCTCAATCTGCCGCCTGGCTGCGCCTTTCGCGCGCGTTGCCCGCGTGCTTCGGAAGCCTGCCTTGCGGAGCCCGTCATGGCGGAGATTTTGCCCGGGCGGGAAGCGCGCTGCATCCACCCCCATCTTGACGCGTCGGAGGCCGCATGAACGCCGCGCCGATGCTGGAACTGCGCGACATCACGCGCCGTTTTGAAAAGAAGCTCGATTTCGCGGGCCGCATCGCGCAGCGCCTGGGCGCGCCGGTGCGCGAAGAAATCGTGCATGCGGTGGACCGCGTGAACCTGACCGTCCGCAAGGGCGAGGTTGTGGGGCTGGTAGGTGAATCCGGCTGCGGCAAATCCACGCTTGGGCGCATGGTTGCCGGCATTCTGCCACCCACCGAAGGCACGATTTTGCGCGATGGGAGCGACATCAAGGCGCTGACAGGGGCCGAGGCGCGGCAGATGAAGCTCCGCACCCAAATGATTTTCCAGGACCCCTATGCCTCGCTCAATCCGCGCATGCGTGTGCAGGATATTGTGGGTGAGGCGCCGCGTGTGCATGGGCTTTTGGATGGTGCCGCCTTTGATGATTATGTGGATGAACAAATGCGTCGCGCGGGCTTGGACCCCGGTTTCAAGCGGCGCTATCCGCATCAATTCTCAGGCGGGCAGCGCCAGCGCATCGGTATTGCGCGCGCGCTGGCGGTGAAGCCGGATTTCATTGTTTGTGATGAGGCCGTGGCGGCGCTGGATGTTTCCATTCAGGCGCAAATCCTGAACCTGTTCATGCGGCTCAGGAAAGAATTGGATCTGACCTATCTGTTCATCAGCCATGATCTTGGCGTGGTGGAACATCTGTCCGATCGCGTGGTGATCATGTATCTGGGGCGTGTGGTGGAAGAAGCGGATACCGAAACCGTCTTCCGCCGGCCCAATCACCCCTATACGCGGTCCTTGCTTGATTCCGTGCCGCGGATTGAAAACCGCAAGCGCGCCTTCAGCGTTGTGAAGGGGGAAATCCCGTCACCGCTCAACCCGCCCCCGGGCTGTCACTTCCATCCGCGTTGTCCGCTGGCGATGGAACGCTGCCGGGTGGAGGTGCCGAAGCTGCGGGAAATCGCACCAGGCCAGCGCAGCGCCTGCCATTTGAACGATCAATGATGATGCGCTTCCTTCTTGCTGCAATGCTGCTGATTGGGCTCGCCGCTTGTGAAGGTAGCGGTACGCGCGGTGGCTATGTTGGCGGCGGTGCGGGCGGTAATCGCTCGTCAAACTGAGGCGTCAGGCTTGCGCGGGCGTGACGCCGCGTAGAAACTCCCTGCCGCGAAAAGCGCAATGCCCAACAGCAACCACGGCACGGGGCCATAGCCGCCGGCTGCATCCCAAACCAGCGCCAACGCCAAGGGCGCTGCCGTCCGGGGCAATACCGCAAAAGCCGAAAGCGCGCCGGATGTGGCGCCAAAGCCATCGCGACCCATGATCTCCGCCACCCCTGCCGCGCGCAGAATGGTCAGCAAGCCATCCGCCACCGCCCAGGCGATGATGAAGGCAATGGTCAGCGCCAAGCTATTCGGCGCAAGCGCGAAAAGCGCCATGCCAATCGGCAGCAGCAGCACGGCAAAGCGCCCGACTTGGCGCATGGCAACGCCGCGCCCAAGCGTGAACAGCACCAAGCGCGCCGCGACCTGCCCAGGACCATGCGCGGCTGCCAGCAGCAAGACGGTCGCTTCCGGCCAGCCACGTTCGCGCAGCAGCAACACCAGATGCGCGCCAAGCCCCGTGCCGATGAAGGCATGCGCCGCAAAGCAAAAGGCAAGCCCGAGAAACACCGGGTCGCGCAAGCGGCGCCGCAGCGAAACCGGCGCCGCGCTTTCCGCAAGGCGCTTCGGTGGCCCGGTATGGCGCAGCATGTAGCCGGTCAGCGCGGCGGAACCCGTTTGGATCACCGCCAACACCAGCAGCGCATCACGCCAGCCGAAAAGCCCGATCAACCCTTCCACCAAGGGAATGAAAATAGTGCCGGTAAAGCCGGTAATCAGCGTAATGGCGGTGATGCTGCGCGTCACATCACGCGCTTCCGCCACCACTACCGCCATGGCCGGTCCCCAAAGGCAGGTCGCATGCGCTGCACCCAGCAGAACCCAAATCACAACAAAGGCGATGGGGTGGGAGACAAAACTCCACGCCACCAGCAAAAGCGCGCCCAGCAGCGCGCCGCCTGTCATCATCGCGCGCGGGCCGTGGCGATCCTGCCAGCGCCCCGCCGGCACCGCGATCAGGCCCGAGACCAGCAAGCCGCAGGTGAAAGCGCCCGAGATCAACACGCGAGACCAGCCAAGCTCGGCCTCCATCGGTGCGACCATCAATTGGAAGGGGGTGAAAAGGCAGCCCCAGCCGACAAGCTGCGTAATCGCCGTGCCCCAGAACAATAGGCGCGGCGCAATGCGCGGCGCGTCGCTCACACGGTGAATTGCTCGGCGATGATGCGCTCAGAAAGCCCGCGATCGGGGTCGAACATCAGGGTCAGCGACACATCGCGCGCTTCGCGCACTTCAACCCGCGTCACATCACGCACTTCGGTGTAATCCGCCACCGCCGCGACGGGGCGCTTATCCGGTTCCAGAATATCGAAGACCACCGTCGCATCGGAAGGCAGCAACGCACCGCGCCAGCGCCGCGGGCGAAAGGCTGAAATCGGCGTCAGTGGCAGCAGATTCGCACTCAAAGGCACAATTGGCCCATGGGCGGAAAGATTATAGGCGGTGCTGCCGGCGGGCGTGCTCACCAAAATGCCATCGCAAATCAATTCCGGCAGACGTGCCTTGCCATCCACCAATATGCGTATCTTGGCGGCCTGCCGGCTTTCACGCAGCAGGGAGACTTCGTTGATGGCGAGTGCCTCTACCGGCGGCCCATTCTGGCGCAGCGCCACCATGCGCAGCGGATGCACAATGGCGGTTTGTGCGGCGGCAAGACGCGCGGGCAGATCATCTTCCCGATAATCATTCATCAGAAAGCCGACGCTGCCCCTGTTCATGCCATAAACCGGCAAGCCTCGGCGCAGGAATCGGTGCAGCGTTTCCAGCATGAAGCCATCACCGCCAAGCGCCACCACCATATCGGCTTCGTCTTCGCTGGCGCTGCCATAACGCGCCACCAGCGCGGCGCGGGCCTTTTGTGCCTCGGTACTTTGCCCAGCCAGAATGGCAACACGGCGGGGCGCGAAGGCGTTCATGCGCGATGCCAACCCTGAGCAGCGGCACGGTGTTCCAGCAGCGGCATGTCGCGGCGCACACGCGCGGTCAGCGCCTGGTCAATACGCGCGGTGGCGTGGCCTTTGCCATCACTTGCCTTGGCAACCACATGGCCCCAGGGGTCTGCGATCAATGAATGACCATAGACGCTGCGTTGCGCGCCACGTTCTTCATATTGGCCGAAGGAAGCGGCGGCGATGATCCAGCATTGCGTATCAATCGCGCGCGCACGCAGCAAAGCCTCCCAATGATCCTTGCCGGTTTGCAGCGTGAAATTGGATGGCACCAGAATCGCTTCCGCCCCCATAGCGCGCAGCGCAGAATAAAGTTCCGGGAAGCGCACATCATAGCAAATCGTGCAGGCAAAGCGGATGCCGCCAGCATCAAACAGCGCCAGATCGCGCCCGCCGCCGTAAAGCGCGCTTTCTCGGTAGCCCGTGCCATCGGGCGCGGTGATGTCGAACAGATGGATCTTGCGATAGCGCGCAATCTCCGCCCCATCCGGCCCGAAAACCAACGTGGTATTGAACAGCTTTTCGCCGCCATTTTCGATGATGGAACCACCATGCACGGTGATGCCGTGCCGGCGGGCCAGGCCGCGCAGCAGCTCGTAAGCCGGGCCACCTTCGGCGCCCGGTGTGGGCAGCACTTCGGCGGCTGCCATGCGGGCATCTCGCCCACCGCCCAGATTGGTCCAGGTTTCCGGCAGGCTGACCAGGCCGGGCCGATCCGCGGCCAACGCCGCTTCAATCAGCTTTTCGGCCTGCGCAAGGTTTGCCTCCTTGTTGCTGCCCTGGTTCATCTGGATCACGCTGACGCGCATCCGCTTCACTCCTGACCAATAAGGCCGCCATCAAGCCGAGGCCGGGGCCAAGCCGCAAGGGGGGTCAGGCGCGTGGCGGGCGCCAATCCAGCTTGGGTTCGGCGCGACGGTCGCGCAAAGGGGGCTGGCTATAGGCGGGGGGCGGCGGCACAGGCGCGCTAAGGCGTGGGCCGGCTTCAACCTCTCGGCGGGTGAAGCCTGCGGGTTCTTCCCAATCCTGCTCCACCGCCGCGCGCGGGGCGGCGACAGGCCCAGTGCGGCGCAATTCGGCGCGCAGTTCCGCCAATTGCATCTCCAGCGCCTCCAGCCGCGATTTCACGCCATAAACGGCGAAGGGCATGCCAAGGAAGGCCAGCACCAGAAGCCCCAGCAGCAGCGCCAGGATCAGGCCGGTCCAGGAAGGCAGGCCGGGAATGGTCAGCGCGGCGACAATGGCTTGCAGCGCTTCAACCACCGGTCACGCTCATGTGGCGGGCGACGGCGGGGCGATTGTGCCTGCGGTCAATCACGAAATCATGACCCTTGGGCTTGCGCGCAATGGCGTCATGAATCGCTTGCAAAAGCGCCGCGTCATCCACGCCAGGGTCGCGCAGCATGGCGCGGAATTCCGCTGCATCATCCTGGCCCAAGCACATATACAGCGTGCCCGTGCAGGTCAGCCGCACGCGATTGCAGCTTTCGCAGAAGTTGTGAGTCATCGGCGTGATGAAGCCAATGCGCTGGCCTGTTTCCTTCACGCGCATATAGCGCGCCGGGCCACCCGTGCTGTAATCCGTATCTTCCAGCGTCCAGTTTTGCTTCAGCCGAGACCGCACCAGCGACAAGGGCAAATACTGATCCGTGCGATCGCCGGTGATATCGCCCATCGGCATGGTTTCAATCAAACAAAGATCAAAGCCATGTTCACCGCACCAGGCGATCATGCGGTCATATTCATGCTCATTCACGCCTTTCAGCGCGACAGCATTGATCTTGATGGCAAGCCCTGCGGCCTTGGCGGCGAAAATGCCATCCAAAGTCTGTTCAATCTTGCCCCAGCGCGTGACAGCGGCGAAGGCATCCGCATCCAATGTATCGAGCGAGACATTGATGCGCCGCACACCGGCCGCGAAAAGCTCATCAGCATAGCGCACCAACTGCGTGCCATTGGTGGTGAGCGTCAGTTCACGCAAGCCGCCCGGGCCAATGCGCTGACCTAAGCCCCGGATCAGGGACATGACATTCTTGCGCACCAAGGGCTCGCCGCCCGTCAGCCTGATCTTGTCAACACCGGTCGCGATGAAGGCAGCCGAGAGGCGTTCCAATTCCTCAAGCGTCAGGATTTCCGCCTTGGGCAGGAAGGTCATGTCTTCCGCCATGCAATAGACGCAGCGGAGATCGCAGCGATCCGTCACGGAAACGCGCAGATAGGACACGTGGCGCCCGAAAGGGTCCATCAACGGCGCGGGTTGCGGAGCGACAGCATTCATAGGCGGGATTTGGGGGCGAAGCAGGGTCCGGTGCAAGACCCTTGGGGTGTTTTCGCCGCCTCAGCCCGCGGTGAAAACACCCTTGTTTTCTGTTTCAGCGCATTTTCCGAGCCGCCAAGCTCGAAAGCTTGGCTTGAAAATGCTTCACGCGAGTAGCGCGATGGACCCGGCACCAATCAGCACAATCAGCGCAAAGGGCCGATACCAGCTTTGCGGCACCACATGGAAAAGCCGCGCCCCAATGGGCACGCAAATCACCATAATGGGCAGCAGCACCGCAGTGCGGACCAGTACGGATAGGTCAATCAGCCCCAAAAACAGGGGCGGGAAGACGGAAATCACCGAAATCACCGAAAAGAACAGGATCAGATTGGCCCGATGCGTCTTGGCCGCTTCCGGCCCCGCCAGCAGGTAAAGGATCACCGGCGGCCCGGACATGCCCGTGGAGCCCTTGAGCAGGCCCGAGACCGCCCCTACCGCCATATTCAGCGGCAAGGGGCGGGACCCGTTGTAGCGCCAGCCCGACAGCAGCAGCCCGCCAAAGACCAGCACAAAGGCACCAATGGCGCGGCGCAGTACCTCTCCATCCGCGGTAATCAGGATATAGGCGCCAAGCGGCGTCATCAGCGCCGCCGTGCCGCCAATCGGCAAAATCACGCGCCGATCAGCATCCTTGAGGGCGCTGGGGAGCAGCTGGATCGACACGATAAGTTCCATCAGCAGCATCACCGGCACCCCGGCCCTGGGGCCCCAGAGCACGGAATAGATCGGCGCCAGGATCACCGCGGTGCCAAAGCCGGCATAGCCGCGCATCAGGCCGGCAATGGCGGTGGCGAGTGCCGCGCCCAGCAGCCGCCAATCGGTCAGCAGCGGCAGGGCAGCGTTGATAAGGTCGGTCATCTTGCGGGTGGCGCCTCAATAATCAGGTCAATCAGGCGGGCATTGATCAATACCTTGCCGGCATGCTCGAAATTGACCGTGACGCGTTCCCCCACCACGGATTGGACCTGGCCCAGGCCCCAAGCCGCTTCCGTTGGGTGGCGCACACGCATGCCAGGTTCTATCAAGGCCATCACCATCCGCTTTCGTTTTTAACAACTCGCTAGGCTTAAGAGGATACTGTCCAACCCTATGACGCAAGTAACCCCTGAGCCTGATAGCGCCGAAGGCGCCGATCTTCATCTGCGCCTGACCCGATTGATCGGGTTAAGGTTGTGCCATGATCTGGGCGGCCTGGCAGGCACCATCGGCAATGCGCTGGAAATGCTGAATGATGCCGGTGCTGAAGCGGCGGATCTGGCCGGCGAAGCTGCGGATATGCTGCGCCGGCGGCTGTTGCTGTGGCGGTCGGTGCTGGGCAGTGGGGAAGCGCGCACCTTGGGCGCGGTGCTTGGCTTGCTGAAAGGCCAGATTGCGGCTGGGCGGGCGCATCTTGAACTTGGCGATTTGCCGGAAGCGACTCCGCTTTCCGAAACCATGGTGCCTTTGCTGTTGAGCGGCCTTTTGGTGGCCGGTGAGGCCTTGCCGCGCGGTGGTGTGGTGCGCCTGGCCGGTGACCTGCAACGCGAAATCACGATTCTGCCCATTGGTGCAGCGGCGAATTGGAGCCCCGTGCTGCTGCGCCATGTGGCGGGGGCGGCGCTGCCCAGCGATGTTTCCAGCCGCGATGCCCTTGCGCTGTGGCTTTGCATCAGCGCAGGCGCTGCCGGGGTTTCGCTCAGCCTTGCTTTGCCGCCTGGTGAGGTCGCCGCCGCATTGATGATGAGTTTGCCCAACTGAATCTGCGCGGGCTTTACGCTTTATTCGCAAGCGCTGGCCCATAATCGCCCCATAAGACATTCCCTGGGGATGGTTATGGACGATTTGCTCTCTGATTTTCTCACTGAAACCCATGAAGGCCTGAGCGCCGTGGATGAGGCGCTGTTGCGCCTTGAACGCGCGCCGGATGATGCGCCTACGCTCGCCGAGGTTTTCCGGCAGGTGCATACCATCAAGGGCACTTGCGGTTTCCTTGGCCTGTCGCGACTGGAAAAAGTGGCGCATGCCGGCGAGACCATCCTCGGGCTCTATCGGGACGGCAGCCTGAAAGTCACCCCGGAAGGCATTACGCTGATTTTTTCTGCGGTGGATGCTATTCGCAAAATCGTTGTGGGGCTTGAGCAGAATGGCCAGGAACCTGAAGGCGATGATTCGGCTGTGATCGCTGCCCTGGATGCAGCGGCGCGCGGCGAACCGGTTGCGCTGCCATCTGCGCCGCAGGCCAAGGCGGAAGCCCCGGTTGAAGTCGCGCCGGTCGCAGCACCCGCGTCCCGCGCCGCCGAAGCGGTGGCCGAGGCGGTGCAGACCGAATCCGCCACAGCGCAGCAGACGATTCGCGTTTCGGTGGAAGTGCTGGAAGACCTGATGACGCTGGTCAGCGAATTGGTGCTGACGCGCAATCAGCTCATGCAATTGGCGCGCGTTTCATCCGATAGCCAGATTTCGGTGCCCTTACAGCGACTGTCGCACATTACTTCCGAATTGCAGGAAGGCGTGATGAAGACGCGCATGCAGCCGATTGGCAATGCCTGGGCGAAGCTGCCGCGGCTGGTGCGTGATTTGGCCAATGAATTGGGCAAGAAGATTGATCTTGAGATGCGTGGCGCGGATACCGAATTGGACCGCCAGGTGCTGGAACTGATCAAGGACCCGCTGACGCACATGGTACGCAATAGCGGTGACCATGGGCTGGAAGGGCCGGCGGATCGTCGCGCGGCGGGCAAGCCAGAAACCGGGCGCATCCTGTTGAATGCCTATCATCAGGGCGGGCATATCATTATCGAAATCGGCGATGATGGCCGCGGCCTGCCGGTGGAGAAGATTCGCGCCAAGGTGCTGGCCCAGGGCCTCGCGACCGAAGCCGAATTGGCACAGATGAATGAACATGATGTGCTGCGCTTCATCTTCCGTCCGGGCTTTTCAACGGCGCAGCAAATCACCTCTGTCTCCGGCCGTGGGGTTGGGATGGATGTGGTCAAGACGAATATTGAGCGAATCGGCGGCACGATCGAATTGCGATCAAAGGAAGGGCGCGGCACTACCTTCACCATCAAAATTCCGCTGACGCTGGCGATTGTATCGGCGCTGATCGTGCAGGCGGGTGGTGAGCGCTTCGCCATTCCGCAGATTGGCGTGGTGGAATTGGTGCGCGTTGGCGATGAGCATGAAGGCAATACGCGCATTGAAATGATCAAGGATGCGCCGGTGCTTCGCCTGCGGGATCGCTTGCTGCCGCTCGTGTCGCTGTCTTCCTTGCTGCGCCTGCGTGAGGCGCCGGTGGGTGGCCTCAAAGGGTATGTCGTGGTGATGCAGGTGGGCGCCAATGTCTTTGGCATTGTGGTGGACCGCGTGTTTGACACGGAAGAAATCGTGGTGAAGCCGGTGGCGCCCATTCTGCGCCACATCACCATGTTCAGCGGCAATACCATTCTGGGTGATGGCAGCGTCATCATGATCCTGGATCCGAATGGTGTTGCGCGCGGCGCCGGCATTACCGCCGAAGGCCGTGCGGAGGATCAGCAGACCGCCAGCGTGACTGGTGGCATCCGGTCAGATTCCAGCACATCGCTGCTGCTGTTCCGCGCCGGGGATCAAACGCCGAAGGCCGTGCCGCTTGGGCTGGTCGCGCGGCTTGAGGATATTCCGGTGGAACGCATTGAAATGTCTGGCGGGACGCCGGTTGTGCAATATCGCGGCCAATTGATGCCGATGGTGCCCGTTGCCGGGCATTGGGAAGCGCCCGCATCGGGCCGCCAGGCCGTGCTGGTCTTTACCGAAGGCCAGCGCAGCATGGGGCTGATGGTGGATGAGATCCTCGATGTCGTTGAAGAGCCTTTGCTGATCCAGCCCGGGTCGGATCGGCTTGGTTATCTTGGCAGCGCGGTCATTGCCGAACGCGTCACGGATGTGATTGATACCGTCTATTGGCTTTCGCATGCGGGTGGCGATTGGTTCCGGGGAGATCGGAAAGCCTCTGCTTCCAATCAAAAATCGCGCTTGCTGCTGATTGATGACAGCACCTTCTTCCGCCATTTGGTTGTGCCGGCGCTTTCCGCGGCAGGTTTCGATGTGACGGCGGTGGAAAGCCCGGCTGAGGCATTGCGCTTGCGTGATGCGGGTGTGGAATTCGAAGCGCTGATTTCCGATATCGAAATGCCGGAAATGGATGGGCTGAGCTTCGCGCGCAATGTGCGCGCAGCCGGTGCCTGGATGCGGCTGCCGCTAGTGGCGCTTTCCTCTCGTACGGCACCTGAAGAGGTCGCGCGTGGGCGGGAAGCTGGTTTCACGGATTATGTCGCGAAATATGACAGGGATGCGCTGCTGTCTTCGCTGCGCGAATGCCTGAGCGCACCGATTGTCGCCTGAGGAGGGGATTATGCAAAGCATCAGCGAAACCCAGCGTTCCAGCGCTGCCATTGCCGCTTTGGCATTGGCCGAACGGGAAGATGAAGTCTTCCTGACCCTGACTGTTGCAGGCCAGACATGCAGCATTCCCGTGCTCCTGGTCCGTGATGTTCTCGGCCCGCAGGCCATCACGCCGATCCCGCTGGCGCCGGCGGAAGTTGCCGGTGGGCTCAATCTGCGCGGGCGTATTGTGACGGCGATTGATCTGCGCCGGCGCCTTGGCCTGCCGCCCGCCGATGATGCCGACAAGGCGATGAGCGTGGTGGTGGAACAGACAGGCGAATTATACAGCCTGATCGTGGACCAAGTAGGTGAAGTGCTGCCCCTGCCTTCGGCTGGCATTTGCCCCAATCCCCCAACACTCGACCCGCTTTGGCGCGACGTATCGCTCAGCGTCTATCGCGAAGAAGACCGGCTGATTGTGATGCTGGATGTCGAGCGTCTTCTCAATATCGGATGAATGAAACCATGCAGAATCGCTCTTGCCTGATCGTTGATGATAGCCCGGTGGTAAGGCGCGCCGCGCGGCGCATTGTGGAAGGCCTTGGCTTCACCGTGCGTGAAGCCAAGGACGGCGCCGAAGCGCTGGTTTCCTGCCGTACTGAAATGCCAGAAGCCGTGCTGCTGGATTGGAATATGCCCGTCATGGATGGGCTGGAATTCCTCAAGCATTGTCGCGCGGAACACGGACCTTCGCAGCCCATTGTTGTGCTTTGCACCACAGAAGCGGGCATTGACCGTATTGTGGAGGCGCTGGCTGCCGGGGCGCAGGAATACGTCATGAAGCCTTTCGATGCTGGTATCCTGCACGATAAATTCGTTCAGGCCGGCCTGCTTTCGGATGCCGCGTGAGTTTTCCGGCACCCGCCACCACGACGGAACCAGTGCGCGTGATGCTGTGCGACGACAGCGCCGTGCAGCGCGGCATCATGGCCCGCATTCTGGAAACCGATCCCGGCATCAGGATTGTTCATCGCGCCGGTGATGGGCAGGCAGCGCTTTCCGCATTGGCGGTGACCAAGCCGCAAGTGGTGCTGCTTGATCTGGAAATGCCGGTGATGGATGGCATGACAGCGATACCGCTAATCCTGAAGCAGGCACCAGGCACCGCGATTATTGTCGCCAGTGCGCTGACCCAGCGTGGTGCGGCGGCGGCGATGGCGGCCTTGCGCGCGGGGGCGGTGGATTATGTGCCAAAGCCCACGGGATCACTTGGTGGCGCGGCCAGCCCAATCTTTCGCGATGAATTGATCGCCAAGGTGCAGGGCTGGGCGCGCATGCGTCGCACTCCGGAACAGCGCTTGCGCCCGCCGCCGCCCTTGCCCATCAGTGCGCGGCCGATGTCGCGCCCTGCTTCCAGGGCCATGCTGCGGCCGCGCCTATTGGCGGTGGGCAGTTCCACCGGCGGTCCGCAAGCCTTGGCGGCCTTCTTTAAGAATCTGCGGCCGCTGCCCATCCCTGTCGCCATTGTTCAGCATATGCCAGCCGGCTTCACCACCATGCTGGCTGATCACTTGGACAAGCTTGGCGTGATGCCCTGCGCCGAAGCCAAGCATGGGGAAGTGATGCAGCCCGGGCGCATCTATCTGGCGCCGGGTGATCATCATCTGACTGTGGATGCCGGTCCTGGCGATACGCTGGTAGCCAAGCTCGATACCGGACCGCAGGTGAATTATTGCCGCCCTGCGGTGGATCCCATGCTGCAAAGTGCTTCGCGCATTTGTTCCGGGCGTGTGCTGGCGGTGATCCTGACCGGCATGGGGCAGGATGGGCTGGAAGGCTGCCGTAGCCTCGTCGCCAAGGGTGGCGCGGTTTTCGCGCAAGATGAAGCAAGTTCTGTGGTCTGGGGCATGCCGGGCGCGGTTTCGCGCGCCGGGATCGCCAGCCTGCAATCTCCGCCGGAAGTTCTGTCGGAGCGAGTTCTCGAAATCTTCAAATTGCCGGGTGCAAAAACATGACCCCTGAATCCTTTCAATTCCTCACTGGCTTGGTGAAGGCACGCTCTGGCATCGTGCTGAGCACGGAAAAGGCCTATATGCTCGAGACGCGGCTGGCGCCGATGCTCAAGCGCGAAAGGCTGGTGTCTTTGGATGCGCTGGCGGGGCGGTTGCGCAATGCGCCTTCCCTGCCGCTGGCGACGGAGGTGGTGGAAGCGCTGACCACCAATGAAAGCTCCTTCTTTCGCGATGGCAAACCCTTTGAGCATTTGCGCAAGATTCTCCCGGTACTTGCGGCTGCGCGCCCTGCGGGCCAAGCGCTGCGGGTGTGGTCGGCGGCGAGTTCGACCGGGCAGGAAGCCTATTCTGTGGCGATGATCGTCAATGAATTGGGGCCGGTGCTGGGCGGGCGGCGCGTGGAGATCATCGGCACGGATTTGTCGCGTGATGTGCTGGCGCGGGCACAGGAAGGGCTGTTTTCGCAATTCGAAGTGCAGCGCGGACTGCCAGTGCAATTGCTGGTTAAGTATTTCAAGCCGGATTCGGGGCGCTGGCGCATTTCCGAAGGGCTGCGCGCCATGGTGCGTTGGCAATGCTTCAACCTGCTGGAAAACCCCGCCATCCTTGGGCGCTTCGACATCATCTTCTGCCGCAATGTGCTGATCTATTTTGATGGAGCCACCAAGACGCAGGTGCTGGCCAATATCGCCAATCAATTGCAGCCGGATGGATATGTATATCTTGGTGGCGCGGAAACCGTGCTCGGCCTCACCACGCGGCTTGTGCCAAGTTCGGGAGAGCGCGGCGCTTACGAATTGATGCGCAGCGCCGCCAAGGCAAGCTAGGAGCATTTTCAAGCCAAGTGTCTTCACTTGGCGGCTCGAAAAATGCGACCAAACAAAAAAGTTTAGTGCGTATCCGCTGAACGAATGTGAAGCGGATGTGTACTAAACTGCCGTCCCACCCACCGTCAGCCCGGTCAGTTTCAGTGTTGGTTGGCCAACGCCAACCGGCACGCCCTGGCCCTGCTTGCCGCAAGTGCCAATGCCGGGGTCGAGCGCCATGTCATTGGCAACCATGCTGACCTTGGTCAGCGCATCCGGCCCATTGCCAATGAGTGTCGCGCCCTTCACCGGCGCACCGATCTTGCCGTTTTCAATCAGGTAAGCTTCCGAAGCGCTGAAGACGAATTTGCCGGAGGTGATATCCACCTGCCCGCCGCCGAAATTCACCGCGTAAAGCCCGCGTTTGACACTGCCCAGCACTTCTTCCGGCGTATGGGCGCCGCCCAGCATCACCGTGTTTGTCATGCGTGGCATTGGGCTATGCGCATAGCTCTGGCGGCGGCCATTGCCGGTGGGGGCCACACCCATCAGCCGGGCATTCTGCCGATCCTGCAAGAACCCAACAAGGATGCCGTCTTCAATCAGCGTGGTGCGCCCGCTTGGCGTGCCTTCATCATCCACCGTCAGGCTGCCGCGCCTATCGGGCAGCGTGCCATCATCCACTACCGTTACACCGGGGGCGGCGATGCGCTGGCCAAGCAGCCCGGCAAAGGCCGATGTCTTTTTGCGATTGAAATCGCCTTCCAAGCCATGGCCAATCGCTTCATGCAGCAGAATGCCGGGCCAGCCCGGGCCAAGCACTACTTCCATTTCGCCCGCCGGTGCAGGCACGCTACCAAGGTTTACCAAGGCTTGGCGCAGCGCCTCATCCACGCCGCGCTTCCAGGATTCTCCACCCAGCACGCGGTCATAGGCGTGGCGCCCACCGGTGCCGAAGCTGCCCGTCTCCCGCCGATCACCCTCGGCCACCACGACTGAGACATTGAAGCGCACGAGTGGGCGCAAATCAGCGAAGCGCTGCCCATCCGGGCGCAGGATCTGCACCGCCTGCCATTCCCCGGTGATGGAGGCCATTACCTGCACCACGCGCGGATCTCGTCCGCGCGCATAGGCGTCAATTTCCTGCAACAAAGCGGTCTTGGCGGCGAAATCCATTTGCGTGAGTGGATTCGCATCGGTGTAGAGCCGCGCATTGGTGGCGCGCGGCGCGATATCCAAAGCCCCGCTATGGCCCTGGCGCACTGCCTTCACCGCAGCCGCGGCACGCGAAAGCGCGGCATCCGACAATTCCCCTGCATGGGCATAGCCTGCGGCTTCCCCGGCCACGGCACGCAAGCCGAAGCCGCGCGTGGCATCGTAACTCGCAGAACGGATGCGGCCATCATCCAGCGAAATCGCCTCGCTTTCGCGGTATTCCAGGAACAACTCGCCATCCTCACAGCCCGCCGTTGCGTCGCGCAATTGGCGTTCGGCGCCAGCGCGATCCAGTAGCGTGAAAAACAGATCATCAGTGATGCCGAGCGCGTTCATGGTTTCTACCTCGAAGGTCAGGCGTTCAGAGAAGCGGTTGCGCGCGGGCGGCGCAAGCCATGAATGGCGGCAAGGGCTGTCGCCAGCACCAGCACCGCAATGCTTTGGTGCAAAGTGCCAAGCCAAACCGGCACCACGGCCAACAGCGTCGCAATGCCAAGCGCATATTGCAGCGCGACTGCGCCCGCCAGCGCCAGCACCGCAGCTCGCGCGAAGCCGGGCGCAAGCCTACGCCAGGCCAATACGCCTGCAATCACCGCCACCACCAGCACGGCGGTTGCTAAAAGCCGATGGTTGAATTGCACCGCGGCGATATTGGCGGTGAAATTCTTGAGCGCCGGCGTCAAATCCCAATAGCCTTCCGGCACCAGCCGCCCATCCATCAGCGGGAAGGTATTGTAACTGAAGCCCGCGCGAATGCCGGCCACAAAGCCGCCCGCCAGCATCGCCAGCACTGCAAGCGCCGCCGTGGCATGCACCAAGCCACGCAACGCACCAGCATCAACCGGGCCGCTTCGGGCCGGGCGCAAAAGGCTCAGCGCCGTCCAGAACAACAGCCCAAACAGCACAAAGGCCAGCCCCAGATGGATCACCAGCCGATAGGGCGAAACCGCTGTCCTATCCGCATCAAACCCCGATGCCACCATGAACCAGCCAATGGCGCCTTGCAGCCCCCCCAGCGCCAGCAGCAGCAAAAGCCGAGGCTTGAGCGAAGCCGGCACCCGCCCGCGCAGCCAGAACCAGGCAAGGCCCCCCACATAGGCCACGCCAATCAGCCGCCCCCAAAGCCGATGCCCCCATTCCAGCCAGAAAATCTCCTTGAAGCCTTCGATGCCAAAACCCTGATTGACCAGCTGATATTGCGGAATGGTGCGGTAAAGATCGTAAAGCCTTTGCCATTCGGCTTGTGACAGCGGCGGCAGCGTTCCCGCAATCGGCGCCCATTCCATGATGGAAAGGCCAGAACCCGTCAGCCGCGTCGCCCCGCCGAGGCCCACCATGAACCAGACCATGCCGGCCACGCCCAGCAGCCAAAAGGCAATGGCGCGGGTTGCGTCCTGTTGTTCGGCGGCGGCGATATCGGCGGGCAGGGAGCGTGTGTCGAAGGGCATGGCGCGCATATAGGGGCAGTTGCGGGGCGATGCACCCCTGCTTGCCGTGACTTGGCGGCCCTGCTACCGCAAAATTCTCATGTCCTCAGACAATGTTCAGCCCTCGGCCGCGCAACTGATTTCCGTGGTGGTGCCGGTGCGCAATGAAGCCCCCAATATCGCGCCCCTGATTGCCGAAATCCGCGCTGCTTTGGCCGGTGTCGCGCATGAGATTGTCTATGTGGATGACGGTTCCACCGATACCACGCCGCAGGAATTGGCCGCGGCGCGAGCAGAAGGCGCGCCCTTGCGCGCGCTGCGCCACCGCGCCTCCTGCGGGCAATCAGCCGCGGTGATCACGGGGGTTAAGGCCGCGCGGGGCGAATGGATCGCCACGCTGGATGGTGATGGACAGAACGACCCTGCCGATATTCCCCGCCTTCTGGCCCGCGCCGTGGCCGAGGCCGGCACGGGCGCCCCGGTGCTGATTGCCGGGCATCGCGTCAATCGGCGCGATTCGACGGTGAAGCGCTTCACGAGCCGCCTCGCCAATCGCTTCCGCGCCTGGATGCTGCGGGATGCCACGCCCGATACCGGCTGTGGCTTGAAGGTGTTTTCGCGCGCGCTGTTCCTCAGCCTGCCGCATTTCGATCACATGCACCGCTTCCTGCCGGCGCTGACCTTGCGCGCTGGCGGGGTGGTAATCAGCGAACCCGTCAATCATCGCCCGCGCGTGCGCGGCAAATCCAATTACGGCACGTTGGATCGGCTCGCGGTCAGCATCCTGGACCTGATCGGCGTTGCCTGGCTGCAAAGGCGCGGCAAGCGCCCGGTGATCGAGCCCGAGGCATGACCACCCCCGCGCCTTCCGCCCGGCGGCGGGCGGCGCTGATCCGGTTGCTGGTGCTGGCACTTGGCCTCATGGCCGGGGGGCTTTTGCTGAGAAGCCTGGGTGCCGCGCCGGGGACGGAGTGGGTTGATCAATATGTGCTGGGCCAGGGCTTGCTGGGTGATGTGGTTTTCGTGCTGGCCGGGGCAGCGCTGACGGCCGCAGGCGTGCCGCGCCAGGGGATCGCCTTTCTGGCCGGCTATGCCTTTGGCGCGGTGGAAGGCACGGCGCTGGCCATGGCTGCGCAAATCCTGGGCTGCGCTGTGGCCTATGCCTGGGCGAGGGCCATTGGTCGCCCCTGGGCCGAGGCTCGGCTGGCCGGGCGTTTCGGCCACAGGCTGCGCCCGATGCGGGATGTGCTGATCGGCAGCCCCTTTGGCGCCACTTTGGCGCTGCGCTTGCTGCCGATTGGCAATAACCTCGCGGTCAATCTGCTGGCCGGGATGGCGGCGGTGCCGCCTTTGGCGTTCCTGGCGGCCTCGGCGATTGGCTATGTGCCGCAGACGGTGATTTTTGCGCTGCTGGGCAAGGGCATCCGGGTGGATGGCGCCTGGCAAATGGGGCTGGCGGCCGCGCTTTTCGTGGTTTCGGTGCTGATCGGGCTTTGGTTGCTGCGCCGGCACCGCGCCGGGCGGGTTTTGGAAGATTAGCTGCCTGACAATCTCGCCGTCGCAGTCCAGACTGAGGCATAGCAAGCGGAGGCAAGCCTTGAGCACACTCCATGTTATCTCCGTTGACCAGACTCCGGTCCATCAGAATGATTTGCCTTGAGGTGGGTGGACGTCGCTGCAACGAAAACCTCTCACCCCATAAAGCAAAATTTGTAAGTAGGCGTCAAAACATGTAGCCAGTTGTTAAAGTGTCAATCAGAAAGAGGTATCAGCCTTGAAGAGCGATCCTTTCCCTTCCGACGTTCAGTTGGGTTCCATTAGGGCAGATATTCAGCGTGGTTGTCTTATTGGGTTGGATGATCAACAAATATGGCTTCGACCGAAGACATGGAATGTGCTGTGCCACCTTATTCGGAATGCCGGCAGCGTGGTGTCGCGCGCGAATTTACTTGATACAGTCTGGCCGGAAGTCTTTGTTACGGATGCCAGCCTTACCCAATGTATAGCGGAACTTAGGAAGGCTTTAGATGATAACAGCGGCGACTTGCTTCGCACGGTACCACGACGTGGCTACTTGCTTGAGCTAGAGGGCATTGCGAAGCCTACCGAGCGTCCACCAAGTGACGTGCCGATGCATTCGCTACGCCCTGTGCTTGCGGTTCTACCCTTTTTGAATTTGTCTGGCGGGCGGCGTCTCGGACGGCTCTGCGATGGGCTGGTCGAGGACATGATTACTGATCTTGCAAGACACCCAGACCTACGCGTTATCGCACGGACATCCTCTTTCGCTTGGCGCGACCGAGTAGCTGATATTCGCGAGATCGGTCGCTCACTCGGGGCCAATTATCTGCTTGAAGGAAGCGTTCAGTCCGATAGCCAACAGGTGAACGTAACAGCGCAGCTGATTGAACGCGAGACCGGTGAGCATGTTTGGGCAGGCCGCTATAGTCGCGTTAAGGAAGGGGTTTTCCTTATTCAGCAGGAAGTGGTTGGCCGTGTTGCAGGTGCATTGGCTGGTTTCGGCGGTGCAATCGCCCGAGCGGAACTTGTGCGCGTCAGGCGGGTGCCGCCGGCGAATCTCCATGCCTACGAGCTTTACCTACTTGGCTATGAACAGGAAGCGAGACTTGATCGCGAGGGCACGCTGCGTGGAATCCAGCTTCTCGAAGCCGCAGTTGCTGCTGACCCAACCCTTTCCCGCGCTTGGACCGTGCTTGGCTTTGCATACGGGAACGCTTTGGGAAATGGATGGGGAGACAACCAAGCCGCCCTACGAGCAAGACAACAAGAGGCGATTAGGCGCGCCGTAGACCTTGACCCAGGAGACCCCATTGCGCTGGAGGAGCTGGGCGCGATGCTGGCTCGTCGCGGTGACCTAGTCGGTGCGCGTGACGCATTGGAGCGCGCGGCCGAAGTTGGATCTAATCATGCTGATACCATGGCTTTACTGGGTAAGTATATGGTTGAGGTTCTCGGACACTTCGGCGCAGCCGAACGCATGATGCATAGATCCTTCGAACTCAACCCATTCTGTCCAAATTGGTACTATCTTGGCGCCGCGCGGGTCGCCTATTTTACGAGCAACTTTGCGCAGGCGGTAGACTTTGCTCGGCTCGCTCCGCCATTAAGGCTTCCGAAGCTCATTCATTTACTTTCCTTAGCTAAATTGGATCGCAACTCGGAATTCCAATCGGCAAAGTCCCAGTTTTTCCAAGCATTCGGATCGGATGCAGTTAAGAAAGCTATGGCGTCAATGCCGCCGCTCTGTACGGATGCGGCACAAATGCTCGACGAAGGTCTTCGCAAGGCCGATCTGGCACTTTAGCAAGCATGTGATCATTATTCACTTGCCGGATAGTCCTTAGGTCCTGTGATCTAGAGCAGATCGCGTTCAGATGGCAAATCTGAACGCGTGAAGATGCTCGAAAAACAAAGCTCTAGAGCGGGTTGCGTGAACCCATGTGAACGCAACACGCTCTAAGGTCGCCTGGCAACACAAATCAGTCTGCCACGGCCATTTGAAGCGCGGCGTCGCGCAGTTGTTCCAAGGCGCGGCCCGGCAGCTCACCCAGCGCCAGGCAATGGGCGAAAAGGGCAGCGAAGACCCGCGAGATGACCGGCCCGGCCACCAGCCCCTGCATGGCGGTGCGGCTTGGCCCGTCCAAAGCGCCGCTGCGCGCCACACCCAGCGCATCCTGCAACGCCAGGATCGCGGCATGCGGCCCGGCTTCCAGCGCGAAGGCCAGCAGCGCCAGATCAAGCCCCGGCGGCAGGCGGTCCGCGCCGAGTTCGTCCCAGATCAGGCGGCGGTAAATGCGCCGCGTCAGCGCCTCATCCAGGCGCATCAGCCGGCCAATGCTGGCGGGCTCGCCCAAAAAGGCGCTCAACATGCCAAGGCTGATGCCGTTCATGCAGGGGCCGCGCAAAGCCGAGTCGCGGTAGATCATGCCGCCATGGGCTTCCAGCAGGGCATCGGCACAAACCTCAAACCGCGCCACCGGGGGGTGGTGCGCGATGCGGGATTGACCAAGAAAGAAGCCGTCCATGCCTGCTCCGGGCGAGAATACGAAAGCCCATATAGTCAATGAGAAGGATTAACCAAAGGCTTAGGCATCAGATGATTTCTGCCGAATGATTCCATATTGCGCGCCCTGGCCCGATCTGCCATTCACCTTCCATCCCGTTTGATTCCGCGCGGGAGAGAGCAGGCCTGCCTGCCGCCGAAGGCGCAACCGGTCCCCGGAAACGCTCAGGCAACAAGGGCCGCGCGGGGAAGGGGCCTCTGGAAAGCCCGTGGCGCAAGCCATGGCACCGACGGAGTAAGGTGAGGTAAGCGCCCGCCGAATCTCTCAGGTCATCAGACAGAGGGGGACCACGTTCTGAACCCATTTCGCCGCGCAAAGCGGCGGGAGGAAGCGTGGTCGAGTCCTCATCCGAATCCCTGGCGGAAACCCCGCTCGCCGCGCTGCACCGCGAATTGGGCGGGCGCATGGTGGGCTTCGCGGGTTATGCGCTGCCGGTGCAATACACAGCGGGTATCATGGCGGAGCATTTGCATTGCCGCCGCGCCGCCGCGCTTTTTGATGTTTCCCATATGGGCCAAGCCGAATTGCGTGGCGAAGGTGCGGCTGCCGCGCTGGAAGCGCTCACACCCGCCGATGTTGCGGGGCTGAAGCCCGGGCGGCAGCGCTATGGGCTGCTGACATCGCCAAGCGGCGGCATTCTGGATGATTTCATGTTCGCCAATCTGGGCGACCGGATTTTTCTAGTGGTGAATGCCAGCCGCAAGGAACATGATTTCGGCCATATCGCCGCGCATTTGCCGCAGGGTGTGACGCTGCATCGGCATGAAGATCGCGCGCTTTTGGCGCTGCAAGGGCCAGGTGCCGTGCCCGCTTTGGCCGCCTTGGCGCCGGGCTTGGCCGCGTTTTCCTTCATGGGGATTGGCAGCTTTGATATTGGCGGCGTAAGCGCGATTATTTCCCGCAGCGGCTATACCGGCGAAGATGGCGTTGAAATCTCGGTCCCTGCGGATCAGGCAGAAGCCTTCGCGCGCCGTTTGCTGGCACTTCCGGGCGTGATGCCGGCGGGGTTGGGCGCGCGGGATTCGCTGAGGCTCGAGGCCGGGCTTTGCCTCTACGGCAGCGATATTGATGAAACCACCAGCGCCGTTGAAGCGGGGCTGGTGTGGAGCATCGGCAAGCGCCGACGCATGGAATGGAATTTCCCGGGGGCTGAGCGCGTCCGGGACGAATTGGCCAATGGGCCGAAGCGGCTGCGCGTTGGCCTTCGCCCGGAAGGCCGTCAACCGGCGCGTGGCCATACGCCCATTGCTGGTGCGGATGGCGCGGTGATTGGTGAAGTGACCTCGGGCGGGTTTGGCCCTTCCGTGGGTGCGCCGGTTGCCATGGGCTATGTCGCGCGCCCCTTCGCCGAAAACGGCACTTCCCTTGATTTGATGGTGCGCGGCAAGGCGGTTCCCGCCCGCGTCGCGCCCATGCCCTTTACCCCCCATCGTTACGCTCGCTGAAAGGCTCTGTCCCATGTCTGAAATGCGTTTTGCCAAAGACCATGAATGGATCCGCACTGATGGCGATGGCGCCACCATCGGCATTACCGATCACGCGCAGAATGCTTTGGGCGATGTGGTGTTTGTGGATTTGCCGGAAGTGGGCCGCGTGGTCGCGGCTGGTGAGGCTTGCGCGGTGGTGGAAAGCGTGAAGGCCGCTTCCGATGTCTATGCGCCGATTGCGGGCAAGATCATTGAAGTCAATGCCGCGCTGTCCGATGACCCGGGCCTGATCAATCGTGAACCAACCGAAGGCGGCTGGTTCTTCCGGATTGAGCCCGCCGATGCCGGCGAAATCGCTGCGCTGATGGATGAAGGCGCCTATCATTCCTTCGTGGATAGCCTGGCATGAGCACCGCTGCACTGATTGCGCTTGAAGCGCATTACGCCTTCGATCGTCGCCATATTGGGCCATCGGAAGCAGAAATCGCGGAGATGCTCCGCGTGGTCGGCGCGAAAAGCCTTGAGGATCTTGCCTCACGCACCGTGCCGGCTGCGATCCTGGAAGCTGATCTTTCCGCCCTGCCGCCGGCAGTGAGCGAGGCCGAGGCGATTGCCGAATTGCGCGCTTTGGCCGAACAGAACCGCGCCGATATCAGATCCCTGATCGGGCTTGGCTATCACGGCACGCTGACGCCGCCGGTGATCCTGCGGAACATCCTGGAAAATCCTGGCTGGTACACGGCCTATACGCCGTATCAGGCGGAAATCGCCCAGGGCCGCTTGGAAGCCTTGGTGAATTTCCAGACTATGGTGACGGATTTAACCGGGCTACCGGTGGCCAATGCGTCGCTCTTGGATGAGGCGACGGCGGTGGCGGAAGCCATGGCGCTGGCCCATGCCGCGACGCGCGGCAAAAGCAACGCGATTGTGCTGGCGGCTGATTTGCACCCGCAAACCCGCGCTGTGTTGGAAACCCGCGCCGCACCGCTTGGCTATCGCGTAGTTGTGGCCGAAGTGCCTGGTATTGCCGCAGCTTGTGCTGCTGAAAAACCCTTCGCGCTGGTGCTGCAATATCCGGGCACGACTGGCGAGGTACGCGACCTGACCGCTGAGATCGCCGCCGTGCATGCGGCAGGTGGCTTGGCGATTGTTGCGGCTGATCCACTTTCGCTGACTTTACTGAAGCCACCGGGCGAGATGGGCGCCGATGTGGTGGTGGGCAGCGCGCAGCGTTTTGGCGTGCCGATGGGCTATGGCGGGCCGCATGCTGCCTTCATGGCGGTGACTGATGCGCATAAGCGCCTGATGCCGGGCCGGCTTGTCGGTGTTTCCGTGGATGCTGCGGGGGCGCCCGCCATGCGGCTCGCGCTGCAAACGCGCGAACAACATATCCGCCGCGAAAAGGCGACATCCAATATCTGCACCGCGCAAGTGCTGCTGGCCGTGATGGCCGGCATGTATGCGGTGTGGCATGGGCCGGAAGGGCTGACCCGCATTGCCAAGCGTGTGCGCCTGCTGGCGCGACTGGCCGGTGATGCTGCGACGCGGCTTGGCTTTGCGCTGCGCCATGAGGGTTTTTTCGATACCATCACGTTGGAAGCTGGCGCGCGGGCGGATGCCGTGATGGCGGCGGCGCTGAAGCACGGCTTCAATCTGCGGCGTTTGGATGATGGCGGTGTTTCCATCGCCATGGATGAAACCATATCCCGCGACGATCTGACGCGCTTGGTTGGCGCCTTGGCCGAAGCGGCGGGCAGGCCCGCGCCTTCGCTTGATGCGCTGGCTCTGGCCGGAGATTTGCCGGAAGCCTTGCGTCGTACTTCGCCGTTCCTGACGGCTTCTGTCTTCAATAGCCACCATTCCGAACATGGCATGCTGCGCTATATGAAATCGCTGGAAGACAAGGATGTCGCGCTCAATCGCAGCATGATCCCGCTCGGGTCCTGCACCATGAAGTTGAACGCAACGGCCGAGATGATTCCGGTGACCTTCCCGGGCTTCGGCAATATCCACCCCTTCGCGCCGGTGGATCAGGCGGCGGGCTACATCACCATGATCCGCCGGCTGGAAGCCTGGTTGGCGCGAATCACTGGTTTCGCGGCTGTTTCGCTGCAACCCAATGCCGGCAGCCAAGGCGAATATGCGGGGCTTCTTGCCATTCGCGCCTGGCATCTTTCGCGCGGCGATGCGGACCGCACCATTTGCCTGATCCCATCTTCCGCGCATGGCACCAACCCGGCGTCTGCCGTGATGGCGGGCATGCAAGTGGTGGTGGTGGGCTGCGACCGCGATGGCAATGTGGATCTTGATGACCTGAAGGCGAAGCTCGATCAACACGGCGCCAAGCTTGCCGCGCTGATGGTGACCTATCCCAGCACACACGGCGTTTTTGAAGCGGAGATCAAGGAAATCTGCGCGCTGGTCCATGCCAAGGGCGGGCAGGTTTATATGGATGGTGCCAATATGAATGCGCAGGTTGGCCTGACTAGCCCCGGTGCGATTGGCGCTGATGTCTGCCATTTGAACCTGCACAAAACCTTCTGCATTCCGCATGGTGGCGGTGGGCCTGGTGTGGGGCCAATCGGTGTTGCCGCGCATCTGGCGCCGCATTTGCCGAATCACCCCATGCTGGCGGAAGCCGGGCCTGCGACAGGCTTTGGTCCTGTGAGTGCGGCGCCGTTTGGCTCAGCCTCCATCCTGCCGATTTCCTACGCCTATATCCGCATGATGGGGCCTGAGGCTCTGCGTCGCGCGACCGAAGTTGCGATTCTTTCCGCCAATTATATGGCAAAACGTTTGGATGGGCATTTCCCGGTGCTGTATAAGGGTGCGAATGGCATGGTCGCGCATGAATGCATTCTGGATTGCCGCGGCTTCCAACAAGGCGGCGGCGTGCTGGTGGAAGATATCGCCAAGCGCTTGCAGGATTACGGTTTTCATGCGCCCACCATGTCTTGGCCGGTGGCCGGCACGCTGATGGTGGAACCGACGGAAAGCGAACCAAAGGCTGAGATTGATCGTTTTATTGATGCGATGATCGCGATCCGCGCCGAAATTCGCGCTGTGGAACAGGGGCGGATGGATAAGGCGGATAACCCGCTGAAAAACGCGCCGCATACTGCCGCCGAAGTGATGGCAGCGGATTGGGCGCATCCCTATAGCCGCGAAGAAGCTGCCTTCCCGCTGCCCTTCGTCAAGGCGCGCAAATACTGGCCGCCGGTGAAGCGCGTGGATAATGTTTATGGCGACCGCAATCTGGTTTGCACCTGCGCGCCGCTGGAAAGCTACGCCCAACAGATCGCGGCGGAATAGAAATGCGCCGGCCTGGGGCCTGGCGCGTGGCCAGTTCTCGGCTGATCCATGCGGATCGTTGGATCAGGCTGCGCGCGGATCATTGCATCACGCCGGAAGGCGCGGTGCTGGATCCCTATTACGTGCTGGAATATCGCGACTGGGTGCATGTGGTGGCGGTGACTGATGATGATCGGCTGGTGGTGAACCACCAATATCGCCATGGCGCGGGTTGCGTGCATCTGGAATTGCCGGGCGGTGTGATGGATGCGGCGGATGCCGGGCCGGTTGAAGCGGGCTTGCGCGAATTGCGTGAGGAAACCGGTTTTGCCGCGCGCGGCTTTCGCCATATCACGAGCCTAAGCCCCAATTCAGCGACCCACACCAACCGCATTCATATCGTGCTGGCGGAAGGCGCTTATGCCGATGGCGTGCAAAGCCTTGATGCGGGCGAGGAAATCGCGGTGGAACTTTTGCCTTTGGCCGAGGTGCCCGCGCTGATCGCCTCGGGCGCCTTTTTGCAATCGGCGCATGTCGCTTCAATGATGGTTGCTTTGCAGGCCATGGGGCGGATGCGCTTTGTATCCATGGACAGCGCCGGCAGGTGAGGTCGGCCGGACCAGCGCCCGGGTCAGGTCACCCCGCCCAAAATAACGCCTTGGCGGTTGGGCTATTGCTCGCCGGCTTCTCGATCTTCACCGGTGTGGATGCGGCTTCCAAGCTGCTGACGGAAAGATACCACACGCTTGAAGTTGCCTTTGGCCGCTCTGTGTTTCAGGTTCTGCCGCTGCTGCTGATCATCGCCTGGCGTGGCCGCGCCGTGGTGAAAAGCGCCCATCCCGGGATGCAGACGCTGCGCGGCGCCTGCATCTTTGTCTGCACGCTGCTTTTCGTGCAGGGGTTGAGCCTGCTTGATCTCGCGGATTGCATCGCGTTGACTTATATCTCCCCCTTTGTGGTGGTGCTGTTTTCTGTTTTTCTGCTCAAGGAAAAAGTGGATTGGCAGCGCTGGGTTGCGGTGGTGATCGGCTTTCTTGGCATGCTGATTGTGCTGCGACCAGGCGCGGGGGTTTTTGGCCCGGCGGCGCTATGGCCGCTTTCTGAGGCTGTGCTTTGGGCCTTTGCGCTGGTGATCACGCGCATGATGCCCCGCGATGGCGCGATGACAACACTGATCTGGACCTCCGCGATTCAGCTTTTGCTGGCGGCGGCCTTTGTGCCACTGGTCTGGCGCATGCCGGATGCGGCGGATTTCCCGCTCTTTGCTGCCGCGGGCCTGTGCAATCTTCTCGGCCAGCTTTTGCTGATTTCAGCCTTTCGCCGCGCCCCGGCTTCGCTTTTGGCGCCCTTCAGCACCGTGCAGATTGTTGTCGCGGCATTGGTGGGGTGGCTTGTGTTTCACACCTTCCCCGATTTCTGGACCTGGGTGGGGACAGGCGTGATCCTGGCCGGCGGCTTGCTGGTCTGGTGGCGGGAAAGGCAATTGCTGCGGCGGTAGGGCTTTCCTAAATGCGCTTCGCCGCCACCACCGCAGCCTTGGAACCCGCCCCCACCACCCAGGCCCAGGCGCCGAGCAGCGGGCCATAGGCGCGGCCTTCACCCGCTTCGCGCGCCTCATCGCGGTGGTGGATTTCTTCTTCCTGGCAATGGCGGAGCAGCGTTTGCAGTGGTGGGAAAAGCCCTTCCGCTTCAAGCCGGTCCAATTGCTGCTGGTAATGGTGATCCACAAAGCTTTCCACCGCATCAATCGTGGCATAGACGGCGCGCGGGCCGAAGATGGCGGGGATGGCGCCGGTCATCCAGCCGGCGATGCGCCAAATGGGTAGCAGGCGGCTATGTTGCTCCGGCGGCAGCAGCGCGTTCAACAGATCAAGATGGCCCTGTTCCGTCGCGCCATGCCGCTCAGCGAAATCGAGAATTGCGGGGTCTTTGCAGAAGGCAAGGATGCCGCGATAGATCATGACCGCGCCGGTTTCGCCGGCATGGTCGGAACGCAATTCACCGATCAGCCAAGCGGGCATCTCAGAGATGGCGATATCGGGCAGGGCAGGGGCTATGGCGTTCATCGTAGCTGAAATGGCGCGCGCGCGGCCCGCGACAACCCCTTATTCTGCGGCCACCATCACGCTACCGCGTTTTTCCCGCGCATGCCGCCAAAGCGCGAGCCCGCGATACACCCCATGCACCATTTTGCTGTAAGGCAGCGCCACAAACAGCGCCAAAACCAGGCCAAGATGCAAGGCCAGCATCACGCCCATCGCCCCGGTATGGCGCAGCATTAGCAGCAAAAGCCCTGTCGCACTCACCAGGAACAGCAGCGACAGCATGGCGTATTCACCGCCCACCAGACGCTTCGCCACCGGCACGGGGTCCGTGATGATCTTCAGCCGGATCAGCCCCGCAGTGCCGATGCAGAGCAACACGCCCCCCCAAGTGCCAAGCTGCACCGGCAAGGAAAAGAAGGGATGCGGAGACCGCAGACCGAGAAAGTGATGATAGATCGCCCCCGCCGTGGTGGCGGCGAAGCACAGCATGAAGCCATAGAAGGCAGCCTGATGCAGCCAGCGCTTTTGGCTTGAGAAACTGTCATCCACATCATTGCAGCCATGCCCGCCACCGCCGAGGTTGCGCAGCGTCAGGATATCCACCGCCGCATCAACAATGGGCGCCGGTGCCGGTGCGCCGCCGCCCACTTCGCGCCAATAACGTATCCCGCCGATCAGCATGGCGATGATGGCATAGCCGAAAGTGCCGCCTGCCAGCGTCACCATCAGCCACATCGGGATCACGCGGAAGAAGGCGCCTTCGCCGCGCTGCGCCGTGTACAAGATGGACGGATCAACCAAAGCCATGGTCAGCAGCAGCACTAGTGTGACGCCAAGCGCTGACGCCAGCGTCACCACCGTGCCATTCCGTTCAAACAGCGTGCCCATGGCGCGCGGCCAGGCGTAATGCGCATAGGATTGCGCGCGAATTTCCGCGAATGTCACTGGCAGGTTGATGCCGAATTCATGTGGAGGCGCATATTGGCAGGCGTGGTAGCAGCCTTTGCAGCCATGGCACAGATTGGCCAGATGCGTCAGATCGCCGGCGGAAAATTCGCGGCGCATCGTCATGGCCGGAAATACCGCGCAATAGCTTTCGCAATAGCGGCAGGAATTGCACACTGCCATATGCCGGCGCGCTTCGGCGAGGGTTTCGTTTTCCGGTAACATCAGCGCGCCCTGCCTTCTTCAATTCCGCACATTGCGTGCTGCCTCCTCACCCGCCAGCCGGCCAAAGACGGTGCCAATCGTCATACCAAACCCGGCCAGATAGCCCTGGCCCAGAATATTGCCAGCCATGATCTCGCCCGAGGCGAACATATTCGCCGAAGGCTTGCCATCGGCCATGATGATGCGCGCGCGGTCGTTCACCTTCACACCCAAAAACGTGAAGGTGATGCCGGGCTTGAGCGGGTGGCAGTAATAGGGCGGCGTATCAATCAGCCGTGCCCAATGGCTTTTGGGCGGCGTCAGCCCTTCTGTGCGACAATCATCGGGCTTCATGGGTTGGAAGGTGCCGGGGCGCACGGCGGCGTTGTAATCCGCGATCACTTTTTCCAACTTGCCCGCATCAATCCCCGCCATACCCGCAAGTTCTGCGATGCTATTGGCCTTATAGGGCGGGAAGACGCTGGGCAAATAATTATGCAACGCCTTGCTATCCGTCACTGCAAAAGCAACCTGGCCTGGCTGCTGCGCGATCAGGCGCCCCCAAATGGCGTAGCGCTTGGGCCAGACATCCTCACCCTCATCATAAAACCGCTCGACATCGCGGTTCACCACCACGGCGAAGGGCACGCAATCAAGGCGCATGGCAAGGCCGCCATCTTCCATTGGTGCGCGTGCGTCATTGGCGACGGCGTGGAATTGCGTGGGGTCGCCCACTTCCTGCACGCCTTGGTCGAGCAGATCGCGCAGCAAGCGGCCTTGCGCGTAAGGCGTGCCGCGAATCTGGAAATTATCCGCCGCATCGCCCCAGTATTTGCGTAGCCAATCGCGATTGGCCTGGAAGCCGCCCGCCGAAGCGATCAGCGCCTTGAAGCGCACCCGTTCCGGAAAGCCGTGATGCGAAATTACCGCTTCGGTCGCGAAGCCATCCTGCACGTCAATATGCTGCACCTCGGTATCGTACAGAATGCCAATGCCAAGCTGTTCCGCCGTGCGATAGAGCGCATTGACCAGCGCCTTGCCGCCGCCGAGGAAAAACGCATTGGTGCGCGAAAGTGAAAGCGTGCCGGAAAGCGATGGCTGAAACACCACGCCGCAGGATTTCAGGAAATCCGGCGCATGCTGCGATGCGCGGATGCACATGCGCGCCAGATGCTCATCGGTCTTGCCGCCGGTCACGCGCAGCAAATCGTCCCAATATTCTTCTTCCAGATAGGTTTCGGTCAGCACATCGGTCGGTGCCGGATGCAGCGCGCGCAGATTGCGGGTGTGCCGGCTATTGCCGCCGCGCATGCTGCGCGGCGCGTGTTCCACCAGCAATACGCTGGCCCCGGCCCGGCGAGCGGTAATGGCGGCGGAAAGCGCGGCATTGCCACCGCCCGCGACCAGCACATCCCAGACCCTTGTCAGGTCCACCATGACAATTGAATTCCTCAACCTTCTTCGGGGTCATGTGTAAAAGGGAAATACGGCTTGTCCAGATGGCGCGCTACGCTGGCCCCTGATCCAGCCCTGCGCGCAAGGAACCATCAGGGTCCGACAGCAGCCCTTCGCGCAGGAAAAGATCAATCAACGTCAGGTTGACGTTGAATTTGATGTCATCCGAATCCGCCACGGCTTCCAGTAGGCGGCGGGCGGGCCAAAGCTCAAAGCGCTCCACCTCATCATCATTGGGCCTGGGCGTTACATCCTCGGGCAATTCCAGGTCATAGCAATGCAGCACATCACGCCGCAGCCCCTCATTATTCAGCAGGATATAGGAAACCCGCCCGACAAAGCGGGCCGTGGCGGCCAATTCGGGCGGCAGGGAGGCTTCTTCCCCCGCTTCCTTCACCAGGGTTTCCGCGGGCGTCAGCCCCGCCGGGATGCCGCCCGCGACCAGATTATCAAGCTGCCCCGGCGCCACCGCCTTGTGGCGAGACCGGATGCCAACCCAGATATGCAGCCCATCGGCGCGGCGCACCAGGCCATTCATATGCACGCCCTGGGACATGACACCAAAGGCGGGGAGGGCGCCGCGGTCCAGCGTGGCCAGCACCGGCCCATCGCTGGTCTGGCGCACGTCAAAAGCCTCATTGCGGATGCGGAGAAACCCGCCTTGCGTCAGGCTCGGCAGGACAGTGGCAAGCACATCGCTGCGCGCCCCGCTGGTCTTCAAGCGGCCAGCCATGGCCACACCATGCTGGTCAAAGTGGAAATCGCGCGGGCGGAAGGTGAGTGCGCGGGCCAATTCCGGCGTGATGAAGCCCACCTGCGCACCGCCCATGTGAAAGGCAAGAAAACCGGCGGGGGAGGGGATGTTGTTGCAGGCGGCGATATGCCGGGCGAAGCGGTCCATCTGCCCATCTAACACTGGGCGTCGCGGCAAGGCGAGCCAGTCTATAGGGCTTGCCCGGAAGGGCTCCCCTGGCCCATGAAAGCGCCAATCATGACCCCGCCCGCCCCCCCAAACCGCCCCAGCGCCGCCATTCCCTTTTCGGCCCTCAGCCGCATTGCGCCGCATCTGTGGCCGGTGGGCGAGCCCATGCTGCGGCTGCGCGTGGTGGCCGCGCTGCTGCTGCTGGCCGCGGCCAAGGCGGCGAATGTGCTGGTGCCCATCGCCTATGCGCGCGCCGTGGACGCGCTGGCGCCGCAATCAGGCGCTGGTGCGGTGATTGCCGTGCCGGTTGCCCTGCTGGTCGGCTACGGCTTGCTCCGCGTGATGTCCTCGGCGCTTGGGGAATTGCGCAATGCTGTGTTTTCCAAGGTGCAGGCGCGCGCCGGGCGCCGCGTGGCCCTGGACGTGTTTCGCCATTTGCACGCGCTTTCCATGCGCTTTCACATGGACCGCGCGACAGGCGGGCTTTCGCGCGTGATTGAACGGGGCGTGCGCGGCATCGCCACCTCGCTCAATTTCCTGCTGTTCAACATCATCCCGACCATTGTCGAGATTTTGTTCGTCTCGGTCATTCTTTGGTGGATGTTCGCGGCTTCCTTCGCACTCACCATGCTTGGCACCATCATCGCCTATGTCGCCTTCACGCTGATCTTCACCAATTGGCGCCTGCGCTTTCGCCGGCAGATGAACCAAACGGATGAGGAAGCGAATACCAAGGCGGTGGATAGCCTGCTGAATTACGAAACCGTCAAGTATTTTGGCAATGAAGCGCATGAATCGCGACGCTATGATGAAAGCATGACGCGCTACGAAAGCGCCTATGTCAAAAGTGAAACCACACTCAATATGCTGAATGCCGGCCAGGCCACCATCATGGCGGTTGGGCTTACCATCACCATGCTGCTGGCAGGCCGCGGCATTGCCGATGGCAGCATGAGCATTGGCGATCTGGTGATGGTGAATACCTATCTGATCCAGCTTTATCAGCCGCTGAACATCCTTGGCTTCGCCTATCGCGAAATCAAGCAGGGGCTGACGGATATGGAGCAGATGTTCGCGCTGCTGGATGTGCCGGCTGAGGTGCGCGATGCGCTGGATGCAACGCCGCTTGCACTTGGGGCCGGTGAAATCCGCTTTGAGGATGTGCGCTTTGGCTATCGGCCAGATCGGGAAATCCTGAAGGGCATTTCCTTCACCGTGCCGCCGGGGCGGATGCTCGCGATTGTTGGGCCGACCGGGGCGGGGAAATCAACGATTTCGCGTTTGCTGTTTCGCTTTTATGATGTGACCGGCGGGCGTGTGCTGGTGGATGGGCAGGATGTGCGCGGCCTGACGCAACATAGCCTGCGCGCTGCCATTGGCGTGGTGCCGCAGGATACCGTGCTGTTCAATGACACCATCCGCTACAACATCGCCTATGGCCGGCCAGGGGCGAGTGATGCGGAAATCGAAAACGCAGCCAAGCTTGCCCAAGTGCATGATTTCGTGACGCGCTTGCCAGATGGTTACGCGACTCGTGTGGGCGAACGCGGCCTCAAGCTTTCCGGTGGCGAAAAGCAGCGAGTCGCCATCGCCCGCACCATTCTGAAAGACCCGCGCCTGCTGATTTTGGATGAGGCAACCAGTGCACTTGATACCCGCACCGAACAGGACATTCAGGCGGCCTTGCGCGATGTGGCGCGCAACCGCACCACGCTGGTGATTGCCCACCGCCTTTCGACAGTGGTGGAGGCGGATGAGATCATCGTGCTGCAAGAAGGTGCCATTGCCGAACGTGGTACCCATGGCGCCTTGATCGCGGCAGGCGGGCTTTACGCCGATATGTGGCGCCGCCAATCCGAAGCCATGGCCGCGGCTGAGGCCGCCGCCCGCGCGCAGGCTGCAGCGGATTTGGAGATGCCCCGGCAGCGCCCCAATGCGGCCCCCCCTTCCCCTGGCCCCTGAGCCTCCCTATTTGGCTGTTACATTCAGGAGTAGCCCATGCAGATGGACCCGGAAGGCATCGCGCCCGAGGATTTAAGCCATGCCGGTTCGGTCGTGGACAAGGCGATTGAGTATATGCTGGAGCAGCAAATCCAGCCGATTTCCATCGCCTCTGCCCTGCTGGGCGGGGCGCTTGGGGTGCTGACCCGGACTTTGGATGACCGCGCCGTGGCCGGG
Organism: Roseomonas sp.; assembly: GCA_020249285.1. Taxonomy (GTDB): domain Bacteria; phylum Pseudomonadota; class Alphaproteobacteria; order Acetobacterales; family Acetobacteraceae; genus Neoroseomonas. The sequence continues at coordinate 14,114 of JADCFX010000011.1, read as the reverse complement.
GTGCTGCGCCAGGCGCTGGCTTCGGTTGAAAGCGGCGAATTTCGCGCCCCGCCCCCTGCTTGAGGTGGTTAGCCGAGTGAATCCGCGGCTAACCACCTCAAGCTTTTATCCCACATTCCTCAAGTAACTCGCTGATTTCGCTGTCCAGGCCTTGATACTCCGCATATGAATCATGAGATTGTTGGCTGCGAGCGGCGTGTTTCATGGAGAACCCAGAGGGTGCGGGCTCGCAGGGGGCAGATCGGGTAGAGTTCGACCGCCGTGTGCGGGTGTAGTTCCGGGGCGCGCAGATCAGTTCGGGCGGCGGCTTGCTTATGATGCGCGAGCTTGATGATGCACTCGGGTTGTCCGATCTCACGGCAGCAGCATTGTACGACACTCGACGCGGGAAGAACACGATTCATCGTATTGACGGATTGTTTCGGCAATCGGTGTTCTGGTGACTGGCCGGATGCTAGGATATCAAAGACCCCGATCGGCTGTCCCTCGATCCGGTCAAGCGTCAGGTTGTCGGCGGCAGAACTGTCTATGCTTAAGCGGCCTCGGCTTCCCAGATGGGGCAGTTCTAGACAGAGACGCTGGCCCTGCTCGAGAACCGGGCGGCGCTGGCCGATCTGAACCGGCAATGGATCGACCGGTTTCATGATCGCAACGGGCTGAAGTTCATCGTGCTGGACATGGACAGCTCGGTCAGCCCCACTCATGGCGATCAGGAAGGGTCTGCCTGGAACGGGCATTTCGACTGCACCTGCTACCACCCGAGCTTCTTGTTCAACCAGTTCGGCATGATGGAACGCTGCGCCCTGCGCAATGGCAAGGTCCACAGCGCCGATGGCTGGCGGGACGTCCTTGAGCCGGTGATCGCCCGGTATGCAACGCGGGACATCCTGCGCTTCTTCCGCGCCGACGCCGCCTACGCGATCCCCGCGGTCTATGCGCGGCTGGAAGAGGCGGGCTATTTCTACGCCATCCGGCTGCCGGCAAACGCGGTGCTCAAGGACAAGAGCGCGCACCGGCTGACGCGCCCTGTGCGGTGACCGTCGCTGACCAAGGTCAAGCGGTTCTTCGAGGACTTCCACTATCAGGCAGCGTCCTGGGATAAGGAGCGCCGGGTGATCGCCAAGATCGAATGGCATCCGGACGGGCCGTTCCCGCGCGTCGGCTTCATCGTCACCAACCTGCCGATGGAACCGGACTGGGAGGTAAGGTTCTACAACCAGCGCGGCAGCCCCGAACAGCACATCAAGGAAGGCTAGTATGCCTTCCGCTGAATACGGCTGTCGTGCCGGAAGTTCCGCGACAACGAGGTCTGGCTGCAACTTCGCACGCTGGCCTTAAACCTAGCCAGCTTCTTGCGCTGGCTCGAGCTTGCGCTGTATCGAGTCGCCCGAGGCCATGGCCGACTGGTCGTTGACCAGCCTGCAACTGAAGCTGATCAAGATCGGGGCGCATGTCGTGCGTCACGCCCGCGCCATCACCTTCCAACTGGCCGAGGTGGCCTTCACCGGCCCGATGGTGCGCGCCATCCTCGCCACCATCCGCCGGTTGCGAGCTCCTCCGTCATGCGCATGACCGCGATCCACGCCCAAACTGAACGAAAGCGGCAGGACAAGTCTGCCCGCTGCGCTGAAAAACACCACCGCCGAGCCAGAACACGGCGGCTTTGCGGTTTGATCCGCCCTGTTCCAGCAGCCCGCCCGACCGCGGGCGCCGCTCAGGGCGGAAAACGCTTGTTCAGCAGGCAAAGTTAGGCGATCTTCACGTAAGCCAGCATGCCCCTTGGGGAATGTCGGTTAAAAGAGTTGGAGGGTACCTGAAATGGCAAGCAAAATCGATCTTACGGTAAACTGGGCCGAAAGAGGGGTGGATGCACGTAGTGCGTACTGGGATAGATCGCCTTTGACGATAACCGAAAAGCTCTCAAGCTTTGCCAAGTATGTAGATCGGACCGCCTTGTCGCGGTTTCTCGCCAAGAACGAGATGTTCCGGCGGGTGGTCGGGGTTCAGGGGTCGATCGTGGAATGCGGGGTGCATTTCGGCGGTGGGCTGATGACCTGGGCCAATCTCTCGGCGATCTACGAGCCGCTGAATCACCGGCGGCGGATCATCGGCTTCGACACTTTCTCGGGCTTTCCGTCGATCCATGCGGCCGATCAGAAAGGCAGGTCCGAGCAGGCGATTGTCGGCGGATACAGCGGCGGCTCCGATCAAGATATCATGGACGCTGTCGCGCTGTTCGATGACGGGCGGTCTCTGGCGCAGATCCCTAAGGTGCAGATCGTCAAGGGCGACTTTCTCGAAACCTGCGGAAGCTATCTGGAGGAGAACCAGCATCTGGTGATCTCTTTGCTCTATCTGGATTTCGACATCTATGAGCCCACACGTCACGCCCTCGAGAAATTGCTCCCCCGCGTCACCAAAGGCGGAATCGTCGCCTTCGACGAGGTTCACGTCGAGGAATGGCCGGGCGAGACCCAGGCACTGCACGAAGTGGTCGGCATTTCGAATGCGCGTCTGGAACGGATGCCGTTCTCGTCGATCTGCTGGTGGCAGGTCTGATCCGTGACCGAGTGTCGAAGAACGACGCCGGGGGTCTGTGCGGCGCGTACGTCCGGGCGGGGCTCGGGTGCGACCGGTGAGCGGGTGGACGCCGTGGCGCGCAAGCGGCGGTGCGGGGTCCCGATGCGCCCCGGTTCTGCGGACGGAGTGATGCTGTGATCCCCTTCAGGTGCATTTTGCAGAACAGGCAAATGTCGCCTTGAATCTGGCCGGCCTGACGTGGCGCGCGATCTTCTACGCGCAACCGTGCCTTGCCCACCGCCTGAGCACGCCCACGCCCACCCGCTGCGCCTGATCCGCTGCGTGACTGAGGAATTCGCCTTTATGTTTGATCGCATTTTCCGAGCCGCGAAGCTAAATCGCTTGGCAAAAAATGCTCTGGTACTTGACGTCGCCGCCGCTTCCCGCCAAAAGCGCGTCTTCATGTTGAACCCGCGCGCAGGTTCCCCCTGCGCGCCTTTATATTTGGATTTCCGCTATGTCTCGCCGCTGCGTCATTACCGGCAAGGGTGTTCTGACGGGTAACAATGTCAGCCACGCCAATAATAAAAGCCGCCGCCGCTTCCTGCCCAATCTGCAGGAAAGCTCCTTCTGGTCGGAAATCCTGGCCGCGCCGATCAAGCTGCGCCTTTCCACCAATGGCATCCGCACGGTGGAGCACAATGGCGGGCTTGATTCCTTCCTGCTCGGCACGCCGGACCGCAAGCTGACGGTAGACGCCATTGTGCTGAAGCGCCGCCTGGAACGCGCCCAGGCTGCCAAGGCCGCCTGAAGCTGAGCCTCATCGAACCGTTCTAACCCGCGGGGGGCAGCGTCCGCGGGTTTTGTTTTATTGCCTGACGCCCCGCTGCCGCTCAATCTCCCGCCAGCGGGCCACGTTGCGGTTATGTGCCTCAAGCGTTTCCGCAAAGGCATGCCCGCCCGACCCATCCGCGACAAAAAAGAGAAAATTGCTGGTCGCGGGCTGTGTGGCGGCGCGGAGCGAGTCGCGCCCCGGATTCGCAATCGGCCCCGGCGGCAGGCCGCGATTGCGATAGGTATTGAAGGGGCTGTCGCGGTCCAGATCGGCCCGCGTAATGGGCCGGTCCAAAGCCGCCCCGCCCAAGGCCGCATACACCACGGTCGGATCCGATTGCAGCGGCATATTGCGCCTGAGGCGATTGATGAAGACCGAGGCGACCAAAGCGCGCTCCTCGGCCTTGCCGGTTTCGCGTTCAATGATGGAAGCCAGGATCAGCGCTTCCCGCGCGCTGCGGAGCGGCAGATTGGGCGCGCGGTCCCGCCAGGCTTCGGCCAGTGCGGTATTCATCGCGGCCTGGGCGCGCCTGATCAGCGCGGCGCGGCTATCGCCCCATTCAAAGGCATAGGTTTCGGGCAGGATACTGCCTTCAGCGATTGGCTCTGCCTCGCCCATCAACCCTTCGGTCTTGTCCAAAAGCGCCTGGATTTGCAGGGCGGAAAGCCCTTCCGGGATGGTCACGCGGCGCTGCACCGGGCGCGCTTCGCGCAATATCTCCAATACCTGCTTTAGGGAGGCACCGGCGGGAAAGGCGAATTCCGCCGCGCGCAGCGGTCCCGCGCCCTTGGTGATCTGGCTTGCAATCAGAAAATGCCGTGCATCGGCGATAATGCCGGCCTCCCGTAAGGCACCCGCAATAGCCTCAGTCCCGCCGCGCGGAATGACCAAGGCCCTATCGGCGGCCAGCGGACCGGGGGCTTCATAGATACCACGTGCCCATTGGGCCGCCGCGCCAAGGCCGATCAGCACGGCTAGGCATAGGCTGAGCAGGATAAGCGCCACTCGCCCGCGGCGTTTGCGCGGTGCGGGCTTCGTTTCACTCATCTGTGATTAGGGCGCACCACGGAAAATGATGCTGGCATTTGTGCCGCCAAAGCCAAAGGAATTGGACAGCGCGATATCAATCTTGCGCGGCTGCGCTTCCTTCGCCACGCGATCAATCGCGCTTTCACGCGATGGCTTTTCCAGGTTGAGCGTGGCGGGCGCCACCTGGTCACGAATGGCAAGAATGGAGAATATCCCTTCCACCGCGCCGGCGGCGCCGAGCAAATGCCCGACCGCGGATTTGGTGGAAGACATGGCAAGCCCGCGCGCAGAATCGCCCCAAAGGCGCTCAACGGCTTCCAGTTCAAGGTCATCGCCGAGCGGCGTTGAAGTGCCATGGGCATTCACATACTGGATTTGCTCCGGCGTAATGCCGGCGCTGGCGAGTGCTGCCTTCATGGCGCGGAAGGCACCATCATGGCCCTCGGCTGGGGCGGTGATGTGATAGGCATCGCCGCTCATGCCATAGCCGATCACTTCGCCGTAAATCTTGGCACCGCGCGCCTTGGCGTGTTCCAATTCTTCCAGCACCAGCACGCCGGCACCTTCGCCCATGACAAAGCCATCGCGGGCTTCATCCCAGGGGCGAGACGCCGCGGTTGGATTATCATTGAAGCTGGTGGAAAGGGCGCGCGCCGCGCAGAAGCCGGCCATGCCAATTTCGCCAACGGCGGCTTCGGCGCCACCGGCGACCATCACATCCACGTCACCCAGCGCAATCAGCCGTGCCGCATCGCCCAAAGCATGCACGCCGGTGGCGCAGGCCGTCACCACAGAATGGTTCGGGCCCTTGAAGCCATAGCGGATGGAAACCTGACCGGAGGCCAGGTTGATCAGCGCTGAGGGAATGAAAAACGGCGAAATCCGCTTGATCTTGCCTTGCAGGATCAGGGAAGCGGCTTCGTGGATTGTGTCAAGCCCACCAATGCCGGAACCAATCATCACGCCGGTGCGGCAGCGCTGATCTTCATCCTGTGGCACCCAGCCGGAATCGGTAACTGCTTCATCCGCCGCGACCATCGCGAATTGGATGAAGCGATCCATCTTTTTTTGGTCCTTGACGGGGATCCATTCATTGATGTCGAGCCCGCCTTCTGCCTTCACGCCCACGGGGATTTGGCCCGCAATGCGCGCCGGCAGGCCAGACACATCAAAGGATTGAATGGCGCCTATGCCGGAATGGCCGGCGAGCATGCGCTTCCACACATGCTCAACACCAATCCCCAGCGGGCAGGCAATGCCCATGCCCGTCACGACAACGCGACGTGGCGCAAAACCCTTTTGGAACACGCGCTATTCCCCGTTGGATCAGCGAAGGGGCGCTCAGGCGCCCTTGTGCTTTTCGATGTAGTCGATCGCGTCCTTCACGGTCGTGATCTTTTCAGCGGCATCATCCGGGATTTCCACGCCGAAGGCTTCTTCGAACGCCATCACCAGTTCAACCGTGTCAAGGCTATCCGCGCCCAGGTCATCAATGAAGGATGCCTCAGTGGTCACCTTCGCTTCTTCGACGCCAAGGTGTTCGACAACGATCTTCTTGACCTTCTCGGCGGTATCGCTCATCGCGTAACTCTCCATTTGGCGGGGCTTGGCCCGCGCTCCCCAAAAAATGCGGCTGGCTGCCTGATGGCCTGAGACTCGCGCCCCACCCCGACCGACGCCGTCGCCTTAACATAGCTGCAAGACGGGGCCTAGAGCATTTTCAAGCCAAGTGGAACCACTTGGCGGCTCGGAAAATGCGATCAAAACACTGCCTGATGCCTTATTGCGGCGTTTCCCCAGCGAGAAGGCGTCAGGCTGGAGAGGGTAGTTTGGTCAGGATTCCGGCAAGAAAGCGCCACCCCCTCAGCTTGCAGCGTAGAGATACACCGGCAGCGGCTGGGTCTCATCCGTGACCGATTTCACGCCGGGAACCCCCTCCGCCAGCACCCTCAGGCCGCGCTTGATGGCTTCCGAGCGGGAGAAGCCATGGAAAGTCACCGCGCCATCCTTCACATCCACCATGATGTAATAGGTATCGGCCCAGGGTTCCTTGCGCATGGCGGCCAGCACGGCGGCGCGGATGCGCTCATCCGTGATGCCTTCGGCCTTTTCAGTGGGCAGCAGCAGGGCATGCAGCAGATCGGCCCGGCTGATCAGGCCGCGCAACCGACCCTCAGCCACCACCAGCACCCGGCGAATGCCATGCTGTTCCATGAGCTGCGCGACATGGGCGGCGGTGGCGTCGGGTTCTACGGTCACCAGCTTTTCGGTCATGATATCGCGCGCCTTGGCGCCATGGGTGCGGGCGTAATGCTCCGCCCCGCGGGCCGGGTCGCCAAATAGGCCGCTGAGCCAGGAAGCGGGCTTGTCTTCCTCCCCGGCCAGGCGGCGGATAAGGTCCGCTTCTGTCACCATGCCAAGCAAGGCGCCGTCAGCACCCAGCACCGGCACGGCGGAGATGCTGCGTTCGGCGAGCAACCGCGCCATGGCGATCACCGGGGTTTCGGGCGGCACGGTGACAAGTTCGGTGGTCATCAGATCGCGGGCGGTGAGTGTGGACATGGTTTATCCCTCCTGATTATGCGGCCTGGATAGCCGATTTCGCTCGGGCATTTCTTGACGCAGGTCAATGGCGCAGGCGTTCTCGCAACCCAAGGGCGAATATGCGAAGCTGATCCCATGAAGGTAGTAGCTTTGTCATTGGCCCTGATGCTGGGCGGTTGCGGCGTGCTGGGTGGGGCTGGGGTGATTGGCAGCGCCCCGCCGGCGGGCCAAATGGTGCCTCCTGATCAATTGGCGCCCCTGGCCGCGCCGCCTCCGGGCCGGGCGCTTTGGGCAGAACTTGGCCAGGATGCCGGATCCGCCCGCCCGATACGCGAAGAAGGGCCGCGCCGCTTCTGGCGCATGGATCAGGGCTTTGTCTTTGTGACCGAGGGCGCGCGGGTGGTGGCGACCGCGGGGCTGCCGACTATGCTGCTGGCCAGCGCGCCGATTGGCGAGGACCCTCTGCGCCGCGCCGCGCCGCTTGGCCCCGCCCCGGTTCGGGTGGCGCATAGTCTGGATCTGTCCGGCGCCGATGGCCGGCCAGAACAGATGCGCTTTGGCCAAGTGGTGCAATGCCGGATTGAGGCCGAGGAACCCGCCATTGGCGGCGTGATTGAGCGCGTCGAGATTTGCGAGGGTGCCGCGTTTTTCACCAATCGCTTTTGGTTCCGCGCCGCGGATCGTGTGCTGATACGTTCAGAACAATGGATCGGGCGCGATGTGCCGCCGCTTAGACTGGAAGTGGCGGTGGAGGGGGGTTAACTCAACGCTGCCGGTGGCTCTGGCGCCGCGTTTGCCGTTTGCGCCGGGTGCTTTTCTTCCAGCACCAGCTTCTGATGTGGGTAGGGAATTTCAATCCCAAGCTCATCAAAGCGCCGCTTGATGCGCCGGTTCAATTCGCGCGCAACCGCCCAGCGTTGTGATGCTTCCGTCTTAAGACGTACCCGGATCACCACGCCTGAATCAGCAAGTCGCTCCACGCCCATCACATCCAGATCATCGCGGATCACGGGACGCCAACGCGGGTCTTCGCGCATTTCGCTTGCGATCTGGCGCAGGGTTTCGGAGACCTTATCCGTATCCTCGCGATAATCCACATTCACATCAATCACGGCAAAGGCGAAGTCGCGCGTCTGGTTCGTCACGCTGGTGACGGCGCTGAAGGGGATGATGTGCAGGCTGCCATCTACGGCGCGGAGCTTGATGGAACGGATGGAAAGATGTTCCACCACGCCATTCAGCCCACCCAATTGCACCACATCGCCTACCGCGACCGCGTCTTCAAACAGCAGGAAAATCCCGGTGATCACATCCTGTACCAGGCGCTGGGAGCCAAAGCCAACCGCAATGCCGACCACCCCGGCACCGGCGATCAAGGGGGCGACATTCACGCCGATTTCCGTTAGCACAGACAGCACGACAAAAATCAGAATCACCGCCAGTAACGCCGTGCGTAGCATGGGCAAAAGCGTGCGCACCCGTGCACTTTGCGCGGCCTTGGCATCGCGTGAAAGCCGTTCCAAATGCCGCTGAATGGCGGCATTGATCCCTTCCCAGATCACCAGCGCGAGCGTGATGGTAAGCGCAATCGAAAACAGCGAAGACACCAGCCGGTTGCCAAGCTTGCCATGGCCGAACCAGGCAAAGGCCTCCAAGCCCCAGCTTTCCAGCAGGAACAGCAGGGCGATGCCGCCAAACGCCAGGCTCGCGCTGCCTTTCAAAACCGGCAAATAGCGATTGGAGCGCGCTTCCAGGCCCGGGTAGCGCGCGGATAGATCGGGCGTGATGCGAAAGCCGCGATGAATGACGCGGCGGACAGCCATATCGGCGAATTTGGCAAGCGATAGAATGAGGATGGTGCTGAAGGAAACCCTGAGCAGCCGCCAGAAGCCATACTGGACTTCAAGCGCCCAAACCCCCCAGGCCGCGATCAGCCAGGCAATCGCCACCAAATGCCAGATATCGGCGGCGCGATCGCGCAGCATGCGGAAAAAGCGCCGCGCGCGATCCGGTTCTTCCCCTTCCGCCAATTCCGGCGCGCGCAGCGCATCCGATACGGCCTGGCGGTTCTGCAGAATGATAATCACCAGCAGTAGCGTGACCAGAAGCAGCGCGATGCGCAGGATGGAATCATAAGCCGACCAGGGCAGGCCGAATTGCAGCCCGGCTTCGGCCACCGCATAGCTTGTGATCAAAACAACCACGATGCGCCGCAGCCAAATCGTGGCATAGGCGGCGGTTTCATCGGTTACCGGCAGCAGCCGCAAATGCGTCGAAGCTGGCGAAAACAGCATCCGCGCTGCCGCCATCACCGCGCGGGAAGCCATATAGGCGTTATTCGCGGTCAGCATCACAAGCTGTGTGGTGGGGAGCGGATGGACTGCCGTGATGAGGCCATAGGAAACGACGGCAAAAGCCGCGATCGGCACCAGATCAAGCCCAAGCCTTGCCAGCACCAGCGGCACGCGCTGCACCCTTGCCCAGCCCGTGGCCTCGGTCGGTGCATGGGCATCCAGCCGATCACGAAACCGGCCAAGGAAACGCGCTGCCATCCATTCGGCTGCCAAGCCGAGCCCAAGTACCAGCATGAGCTTCCAGGAAGCATCCAATACACGCCGTTGCGTCACGGGATCGCGCACGAGGGAAGTAAGCCAATTCAACACCGCAGGCAGATCGGCAATGGCGCTGACGGTTGCGACCAGTTGGTCCGATGCGGTCGCCAATCGCTGCGACGCCCCCTGCAGCAATTGCGCGCCAAGCGTATTGGGCGCGAGCAAGGCAGGTTCTGCGCTGGAATTGGCTGGCGGTGCCTCGGCTTCCGATTCCGGCGCGGCGGCGCGCAGTGCGCGGATCAATTCAGCCCGGCGGCCATCATCCTGCAAGACCTTGAGCAGCGCCTCGATCTCGGGCGAGACAATGGGACCTGTCGGCGTAATGGCCGCCGGCGGTTGCGCCACGGGGTTGCCCGGTTCCGGCTGCGCCATGGCCTGGCCCGCCAGCAGGACGAGGCTCAAGAGCAAGGCTAACAACCGCATTCCCTGAGAGATGCTCATGCCGGCTTTCGGAGCCCATTGCCTGGCGCACGTCAAGTCTTTCCTGTGCGCCAATTGCGGGGAAGAGGACGCGCCGTTACACCGCGCCCATGCTGGCTTCCCCTTCCGTCTGGACCGTCATGATCGCCCTTTTGGGGACGCATCTGGCAGGGATGGGCGTTTTCCTGACCGTGCCGGTGCTGGCGCCGGAGATTGCCGCAGAGCTCGGCATCGCCGCTTCGCTCGCCGGGGTGCATACCGCCCTGGTCTATCTGGGGGCCATGGTATCGGGGCCTTTGGCGAGGGCTTTCATTCATCGCTTTGGCGGGATCAGGGTGTTGCAGGCGGGGATGCTGATCTCTGCCTTTGGCATTGCGATTGCCATGCTGGGCCATCCGGTGGCGCTTTTCGCCTCGGCAGTGATTGCTGGGCTTGGCCATGGGCCGGTGACGCCGGCAGGCAGCCATTTGCTCGCCGCCCGCACCCCGGCGCGGCGGCGCGGCTTGATCTTCAGCCTGAAGCAATGCGGCGTGCCGGCGGGTGCGATGCTGCTTGCCGCTGCCGTGCCGCCCATTGCGGTGGCCGCTGGCTGGCGCCAGGGGGTGCTGGCGGTGGTGATTTTCCTCGCGTTTTCAGCGTTTTGCTTGCAACCACTCCGCGCTGCGCTTGATGCGGAGCGCAATCCCAAGGCCGCCATCCGTGGGCTTGGGCAGGTCTGGGGGGCGGCGGCTTCCAGCCTTGGCTTGCTCCGCCAATTTCCCATCCTGCGGCGCATGACCATGATGTCGGCGCTTTATGGCGTTTCCCAATTCTGTTTTTCGACGTTTTTTGTGGTGTTTCAGGTGGCAAGCCTGGGGGCATCCCTGACCGAGGCCGGCATCCGCCTGGCCCTGGCCCAGGCCGCCGGGGTCGCGGGGCGGGTGCTTTGGGGTCTGGTCGCGGACCGCACAGGCGCGGCGCCGGTTTTCGCTGGGCTTGGCATTGGCGCGGCAGTGGCCGGTTTGGCGCTATTGCTGGCCGGGCCGGGCTGGCCGGGCCTGATCATCATTCTGGCCGGGATGCTGATGGGCGCCACCGCGATTGGCTGGAATGGCGTGTTCCTGGCGGAGATGGCGCGCTTGGCCCCGGCGGGCCAGGTGGGCGGCACCACGGCGGCGGCGGGCTTTGTCTTTGGCCTTTCCATGCTGGTGGCACCGCCCTTCTTTTCCCTGCTGGTGGATCTGACTGGCGGGTATGAGGCTGGATTCGCGCTTTGCATCATCACGGCGCTGATTGGCGCGGCGCTGGCTTGGTCTGTGCGTGATGGGGCTGTCTCCCGCCCATGAAACAGGGTAACCTTGGCCCATGACGACGATCCTCACCATTCTGGTTGCGCTGGCTATGCTGGCCACGGTTGGCATGCTCTTTGCCGGGATTCTGGGCATGGCAGGTGGCAAGGCCAATCCGAAAACCGCCAATTGGCTCATGCGCTGGCGCATCATCTTTCAATTCATCGCGGTGGGGCTTTTCGTCATTCTGCTTTTGCTGTTGAAAAGTTGACTTGGTCGTATTTTCCGAGTCGCCAAGTGAAGCCACTTGGCTTGAAAATATTTCGTTTGGTCGTATTTCCCGAGTCGCCAAGTGAAGTCACTTGGCTTGAAAATACTCCGTTTAGTCGTATTTTCCGAGTCGCCAAGTGAAGCCACTTGGCTTGAAAATATTTCGTTTGGTCGTATTTTCCGAGTCGCCAAGTGAAGTCACTTGGCTTGAAAATACTCCGTTTGGTCGTATTTCCCGAGTCGCCAAGTGAAGTCACTTGGCTTGAAAATACTCCGCCCTGCCTTGCCCCGCCCGGCCTCGGGCTTTAATAGTCAGGGAGCCGGGTGAGGGGGTCTGAAGAACCCCCGCATTCGGCATTCCGGCGCCACACGGCCCCCCATTTCCTGAAGGCTATGGTTGCATCATGAAGCTTCTGGTTCCCGTCAAGCGGGTGGTGGATTACAACGTCAAGGTCCGCGTGAAGGCGGATGGCACGGGCGTTGAAACTGCCAATGTCAAAATGTCCATGAACCCCTTTGACGAAATCGCGGTGGAAGAAGCCGTGCGGCTCAAGGAAAAGGGTGTCGCCACCGAAATCATCGCGGTATCCGCGGGCCCCGCCGTGGCGCAGGAACAGATTCGCACGGCGCTGGCCATGGGTGCTGATCGCGGCATCCTGGTGGAACATGATGGCGTGCTGGAACCGCTCGCGGTTGCGAAAATTCTGAAGGCGATCATCGCCAAGGAAGCGCCGGACCTCGTGATCCTCGGCAAGCAGGCGATTGATGATGACATGAACGCCACCGGCCAGATGCTTGCGGCGCTGATGGGCTGGCCGCAAGGCACTTTCGCGTCCAAGGTTGAGGTCGCCGATGGCACGCTGAACATCACGCGCGAAGTGGATGGCGGGTTGGAAAAGCTGGCGCTGAAGCTGCCCGCCATCATCACCACCGATCTGCGTTTGAATGAACCGCGCTATGCGTCGCTGCCCAACATCATGAAGGCACGCAAGAAGCCGATTGAAATCATGAAGCCTGCCGATTTGGGTGTGGACCCCGCGCCGCGCCTGACCGTGCTGAAGGTGGAAGAACCACCCAAGCGCCAGGCCGGCAAGAAAGTGGGATCGGTTGCAGAACTTGTTGATAAACTGCGAAATGAAGCGAAGGTGATTTGACCATGGCGGTGCTTGTTCTTGCCGATCATCAGGACGGCGCGCTTTCTCAGCCAACCCGCAGCACGGTGGCCGCTGCCGCCAAGCTTGGCGATGTGCATGTGCTGATCGCGGGCGGCGCCACCGGCCCCGCCGCTGCTGCCGCTGCCAAGCTGCCTTCAGTTGCGAAGGTGCTGACCGCCGAGGCTGACATCTACACCCATGGCCTGGCCGAGCCCATGGCCGCTTTGCTGGTGGCACTCGCCCCCGGCTATTCGCATTTGCTGGCGCCGGCTTCCGCCGGTGGCAAGAATGTGATGCCGCGCGCTGCCGCGTTGCTCGATGTGCAGATTCTATCTGATATTTCTGACGTGGTGGATGCCGATACCTTCGTGCGACCCATCTATGCCGGCAACGCAATGGCCACCGTGAAATCCGCCGATGCGAAGAAGGTGATTACGGTGCGCGCTGCTTCCTTCGATCCCGTCCCGGCCGAAGGTGGCGCGGCGCCGATTGAAGCCGCGGCGACCGCGGGCGATCCTGGGCTTTCGCGCTTCTTGGGCGCTGAAATTGTCAAAACCGAACGCCCTGAACTGACGGCCGCGCGCATTATCGTCTCCGGCGGGCGCGCCATGGGTTCGGCAGAGAATTTCGTCATTGTTGAGCGCGTGGCCGATAAGTTGGGTGCGGCCATTGGCGCTTCCCGCGCGGCGGTGGATGCGGGCTATGCGCCGAATGACCATCAGGTTGGCCAGACCGGCAAGATTGTGGCGCCGGATCTTTATGTCGCGGTCGGCATTTCAGGCGCCATCCAGCATTTGGCCGGCATGAAGGACAGCAAGGTGATCGTCGCCATCAATAAGGATGAAGAAGCGCCGATTTTCCAGGTGGCCGATTACGGGCTGGTGGCTGACCTGTTCAAGGCCATGCCGGAATTGGAAGCCGAACTCGACAAGAAGTGATTTGCGTGCTCGGGGCGTGCCCCGAGTATTGCAGCAACAGGAGCATCCATCATGGCGGCAATCAATAAACTCGGCGTGATTGGCGCGGGGCTGATGGGCAATGGCATTGCCCATGTGGCCGCGCTTTCCGGCATTCCGGTGGTGCTGATGGATGTGCAGCAGCAGGCGCTGGATCGCGCGCTGGCGACCATGGCGAAGAATATGGATCGGCAGGTCAGCAAGGGGAGTGTCAGTAGTGCTGACCGCGATGCTGCACTCGCGCGCATTGTGACGGCGACCGACAATAGCGCCTTCGCGGATTGCGACATGGTGATCGAAGCCGCGACCGAGAATGAGGAGATCAAGAAGAAGATCTTCGCCGCCCTTTGCCCGATCCTGAAGCCGGATGCCTTGCTCGCTTCCAATACATCTTCCATCCCGATCACGCGGCTGGCTGCGGCAACCGATCGGCCAGGCCGCTTCATTGGCATGCATTTCTTCAACCCCGTGCCGATGATGAAGCTGGTGGAAATCATTCGCGGCCT
>JADCFX010000010.1 GCA_020249285.1 Roseomonas sp. | reverse complement strand
TGCTCAAGGCCGCAGCAACCGTCCGAACACTCTCCCCAGCCACAACACGCGCTATCGCGCGCTCCCGCAAACCCATCGAATAGGGTCTGGTCATCGCCGCTGGCCTCCAAACCAAGCCAGCAGCTTGAATCAGAAAATCACGCCCACGTGAATCCCAATTCGATTCAATCAAACGTCATCCCGCTCTAATCTCCAACCAGCCGCGCGCATCCATGCGCGCGGCATCACCCGGCAGCAGCAGCACGGTTGTGGTATCGCTTTCCACAATAGCCGGTCCCGCCACCGCTTGGTCCGCGCCGAGCCCAGCGAAATCATAGACCGGCACATCAATCAGGCCGCTTTCCAGCATGACGCGGCGCGACCCGCGCGGTGCCACCATGGCGCCCGCCGCTTTGCCCGCTGGCGCCGGCATGGGCGGCAAGCGGCCAATCACCGCGAGCCTAGCATTCACCAGCACCACTTCTTCCTGCCTGAGCGCATAGGTGAACAGCGCTTCATGCCGCGCATGGAAAGCATCACGCAGCCGGTCCGCAAGCCCAGCACCTTCCCAGGCGACATGATCCAAAGGCACGGCGATATCAAAAACCTGTTCGCCATAGCGCATATCCGCAGCCCGCCTAGTTTCCACCGCGCCACCAAACCAGCTTGCAACCCTCGCGCGGCCTTCTGCTTCCAAGGCGGCCCAAATGCTGCGCAGTGCAGCATCATCCGGCACGCCGCCGGTATTCAACTCGCTGCGCGCCATCTCGTACCGCAAATCCGTATGCAGCATGCCCCAGGCGGAAAGCCCGGCGGCGAAGAAGGGCACCGCCACGCGCTTCATGCCGAGTTCCCGCGCCACCGCGCTGGCATGCAGCCCGGCTGCCCCCCCGAAAGCAAGCAGGCAGAAATCGCGCGGATCAACGCCGCGCCGCACAGTCGCCACGCGAATCCCATCCGCCATGCGGATATTGGCCAGCCGATGCACGCCCGCCGCCGCGGCCATGGCATCCAGCCCAAGCTTGGCGCCAAGCGTGGCGAAGGCGCGTTCCGCCGCTGCCATATCCAGCTTGCGCTTGCCGCCCAGAAAATTTGCGGCATCCAGATAGCCCAGCACCAGGTTGGCATCTGTCACCGCTGGTTCCGTGCCACCCTGCCCATAGGCCGCAGGCCCTGGCACCGCGCCGGCGCTACGTGGGCCAACCTGCAAGGTTCCTCCGGCGCCGACATGGCCGATGGAACCGCCGCCGGCGCCAAGCGTCACGATATCTAGGCTTTCCAGCGCAATACGCTCGCCCGCCACATCACGCCCGCGCCCAAGCGCCGCATCGCCTTCCTGGATCAGCGCGATATCGGTGGAGGTGCCGCCGACATCAAAGGTGATCAAATCCTGCCCCAAGCCGCGTTCCGCCAGCGCCACGCCCGCCGCAACGCCACCCGCCGGTCCTGAAAGCGCCGTGCCCGCCGCCAAACGCGCCGCTTCTTCCACCGGCGCGACCCCACCATGGGAGAGAATGACAAAAACCGGCCCGCCATAGCCCGCCTGTTCCAACCGCCCGCGAAGCCGCGCCAGATAGCGCGACACAATCGGCCCCACATAGGCATTCACCGCTGCGGTCGAAAACCGTTCAAATTCCTTGATCTGCGGCAGCACTTCAGCGGAGGTGGTGACGAAAACCCCAGGTAGCGCCTGCCGCAACGCCTCAGCCGCCGCGTCTTCATGCCGTGTATCGCGCCAGGAATGGAGGAAACACACCGCGACCGCCTCGACATTTTCCGCGCGCAGTTGTGCGATGGCGGCATTGAGTGGGGCATGATCCAGCGGCACTTCTACCCGCCCATCCGGGCGCAGCCTTTCGCGCACAGCAAGCCGCAAGCGGCGCGGCACCAGCGCGGGGGCGGCGGACAGGCGCATATTGTAGCGTTCCGGCTTCAGCCCTTCGCGCATTTCAATCACATCGCGATGCCCTTCCGTGGTGAGCATCGCAATCTTCGCACCCTTACGTTCCAACAACGCATTGGTGGCAACCGTGGTGCCATGGACGATGCGTTCCGTCTGGCGCAGCAGATCGGCAAGCGAGACGCCAAGCGTTTCAGCCAGCACCGCAAGCCCCGCGACCACGCCTTCGGATTGATCTGCCGGCGTACTGGCAGCCTTGGCAAGCGTTGTGGTGCCGTCAGCGGCAACACATACCACATCGGTAAAAGTGCCGCCAACATCAACGCCGATGCGGTAGGTCATACCAAACCCTCCGCCACATCCGCCGTACGCGCCGCAGGGTCGCGTTTCTCAGGCGGCCCCCAGCCGCCGCCGCCGCCTGAGAGCACATGCAATTGATCCCCAGGCGCCAACGGAATGCCGACTTCCTTGGTGCGCAAATCGCGCGATGTGCCATCGGCGCGTTCCAGCCGATAATGATGCGGCAGGCCATCCCGGCCACCCAACATCCCCGCCGCACCATAGCGCACGCCATCACCCGCGGTATTCGCCACTGATGGACCATCGGTTTCCAGCTTCAGCAGCAAATCTCCGCCAAGCCCGCCGCGATAAGTGCCATCACCCGCGCTGCCGGGGCGGAATTCATGACGCGCAAAATACAGTGGGAAACGCGCTTCCGCCATTTCCACACTGCCGAATTTCAAACCACCGGCGGAATGCCATTCCCCGGCAGTGGACCAGCCATCGCCGCCGGAAGAACCGCCGCCCCCTGGCCGCGCATGGAACATATGCCAGACAAAAAAGCGCCCTGGCCGCCGAGGATCACGCCCCTTGATCGCCACGCGAAAGCGCCGGCCCCAACCGCCCATGGCGCGATCTGGGCAGGCATTCGCCAATGCCTTCACTACGGCTTCAACGATTTCATTCGAACAATGCGACGTACACATCGTCACCGGCGCGCCCTCGCTCGCCCAAACCACCGTGCCTTCGCGTGCCTTGATGGTCAGCGGGCGGAAGCAGCCATCATTCTTCGCGACTTCCGGATCGAGCAGGAAGGCGAGTGCCATGCGCACCGCACTCGCCATATTGGGATAGGATGAATTGACGAAGCCTGGCGTTTGCGGCGCGCTTTCCGTGAGGTCCACGGTCAGATGATCACCCTGTTTGGTGACACGCGCGCGAATGGCGATATCATTGCCGCCAAAGCCATCATCATCCAGAAATGCCTCACCCAGCCAGGTGCCATCGGCCCAGGTGGAAATGATGCGCCTGGTATGCGCTTCCGCCAGCGCCAGAATCGCATCCACCGCCGCCACCGTGGTATCCGCGCCATAGCGCGCAAGCACGGACAGCAAACGCTTTTCGCCAAGATGCGCGGCGCCGATCATCGCCATCAGATCGCCGCGCACATCACGCGCAAGCCGCGTATTGGTGATGATCATGCGCACAAGGTCTTCGCGCGGCAGGCGCCCCTGGCCGAGCAGAATGGGCGGCACGCGCAAGCCTTCCTGCCAAATCTCGGTCGCACCCGGATTATAGCCGCCATGCGTCGCGCCACCGATATCCGTGTGATGCGCGCGTACAACTGACCAGAACACAAGGCGCCCTTCGGCGAAGACCGGCACTATGGCTGTCAGGTCCGGCAAATGCGAACCGCCATGATAGGGGTCGTTCAGCAGATAGATATCGCCTTCCTTGACGCCATCGCCAAAGGCATCGCGCACCGCCTGCACGGCGAAGGGCATGGCGCCGACATGGACCGGGATGTGGTCCGCCTGCGCCACCAGCCGCGCTTCGGCATCGCATAATGCAATCGAGAAATCGCGGGACGAGTTCAGGATTTGCGAATAAGCGGTGCGCAACATCGCCTCCCCCATTTCCTCCACAATGGCGCGGAAGCGGTTATCGAGGACCGAGAGCGTGACGGGATCAGGGGCGGTTTTCATGGGGTGAAGGCTTCCCCCGAAGCCCCGCCGCGTCAAGGCTTCGCAGCGGGGCAAAACAGGGCCATGATCAGGACAACCAATGCAGGAGGAAACCATGGCCGTTCATGTCGCCACACCCGACCTCAAAATCCTGGCCGAGGGGCTGCGCTTCCCCGAAGGCCCTGTCGCCATGCCGGATGGGTCTGTGGCGCTGGTTGAAATTGAAGCGCGGCGCATCACGAAAGTGGCGCCGAATGGCACGAAAACCACGATCGCCACCGTAGAAGGCGCGCCGAATGGCCTGGCACTTGGGCCGAATGGTAGTTTTTACGTCTGCAATAATGGCGGCTTCACCTGGCATGAGGAACCCGGAGTTTTGCGCCCAAGCGGCCAATCGCCGGATTATGCTGGCGGACGCATTGAAAAGATTGATGCCGCGACCGGCAAGGTTGAAGCGCTGATCCGGGTTTGCGATGGGCGGCCTTTGCGCGGGCCGAATGATCTGATGTTCGATGGCAAGGGTGGCTTCTGGTTTTCCGATCTGGGCAAGGTGCGCGCGCGGGATCGCGACCATGGCGGTGCTTATTGGGCATCAGAAGATGGATCGCGCGTGGTGGAAGCGGCCTTCCCGGTTTTTGGCGGCGCCAATGGTATTGGGATCAGCCCCGATGGCAAGACGCTTTATGTCGCAGAAACTGAAACTGGGCGGCTTTGGGCCTGGGATATCGAAGCGCCCGGCAAGCTGAAAAAGGAACCCTGGCCATCCAGCGCGGGCGGGCGCGTTTTGTGCCAATTCCCTGGCTATCGGCGCTTGGATAGCCTCGCCATCGCGGCATCGGGTAACATCATCGTGGCGACACTCGTATCGGGGGAGATCACCACGGTCTCACCTTCGGGCGAGATTCTGCGTACGGTGAAAATGCCCGAACGTATGCCGACCAATATCTGCTTCGGTGGGCCGGATATGCGCACCGCCTATATTACGCTTTCCAACACTGGGAAGTTGGTGGCGATGCAATGGGACGAACCGGGGCTGCGCCTGCCGCATAATTGAACGGCGCTACCCAAGCTCGGCCAAAACCTCCCCCGTATGCTGGCCAAGCGCAGGGGCTTCCGCCACAAAATGGCCAAGCCCCGGCAGCATGGGCAGAGGCACCGAGCCAAGCTGGGGCTGCGGAATGCGCGCCGCCGCGCCATAGGCGGTGACATGTTCATTGCTGAGCCAATCCAGCGGCGTATTCACCCGATCCGCCAGCAGCCTTTCGCCCTGCAATATCGCCACCCATTCCGCGACGGGTTTCTTCAGGAAAGCGGCACGGATGATAGCGTAAAGCGCATCCCTATTCTGCCAACGCAGATCGAAATTCAGAAAGCGTGGATCGGCGGCGATATCAGCCAGGCCAAGCGCGCCGCAGAGCTTCGGCCATTCCGCTTCCCGCACCAGCGTAATCATCACCCAGCCGCCATCCACCGCGCGATAGGCCCCCGCTGGCGCATTAGGCGGCGCGGCTGATTTGCCCTGCACACCCCATTCGCCGATCTGATGCGTCAGCAGATTGGAAGTCGCGGCCATCAGCGACATGTCAATCACGCGCTGTCGTGGCGTGCTATCCTGCGCGCGCGCGGCAAGTGCGACTTGCACGGCAGAAAAAGCATAAATGCCCGTTGCCATATCGGCGATGAAGGCGCCGGCCTTATGCGGCGCGCCATCGGCACCCTCATTCAGGCTAATGAAACCCGAGAAAGCCTGCGCGACAGAATCCGTACACGGTCGTTCCGCATAAGGCCCGGATTGACCAAAGCCGGAAATCGAAAGGCACACCGCATCCGCCTTCGCATTTTCCGGCCCAAGCCCGATACGCGCGGCCACACCAGGGCGGAAGGCTTCAATCAGCACATCGGCTTGTGCCGCCAAGGCCGCCGCAGCGCGCTTGCCGTCTTCTGATTTTAAGTCCAGCACCACGGAACGCTTGCCGCGATTGAAGCACACCGTCATGACCGAAACCGTATCCTTGGCCGTGCCGAGCCCGCGCGACCAATCGCCTTCCGGCGGTTCAAGCTTGATCACATCCGCGCCGCAGGCGGCCAGCATCATGCCGCAATAAGGCCCCGCAATGCCCTGGCCGGCATCCAGCACCCGAAGCCCCTTATAGGGCCGCATCGCTTCATTCATCGCGTTTCCTCCAGCGCCAAATCATGCCTATCCTGACGCCAAACACGAATATGGGAAGGGGTAAGCCATGAGGATCACACGCCGCGCCGCAATTGCCGGAGCCTTGCTGCCATTTGCAGCCGGGGCTCAGGCGCCGGAATGGCCAAGCCGGCCGGTGCGCTTCATTGTGCCCTATCCGCCAGGTGGCCCCACCGACATTATGGGCCGCATCGTGGCGCAGGCGGTACAAGGCCCGCTCGGTCAGCCTTTCGTGGTGGAGAATCGCGCTGGCGCCAATGGGCTGATCGGGTCTGAGCAAGCGGCGCGCGCAGCACCGGATGGCGGCACTTTTTTGGTCAATGCCTCGGCCCATGTGATCGTGCCGCACCTCACGCCCAATATGCCGATTGATGTGCTGGCGGATTTTGCACCGGTAACGAATATCGCCGCCGTGCCCTTGTGGCTGGTGGTGAACCCGGCGCTGCCGGTGCGGAGTGTTGCGGATTTCATCGCCTATGCGCGCGCCAATCCGGGGCGCATTTCTTACGCCTCCTCATCCTCAGGCGGCGCGACGCATTTGGCGGGCGAGTTATTCAAACAACTGACCGGCACCGATATGGTTCACGTGCCCTATCGCGGCAGTGGGCCTGCTGTGCAGGATTTGATTGCGGGCAATGTCCAGGCCATGTTCGATTCGGTCCCTTCCAGCGCGGCTTCCACCCGCGATAGCCGCTTGCGCGCCTTGGCGGTGACAACGCGCCATCGCATCGCAGCCTTCCCGGATTTACCGACCATCGCTGAGGCCGGCGTACCTGGTTATGAGATTTCCACCTGGTACGGCATTTGGGCGCCAGCGCGCACACCGCCTGCCATCATCAACCGCTTGCAGCAGGCGGTCGCCGCCGCCGCGCGCAATCCCGAAACTCGTGCGCGCTTTGATGCTTTGGGCGCAGAACCCGTGGCCGATAGCCCGGAAGATTATGCGCGTTTTGTCCGTGCGGAATTTGATCGTTGGGGCAAGCTGGTGCGCGATGCGCGCATCAAACTCGATTGAAGGTGGCTTAAATGGAAACGGATTATTTGGTGATTGGCGCGGGTTCTGCTGGCTGTGTGGTGGCAAGCCGCCTTGGCATGGCCGGGCGGCGCGTGACTTTGCTGGAAGCCGGGCCGAAGGATCGCCACCCTTGGATTCATATTCCCGCCGGCATGTTGAAGCTGATGCAAAATCAGAAGCTGGTGAATTGGGCCTACACCACGGAAGCCGAAGCCGGCAGTAATAATCGCGAAATCCGCTGGCCGCGCGGGCGCACCTTGGGCGGCACATCTTCGATCAATGGCATGCTTTACGTGCGCGGCAATCCGGCTGATTTCGATCTTTGGACGCAAATGGGCTGCCGCGGCTGGAGCTATGACGAAGTACTGCCGCTATTCCGCCGCAGCGAAACCTATCGCAATGGCGGCGATCCTTCCGTGCGTGGCCAGGATGGACCTTTGCAGGTGGAAGATTACCGCACCATCCTGCCGCTGACGCATCGCTTCATTGAAGCAGCGCAGCAAGCGGGGCATCCCTTCCGTAAGGATTTGAACGGAGTCGAACAGGAAGGCGTTGGCTATTCGCAAATGACGCGTATTGGCCGCTGGCGCGGTTCGACCGCGCGCACCTATTTGGCTGAGGCGGGTGACAAGGTGCAAGTGGAAACCGAAGCCCAGGTTACACGGCTATTATTTGAAGGCAAGCGCTGCGTAGGGGCAGAGTTTCGCCAGGGTGGCACGCTCCGGCAAATCCGCGCCAAGCGAGAAGTGATTCTCTCCGGCGGTGCGGTAAATTCGCCGCATGTGCTGCAAATCTCCGGCATTGGCCCGGCCGAGCATTTGCGCGCGCTCGGCATTGATGTGGTGCAGGATATGCCAGGTGTAGGCGCCAATTTGCAGGATCATTACGTCACGCGCGTGCAGCATCGCGTGCAGAACATGCTCAGCACCAATCAATTGGCGCGCGGGCTGCGCTTGGTGGAACAGGTGGCGCGCTTCTTCGCGCTTGGCAATGGCGCGCTGACCTTCGGCGTGACTACGGCGCAGGTTTTTGCGCGGTCGCGTGAAGGGCTGGCCAGCCCCGATCTGCAATTACTCTTTACACCGGCCAGCTATGCGCTTGGTCAATTCGGCGTGCTGGAAAAAGAACCCGGCATGACCTGCGCCATATGTCCCGTGAAGCCGGATAGCCGCGGCACCGTCATGGCGAAATCCGCTGACCCATTTGAAAAGCCTGCGATTCGGCCGAATTACCTCTCGGCGCGGAGCGATCAGGAATTGCTCGCGCGAGGGCTGCGCATGGTGCGCGAGATTTTCGCGCAAGCTGCCATCACGCCATATAGCGTGAAGGAAATTCTGCCCGGGCCAGCGGTGCAGACCGATGATGAATTGCTAAGCTTCGCCCGCCAATATGGCACGACCATCTATCACCCCGTCGGCACCTGCCGCATGGGTGAAGACCCCGCGAGTGTGGTGGATAGCCGCCTCAGGCTGCGGGGCATTGCGGGCTTGCGCGTGATTGATGCTTCTATCATGCCAACGCTTACCACCGGCAATACCAATGTGCCAACCATCATGATTGGCGAAAAGGGTGCGGATATGATCATGCAGGATGAGGCCGCGTGATGCGCGCGATCATATGCGAAAGCTGGCGCGATTTTGATGCGCTGGAAATCAAGGATGTACCGCGCCCGGCGTTACGTCCGCGCAGCGTGCGGATAAAAGTTGCGGCGGCGGGCGTTTCCTTTGCCACGCAATTGGTGGTGGCCGGCAAATATCAGCGCAAGCCACCGCTTCCCTTCACACCGGGGACGGAGATTGTCGGCACGGTGCTGGAAGCAGCACCCGATGCCGATGCGCCACCACCTGGCACGCGGGTTTTCGCTGTGGTGGATTGGGGCGGCATGGCGGAAGAAGCCGTGGCCGATGATATCCACACTATTGCCATTCCGGACGGCCTGCCGCTCGAACCCGCTGTCGCTTTCCCGATTTCCTATCCAACCGCTGGTGCGGCGTTATTATGGCGCGGCAGGATCAAGGCGGGCGATTGGGTGCTGGTGCATGGCGCGGCGGGCGGCGTTGGCCTCGCCGCTGTTGAAATCGCCAAGGCTTGCGGTGCCAAGGTGATTGCGCGCGCTGGCGTGGCAAAGCACGACATGCTGCGCGCCCGTGGCGCGGATGTGGTGCTGGATAGCGCGGCACCCTTCCGAGATGCGGTACGCGCCGCCACGGGCGGGCGCGGCGTGGATTGCCTGGTGGATACCATCGGCGGCCCAGCCTTTGATGAAAGCCTGCGTTGCCTGGCTGATGGCGGCAATCTTGTTGTGGTTGGCTTCGCCGGTGGCGGCATTCCAACGCTGCAAACGAATATTCTGCTGCTGAAGAATATCGGCGTGATTGGCGTCAATTGGGGTACCTATGTCGGCTGGTCCCCGGGCGATGGCCGACGCGATTACGCGCCTGCTGCCCGCGCGCTATGGAATCAATTGGTTGCATGGTGGCAGGCTGGCGCGCTGAAGCCTGAAATCCATGCCGCTTATCCGCTTGAGCAGTTCCGCGAAGCCATGGCGGAAGTCAGCGCCAGACGCAGCGCGGGCCGCGTCATCCTGCGCCCCTGAAATCGCACGAGATGGACCAACCCGCCACCCATGCCAATCATCGCGTCATTGCGCTGATCGTCGCCTCTGCGCTGCTGATGCAAAACCTGGATAGTGCGGTGGTCGCCACCGCTTTGCCCAGCATGGCGCGCGATATGGGCGAAGACCCGGCGCGGCTGGGGGCGGCCATCACATCCTATCTTGTTGCCCTCACGGTCTTCATCCCGTTTTCAAGCTGGATCGCGGATCGCTTCGGCGCCAAGCGTGTTTTCATGCTGGCCATCATCGTCTTTGTCGCGGCCTCCGCACTTTCCGGCCAGGCACGCGGCTTGGAAGACCTGATCGCCTTTCGCATCCTGCAAGGCGCGGGTGGTGCGATGATGTTCCCAGTCGGGCGGCTTTTATTGTTGCGTGGCGTGCGTAAGGAAGAACTGCTCTCCGCCATGGCTTGGCTGACGATGCCGGCCTTGCTCGGCCCCGTCTGCGGCCCACCGCTTGGTGGCATCCTCACCGATCTTTTTGGCTGGCGCGCGGTATTTTGGATAAATGTACCGATCGGGGTAATCGGTTTCTTGCTGGTGGCGTGGAAAATCCCGGCCATCCCACCAACCAACCCGGGCAAGCCTGATGTGCTTGGCCTGGCACTGGTGGGGCTGGCGCTGGCGCTTGGCATGTTCGGGCTTGAAACCGTGGGGCGGCATGTGGTGGCAGAACCCTGGCCTGGAATTGCGTTGGCCGCCGGCTTGCTGATTGGCGTTGCCGCATGTTTCCATTGTCGCCGCGCGCCGCGGCCTGCGATTGATATCGCGCTGCTCAAAACACCAACCTTTCGCCAGCCGGCACTTTTTGGCAGCCTGTTTCGTGTGGGTGCCGGCGCGGTGCCCTTTCTGGTGCCCATTATGCTGCAAATCGGCTTTGGCATGTCGGCTTCTGAAAGCGGGTTGATATCCTTCGCGACCGCGCTTGGTGCCTTCACCATGAAGCCGCTGGTGCGCCCGCTGCTCAGGCGCTTTGGCTTTCGGAACGCATTGCTGATCAATGGCGTCTTGGCGTCAGCCGGGATTGCGCTGCTTGCCTTCCCCAATCCCGCCTGGCCGGTCGCGGCGATATTTCTACTGCTGGCTTGCGGCGGGCTGTTCCGCAGCCTGCAATTCACCTCGCTCAATACGCTGGTCTTTGCCGATGTGCCGCCGGAAAAGCTCTCTGCCGCCACAAGCTTCTACAGCACGCTTCAGCAATTATCGCCCGCGCTTGGCGTGGTGCTGGCCACCGCGACGTTGGAGGCATCGCGCCTGATCGCCGAGCGGCCAGCGCTTGCACTTGCGGATTTCTCCACCGGCTTCCTGATGGCAGCTCTGGTCACGCTTCTGTCCATTCCCATGCTCGCAGCCCTTAGCCGGGATGCGGGGGCCGAGGTTTCCGGCCATACCCCAAAGCCGAAAACCCCGTGATGCATCCCGCCGCGTAACATGCGATAAGCAGTAGTGCCTTTGGCGAGGAACCCCCCGATGAAGCTGCCGCGCCTTTTGCTGATCCTGATGCTGGCCTTGGCCCCGGCCCTTGCCTGGGCGCAGGGCTTTGATTTGCCCGGCCTGTCCCAGGAATCCGGCGCCTATCAGCAAAGCCTGCAACGCCGCTTCCCCGCCGGTGGCACGCCGCAACAACGTGCCGCTGCCGAACGCCGTGCACAGGATGCCACCGCGCGGCGTGATTTCGCCGCTGCTGCTGCGGCCCTGGAAGAACGCATCGGGCTTGGCAATAGCAATGCCGATCATTGGTTGGCCTTGGCTGAAGCACAGCTTGCTCGCACGCCGCCGGAGAACAACCGCGCCTTGCAAGCTGCCTGGCGCGCCTTTCAATTCGCCCCGGGCGGAGAGCCCGAAGTTCCGCCTTTGCTGCTGATTGCTGAAGCACTCCGCCGCCAGGATCGTCTGGCGCAGCAGGTAGAAGCTTTGGAAGCGGTGCTGGAACGGCTGCCCAATGAAGCGCGCCACAAGGAAGCGCTTGATGCCGCGCGCCGTGCCGCTGGCATGTTGGTGCGGCGCGTCACGCCTGAGCCAGATGCCGAACCGGCACGCGCCTGTCTCACCTTCACCATCCCGCCCGCGCGCCGCAGTGATTGGCGTGCCGAAGATTGGGTGCGCGCTGACCCTGCCTTGCCCAACCTCACCATCGAACGCGAAGCGGATCAGCTTTGCGTGGGTGGCTTGCCCTGGGGCCAGACCACACGCCTGATCCTGCGCGCTGGCCTGCCGGGTGAAGGTGGTAACCTCCGCGCCGATACGCCGCTTGCCATCGCCATGCCGGATCGCAGTGCCCGCATTGTCTTTGAAAACCGCGCCTTCATCCTGCCGCGCGGTCAGGCGCCGCGCCTTGGTGTGGCGACGGTGAATGTCGAAAAATTGCAGCTTCGCCTGGTGCGGCTTTCCGAACGCAATCTGATCTCACTCCGTGAACGCTGGCGTCCGGGTGAGGCGTTGGATCAATGGATGGCGCAGTATATCGGCGAACAAAGCGGGCGCGTGCTGTGGGAAGGCAGTGCGGAATTGCAGGGCGGCACACCCAATCGCCTCACGCGTCATGCGCTGCCGCTTGCTGATCTGCTGCGCGATGCCGCGCCGGGGCTTTATTTGATCACGGCACGGCAGGCGGAAAGCCGCCGTGGAGAAGCCACCGCCGCCGCCTTTCCGTTTTTCGTGACGGATATTGCGCTGACCGCCTGGCGCGGCGCCGATGGGCTTGCGGTGCAGGCGCGCGGCTTTCAATCGGGCCAAGTAAAAGCGGGCCTGCGCGTGGCGTTGATGGCACGCAATAATGATGTGCTGGCGGAAGCGCGCACGGATGCATCGGGGCTCGCGCGTTTTCCGGTGGCACTGCTGCGCGGGCAAGGGCCACTCGCGCCCTTCGCCATTCATGCCGAAGCGCCGGATGATCTCGCCGCGCTCAATCTTGAAGCGGCGAGTTTTGATCTTTCGGATCGCGGCGCGACAGGCCGTGCGCATCCCGGCCCGTTGGATGCGTTTCTCTGGCTGGATCGCGGCATTTATCGTCCTGGCGAGACAGTCAATCTGACAGGGCTTTTGCGTGATGCCGCGGGCAATCCGCAGGATTTGCCGGTCAGGCTCAGGCTGCGCCGGCCCAATGGGCAAATCGCGGCGGAAGTCACGCCGCCGCGCCTTGCGGGTGGCGCGATTTCCTGGCCGCTCAGGCTTTCCGATGGTGCTGTCTATGGCCAATGGAATATTGAAGCGCTGGTTGATCCTGCATTGCCGCCGATTGGTCGCGCGCAATTCCGCGTGGATGCTTTTGTGCCGGAAGGGCTGGAAGTCACCGCCGGGCCGGCGCCGGGGCCTTTGGTGCCGGGCAGTACAGCGCTTGATTTGCCCGTTACCGCGCGCTTCCTTTATGGCGCGCCGGGCGCGGGGCTTACGGGCACTGCGGAGATTCGCCTGCTGCCGGATCCAGAGCCCTTTGAAGCCTGGCGCGGTTGGCGCTTCGGCCTGCAGGATGAAAGCTTCTCGCCGGATTTGATCACACAGGAAATCGCGCCGCTTGATCGCGAAGGGCGCGGCGTGGTGGCGCTTTCCCTGCTGCGCGCACCAGATACAACGCTGTCCATCAAGGCGAACGTCACGCTGGCGATTGCAGAGCCCGGCGGGCGCGAAAGCCGCGCGCAGATTGCCGTGCCGGTACGTGCTGCCGGCTTGTTCCCGGTGCTGCGCCCGGCCTTTCAGGGCGATGCGGTGGATGCCGGCGCGGAAGCGGCCTTTGACATTGCGGCAGTGGCACCTGATGGCAGCGCAGCACCAGCGCGACTACGGCTACGCCTACTGCGGGAAAGGCCGGATTGGCGGCTGGTGATGCGCGACTCCATCGCCCGCTTTGAAACCGTTTGGCGCGATGAACCGGTGGATGCGGCTGAGGTCGCCATCACCCCCGCCGCGCCCGCGCGTTTTGCGCGCAGCCTGCCTTTTGGCCGCTATCGGCTGGAAATTGCCGATGCGGATGGGCTTGGCATGGCATCCTATCGCTTCCGCGCCGGCTGGGCTGGCGTTGAAAGTGCGGAAATCCCGGACCGGATTGATGTCGCCGCGGAACGCCGCAATTTTGCGCCTGGCGAAGTCGCGCGGCTGCGCATCACGCCGCCCTTCGCGGGGCCGGCGACTGTTGCGGTGCTGACGGATCGCTTGGTGTCGCTCCGCGAAATTGCACTTGCCGAAACAGGCACGGATATCGAAGTACCGGTGGACGCCGCCTGGGGGCCGGGCGCTTACATCGCCATCACCGCCTATCGCCCTGGTGAGGCGCGTGAAGGCCGCCCGGGCCGCGCGCTTGGCCTCGCCTGGATCGGGCTTGATCCCGCGCCGCGCCGGTTGGAGGTGGCAATCACCGCGCCCGAACGCATCCGCCCACGCCAGCGCGTCGAAATCCCAATCCGCATTGCCGAGGCGCGTGGTGAAGCGATGGTGACGCTGGCTGCGGTGGATGAGGGGATTTTGCGCCTGACCGGCTTTGCCTCGCCCGATCCGGTGGCGCATTTCCTGGGCCGGCGCAGGCTTGGCGTGGATATTCGCGATGATTACGGGCGGTTATTGGCGCCAGCGGAAGGCGCTTTGGCGCTGCTCCGCCAAGGTGGTGATGGTGGGCTGGCTGGGATGGGCATTCAGCCGCCGCAAAGATTGGTGTCGCTGTTTTCAGGCCCGGTGCGCGTTGGCGCCGATGGTACTGCGGTGATTGCGCTGGAAATTCCGGATTTCGCCGGCGAATTGCGCCTGATGGCGGTGGCCTGGGAAGGCAATCGCATCGGTGCCGCCAGCCGGGCCATGATCGTGCGCGATCAGGCCGTGGTGGAAGCGGCCTTGCCGCGCTTCCTGGCACCCGGAGATACGGCGCGGCTGCCCGTATTGATGCACAATATCGAATTGCCGGCGGGCGAGATTGTCGCTGAACTCAGCACCGAAGGCGCGATTGCAATTGAAGGGCCAACACGCCTGGCAGCGCAACTTGCCACGGGTGAGCGCGCTGCACCTGCAACGGGGTTACGCGCGCTTGCGGGTGGTGAAGGCGTGTTGCGGCTCCGCCTGAACGGGCCTCAGGGTTTCAGCGTCACGCGCGAAAGCCGCATCACTATTCGCCCCGCGCGGCCCTTGCTGACCGAAGTGCAATCGGCTGAATTGCCAGACGGGGCGGAGCGAGAAGTGGCCCCCGCGCTTGATCGTTTCATTCCTGGCTCAGCGCGGGCAGAACTCAGCCTTGGCGCCGTGGTGCGCTATGATGCGGCGGCGGCCTTGCGTGCCGTGGAAGCGTTCCCGCTTGCCTGCCTGGAACAAAGCGCAGCACGCGCCATTGCGCTGAGTGCGGGGCTATTCGCGCCAACGGGTGGCGATCACGCGGCCAGGTTGCAAGCGGCGGTGCAGGCCATTTTGGATCGGCAGCGCTTTGATGGCGCCTTCGGCCTCTGGTCCGCCAATGCAGAAGCGGAATTATGGCTGACGCCCTTCGCGGTGGAAGCGCTGCTCCGCGCCCGCGCTGCAGGCGCCACCTTGCCGGAAGCGGCGCTGAATGATGCGCTGCGCTTTTTGGATGATGCGGTGGGCGATACGGGCGAATCCACGCCGGAAGAACGCGCGGCGCAAGCCTATCGGCTGCATGCGCTGGCCATGGCGGGGCGTGTGCGGCTTGGTGCCGCGCGGCGGATGATGGAAAGCGCGGGCGATATGCCAACGCCCCTTTCGCTCGCGCAATTGGGCGCGGTGTTTGCGCGCGGCGGGGACCGCGCACGGGCGGAACAGGCTTTTAGCGCAGCGCTTTCGAACCTCAGCCGCCGCTGGTGGAGCTTTGATCTCGGCACAGCGCAGCGAGATGCGCTGGCTGTGGCAAGCCTGCTCAAGGAAAGCGGCTTGCTCGCGGATCGGCTGGCGGCGCTGATGGACGCCCTGCCGGGGCAGAATTTCACGCCAGAGAATACCAGCACGCAGGAACAGGCCTGGGCCGTGCTGGCGGCAGCGCGTTTGGGCCAAGGCATGCGCCCCATTGAAGCCAGCCTGGATGGCGTAGTGCTGCCTGCGGCGGCGGTGATTGTGGCCCCGCTTTCGGCACCGGCGCGGCTACGGAACCTGGGTGCCACGACGGTGTGGCAAATGGTGGCGACCAAGGGCATCCCGCGTGAGGCTCCGCCCGCCGCGCGGCAGGGGCTGCGCGTGACGCGGCACTTCCATGCGCTGGATGGCAGCGCGCTGAACCTGGACACACTCCGCGCCGGGGATGGCTTTATTCTGCTATTGGAAGCCCGCGCGGATGCGGATGACAGGCATCAATTGCTGATGCAGCAGGGCCTGCCGGCGGGCTGGGAAATCACTGGGCGCTTTGGCGCGGGGGAGGTTTCTGGCCTGCCCTGGCTTGGCGCGCTTACCGCCATTGATAGCCAGCCGGCCTTGGATGATCGCTTCGCCGCGGCGGTGACCTTGGAAGGGGAAAACCGCGTGGCGCGCATTGCGGTGCGGGTGCGGGCGGTGACGGCAGGCAGCTTCGAATTGCCGGGGGCCGAGGTGCGGGAGATGTATCGCCCGGCGATTTTCGCGCGTCAGAATACCGGGCGAATCGCCATACTACCTTAACCGCCATCCTTGTTCGGGCGGCGGCGAAAGGCATCCAGGCTGACAACCTCGCCCTGTGGCGCGGGGGCGGGGCGCGGTGCTGCTGGCGCTTCCGGCATGGCTGGCAGGCCCGCCTTTTCTTCTTCCAGCCCGCTTGGCGTGAAGCGCAAACCAAAGCGCACATGCGGATCGTGGAACATGGTCAACGCGCCAAAGGGGATCACCAGCTTCGCCGGCGCGCCGCCGAAATGCAGCGTCACGCCAAAGCGCTCCGCCACGCGGTCCACAAACAGCCCTTCGAATTGGTGTTGCAAGACAATGGTGATTTCCTGCGGGTATTTCGCTTTCAGATGCCCAGGGATGGCGACCCCCGGATGATCTGTCCGGTAACTCAAATAGAAATGATGCTCCCCCGGCATGCCGTGTTTGGCGGCATGTTCCAAGGCGCGTAGCGCCACTTCGCGCATCGCATCTTCTGACCAGGCTTCATAAGGAAGCAGGCTATCGGGCGGGGGGGATTTCTCGCTCATCGCGGGGAGTCTCTATATCCCTTGGCGCACAAAGGAAAGAGTGGGGGGCTTCTGTTGCCCGGCGCCCCCCGAGCCGCGCTTACCTGTTAGGCAGCGAGTGCGGCAGCCTCACGGCTGTTATCGTTCGCACTTAAGGTTTAGCCCGATAACGGCGGTACAATGCCGAGCAAAAGCGTCCCCTTTACCACGCGCGTCGAGCCTGTTTCGCCCCCATCTGCCGCTGATAAGGCGGGTGATTGGTGGAGGCGCCGGGTACCGCCCCCGGGTCCGCAACGCTTATTCCGAGCCGTGTTTATCGCCATAGTCACCGAAGTGACGAGGCAGATATAGGCGCTCTGACGTCGGATTTCGAGGGGCTTACGCGCCCGGCAACCCCTTTTCCACGACGCGCGCATAAAGCGCCGCGCCATAGGGGATTGCCTCATCATTGAATTGATAGCGTGGGTTATGCGGCATGGCGCCATCGCCATTGCCAAGGTAAATATAGGCACCGGGGACACGTTCCATCATGAAGGAAAAATCCTCGGAACCCATGCCCGGTGGCTTATCACGCGCCACTTTGGCATCGCCCACCAATTCAGCCGCCGCTGCGGCATAGGCTTCGGCCTGCTCCGCATCATTGATCGTGGGTGCAAAGATCAACCGGTAATCCAAGCTGGCTGAGGCACCAAAGCCAGCCGCGACCCCTTCCGCCACGCGCTTCAGCCCTTCTTCGATTTGGGCGCCGACCTCCCTCGCAAAGAACCGCGCCGTGCCGGAAATCACCGCGGTTTCGGGAATGACATTATAGGCATCACCGCCCACCACCTTGGTCACACTCACCACCGCCGCATCGCGCGGCGAGAGATTACGCGAAACAATTGATTGTAGCGCGGTGGTGACATGGCAGGCGGCCAATACGGGATCAATGGAGACCTCCGGCCGCGCGCCGTGGGAACCCTTACCGGTAATGGTGATATCGAAAAAAGCGCCCCCCGCTGCGGTTGGGCCGCTATTGATCGCATATTCGCCAAGCGGCATATTTGGCCGGTTATGCATGCCGTAAATCGCATCGCAGGGAAAACGCTCAAACAGCCCATCTTCCAACATGGCGAGCGCACCGCCGCAGCCTTCCTCGCCCGGCTGGAAGATGAAATGGACAATGCCGTCGAAATTGCGCGTTTCTGCCAGGTATTTGGCGGCACCCAGCAGCATGGTGGTGTGCCCATCATGCCCGCAGGCATGCATCGCCCCCTTAACCGTGCTGCGAAAGGGCAGGTCTGTCAGTTCATCCATCGGCAGCGCATCCATATCGGCGCGCAGCCCAATGGCGCGATTGCCGGAACCATTCCGCAGCACGCCAACCACGCCCGTGCCGCCGACGCCGCGATGGACTTCTATCCCCAGCGCTTCCAGGGCAGTGGCGACCTTCTCTGCCGTGCGGAATTCCGCCATGCCGAGTTCCGGATGGGCATGCAGGTCACGCCGGAAGGCAGTGAGTTCGGCCTGGTGGCGGCGGATGGCGTCAATTGGGGACATGGGGGCTCCGGGGCTGGTTTCCCGCCCATCCTGCCCGGAAGCGGCGCAGGGCGGAAGAACCCGCGCTTGACCCGCCCGCCCCCCGCCGCTACCGCCAATGGGGTCAAAACAGGCGAGTCTCACCATGGCGCTTACCGATGCCCAGCAGCAGGAAATCGCAGCCGCGCGCGCAAGCGAGGCACCAACGCGCCGCCCAAGCGTGCCGGTGCTGGAAGCCATGCTGTTTGAAGCCCTGCCAGTGCTGGATCACGGCTTTGTCCGTGTGATTGATTACATGGGCGATGACGCCGCCATTGTGCAGGCGGCGCGCGTTTCCTACGGGCGCGGCACCCGTGCGGCGAATGAGGATCGCGGCCTGATCCGCTACCTCATGCGCCATCGCCACAGCACGCCGTTTGAGATGTGCGAAATCAAATACCATGTGAAGCTGCCAATCTTTATCGCGCGGCAATGGATCCGGCACCGCACTGCCAATGTGAATGAATATTCCGCGCGCTATTCCATCCTGGACCGCGAATTCTATATCCCCGCGCCGGAAAACCTGGCCGCGCAATCTTCCATGAACCGCCAGGGGCGCGGCGATGTGCTTGAAGGCGCTGAAGCCGCGCGCGTGCTTGATCTGCTGCGTGAAGATGCCACGCGCAATTACGATCATTACCTTGAAATGTTGAATGAGGATGATGAAGGCGCTGCGCGCGATGAAGGCCGCCAGGGCCTGGCGCGCGAATTGGCGCGGATGAACCTGACGCTCAACGCCTATACGCAATGGTATTGGAAGACGGATTTGCACAATCTACTGCATTTCTTGTCTTTGCGCGCCGATACCCATGCGCAATATGAAATCCGTGTCTATGCCGATGCCATGTTGAAAACGGTACAGGCTTGGGTTCCCATGGCCTTTGAAGCCTTCCGCGATTATCGCATGGGTGCTGTGACGCTTTCCGCGCAAATGATCGCAATCTTGCGCCGCATGCTGGCGGGGGAAGCCGTGACACAGGAAACCAGCGGGCTTTCCAAGCGCGAATGGCGCGAAATGATGGATATGCTGGGGCAAAAGGCCTGAGCCCATGTCCGATGCGCGCGGAAGGGGCGTGGCGCGTCAATTGCACTCCGGCAGTCAGGCTGGCGGGCAGGCTGGGCAGGCGCGGTCGTCAGGGCGGAAAGCCAAGCCCCGCGCCCCCGGCTGGCGTCAGCGCTTTGGCTTCATCATCGCCTTTGTGCTGGTGACAATGATCGGCCTGCCGCTCGCCCATGCGCTGCTGGGTCAGGTGGCGGCCATGGTATTGGCGGCGTTCATTGGCGGGTTCGCGTTGGGGCGGATGACGCTGAAGCGGGGCTAACCAAGTGAGTCCACGTGGCTTGGATATGCCCTTTGTCATAATGATAGCGAAATAGTAGCTAAATCGAGAGAAAACCTCGAAGCCAGCCCAGCACGTCTTCCGGCGCATCTTCCGCCAGATAATGGCCTGACGCCACCGCGCCACCCGTCACGGGGCCAGCCGCATAATCACGCCAAATCATCAGCGCGTCATACCATTTGGGGATGCTGCCCTTCGCCCCCCAAAGCGCCAGCAACGGGCACGAAATTTTCTGCCCCGCCGCGCGGGATGCTCGGTCATGGTCAAGATCAATCGTCGTCGCGGCGCGGTAATCTTCACAGATGGAAGTCACCGTGCCGGGCAGATGCAAAGCGGCCAAATAATCCGCGCGCGCTTCAGGGTGGAAGAATGATTTGTCCTTGGGTTCGCGCGATGTGTGCAGATCAAACCAATCTTCGATATCGCGCAGGATCATGCGTTCTGGCCGATCATGCGGCTGCGCCAGCCAGAACCAATGATAATAGCCAAGGCCGAAGGCCATATCGGCGCGTTCAAAATGCTCAAGCGTCGGGATGATATCCAAGACGCAAAGCCGTTCCACTGCATCTGGCGTATCAAGCGCGAGCCGATGCGCCACACGCGCGCCGCGATCATGGGCTGCGATCTGAAAGCGTGGAAAACCAAACCCCGCCATCAGCGCGACCATATCGGCGGCCATTGCGCGCTTGGCATAGGGCGCGTGATCGGCGCTGATCGGGGGTTTGGATGAAAATCCATAGCCGCGTAGATCAGGCGCAATCACCGTGAAATCGCGCGCCAGAATGGGGGCCACGCGATGCCACATGGCGTGCGTCTGCGGATTGCCATGGAGCAGAAGCAGCGGTGGGCCGGAACCTGCGCGGCGGAGCCTGATGCGCTGGCCATTGGCTTCACGTGTTTCCAGCGTGAAGCCTTCGAAAAACGCCATCTCAGCCGCCGCGGCGGGCACCGCCTGGGCGCCCGGCATCAAAGCCCAGGAAGCCCGCTTCAAGCTGCGCCGCGCCGCCATCATTGGCGAAAAGCCGGGGCCTGATGGAAACGCTCGGCGCGCGCGCGCCTTGGGCTGAAGCCTGGCGGGCCAGGCGCAGCGCTTCCTGCTGTGCGGCGCGTTCGGCGCGTTCCTGTTCGGCCCGGGCAGCGGCGGCGCTGCGCGCATTGCTGGGGCCAGAGGAACTGCCGGCCATGCCGCGCGCGGAGAGCAGATAGAACAGGATATCATTGCGGCCCTGATCCACCGCCCAATCCGTGGGCGTCAGGCCAAGCGCATTGCGGCCATTCAGATCAGCACCGCGATTAACGGCATCGCGCGCCGCCGCCAGATCGCCGCGTGTAATGGCATCAAACAGCGCCGGTGTGGGCGAAAGATTGGCGTTGTCATCCGCCGGGATTGGTTCAGGCGCGCGGCGCGCGGCCAGGCCAGGCAGGGCGGGTGGGCGCGGCGCCCGGGCGCCAGGCTGGCCCGGGGGCGCGGCGAATTGCGCAGCGGCGGGGGCGATATCGGCCCCGAGCAGGGCGATCACGGCCAGGGGGATCAGACGCGGCAAGGGTTTCATGGCGCGATATTAGCCGCGCCGCGCTTCCACCGCCAGCTTTATCCCCAGGGGCCGCGCTGCGCCGCCGGCTTGCTGCTGGGAAGTTCCTGGGTCCAGGGGCCGCTGCGCGGCAGCGCCCCCATGCTGGAGGCCAGTTTTTCCAGCGCCGCCACGCGGTTTTCCGTGCGCGGATGGGTCGAAAAAAGATTATCCATCCGTGCCCCAGACAAAGGATTGATAATGAACATATGCGCGGAAGCCGGGTTGGCCTCGGCCCGTTGGTTCATGCGCTGATGGGCATAGTGTTCCAGTTTTTGCAGCGCCCCCGCCAAGGCCATGGGCTGGCCGCAGATTTGCGCGCCCATCTTGTCGGCTTCATATTCCCGTGACCGGCTGATGGCCATTTGCACAACCGCCGCCGCCATGGGTGCCAGGATCACCATGAGCAGCATGCCGATCGGGCCGAAGGGGTTTTGCCCTTGCCGGTCTCGGCCGCGATTGAACATCATGCCGAATTGCGCGAGCGCCGAGATGGCGCCGGCAACGCTGGCCGTGACCGTCATGAGCAGCGTGTCGCGGTTCTTGATATGCGCCAATTCATGCGCAATCACGCCCGCGGCTTCTTCTTCCGAGAGCATCTCCAACAGGCCGGTATTCACCGCAACGGCCGCATGCTGGGGGTTGCGGCCGGTGGCGAAGGCATTTGGCTGGGCTTCGTGGATCACATAAAGCGCGGGCATGGGCAGGCCCGCATTGGCGGCAAGCTGCGCCGTCATTTCATAAAGCCGGGGCGCTTCCTGGGGGCTGATGGGCTGGGCATTGTGCATGCGCAGCACCATCTTGTCGCTATTCCACCAGGAAAATAGGTTCATGCCGCCTGCAAAAATCAGCGCCATGATCATGCCCTGCTGCCCGCCAATGGCTTGGCCAACCACGCCAAAAAGCGCGGTCATGGCCGCAAGCAGGATTACTGTGCGGGTATAGCCGGCCATGATGTGTTTCCCTTATTCCCTCGTGTATCGTTGGAAGTGATGTTAGGACCCATTGTTATGCAGGATAAACCCCAGGTCGAAAAAGACCAAAAGCAACCGTCGACACCCGCCAAGGCCCCGCCCGCCAAGCCCAAGGAGATTGGTGGCCCCAAAGGCCCTGAGCCGACCCGTTTTGGTGATTGGGAACAAAAGGGGCGCGTCAGCGATTTTTAGAAGGCCCTGGCCGCCGCCCGGCCCCTTTGATGTCAGTTCGATGAACCGACGCCCCACCGCTTGAAAGCCCGGCCCGCCCGGGCCAATTCCTGCCCGTGCAGCCGGGCGGGCGTGAATCCGCTGGCGCCATTAGATCGTGTCCCGTTCACCTTCGTTCACGGGGCACGCTCTAAACCTTTGTTTGATCGCATTTTCCGAGCCGCCAAGTGATGCCACTCGGCTTGAAAATGCTAAAATGTCGGGAGAAGGATTTCACAATGACGGATGAGGAAAAGAGGATCATCACCGCTTTCGTTGAGCGGATGAGCGGTAATGCGGCGGCCCAGGGCGCGCCATCTGGTCCCTGGGGGGCGAGTGCGGCGCAGAAGCCCAATCTACCGCCAATGGACCCTGATGCAGATCGGCTGATCGGTGAGCTTTTCGCGCGCTATCCGGAAGCGCGCTATCGCCTCACGCAATCGGCCTTTGCGCAGGAAGCGGCGCTGGTGGAAGCCAATAACCGCATCCAGCAATTGGAATGGGAAGTGGAAGCCGTGCGCCGTGAAGGCCAGGCGCAGAAGGGCGGCATGCTCGGCGGGTTGTTCGGCGGTAATCGCCCGGCCCCCATGCCGCCGCGCCCGCAGCCCTATTACCCTCCCGGCCATAACCCTCAGGCGCTGCAACAGCGCCCGGGTGGTGGTTTCCTTGGCACCGCACTTGCCACCGCGGCCGGTGTCGCCGGCGGCATCATGCTCGGCAATATGCTCATGGGCGCCTTGGGCGGCGGCGGTGCGGCGCAGGCCGCTTCTGCGGGTGGCTTTGCGCAGGAAGCGGTGCCTTCATCTTCGCCTTGGGGCGGTGACGCGCAGCCGGACGCGACCGCGGATTACGGCAATGACGCCAGCGCCGATTGGGGCGACGAAGAAATCTGATAAGCAGCAAGGCCCGCGATCGCTTCGCGGGCCTTGCCTTCTTTCTGATGGCAGAACGCTATGAGAGCGTTTTTCGTTTTTAGTCATTGATAAAATACACGCTAAATTCTTGTTTGTCCGCCGCGCCGATAATGAAGCAGGGCGCCGCGCGTGGCACCCATTTGCTGCATGAGCGGCGCGGCTTGGTTGCCTCAGGAACCCGGCACGATAGGCGCGGGCATCATTGCTCGAGAGGCTGGAGTGACAGCCCCGGCGGGAACCCGCGGCGATTCTGCCGCCCGCCCCGCATAAGCGATTTGGCGCAGCCAGGGCTCCAAAAGGGCGAAATGGTTTTCCCAGGTTACCGGTGCCCAGCTTTCAAGTCGTCGCAATTGCGCTTCTCGCATCCTGCTATCGGCCTCCGCGAAGCTCAGGATCAGGCGGCGCCAGCCAAGCCCGTCAAGCGGGTCCAGATAATCTGGCGCATCCCCGCCAACTTCGCGCAAGGCCGGCAGGTCCGAACAAATGGCAGGCACCCCAAGAGAAAGCGCCTCGGCCAGCGGTAGGCCATACCCCTCAGCGAAGGAGGGGAAGAGCAAAGCCCGCGCGCCCTGAAGCAGGCGCGCTACGCCCCTATCGGGCAAGCCGCGGTATTCGCGCACCACGCCGACAAGGGCAGGGCAACGATCCAGCATATCCAAGATATTCTCGTTCTCCCACCCGCGTCGGCCAATCAGCAGAAGCTTTGGCGCCTTTGATCCAAGGCGCTCAGCCAGTACGCGCCAGGTATTCAACAACAGAAGATGGTTCTTGCGGGGTTCAATGGTGCCGATGCAGACAAAATATGGTTCGGCTGGGATCGGGAAACCGGGGTCCGGCAAAGGCGTGTCTATGCCAAGCGGGGCGGCGAGGATGGGCGGCTGATCTGCCCCTTGCGGCAAATGGGGCAGAAGTTCCTGCGCAGTGGCATTGGAATTGACAATGACGCCATCAGCCAAGGAGGCAAAGGTTTCAATACGACGATGATGACGCGCAGCCCCCGCAGGGGAAGCATATTCAGGATGCGTTGCCGGAATGAGATCATGTACCAGGGAGACGAATTTTACGCCCTTCCGCCGCAAAGCCTCAATCGGGCCTGGGCGATCAGCCCAGGTATGCGACACAAGAAGATAAACATTCTCATGCGATGCGCCCAATAGGCGCGTCACTTCCCACGCGCCGCGCCCCAAGCCCAGCCGGGAGATCGCGGTGCGGGCAAGGCGCGATGCCTGTTTGGCCCAATCTTGCCATCCAGGGGCCCCGAGCCGACGCGTATCAAGGGCGTGCAGGAATTCGCCGACAAAACCATGGGGCACGGCCACCACCGAACCAATCGGGCCGCGCATAACAAAGGTGACGCGGTCCGGGTGGTTTTCGAGCCAATACCGAGCATAAGCATATTCCACGCGATCAATGCCTGTGGGCATCACGCGCCATGTCCCCAAAACCAGTCGCGATATGTCGAGGAAAACCCTCAAGCGCTTTTCCTTCCGCGGGCATGAATGCAATTCACGATTGTTATGTTAGTAAGCGTCACGCTACCTTTCAATTAAGCGCCGCCTGCAGTTTCTTGACGGGATAGCGTGTTGAATATTGATTTTTCTCATTTATCGGGCTTTAAAAGTACCACTCCGAAAATTCCCAAAGTTACATCAGCTATCAAAATCTTTCCTATCGCTGGCAATTTTGAAAGCCACCACACCATGCCCATCTGGAAACGCCCCGCCACCCCAGACGCCATTGAAGCCCGGCTCGCCAATAGCCTGCCGGGCGCCTTCGGCATCCGCATTCTGGAAGTAGGAACGGATTTCATCCGCGCGGAAATGCCGGTGGATCGGCGCCATGTGCAGCCCTACGGCATATTGCATGGCGGTGCCTCAGTCGTGCTTGCTGAAACTTTGGGCAGTATCGCCACCACGCTGACCCTGCCCGAAGGCCAACAGGCCGTCGGGTTGGAGGTGAATGCCAACCATGTCTCCGCCGTGCCGGAGGGGGAGACCGTCACCGCGCTCTGTCGCCCGCTCCATTTGGGCCGCCGCACCCAGGTCTGGCAGACGGAAATCCATCGGCCCAATGGCAAGCTCGCTTGCGTCTCGCGGCTCACCACCGCGGTGCTGGACCGCAAGGCCGATTAGGCTGGCTTGTCTGCGCGGGCGCGGTCTTGCCGCCTGAGCAAAGCGGGCCATGGCGTGATGTGGCAAAACAGGTCACGCTGTGGTGTCGGCCGCGCAAACCGCCGTTGACATAAGGGGTATCGGAAACAGAATGCCCTGCTCACCGTCTTTTGGAATGTTTTTGGAGATGTGATGACCGTGGATCATGTGATTGAAAGACTGAACGCCGCAGCATCCGGGGTGGCGGCATGAAGCCGCGTGTTGCCGTGATTGGCACGGGGGGCACCATCTCCTCCATGGGGACGGGCCCGCTCGATATTCTGGATTACCTCGCCAATGGCACCGTGTTGGATGTGAATGGGTTGCTCGCACGCATTCCCGAAGCCAATTTGGTTGCCGATGTGGTGCCGATACCCTTCCGCGCCATTCCTTCCACACAATTGGCCTGGCCGGAGTGGAAGGAATTGCTCGGGCTTTGCCATAAGCTTGCTGCGGAAGACCCCAAGCTTGCCGGCATTGTCATCACCCATGGCACGGCAAGCCTTGAAGAAACCGCCTATTTCCTTTCGCTCACGCTGAAGATTGCGATCCCCGTGGTGCTGGTGGGCGCGCAGCGTCCTGCATCCGCGCTTTCCGGCGATGGGCCGATGAATATCGTCAATGCGATTCGTGTCGCCGCCGATCCAGGTGCGCGGGGCTTGGGCGCGCTGGTGCTGCTGAATGATGAAATTCAGGCGGCGCGCGATGTGACGAAAACCTCCACACTGCGGATGCAAACCTTCCGCACGGCGGATTTCGGGGTACTTGGCCATGCGGATGGCGATCTTATCGCCTGGTATCGCAAACCCATCCGCAAGATCGCGCCCGATACGGAATTTGATGTGCGCGGGCTTGATGCGCTGCCGCGCGTTGATATCGCCTATTGCTATGCGGGCGCGGATGGCGCGGCGATTGATGCCTTTGTCGCTGCCGGTGCCAAAGGAATTGTCACGGCGGGCTTCGCGCCTGGTTATGTGACGCCCGCCATGGTGAAGGCGGGTGAAGCGGCGGTGGCTGCCGGGGTGAAGCTGGTGCTTTCCAGCCGCGCCGGATCGGGGCGCACCTTCCGCACGCAGCGCGGCGACAAATCCGGATTTATCAGCGCCGATAAT
The DNA here is from genome assembly GCA_020249285.1 of Roseomonas sp. Lineage (GTDB taxonomy): Bacteria > Pseudomonadota > Alphaproteobacteria > Acetobacterales > Acetobacteraceae > Neoroseomonas. The sequence continues at coordinate 107,328 of JADCFX010000010.1, read as the reverse complement.
CTGACCCCGCAAAAGGCGCGCATCCTGCTTTCGCTCGCGCTGACCAAGGGGTTGGATGATGATGGCATAAGGCGCGTCTTCGCGACGTATTGAACATGGCCGCACCCAGCCCCGAACGCGCCTGGGTGCGTCTGCCATCCGGGCGGCGGCTTGATCTGCTTTCCCCCACACCCTTTGATTGGACTGATGAGGATTTGGCCACAGGGCTTGCGCGCACCTTTCGCTGGGGCGGGCATTCCATTTGGCCAGAACCACTTTCCGTCGCCCAGCACGCGCTGTTCGTGCTGCAACTCCGCCGCCAGCGCACGCGCAATTGGCTGACGCCGGCAGAAGAATTGCGCGAATTGCTGCATGATGCGGATGAGGGTTTGATCAATTTCGATTGCATCTCACCGCTCAAGCCCTTTTTGGGGGAGCGTTTCGCGGCCTTACAGGCAAGCCTTTCAGCCGTAGTGGCGCTGCGCTATCGCCTGCCGGCCTGGGGCGTGGAAGACAAACGCGCGCATAAGGCCGCTGATATCGCTGCCGCGGCGGCGGAGGCCGTGCATGTTGCCGGTTGGACGGAAGCGGAAATGCGCGAAACGCTGGGCATTCGCGCCGCTGTTTTGGCGCGCGATCCGCTGGCCGCGCGCTACGGAGGGGAGCCCTGGCGCCCCTGGCCACCTGCATTGGCGGCGGAACGTTTTCTGGATGAGCTTTCGCAGTTGCAGGCAAAAGCAGGTAAGTACTGAAAAAAATCATTTCGATTTTCAGAGTCCCGAAAGCTGGGCTGGCTTATGCTTGGCATCGCCACCGGATGGCAGCATCGCATTCGGATCCCAATGCATCATGGCGGAGGCTTCAGGAAGCGCCAGAAGGGCGCGCCCATCAACAATAATGCGGCCGGCTGCGACGCACCCAACCGCATGACCGAAAGCGAGAGTATGGATTTGGTGCAACTGCTTTGCCCAACAATGCCAAGGGTTCGGCCCTTCAGTACTTTAACATCCAGGCCATCCATTGCAGGAATATCGCCCACCCTCCTCCGGAACACGGTGCGCAGGCCTTCAATACGTAGCAATGGCGGCGTTTGTTTTATGGGGAAGTGGCAGCGATAGGCTTCAGGACCAATGAAAGGTGGGTGGCGCGATCTGTTCCGCCCGGCGATGCGCCCAATCCTGCTTCGGCACCTTGGCCACCAAGCGCTGCTGGGCCTCGTGCAAATGCTCTGCCGCTTGCCGGTAATCCATTGTCAGTACCTCACCATTCTCCACAACCTTGCGGCCATCCACGAATACCGCCTTCAGCGCGCGGTCACCGGCTGCGTAGATCAGGCTGCGAATGGGGTCATAGGCTGGGCGGATCATGGGGTGCGTGATATCCACCAACGAGAAATCCGCCTTGCAGCCGACCGCAAGCCTGCCGATATCGTCGCGCCCAAGCGCAATCGCCCCGCCAATGGTCGCAGCATTGAACAAATCCGTGGTGCGCAGTGTGCGCGGTGAATTCGCCTGGGTGCGCGCGATATGCGCGGCCAGGCGCATTTCATCCAGCATGTTATGCGGATAGGTATCCGTGCCGATCCCCATATTCACGCCATTGCGAATATAGCGCCCAAGATCACGCAGCGCGATGCCGCGGCGCGCAAAAACCGTCGGGCAATGCGCCACCGTGGTGCCGGTTTCCGCCAACCGCTTCAGATCAGTTTCCGTATGCCAGCGCGTGGAAGGATGATCATCCAGGAAAATCCCATGGCCGATGATCGCGCGTTCCCCAAGCAGACCAAGAGAATCCAACCATCCGATCGGCGTTGTGCCATGCCGGCGCGTGATTTCATGGAATTCCACCACGGATTGCGCTGCATGCACCTGCCAGGAAAGCCCGCGCTTATTGGCCTCAGCCCGGCTATCCTTCAAAAGCCCGGCCGAGCAGGTATCAATCTGCGCCGGCACTACCATGCCGAAAAGTCGGCCGCATTCATGCTGTTCCGCGCGCTCAACCAGGCGCAGCGCTTCTTCCATGGCTTTCTCGCCGGCTTTTTCATCCCATTCATATTCAACCACATGGCCATTCTTGGTGTACCAGCGCGCTGAGCGGAACATGGGCGCCACGCAAACGCGCATGCCCGCTTCCGCCAGTAGATCAAGCCAGCCCGGATGCGCCATGGAAAGATCCGCCAGCGTTGTCACGCCCGAAAGCAGCAATTCGGAAAGCGCCACGCGCACGCAATGCGGCACCGCTTCCGCATCCGCGCGGAAGATCGGCATGTATTCGTAAAGCGATGAATTATAGAGCCCCGGGGAGCCGATCTCATCTAGAAAACCCTTATTCATCGGTTCACTGGATGGGTGGGAATGGATATTCACCAGACCCGGCATGATCATCAGGCCCTTGCCATCCATCACCTCATCAGCGGGGCCTTCATAATGCCGGCCAACAAAACGCAGCACGCCATCGGTGAAGGCCATATCCGCATCGGGCAGATAGGTGTGGGATTTCTCGGACGCATCCCAGGCGACAATCAGATCAGCCTTGCGGATCAGGGTTGTTGGCATGGTGTAACTCTCCCACTTCAAATCATCCGGCGGCCCCGCCCGCGCCATGCAGGCAGGGCGCGGCAGGTTTCAGCGCGTAAGCCGAGTATTGAGACCCTTGTACAACGCCAATACGGTCACCGCACCCCAGCAGCCGGATCATGGGAACAGTAATGCATCGCCTTTTGGCGAAGGTGAACCCAAGCGCTTTCGCTTGGCTCAATACAAAGCCGCTACAGCATCCGCAGCAAAGCCGGGAAAGACCCTGCATTCCAAGTAGCCGTCGGCACCTGGCTACCCGCCGCATGCGCGCCGGCGCTGGTCGCAAGCCGTAGGTCGCGCGGGGAGACGCCAAAGCTCCGCCGAAACATCCGGCTAAAGCTGGAAGGGTCAAACAGCCCGACCGATTCCGCGATGTCGGCAATGCTGCGCAGGTCAGCCGGGTTCGACAGCGCGCGATGGGCAGCGGCCAGACGCTCACGCTGGATGCAAAGCGCAACCCCGCCATGCACTTCGAACAGTCGGTAAAGCTGGGACCGCGAAATCCCGGCCAGTCGGCAAAGCCGCGCCGGGCCGAACATGGCCGAGCCAAGATTGGCCCGGATCAAAGCCCGCAGCCGCATGATCTGCGCCGCCGCAACCGGGCCCGAGGTGGCTTCCTCGGCCCGCGTGCCTGGTGCCACGGCCAGCGCGATCATCGCCTGCGTGGCTTCCGACATGCGTTCGGCCTCGGCCGCATTCATATTCGGCAATTCCGCGGCCAGCAGCCGTAAATGCTCGCCCAGCAACCGGCCTTCGGGCGTGTTCAGCATGCGGCAGCCGTTAGACAGGCCGCTTGCCTCCGGCAGTAAATCGCGTGGCAGATAAAGAAAAAGCCAGGCGGAATGCGTGCGCGCCACTTCGAAGGGCTGCGCGAGGGAATCCAGCATGATCTCCCCAGGGCGCATCATGCTGATCTGATCGCGCGTGCGGTGGACCCGGCTGCCATGGGTCGCCATCGAAAAGCACCAGTGATCAAGCCCATCCCGGCGGAGGGATTCGGCGGTGCGGCTATAGGCACCCCCGGGGGTCTCTGCCTTGGTCAGGGCAAGCCGGCCAAAACTCCAAGTCGTCGCCTCAGCCTCATAGCTTTCAGGGCGCGCAGGTGGGCTGTGATGGATCAGAAAGCTGGCATTGGCCTCTCGCCAGGCATCGAATTGCTGATGCGGCGGCAGGTGGCGTGTTGATTCATGCAGGCAGCGCAGCGGCACGCCACGCGGGGGGACCTGCGGCATAACATCCGCCGCGCCCCCCGCTGCTTTCGCACTTTCATGGCCCCCAAACTCAGGCATACATCCGAGCCTCAACCCTTATTTCTGGCATTTATCAGCCCTTATTTCTGGCGTTTGAGGTTAAACTACATGATCAGCCATCGCGGTGCCAAGGTTTTATTAATCTTTCCTAGGATAAACCCCATAGCTCTGAAAAGATTGATAAAATTATGGGATCCGAAACCTGTATGCGGGTCGCCTGCCCACTTATTCATCGGTTGAACCCCGCCATTCCTAGGGGCTGAAGTTGGACCCGGAACGGCTCGCCTAGCCACGGGATGGGCTGCCCATGCCCTTCATGGCGTCCCGCCCCAAGAGAAGCCTGGCTCATCCCGTGCCGGAGGCCCTCGCCCATGACAATGCCCGCCGCATCGGATAATGGGGCGCATCTCGACCGCGACCTTGCCGATATCGCCCAACCTATCGCCGCCGCCGCAATTGCATCGCATCCAGGCTGGCTGTGCCCGGCGGCGATGCAGGTCTGCCCGTCACGCCCAATCTGAAGGAGCCTGCCATGACCAAGCACAAAACGATCAAGGTGGATCTGGCCCTGCAAGGTGGCGGGGCGCATGGCGCCTTCACCTGGGGTGTCTTGGACCGCCTGCTTGAAGAGCCCTGGCTGGAGATTGATGGCATTTCCGGCACCTCAGCCGGTGCCATGAATGCTGCCGTCATGGCCTGCGGCTATGCGCGCGAAGGCCGGCAGGGTGCCCGCCAGGCGCTTGAGGGTTTCTGGCGCAAGGTTTCGGATGCTGCCCGCTTCAGCCCCCTACAGCGCGGCCCGGTAGATATCATGTTGGGGCGCTGGACGCTGGATAACTCGCCGGGCTTTCTGATGATGGATATGATGGCGCGGATGGTCTCGCCCTATGATGTGCCAGCCTTGGGCGGCAATCCCTTGGCCAGTATCCTGGCCGATAGCCTGGATTTCACCGCACTCCGCAATGGCCCGATCAAGGTCTTCGTCACCGCGACCAGTGTGCGCACGGGCCGCGCGCGCATCTTCCGCAATACCGATCTGGGGGTGGAGGCGCTGCTCGCTTCCGCCTGCCTGCCGCAGCTTTTCCAGGCGGTGGAAATTGATGGCGAAGCCTATTGGGATGGCGGCTTCGCCGGCAATCCAACCCTGGTGCCTTTGGTGACGGAACTGGAATCAGACGACACCATTTTGATTCCGATCAACCCGATCAACCGGCCCGACATGCCGCGCACCGCACGGGATATTCTGGATCGCGTGAACGAAATCTCCTTCAACGCCGTGGCGCTGAAGGAACTCAAAATGATGGCGCTGCTCCGCAAGGTTGCCGATCCGGGCGATAGCGAAGGTGCCGCCTGGGCGCGCATGCGGCTGCATATGGTGCGCAATGATGTGATGGTGGACCTTGGCTATTCGTCCAAGCTCAATGCCGAATGGGCTTTTCTGGAATGGTTGCGCGATGCCGGGCGTAAGGCGGGCGACGCCTTCCTGCAGGATCACGCCGCGGCAATCGGCAAGCATTCATCACTTGATCTGGATGCGCTGCTTGAAGGTATCTGACCCAGTGTTTTGCTGGCGCGCTTCAGTCTCGCGCCTCCTGCCCCGAAAGCAGCGCGGCGAAGGGCCGCGCACCGAGGAATTCCTGACACAGTGTCAGCGCGGCAATCAGCGCCGGCGGGCCGATAAAGGCGCCCGGTACGCCCCAAAGAAAGCCGCCGACAAAGACCGATGCCAGCACCAGGAAGGGGGAGACCGCCAGGTTGCGGCCCGCAAGGCGCGGTTCGATATAGCTGCCGCCCAGGAATTGCATCACCTGCAAGCCGGCAAAGACCATCAGCGCCGCGCCCCAGGAACCGAATTGCAGCGCCGCGAAAAGGGTTGGAAACAGCGTTGCCACCAGCGGGCCAAGGAAGGGGATATAATTCAGCACCAGCGCAATCGCGCCCCATTCGGCGGCAAGTTCAAGCCCCATCACCTTGGCGAAGGCCCAAACCACCAGGCCGGTCGCGACCGATACCAAGCTTCGCACCAGCATATAGGCGCGGAGCTTCGTCCCTATCCGCTCAGCCGCGCGCAGCAGCGCCGCCGCCGTACCGGACCCAAGCCGCGCCATTTGCGATCTGACCGCGCCCACTTCCAGCAAGCCAAGCAGCACAAAGACCATCGTCAGCAGAATGAAACTCATTGTGCCGCGCAACTGCGCCAACACACCCTGCGCCAAGCGCACCAGCCAGCGCGCATCGAATTGCGCGGCGATGCTGCCCGCCACATCAATCCCGCGCGCTTCCGCCCAAGCGATTTGCGCGGCGTAGAAGGCCTGGATTTGCGCTGCGTTCGTGACCACATGCGCGCCAACTCGCCCGAAAGCCCAGGCGACCAACAGCGCCAAGCCAAGCAGCGTCACCAGCGTGACCAACATGGTCACCAGCAGCGCGGCAACCGCGGGCATGCGCTTTTGCAGCGCGCCTTGCAGCGGCCAAACCAGTGCGATGACGAAAATCGCAAACACCACCGGGGCGATCACCGCTTGCGCCGCCGAAAGGGCAGCGGCCAAGATGACCACGCAAGTGAGCGAAAGCAGAACGATCAAGGGGCGCGGCAGGGTGCTCATTTTCTATCTTTCGGAGAAGCCGGATGCTGATGCGTTGGGTCAAAAGCTTGGGCAAGCGGGCGCTGCTGCTGGTGGCGGCGCTGCTCGTGCTGTTGATCGCATTGCGCGCCTGGGATGTCTATCATGGACCAGATTTGCGCGTCTGGCACACCAAGGTGCCGCCCGAATTGGACGCGGCGGCGCTCGATGCCACGGATTGGGCGGGCTTCATGGCCGCCGAAGCGCGCGCCTTTGATTTCGTCCGGCAAAAGGTCTCCGACCATCTGGCGCCCGAAGATCGCGGCCCATCCAATCGTTATGACCCGGCAAGCCCGATCCATCCGGCGGCTTTCGCGCAGGATTGGAACCGTTCCTACGTGCTGGAACCGAGGGGCCCGCTGCGCGGCGCTGTGGTGTTGGTGCATGGGCTCACGGATGCGCCCTTCAATATGCGCCATCTGGCGGCGCTTTATGCTGATGCTGGCTTCATTGCCATCGCGCCGCGCATGCCGGGCCATGGCACCGTGCCGGCGGGCCTGGCCGAGGTGGTCTGGCCGGATTGGGCTGCGGCCACGCGCCTTGCCGTGCGCGAAGCGCGCCGCCGCGCGCCAGGGCTGCCGCTGCATCTGGTGGGGTATTCGAATGGCGGGGCGCTTGCGCTGCGCCATGCCCTGGAAGCAGCCGAGGATGGCGCCATTCGCCTGCCGGACCAGCTTGTATTGCTCTCCCCCATGGTTGGGGTGACGCCCTTTGCGCGTTTTGCCGGGCTCGCGGGGCTGCCGGCTTTGCTGCCGGCCTTCGCGGGGGCGGCTTGGCTTTCCGTGCTGCCGGAATTCAACCCCTTCAAATATAATTCCTTTCCGGTGAATGCCGCGCGCCAATCGCATCAATTGACGGTCGAGGTGCAGTCGCGCCTGCGCCGGTTGGAGCAAAGCGGGCGGCTCGACCGCTTCCCCCCGCTGCTGACCTTCCAATCGCTGGCGGATGCCACGGTCAGCACGCGCGCCGTGATCGCTGCGCTGCATGCGCGTCTGCCCGCCGGCCGGAGTGAATTGGTGCTGTTCGATATGAACCGCGACGCAGGGATCGGCCCGCTTCTGGCCCCACGCACCGATACCGCTTTCACCGCCATCCCGCCCGCACCGCGCGGTTTTGGCCTGACGCTGATCACCAATGCCGCACCAGACACCTTGGCGGTGCATGCCCGCCTGACACCGGCGGGCAGCACGGCGGAGGCGATCAGGGCGCTGGACCTTGCCTGGCCGCGGGGGCTGTTTTCCCTGTCCCATCTTGCTTTGCCCTTCCCGGTGGAAGACGGGCTCTATGGCCTTGCGCCGGACTCTCATGATAACTTCGGTCTGCGGCTCGGTGCCCTCGCGCCGCGTGGAGAAAGTGGCGTGCTGGTCATGAGCCTCGATAGCCTATTGCGCGTGACATCGAACCCGTTCTTCCCTTACCTGCGGGAAAGGGTGGCGGGGATAATCCCAAGCGCCCCCGGGACGCCCGGCGTAACAACGGGACGCGCCGCCGATCCGGCAGCGCAGCCGGCGCGGTAACCATGAACCTTATTTTTAAATTGGAGGGATCGAGCATGCGGAGACATCCGAGCGGCCGAGGGCTTCTATGCCTGATCCTTGTTGGCGCCCTTGCCGCTTGCGACCAACAGCCCGCCGCCCCGGCGCCTGAACCGCGCCCGGTGCGTGTGGTGAGTGTGGCCGAGCGCGCCGATAGCTCCATTGTCACCCTGACCGGCACCATCCAGGCGGAAACCGAGGTCAATATTGGCTTCCGCATTGATGGGCGCGTGGTGGAACGGCTGGTCAATGTGGGTGACCGCGTGGCAGCCGGCCAGATGATCGCGCGGCTTGACCCAACCAATGAGGAAAACGGCCTGCGCGCGGCGCGCGCTGCCCTGGTGGCGGCTGAGGCGCAGATGGTTGAAACCCACGCCAATTATCACCGCGCGCGGGAATTGCTGCGCACCGGCTTTGGCACGCGCCAGCGCTATGATCAGGCGGCGCAGCAATTGCAAACCGCCACCAGTGCCGTGGATTCCGCTGAAGCCCAGGTGAATATCGCTGAAAACCGCCTGGGCTATACCGTGCTGCTGGCGGATGCGCCCGGCACTGTCACTGCCCGTGGTGCAGAGCCCGGTGAGGTTGTTGCCCCAGGGCGCATGATTGTGCGGCTCGCGCGCCAGGAAGGCCTGGATGGCGTTTTTGATGTACCGCCTTCCGTGAAGGACCGCGCGCCGGCTGATGCGGTGGTGACGGTGGCGCTGACGCTTGACCCATCAGTGCGCGCCAATGGCCGTGTGCGAGAGGTCTCGCCCAGCGCCGATGCGGTGACGGGCACGTTCCGTGTTCGTATCGGTTTGGATAATCCGCCCGCCGGGCTCAGGCTTGGGTCCACGGTGACGGGAAGGATGGAGATTGCGGGCGGTGGCGGCTACGCAATCCCGGCCAGTGCGCTCACGCGCCAGGGCGCAAGCCCTGCCGTTTGGGTGGTGGATACGGCGGCACGCACGGTCGCGATGCGCCCCGTTGAGGTGCTGCGCCATGACCCGACGCGCGCTGTGATTGGCTCTGGCCTCGCGCGCGGGGATGTGGTGGTGACCGCCGGCGTGCAGGCGCTGCGCCCTGGGCAGAAGGTGCGCTTGCTGGACGCCCCGCAGTGATCGGCCCCAATCTTTCCGAATGGTCCATCAAGCGGCCGCAACTGGTCATGTTTTTCATGCTGGTGGCGGTGATTGCCGGCACGCTGGTGTTCCTGCGGCTTGGCCGTAATGAGGACCCGGCCTTCACCTTCCGCACCATGGTTGTGCAGGCCGCCTGGCCCGGCGCAACCATTGAAGAAACCCTGCTGCAAGTGACCGAGCGGCTGGAACGCACGCTGCAGGAAACGCCCAATCTTGATCGGCTGCGCAGCTACACCATTGCTGGCCAGACCACCATCTTTGTTGATTTGAAGGGCTCAACCCCGGCCGCCGTGGTGCCGGATATGTGGTATGAGGTGCGCAAGCGCATCGGCGATATGCGCCATACCCTGCCGCAGGGCGTGATCGGCCCCGGCTTCAATGATGATTTCGGCGATACTTTCGGCATTATCTTTGGCTTCACCGCCGATGGCTTCGGGCATCGTGAATTGCGTGACCAGGTGGAAGCGGTGCGATCACGCCTTCTGCGTGTGCCTGATGTCACGAAAATTGAAATCCTGGGCGCGCAGGATGAGGTGGTTTTCATTGAATTCTCGCTGGAACGACTGGCTGGGCTTGGGCTGAATTACCCGGCGCTGATCGCCGCCCTTCAGGCGCAAAATGCGGTGCGCCCGGCGGGGCTGGTGCAGACAGGGCAGGAAAGGCTGGCGCTGCGCGTTTCTGGCGCTTTCCAGAATGAGGCTGATCTTACGGCGGTTTCCTTCCTGGCCGGTGATCGGCTGGTGCGGCTGACCGATATTGCTGAAATCCGCCGCGGCTTTACCGATCCGCCGCAGCCGATGTTTCGCGTGAATGGCCGCCCTGCCATTGGGCTTGCGGTCGCGATGCGCGAGGGCGGCGATATTCTGGCGCTGGGCGACAATCTGCGGCGGGAAATGCGTAAGATCGAACGTGATCTACCGATTGGCATCGAAGCCTCCCTGGTGGCTGATCAGGCAGAAACCGTGGATGGCGCCATTGGTGATTTCACCGAAAGCCTGTGGCAGGCGATCCTGATCATCATGGCGGTAAGTTTCGTGGCGCTTGGGGTGCGGGCCGGGGCGGTGGTGGCGCTTTCCATTCCCCTGACACTCGCCATCGTGTTTCCGCTGATGCTGCTGGCGGGGATTGACCTGCAACGCATTTCGCTGGGTGCCCTGATCATCGCGCTGACGCTGTTGGTGGATGACGCGATGACGACGATTGACGCGATGATCCGGCGTCTTTCAGTTGGTGACAGGAAGGATCAGGCGGCGACCTTTGCGTATCGGACGCTGGCCGCGCCCATGCTGACCGGCACCTTGGTCACCATCGCAGGCTTTTTGCCGATCGGCTTCGCGGCCAGTTCCGCCGGCGAATATACTTTTTCCATCTTCGCGGTGGTGGGCATTGCGCTGGTGGTGTCCTGGTTTGTCGCCGTAATCTTTGCGCCCCTGCTTGGCATGGCAATCCTGAAGGCGCCGAAGCTGGCAACGGCCGGCCAAGCGCCAGCGCCTGGGCGGTTGCTGCGCGGTTATGCGGCCTTTCTGCATATGGCGATCCGTTTCCGTTGGATCACGATTGCCGCCGCGGTCGCTGCCTTTGCCATTGCACTTTTCGCGGTGCGCTTTGTGCCGCAGCAATTCTTCCCCTCCTCCGACCGGCCTGAATTGGTGGTGGATCTGACGCTACCGCAAAACGCTTCAATCCACGCGTCTGAGGCGGCGATGGAAAGGCTGGATGCGATCTTCGCCAAAGACCCGGATATTGCGCATTGGAGCAGCTATGTCGGGCGCGGCGCGATCCGCTTCTATCTGCCGCTCAATGTGCAATTGCCGAACCCCTTCTTTGCCCAGGCCGTGGTGGTTGCGAAGGATTTTGAGGCACGCAAACGCCTGCAACCGCGCATCGAAGCCTTGCTTGCGGAACAATTCCCCGCCGCCATTTCGCGCGTGGCGCCGCTGGAATTGGGCCCGCCGGTTGGCTGGCCCATTCAATACCGCGTGCTGGGCCCGGAGATTGAGGGGATTCGCGGCATCGCGAAGGAACTCGCGCAGGTGGTCGCGACCAGTGGCGGGGTGCGCAGCCCAAGCTTCGATTGGATCGAGCCCGCGCGGCAATTGCGGATTGAAGTGGATCAGGACCAGGCGCGTCAGCTTGGGCTTTCTTCTGCGGCCCTTGCCGCCACCTTGAATGCCGTGATTACCGGCAGCGTGATTACGCAAATCCGCGACGATATTTATCTGGTGAATGTGCTGGCCCGCGCGACGGCAAGCGAACGCATTTCACTCGATACGCTGCAAACGATGCAGGTGCCGATCCCGGGTGGCCGCACAGTGGCGCTTGGCCAATTTGCCACGATTTCCTACGGGCAGGAATACCCGCTGGTCTGGCGGCGGGATCGCGTTTTGGCGCTGACCGTGCAGGCTGATGTGCGCCCGGGCGTGCTGCCTGAATCCGTGGTTGCGGAACTCGCGCCGCGCATTGCGGAACTGCAAACGCGCCTGCCCGCGGGCTATGCCATCGAAGTGGGTGGCATTGCGGAAGAAAGCGAGAAAAGCCGCGCTTCGGTCTTGGCGGTAGTGCCCATCATGATCGTTGTGATGCTGACCGCGCTGATGTTTCAGTTGCAAAGCTTCGCGCGGCTTGGCCTTGTAGTGGCGATCCTGCCGCTTGGGCTGATTGGCGTGGTGGCAGCGCTGCTTGCCTTTGGCCGGCCACTTGGTTTTGTGGCCATTCTTGGTATCCTGGCTTTGCTTGGCATGATCGCGAAGAACGCCGTGATCCTGATTGTGCAGATTGAGGAAGACCGCGCGGGTGGCTTGCCGCTACGGGATGCGGTGGTGGCAGCGGCGACCTCTCGCCTCAGGCCCATGATGCTGACGGCGCTTTCTACTGTGCTGGGGCTTATTCCGATTGCGCCGACGGTATTCTGGGGGCCGATGGCCTTCGCCATCATGGGCGGGCTTTTGGTGGCGACCTTGCTGACGCTGGTGGTGCTGCCGGCGCTTTATGTTGCCAGCCTGGAACGCCAGAGCGACCGAAAGGTGATCAGCGAAAGCTGAGGGCAGCGGCAAGCCCGGGCGCGGCCCGGCTTGCCTGCGGCGCGCGGCGCGTGAGTACTTCGCTTGGCGTGCAGCCGAATTCTCGGCGGAAGGCGCGGGTGAAGCTGGATGGGTCGTAAAAGCCGACAGCTTCCCCGATGCGGCTGACGGAAGGCGGCGCATCCACGCGCACCAATTCCCGATAAGCCTGGCGCAGCCGGCGCTGTTGGATAACGCGCGCAATGCCGCCAATTGGCGCGAAACAGCGGTAGAGTTCGGAACGCGACATCCCCGAGCGCTTGACCAGCATCCCTGGTGAAAGCTCCGTATCGCCAAGCGCCGCATCCACCAGCGCCACCACCCGCGCGCGGCGCGCCGCTTCCAATTGCTGGCGCGTTGTCGCCGGGCGCATTTCCAGGCCCATCAGGCAGGCGGTCAGCATGGAAGACAGCGCTGCCTCCAGCCGCGGCGCATCTTCCGCGTTGATTTCATCAGCCGAGGCCGCCATGCGCGGCAGCATGCCACCCAGCATACGCGCTGCCGGGCTGCGGAGCGGCATGCTGCGCATGGTCGCGAAAACCGGGGCGAGTTGCGGCAGGTGTTCAGGCTGAATGAGCACGCCGCACCAATTGCCGCCAAGGCGGCGCACCCCAAAGCCGAGTGAGAGGGAGCCGAGGAATAATTCCTCTGGTTGCCCATCCGCTGCGCCAAGGCGGAGCGCCAGCAGCCAATGATCCAACCCGTCGCGCAGGCCTTCACTGCGGGCGCGGCGATAATCCGCAGCATCGGCTTGGAATTTCAGCAAGACATGGCGGCCAAGGCGGCGGAGTTCAGCATGGCCGGAAAAGCCATCCGCGCCGGAACTTGGTGGCGCGACATGGACCACCGGCTCCCAAAAGGCGCGCCAGACGTCAAAGCGGATCGCGGATGGCAGGTCGCGCGTATCCACCGCAAAACGATCCGGCAGCCCAGCGCTCATGCCGAGGCGCGGCGCCGAAGTTTCGGACAGGGCTGATGATGGATGGGGCAAACCTGCCTCTCTCCCACGCGAGAAGACGAAAGTTTCTATCCCCAAGGCGGTCAGTCTGCCAGCCAAAGGCGCAGGCGCGGGGATAAGGCGCCTAACATGGGGACGGAAGGCTCATCCCCCGCAGCGACCTGGCCCGCTATTCCTGATACTGACTTGCATCGAAAACTTCATGATTGCCGTCCCTTAAATCCCCTTGCGTTTACGGGCCACCGCATGGGATAGAAAATCCCAGGCGGCGTTTTTCAAAACTGATTGAGACAGGCCGCAGTGTGACGCCATGGGCCACCACGCGATGCCCTTTCCCAGTCCCGGCAAGCGCGCCCTGGCCCGCAGCGTGTCGGACTTCGCCGAGGCCAGAAATTAGGAACCAAATTCATGGCTGATCTTCTCGTCATTTCTTTCCCCACCGAGGCGCAGGCTGAAGAAGCCCGCACGCGCGTTGCCTCCATGCAGCGCGAATACCTTATCGAACTTGGTGATGCTGTGGTGGCACTCCGCAAGCCCGATGGCAGCATCAAGCTGAACCAAACCTTTCACCCAACCGCCGCCGGTGCGGCAGGCGGGGCCTTGTGGGGGTCCCTGATTGGTTTGCTGTTCCTCAATCCGCTCGCTGGCGCGGCGGTTGGGGCGGCGGCAGGCGCCGTTTCCGGGCGGCTTACCGATGTTGGCATCAATGACAATTTCATGAAGGAAGTCTCGCAAAGCCTTGAAGCGGGGGAAGCGGCGCTGTTCCTGCTGATCCGGAAAATGACCGCAGAGCGTGTCATGGAAGGGCTGCATGGCATGGGCGGCAAGATCATGCGCACTTCCTTCGACGAAACCAAGGAAGCCATGCTGCGTGAAGCCTTGGCTGGAGCCTCCGGCGGATGAGGCGCATAGGCAGATCGTGGTGCCGCGCATGAGGGTCAGCTTGGCCCTTCGTGCCGCTGCGGCCTGCCTGTTACTGGCCTTTTTGGCGGGCTGCGCCAGCATTGCGCGCCTGCCTGCGCCGCCCCCACAACAGCTGTCCGCCATTGATGTGCTGGGCGTGCCCGAGACACGCTTCTGGGCAGATGGCGATCCTGCGCCTCTCATTGCCTTTTACGAACGCCTTCTGAGTCGCAGGGAAGCCGGACGGCCAGTGGGGCGTGGGGGGCGCATTCCGCCTGGACATTTCCTGGCGCTTTCGGGTGGCGCTGATGATGGCGCCTTTGGCGCCGGTGTGCTGGTGGGCTGGACCGAAACCGGCCAAAGGCCGGAATTCGACTTGGTCACGGGCATTTCCGCTGGCGCCTTGATTGCGCCCTTTGCTTTCCTTGGACCTTCCTATGATCCGCAACTGCGCGCGCTCTTCACCGAAATCGCGCCGAGTGATGTGGTGCAGCTTGGCCGGCTTGCCTTGTCCGTGCTTTTCCGCGAGGCACTTGCCGATACCACGCCGCTGGCGCGCCTGATTGAACGCCATGCCGATGCGGCGATGTTGCAGGCCATTGCAGCGGAGTATCAACGCGGGCGGTTGCTGCTGATCGGCACGGTCAATCTGGATGTCGGGCGCCCGGTAATCTGGAACATCGGTGCAATTGCGGCGAGCGGCCATCCTGAGGCTCTCAATCTGTTTCGGCGTATTTTATTGGCCTCTGCTTCCATCCCCGGCGCCTTTCCCCCCGTGATGATTGATGTCGAAGCCGATGGGCGGGCGTTCCAGGAAATGCATGTGGATGGCGGCGCGGCGATGCAGGTTTTTCTCTATCCGGCCAGGCTCCGCCCACGCGCTTTGGCGGGCCGCGCCGGGCAGCAACGCGAAACCACGGCCTGGGTCATTCGCAATGGCCGCGTGGATGTGGCGATCACGGACCCGCCTGGGGGCATTTTCAGCATCGCGCGTCGGTCCGCGCAGACGCTGTTGCATTTCTCGTCCATCAACGACCTGGATCGGATTTACCTGAGCACTTATCGCGATCGCATCGGCTTTCGCATGCAAAGCATCGGGACGGATTTCGATACGCCGCGGCCCAGATTCTTTGATAATGCCTATATGCGCGCGCTTTTCGCCTATGGTGAGGCGCGTGGCCGTGATGTGACAAGCTGGGTGACGGCACCGCCGCCGGTCGGCCTTGTTTCGCCTCCGCCGCCTGGGCCATGACATCCCTTCAGGGCGCGATCAACCCGTAAAGCGTTGTCGCGACTTCAGTGGCGATTAGCAGCACCACCGCCAATTCCAGCAATCGTGACCGGCGCGTTTCAGTCAAATCAAGCAAGGTCTGAGAAATTTCACGGATCATTTCAAGCTTGCCCGCCAGGGCTTCGGTGCGTTCTTCAAGTTCCCATTCGGCAGCGAGGGTGGCGTAAAGCGGCGCCAATTCAGGATGATCCCAAAGCAGGTCGGGCTTGGCTGCGGTATCCACACGCGCGCTGGAACGCGCCCGCGCCGCAATCGCTTCCCCAATCAGCGGCACGATCAGGCGCGTGGGCATGCCAAGGCGCCCGCGCCGAAGTTGAGCCAAGGGTGCTTCCAGCCGATCCAGCGTGCGCGCGAGCATCTCCTCCTGATGGGTCAGCACCGCGCTTTTGGCGAGCCCCTTGGCCACCAGGGCAAGGCGCGCCGGCGTGTCGTCCCGCAACAGGATGGTGCCGGCTTCATCCACGCCTTCCTCGGCAGCGCCGATGATGATCTGCGCTGTTTCATGCTCTGGCACGTCAAGCGCTTCATGGAGATGCGGGCGGAGTTGCGCGGCCAAAGCCTCAGTCTGCTCCAGCGTGGTGCCGATGGTGACCAGCGCGCCCCAGCGGAAGGCAAAGGCACGCCCGCCGCCGGGCAATTCGCCAAGGCTGAGCGCGCCTGGCAGTACAGGGCCGCGCCGTTCAAGCGCGCGCGTATCCAGCCTTTCGGCAAGCAGCAACGCATGGACAGGAAGGGTTGTTGTTTCCAGCATCATTCCACATGCTCCTGCCCAAACAGCGCCGCCACCGCACGCCCCTTGCGCCACCCCCCGGACGGGGGGCACAAAGCCGGGACGGGCCGTGCAACCCCAGGGTGGCACACTTGGCTACACATGTTACACAGGAAATGGCATGTCATGGCGATGGCACGTCCGGCAATCAGGCAGGCAGGCATAAAATATGAGCGATCTCGAACGGGTTCTGGCGCATATTGACTCCGATATGCACGGCGCCTTGGAACGGCTCTTCACCGTTCTCCGCATCAAATCCATCTCGACCGACCCGGCATTCGCCAAGGATTGTGCGGCCAATGCCGAATGGCATGCAGCGGATTTGCGCAGCATCGGCTTTGACGCGAGCGCGCGGCCCACGCCAGGGCATCCCATTGTTGTGGCGCATGACCGCAACGCCAAGGGCGCTTCGGCGCTATTCTACGGGCATTATGATGTCCAGCCAGTGGACCCGCTGGAATTATGGGAGCGCGACCCGTTTGACCCGGTAATCGAAGCCCTGCCCGATGGCACCAAGGTCATTCGAGGCCGTGGCAGCGCGGATGACAAGGGCCAGTTGATGGCCTTTGTGGAAGCCTGCCGCGCCTGGAAGGCCGTGACGGGCAAGCTGCCCATCCCGGTTTCCATTCTTCTGGAAGGTGAGGAAGAATCGGGCGGCGTCAATCTGCCTGGCTTCCTTGAGGCCAATAAGGAAGAACTGAAGGCGGATATCGGCCTGATTTGCGATACCAATATGTGGGATCCGCAAACCCCCGCCATTGTCACCATGCTGCGTGGGCTTTGCGGTGAGGAAGTGATCATCCACGCGGCGGACCGCGATTTGCATTCGGGTTTCTACGGCATGGCGGCGGCCAACCCCAACCGCATCCTGGCGAAAATCCTGGCTGATCTTTACGATGATCAGGGCCGCGTGACGCTGCCTGGCTTTTATGATGGCGTGCCGGAATTGCCCGAAAGCCTGAAGCAGCAATGGGGCACGCTTGGCTTCACCGCCGAGAAATTCTTGGGCGTCATTGGCCTATCGCAGCCAGCCGGTGAGAAGGGCCGTGACGCGCTGGAAATGGTCTGGTCGCGCCCGACTTGCGAAATCAATGGCATGGGCGGTGGCTATCAGGGTGATGGTTTCAAGACCGTGATCCCTGCGCAAGCATCAGCCAAGGTATCCTTCCGCTTGGTGTTTGACCAAGACCCGCACGCCATTCGCAAGGCCTTCCGCGCGCATGTGCTGGCGCGCCTACCTTCTGATTGTCGGGCGGAATTCATCGAACATGGTTCAGGCCGCGCCATTCGCTTCCCGGATACTGACCCTGCCTTCGCCAAGGCACGCGCGGCTTTGTCTGACGAATGGGGCAAGCCTGCCGTGTTTATTGGCTCGGGCGGTTCCATCCCGGTCACGCATATGTTGAAGACTTCGCTTGGGATGGATGTGGTGCTGGCCGGCTTTGGGCTGGAAGATGACCGCATTCATAGCCCGAATGAGAAATACAATCTGGAAAGCTTCCAGAAGGGTATCAAATCCTGGGCACGTATTCTGGAGGCATTATCAAAATGAGCGCAGCGCAAAACCAAGGGGCGCCAGACGCCCCCAAAACCGCCATGCAGCGCATCCTGGATACGGTGGAACGCGTCGGCAATCGCGTACCGCATCCGGTGATGATCTTTGTCTATCTGATCATCTTTGTGGTGTTGCTTTCCGCGCTGCTATCCTTGCTCGGCGCGCAGGTAACCTATCAGGCCTATAACCCCGCGACCGGCAAGATCGAACAAGCCACAACGGCGGCGCGCAGCCTGCTGACCATTGATGGCATCCGCTTCATGTTCACCGGCGTGGTGCCCAACTTCATGGGCTTCAACGCGGTTGGCGTGATCATTGTCGCCATGGTGGGCGTTGGTGTCGCGGAAGAAGCCGGCTTGGTGAAAGCGCTGATCAGGAAGCTGGTTATTGTCGCACCACCGAAGCTGCTGACCTATATCCTTGTGTTCGTCGGTATTGTTTCATCCATTGCGGCGGATGCGGGCTATCTGGTGCTGATCCCGCTCGCCGCGGCGGCCTTTCTTTCCGTTGGCCGGCATCCTTTGGCGGGCCTCGCCATGGCCTTCGCCGCGGTTGCTTCCGCCTTCCTGGTCAATGTGCTGATCGTGCCGGTGGATGGCATTCTGACCGAAATTACCAATGATGCGGCGCGGCTGGTCAATCCGAATGTCTCGATTGATCTTGCGGCCAATGTCTGGTTTTCCATCGCCTCGGTCGCGATGCTGACGATGTTGATTGGCGTGATCACCGAAAGGGTGATCGAACCGCGCCTTGGCGCCTATAAGGGCGATTATGAAGTACCGGGTGAGAATGTGCTTTCCGATGAGGAGTATAAGGGTCTGCGCGCTGCTCGGAATGCCTTGCTGGGCGTGCTGGCCTTTATCGGGTTGCTGACCCTGCCGCCCGGCGCGCCGCTACGCAATCCGGAAACCGGCGCCATCATCGGGTCTTCGCCCTTCATGGGCAGCCTGATTGTTTCCATTGCGCTGATCTTCCTGGTCTGCGGCATTGCCTATGGCCGCGCGGCGGGCACCATGCGCACGACAAACGAAGTCATCGCCGCCATCCAGAAATCCATCGGCGCACTGGCAGGGCTGATCCTTCTGCTGTTGGTCATCAGCCAGTTCATCGCCATCTTCAATTATTCGAACATGGCGACACTTGCCGCTGTTTCCATGGCGGAATTCCTGGAAAAACTGAACCTGCCAACGGTCGCGCTGCTGATCGGCTTTGTCATTGCCGTCTTTGGCATTGACCTGATCATCACGGCGGCGATTGCAAAATGGGCGATCTTCGCGCCGGTCTTTGTGCCATTGCTGATGCAGCTTGGCGTGGCGCCCGAAGTGGTGCTGGCAGCCTATCGCGTGGGCGATAGCCCGATGAATGCCATCACGCCGCTCAATGCCTATTTCGCGATGATCGTGACCTTTGCGATCAAGTATCAGAAGGATGCCGGGGTGGGCACGGTGATTGCGCTGATGCTGCCTTATGTCATCGCCATTTCTGTAGTTTGGACCGCGCTTTTGGCGGCCTGGTATATGCTGGGGCTTCCTTGGGGGCTCTAGCGCGTGAATGATATCACCATCATGGCCGCGATCATCCTCGCGGCCATTGTGCTTTTCATCTGGAACCGTATCCCGGTTATTCTGGTGGCCATGGGTGTCGGCATGGCGCTTTACGCGACCGGCCTTGTCACGCTGAACCAGGCGCTTTCGGGCTTCGGCGATCCGGCGGTGATGTTCATCGCAACGCTTTTTGTGGTGAGTGCTGCGCTGGATCGCACGGGCGTTACCGCCTGGGCGGGGCAGATGCTGATCCGCGGCGCGGGTGAGGATAGCCGCACGCGGCTGCTGGTGCTGATTTCGCTGCTGGCGGCGATGTTGACCGCGCTGATCAGCCTCAATGGCGCGATTGCGGCGCTTTTGCCGGTGGTTGTTGTCTTGGCGCTGCGGCTGCGGCTGCCGCCATCACAATTGCTCATGCCGATGGTTTTTGCCGGGCATGCCGGTTCGAAACTGGCCCTGACCGGATCGCCAGTGAATGTGCTGGTGAGTGAGGCGGCGCTCGATGCCGGTCACCGCGCCATCGGCTTTTTCGAATTCACCTTTGTCGGCATTCCGCTTTTGCTGGGCGTCATTACCATTACGCTGCTATTCGGGCGGAAGCTGCTGCCGCATCGCGCCGGTGAGACTATGAGTGTGGATTTCAGCCGCCATGCGTCCACGCTTGTTGAGCAATACCGGTTGAAGGAAGGTCTGTTCCGGCTGCGGTTGCGCGCCACTTCGCCATTGATCGGCCAACCGCCATCAGCGCTTAAGGAAAGTAGCTGGGGAGGGCTTCGCCTTGTCGCCGTGAATGATGGCCTAACGGGCGATAGGCTGCGCCACCCCACCATGATGGAGGGCGATTTCCTGCTGGTTTCCGGCCAAGGTGAGGATGCGGCGCGGCTAGCCGCCGAACAACATTTGGCCTTCCGGCTTGAAAACAGCGATGAGGATTTGCGCGACAGCCTGTTCAATCGCAGTTCCGGCCTCGCGGAAGTCATGATCCCGCCGCGTTCGGAAATGATCGGCCAGACCGCCTATCAGGGCATGATCACCGAAAGCGGTGATCTGGTGGTCATCGCCATCCAGCGTGGTGGGGAGGATGTGGGCGCTGAGCCGGTGCAATTGCAGGCGGGCGATACCCTGCTGTTGCAGGGAACCTGGAAGGCGCTTGATACGCGCCTTGCCGATCCGCAAGTGCTGGTGGTGAATTCGCCTGATACGGTGCGCCGTCAGGCGGTGCCGCTGGGCGCTGGCGCCTGGACCACGCTTGGTGTGCTGGCCGGCATGGTGTTCTTCCTCGCGACCGGGCTTCTGCCAGGGGCGGTGGTTGGTATTGCGGCCTGCTTTATCCTGATTTTGTCGCGCGTCGTCACTGTGGATCAAAGCTATCGCGCAATTGACTGGACAACGGTGATCCTGGTCGCGGCGATGATGCCGCTTTCGACAGCCATGGTGCAAACCGGCGCTGCGCAATTGATGGCGGATGGGCTGGTTGCCATGGCGGCGGGCGGCAGTCCGATTATTCTGCTGGCGGGGGTTTTTGTGCTGACGGCGGTGCTTGGCCAATTGATCAGCAATACCGCAACGGCGCTGATCATCATCCCGGTTGGCGTTGCCGCCGCAACCTCCATGGGGATTTCGCCGATACCGGTGTTGATGAGCATCGGTATGGCCGCCGCCGCCGCCTTCCTGACGCCAATTGCCACGCCAACCAATCTGATGGTGATGCGCCCGGGCGGCTATGCCTTTGGCGATTACTGGAAATTCGGCCTGCCGATGATGATTTGGTTCTTCATCGTGTGTATTTTTGTCGTACCGCTGATCTGGCCGTTCTGACCCATGGGCGGCTTCCAGCGATTCTTGCTGACCAGCGCAGCGCTGATTGCGGCGCTGCCGGTGCTGGCGCAAACGCCGGCGCAGCAACAGGCCGACCCGGCCGGCACCTTCGCGTTTCTGTTCGAGAACGACACCTTCTCCGGCAATGATCGCTACTATACCAATGGCTTTCTGTTCGCCTGGCGCGCCCCTTCCTATGATCCGCCTGCTTGGCTTGCGGGGCTGACAGACGGGCCAAACCTCTTTTTCCCAGGTGGCGGCGTGACGCGCTGGGGCCTCAGTTTCGGGCAGAAGATGTTCACGCCGGAAGATACGCTGGCGACCAATCCTGACCCGAAGGACCGCCCCTATGCCGCCTGGCTTTATGGCGCGGTTTCGCTGCATTCCTATACGGCGCGGGAAGTGGGCACGCTGGAATTGCAGCTTGGCGTTATCGGGCCTTCCGCACTTGGCGAATGGGTGCAGAACACCACGCATGATCTGATGCGGATTGATCGCGCCTATGGCTGGAATTATCAGCTTCGCGATGAACCTGGCGTCAATCTGGTGGCGAACCGGCAATGGCGGCTGAATGGTGAACCCGACTCCGCCGGCCGACGTTTCGGCTGGGTGCCGAGCCTCGCGGCCAGCCTTGGCAATGTGCATACCTATGCCGCCGGGGGCATGCTGCTCCGCTACGGGACCGAGCTTGAGGCGGATTTCGGCCCGCCGCGCGTGCGCCCGGTTTCCGCCGGTTCGGTTTTCTTCCAGCCAACCGGGCGCTTTGGCTGGTATGTATTTGGCGGTGTTGAAGGCCGCGCAGTGGCGCGGGATATCTCGCTGGATGGCAATACTTGGCGCGATAGCCGAAGCGTGGATCGGGAAGTGCTGGTGGGCGATGCCAGCGCGGGCGTTGCGCTGATTTTTGAGACCATGCGCCTTACCGCGACCTATACGATCCGCAGCAAGGAATTCGAAACGCAGCGGGAAGCGGCGCAGTTCGGGTCGGTCAGCATCGCCTTCCGCTTTTAGCGCCTGAACGGCATAGGCGCCTCAGAGATACCCTGCACAGTCGCGCGACACTCCGCCAATGCGCGGCGCTACCCCCTGGTTTCCAATCATTGTGAAAGATTCTTGGCGTCAGGGCCAGAAGACACAGGGGGCATGCAAATGAGATCAAAATGGGCCGGCGCGGCCATGCTGGGTCTGATGGTGGGGGCTGCCCCAGCCTATGCGCAGCAGCCCACCATGGAAGATCTGATGCGGCGCATAGATGCGCTGCAACAACGTGTGAATGAACTCGAACGCCGCCCGCAGCGCCCGGCCCCTGTCGCCGCACCCGTGCCCGCACCTGCACCAGCCGCACCGGCACGTGCCGCAGCACCCCGCACAGCGCCGGTTGCCGCCACCGCAGCCGCCCCTGCCGCCGCACCCGCGCCACGCTCGCCTGAGGTCGTGCGCGCTGAGGTGGATGAGGCGCTGCGCGGCAGCCTGGATGGGCTTGCCATGCGCATCCCGAATTCGGATACGACCGTGCGGCTTTATGGGTTTCTGCGGCTGACGGGTTATCGCGATTTCAATGCGCGCAACCCGACCGATGCGGCCTCAGTGCAGGGTATTCCGCTGACTGCCAGAAATACGCAGCCCGGCGATGGCGACATCACCGCGCGCAGTTCGCGCTTCGGCTTTGATACGCGCACCGATACTGCCTGGGGGCGCTTGGATACCACGATTGAAGGCGATTTCCGTGGTGAGATTTCGCAAGGTGGTGATCTTGCCTATCGCCTCAGGCAGGCCTTCGCCGAATTGACCCGCGATGATTGGAGCTACCTGATCGGACAAACAAACAGCCTTTGGAATGAAGGGCTGACCGAGGCGATGCATGATGCGACCAACCTCAATCAAAGCTTCATCCGCCAGGCGCAGCTTCGCGTGACGCACCGCTTCGGCAGCAATTGGATGCTGCAAGGTTCGGTTGAAGCGCCCTATGGCGATATCCTGACGCAACGCGGCCCGGCCTTTTCGCCCATTCGCTTTGATGGCGGCGCAAGTCCGGCCTTTGACCAAATGCCCGATCTGCTGGCGCGGCTGACCTGGCGCGATGGCGCAGAGGAATACGTTCTGCGCGGCCTTTTCCGGCAGCTATCGCTTGAACCGGATGGCACCACGCTTGGCCCAAGGCCGAGCGAGAGCACCTATGGCTGGGGGCTTGCCGCCCATACGCGCCTGCCGCTAGGCAAATGGATCTCCGCTCTCGGGCGCGATGAGCTGATGTTGATGGGCTATTATGGTGAAGGCATTGGCCGCTATTTCGCCGGCAATACCTTTGGCCAGGGCGGTATTTCCGACATCATCACAGCGACCGGCATGGATTACAGCCTGGATTCCGTACCCACCTATGGCGGCACTATCGGCTATCGGCGCTTCTGGACCGATAAGGTGCGGAGCACGGTCTCCTACGCCTATGCGCGGCAGGATTACCCCTCCTCCATCCGTTTCGGCGCCGGCACGGCGGGGGCATTGGCGCGCAACCGGGAAATGCAGCAGGTCATTGCCAATCTGATCTGGAGCCCCTTCGCCGATCGCCCAACCAGCCGCATGCCTTTTGGGTGGCTCGATCTTGGTCTGGAATATGTCTTCAGCCGGCGTGATCTTGAAGATGGCGCTGGCGCGGTGGGTGCCAATGGCGTCGGCCATGGTATTGCCAATCGCCTGCTTGCGGTTGGCATTGTGCGGTTCTGAAGTTGCAGAAAACATAACAAAAAACCGGCCATGATGGTTTAAGGGGTCAGTTCTCCCACCATGGCCGGCGGGGCCGGAGGCTGCGCCCATTGCGGCGCGCATTATTCTTTCTCCAGCCTTACCATTCGGCGGCGCGCCTTATCAGACACGCCGCCGGATTGTTAGCCCTGCGCGGCAGGCACGGCGATGAAGGCCGGCTTGCCATCGCGCAGGACGCGCACCGCCACCGCACCACCAGCGGCATTCGCCTCACGCAGTGCACGCACGGCGGCTTCCGCATCATCGGTGGCCGCTGCGCCGACGCCGATGATCACATCGCCCCGGCGCAAACCGGCTTCTTGTGCGCGTGAATTCGGCTCCACGGCCTGCACCAGCGCGCCCTTGGCATCATTGGGCAAGCGGAGTGACGCACGCGCTTCCGGCGTGATCGGCGCCAGAGAAACACCAATGCGCGGCGCGTTGGATTGTTCGGCACCCGCGCGGGCACGTTCCGTACCAGGCTGAGCAGCGATATCCACACGCAGGCTGGCCTCGGCCCCATCGCGCCAGAGCTTCAGATCAGCCTTCGCACCGGGGCGGAGATCCGCCACGTTGCGCGCCAAGTCACGCGGGTTGCGCACGGCCTTGCCATCCAGCGCCGTCACCACATCGCCTGGCTTCAGGCCGGCCTTGGCGGCGGGGCTGTCATTTTCCACACCCGCCACAAGGGCACCCTGCGGTGCTTCGGCGCCCTTGGCCGGCAGCTTCAACGCCGCCGCCATGGCCGTATTCACCGGCTGGGTCGAAACACCAATGAAGCCGCGCTCCACAAAGCCTTTCTCACGCAGTTCCACCACAACGCGCTTCACCATATTGGACGGCACGGCAAAGCCGATACCCACCGAGCCACCGGTCGGGCTGAAGATCGCCGTATTCACGCCAATCACGCCGCCATCGCGGGCGAAAAGCGGGCCGCCGGAATTGCCCTGATTGATCGGCGCATCCACCTGGATGAAATCATCATAGGGGCCAGCGCCAATATCGCGGCCTGTGGCCGAGACCACGCCCGTGGTCACAGTGCCGGACAGGCCATAGGGATTGCCCATGGCCACCACCCAATCGCCGGGTTGGGCACGATCAGAATCGCCCAAAGCAACGAAGGGCAGCGGCGCGCCGGCTTCCACCTTCAGCAGCGCGACATCGGTGCGCGAATCGCGGCCAACAACGCGGGCCTGCAATTCGCGGCCATCTTCAAGCTTCACCATAACGCGCGTGGCGCCATCCACAACGTGGTTGTTGGTCACGATGAAGCCAGCGGCATCAATGATGAAGCCCGAACCGGTGCCTTGCACGCGGCCCTGGCCGGGGTTGGGCATGCCCGTCTCAGTGCGCGGCTGCTTGCCGGAAACATTGATGGTGACAACGGCTGGGCGCACGGCCTTCACAAGCTCGGCAAAGCCGGCGGCCGGCGCGGCGCGGTCAAGGGTAATCGCCGGGGCAACAGGCGCCGGGGCATTTTGGGCGTGCACGGCAAGGCCGGTCAGCGCGGTTGAACCAAGCAAAAGGCCGAGCAGCGCATAGCGCGCAGTCCGGCGGGCGGGGCTGGAAGTAGCCATGAGTTGTTCTCTCCATCTAAAGGGCAGGGCGCTGATTCGCGTTCGCCTTGACTGCCAAAATGGAGAAAACCTGCTGTAAAGTCCCGAACGCGAAGCTGAAAAGATTTTCAGGATGGAGCATTTTCAAGCCAAGCGGAATCGCTTGGCGGCTCGGAAAATGCGACCAGATCACAGAGGCCATGAATTGATCCGCTCCTAGCGGCTCAATTCATGAGTTTGGCGCCCGAAAGATCGACCGTCACGCACAGCCCCGGCGCGGCATCGGACAATACCGGCGCCGCGCCATGCAGCTTTGCCACCGCCGCCACCAGCGCTAGGCCAAGCCCGCTGCCCGGTGTGCCCCGGCTGCGGTCCAGCCGATAGAAGCGGCGCAGCACGCGGGCGCGTTCTTCGGGCGGCACACCTGGCCCATCATCGGCCACTTCCAGCACGGGGCCTGGGCGCAGCGTCACGCGCAGTGTGCCCCCGCCATGGGTCAGGGCATTGTCCATGAGATTCGTGAGCATTTGCCGCAGTAGCGCGGCATCGCCATGCAGGCGCTGGTCGGGTGCTACCTGCACCTCAAGCCGCTTGCCGGCTTCTTCCGCCACCACCGCATAAGCCTCGGCCAGTGTCGTCACCAGCGCAGAAAGGTCCACCACCGGCGCTTCCTGCGGCGGCAAAGGCGGGCCGGCTTCAAGCTGAGCAATACGCAGCAGCGCGGTGAAGGCGGCAAGCACCGTATCCAATTCAGCCAAGGCAGCTTCAAAGGCTGCGCCATCGGCATTGGGATCGCGCGCGCGTGCGAGGGCTGCTTCCAGCTTTTGACGCAGGCGGGAAAGCGGGCCGCGCAAATCATGCGCGACATCCACCGTGACCTGCCGCATGCCTTCGATCAGCGCTTCCTGACGTTCCAGCAGCGTGTTCACCGTGCCCGCCAGGCGGTCGAATTCATCGGCGCTGCCGGCCAAGGGCAGACGGCGCGCCAAATCACCGCGCATCACCTGTTCCGCTGCTTCTGAGACGCGGCGAAGGCGCAATTGCAGCCCGCGCGCCATGAACAAGCCGAAAGCGAGCGCAATTAGGACAGCCACCGCACCGGCCGCGAGCAGCGTGGTGGCAAGGGTGGCAGCCGTATCCAGCACCGCGCCGAATTCCGCCGCGACCAGCAAGGTGAAGCCAGTGGCAACCCCAATGCCCAGCGTGCGCACCGGCCCTTCTGGTGCCCTGAGCGTCACAAAACCGCGCAAGCCCCCCGGCGCACCGGAAAGTCGCGCAGACCCAGCAAGGGGGCGCCCATCCGGCAAGCGCAATTGCACCAAAATGGCGCTTGGTGTGCGGTCCCGCGTGCGGGCTTCCACCGCGCGAGTCAGGCCAATCATGCCGAAGCGCTGAAATTCGCCAAGCAGCAATTCGGCTTCCGCGCGGATGGTGCTGTCCAACGCTTCTTCCAAGGCCGATGAACTCCGCAACCACCCAAGCCCAAGGCCCAGCGCGGAAATGCCCAAAACGCCAAAGGCCGTCAGCAATGCGGTGCGGAGCGCGAAGCTGCGCAATAACCGGGTAAGCCCGTTCATTTCGGCGGGCCGAGCATATAGCCCACACCGCGCATGGTCTGAATGGGCGCCGGCGATCCTTCCTGCGACAGCTTCCGGCGCAGTCGGCTGACATGGACTTCTACCAGATTGGTCGAAGGATCGAAGTTCAAATCCCAAACGCCTTCCAGCAGCATGGTCTTGGTCAGCACCTGCCCCGGGCGACGCAGCATGAATTCCAGGAGGCGCATTTCGGTCGGCAGCAATTCCACTGGCTGGCCATTGCGCCGCACCACGCGCTTCAGCAAATCCATTTCAATATCACCCACTTGCAGCAATACCGGGTCTGTCGTGGGCGCAGGGCGGCGCGCCAGTGCCGCGATGCGTGCGCGGAGTTCACTGAAGGCGAAAGGCTTCGCCAGATAGTCATCCGCACCAGCATCAAGCCCTTCCACGCGCCGCTCAACCTCCCCCAGCGCTGTCAGTACCAGCACGGGGGTGGTGATGCCGGAAGCGCGCAGGGTGCGCAGAATGGTCAGGCCATCAGGCCCCGGCAGCATGCGATCTGTCACGATCACATCCCAGGCCTCACCAGCCGCAAGCAGCATGCCGTCGCGCCCGGTACGCGCCACCTGCACGACATGGCCGATTTCCTGCAGACCCTTGGCGATGTAGTCGGCCGTCGCCCTATCGTCTTCGATCAGCAGGATGCGCATGGGGCGCGGATATTACTCCAGCGTCGCGATGGCAACCGCCAGGCGGCAGCCTTGGGCGAATTCCGGAATAACCACATATTCATTGACCGTGTGGATTTCAGCCTGGCCCGCGCCGAAAGTCACGGTCGGCACGCCATGCTTCACCAGCCAATTCGCATCCAGCCCGCCGGCAGACACCATGGTCACGGGCTCAAGCCCCATGGATTGCGCGGCCTTCTTGGCGCGCTGCACGGCGGGGTCATCTTCCGACATCAGGAAGGGCGGATAGGCGGTGCGCGCCTGGAATGTCACTTCGGCCATATTGCCATCGGCATCCTTCACCTCACCCTTCGCCTTATTGAAGGCGGCTTCGAATGCTTCGGTGATCTTGACTGCAAAGGCCGCATCGGTGCTGCGGGCTTCACCCACCAGATGCACGTAATCCGTCACGACATTGGTCGCATCGCCAGCGGGCTTGCCATCCTTGCCACCAAAGATACCAACATTGGATGAACCCTTGCCTTCCGGTTGCTCCACCTTGCCGAACCAGCCGCTGCGCCGTGCTTCGGTCAGCCCGATGGAAGCAAC
Organism: Roseomonas sp.; assembly: GCA_020249285.1. Classification (GTDB taxonomy): domain Bacteria; phylum Pseudomonadota; class Alphaproteobacteria; order Acetobacterales; family Acetobacteraceae; genus Neoroseomonas. Next base: position 79,230 of record JADCFX010000010.1, on the reverse strand, counting down.
AAGCGTCGAGGATATGCCTCGTTCCGGCGCCACACCGGCATGGGCGGCCTTGCCCTTGATGGTGACTTCCCAATTCTGCTGCCCGACCGCGCCGATGGTGAGCAAGGCCGCGTGGGTACTGTCCACATTGAAGCCCATGGTGGCACCGCCCAGGTCCTTCGGGTCAAGTTCACGTGCGCCATGCAGCCCGCTTTCTTCGCGCACGGTGAACAGCATGGTGATCGGCGGATGCGGCAGCTTATGTTGGATAAGCGCCTTCGCGAGCGCAATAAGCACAACGCAGCCCGTGCCATTATCGCCACCCAAAGCCGTGGTGCCATCAGAAACAATCCGGTCCCCCTCACGCCGCGGCTTCGCACCCTTGCACAGCGGCACGGTATCCATGTGTGTGGAGAATAACAGCCGCGGTCCGGGCTTGGTGCCTGGCAGGTCAACGATCAGATTGCCCACTTCGGTCGGCAACTTGATGCGCTGATGGACGGTATCGTAGCGGATGGCGCTTGCCGGCACGCCAACCTTCTTCAATTCATCCACAATGGCAGCGCCGATGGCGGCTTCAAACCCCGTGACGCTGTCAATCGCGAGCAAGCGGATCAGCATCTCGGTCGCGTAATCAACATCAACGGTATTGGCAGTGCTGCTCATGTTTCTCTCCTGTTGGTTTTGGAATGTCGCGGCGCGTTACCGCTTCGCGAGAATGGGGGTGAGCGCATCAATCACGCCGGTCAGCATGATTTGCGCGCCGATGCAAAGCAGCACAAAGGCGGCAAGTTTGGCAGCGATCAACATGCCTGTCGGGCCAAGCCGGCGCGCGACCGCGGCGGCATTGGCATAGGCGACCCAAACAGTCAGCGCCACTGTCGCGGCCAGTAGCGTGAAGACCAAAGCGTTCAGCACGATATCGCCAATTTCGGAGGAGCGCCTTTCTGCGGAAAGGGCGATCGACGCTGCAATGGTACCCGGGCCGGTGGTGAGCGGCAGGGTCAGCGGAAAGAAGCTCATGCGCTCGACAGGGGCGGTATCCAAGGCGGCGGGGGCCTGGGCTTCGCGGCGCTGGTTGTCATCTTCCTCATTCAGCATCTGCCAGCCGGCGACCGCGACCGTCAGGCCGCCTGCGATCCGTAAAGCTTCAAGGGAAATACCGAAAAAGCCCAGGATAGGAGCGCCGAGGAACAGGGCGCCCAGCAGGACAATAAAGCTATTGATGGCAATGGACCGCGCCAGGCGTGCCCGATCCTGTTCGGTCAACCAACGCGTCATGCCGTGGAAGATCAGCGCGCCGGCGGGCGGGTTGATGATACTGATCAGCGCCGAAAAGCCAAATAGCCAGGCGGCAAACAAGTCACCGAAAATGGCGGAGGCCGTCATTGCGCCATTCCCGATTTGGGGTTTGCGAGGGAAATTGCCTGCGGCAAGCGGCCTATTCTCCTTGCGGGACGGCTTATGAGCGTTGATTATAGGGCGATAGAGGAAGAAAGCATATGGCCGTTAGGCAATTCAGCCCCATGGCTGTGCGCCGCATCCCAGGGCCTATGGCGCGCGTCATGATGTGCTGAGGAGGCGCCCCGACACCTATTGGCCCGGGGCAGGGCGGAGCCGCCTACATAGAGTTGTTTGAGGCCATGGAAAATAGAAAAAACCCGCCGCGCGGATGCGCAACGGGTCTGGGTACTTTTCCCCGCCTATAAATAAAAAGCGGTATTTGGCATTCCGTTCGAAGGCGGCACCCAAAGGCACCGCCCAACGGAATGTCAAATCAGCCGCGCGCCCTAGGGGCCGGAGCAGGTGCCGGTGCCGGAGCCGGAGCAGGCGCCGGGGCCGGTTCCGAAGCGCAGGCCGCGAGCAGCGCCGCCGGGGCAAGGACCGCGGCCGCCGCAAACTTGCGGAGCAGCGATTTGCGAGTCATTTCTTTGGAGTCAGTGTTCATTTTTCGGGTCCAAATTGCTAGGGTCTTGGAGACAGACCGATTCATGATCATTTATTTGGCAACTGTCAAACCCTTTATTGCATAAAACGCGAAGTTCCAGGAGATAAAAGCGTGCCGTTGCCATGGAGTATCCGCGAATCGTGCAAAAAAGGGCCGTTGGCTCCCCCGCCAGCCCTGGTTTCTCGCCGCGCGAGCCTTTTCGGCCTTGCCTCGGCCTTGGCGCTGGCAGGCTGCGCGGTATCGGAAAACGAATCAATGGATACGGCGGCGCTCAAGCCCGAAGAACCCGCAGGCCATGCGCTGGACAGCCCCCCACCGGTTGTTGCTGGGGAGACGTTAGATGGCGCTTTGCTGCGCCGTTTCTACACGCGCCGCGATTTTGAACCGGTCTGGACCACGCGCCAAGCGCAGGCGGGGTCGTTCAAGGCTCTTGTTCTGCGCGCCCGCGATCATGGCTTGGACCCGGAATTATTCCACGCCGACCTGCTGAGGCGTTTGGATACCTTCCCGCCCGATCGGCGCGACTTGCTGCTGTCCCACGCGGTACTCACCTATGCTGAGGCGCTTGCTTTTGGCGCCGTACCGCAGAGCCGACGCAAGGATCGAGAGGCCCTTGCGCCAGACCCGGTAGATGTGGCGGAAGTGCTCGATAAGGCGCTGGATGGCCCCGATCCGACCGCAGTGATCGAGGCGCTGGCGCCACAAACCCCGACCTACAGGGCGCTCCGCCAGGCGCTGCAGCGGCTTGGCTCGGCAAGCAGGCCCGACCGCGGCGAGGCGCGCCGCTTGCGCGTGATTGAGGCCAATCTTGAACGCCAACGCTGGCTTCCGCGCGAGCTGCCAGCCAATCGCGTCTGGGTGAATGTGCCTGATCAACAACTGGTGCTCTATCGGGATGACCGTCCGGTTTTCGTCACGCGCGTGGTGGTGGGTGAAGCGACGGATCGCAAGCAAAGCCCTGAATTCAGCACCGTGATTGAATCCGCGCTGTTCAATCCCCCGTGGGTTATCCCGCATGATATTGTCGAAGCGGATATCCGCCCGATGCTGAAGCGAGACCCGCTTTACCTGATCAAGAACAAGATCGTTATGCTGCCAAATGGTGACGCCGAACAGGCGCCAGGCCCGCAAGCCGGGCTAGGTGCCGTGATGTTCGAAATGCCGAACCGCTTTGACGTTTATTTGCATGACACGCCAGACAAGGACGTCTTTAGCCGCGACAATCGTCGTCTGAGCAATGGCTGCATTCGCGTGCATAACCCGCTGCAATTTGCTGCGCTGCTGATGGATGAACCTTTGGACATTATCAATAAGAAGGTAGCAACAGGGGATACGGTGCGGAGGTCGCTGGCAGAACCAGTACCGGTTTTCGTGCTGTACCATACGGCCTTCGCTGCTGGCCGCGACTTGGAGATGCGTCCGGATTTCTACAGCCGGGATGAGGCGCTGTGGCAGCGTTTGCAAAAGCGCGCGCCGGAACAGGGCGCACCTGGGTCCACCCATATGGCTTCCATGACTGCGAGAGCAGCACCTGTTGCAGGGTCGGCGCGCAGATCAGCGCCTGTTTCTTCGCCAAGGCCAGCGGTACAAGGGCGGACCTGACGCGCACGGGCATCGGCGGCGAGTTGTCTCCGGTGATATGGTGGCTGTTTCTGGTCAAGGCTTTCACACGGGGGCGCGATGCGGCGCGGGCCCGCAAAAGGCTGGGTGCCCGCCGATGGAAGGATGATGCGCGAAGCGATTACGAAAGGCGAAGCCCGCATCCGGGCGGATGATATGCAGCCCGCTATTGTCATCTGCTATGGTCAGCGGACATTCCCAGCCGCATCATCAGGGGCAAATGGGCGGCGAGGATTCTGACCAGCCGAGCCATAGAGGCCAGCTTTGCTGCATTGCGGGAGAATTCTTCCCATACATCTCTTTTCCCTTGCCTTGGGAAGTTTTTTCCCAGATAAGCCGGCCTCATGCGCAGCGTTGAAGACATCATCGCCCTTTTGGGCGGGGCTGAAGCCGCGGCTGAGCGCTGCGGCGTCGGCACGGAAGCCATCCGGAAATGGCGGCAATCCAAGGCCATTCCAACCAAACATTGGCCCGCCATCCTGACCGCCACTGGCCTGACGCTTGCCGATATGACCGGCACGCCCACCACCGAGACCCCAAAACCGGAGCCCCTTCCCATGGCTGATACCGCCCCCCCTGGCGCCACCGCCTGCCTTGTCCTGGCTGATGGCAGCGTCTTTTGGGGCCGCGGCTTCGGGGCAGAGGGCAAGGCGGTGGCCGAAATTTGCTTCAACACGGGCATGACCGGCTATCAGGAAACCCTGACCGATCCTTCCTATGCGGGGCAGATCATCACCTTCACCTTCCCGCATATCGGCAATGTCGGCACCAACGGCGAAGATATCGAAGCCCTCACCCCCGCCGCGCGTGGGCTGATCGTGAAGCAGGATGTCACGGAACCGGCGAATTACCGCGCCACGCGGCATTTGCATGCCTGGCTGGTTTCCCACGGCGTGCCTGGGCTTGCCGGCATTGATACCCGCGCCCTGACCGCGCGCATCCGCGATGGCGGGCCGCCCAATGGCGTTTTGTGCCATCGCGTGGATGGGAAGTTTGATATCGCAGCACTCCGCGCCGAAGCCGCTGGCTGGCCGGGGCTTGAGGGCATGGATCTGGCCAAGGATGTGACCTGCCGGCAGAGCTATCGCTGGGATGAAACGGAATGGGCCTGGCCCACCGGCTTTGGCCGCCAAACCGCCCCGAAATACCGCGTTGTCGCGATGGATTACGGCGCCAAGCGCAATATCCTGCGCTGCCTGGCCTCTGCTGGTTGTGATGTGGTGGTGCTGCCCGCCACCGCCTCAGCCGAGGATATTTTCGCGCAAAACCCGGATGGTGTTTTCCTGTCCAATGGCCCCGGTGACCCGGCGGCGACGGGTACTTATGCGCTGCCCGCAATCCGCGCTGTGCTAAATAAGAAACTGCCGATCTTCGGCATTTGTCTCGGCCATCAATTGCTGTCGCTGGCGCTTGGCGCGCGCACCTTCAAGCTGGCGCGCGGGCATCGGGGCGCCAATCAGCCGGTGAAGGATTTGACGACGGGCAAGGTGGAAATCACCAGCCAGAATCACGGCTTCGCTGTTGATCCGGAAAGCCTGCCGGCCAATGCGAAGGTGACGCATATCTCTCTGTTCGATGGCACCAATGAAGGTGTCGCGGCCACCGATCGCCCAGCCTTTTCCGTGCAATACCACCCGGAAGCGAGCCCCGGGCCATCGGACAGCCATTATTTGTTCCATCGCTTCGTTGAAATGATCGAAAGGGCAAAGGCATGAGCAAGATGTTTGATCTGACCGGCCGCGTTGCGCTGGTCACGGGCGGCAATGGCGGCATTGGCCTTGGCATGGCGACGGGCCTGGCGAAAGCCGGTGCGACCGTAATGGTGGCTGGCCGCAATGGCGCGAAGAATGAAGCGGCGGTGGCGGGCCTGCGAGCGCTGGGCGCCAAGGCGGAAAGCATCGCGGTGGATGTGACCGACCCCGCTTCGATCACCGGCATGGTGGAAGAAACCGCCAAGCGGATGGGGCGTTTGGATATTCTGGTGAATAATGCCGGCACGAATATCCGCAATCGGCCAGAGACATATAAGCTGGAAGACTGGCACAGCATCATCAATACCAACCTGACCAGCGGCATGTTGGCATCCCAAGCCGCCTATCCGTATTTGAAGGCGCATGGCTGCGGGCGCGTGATCAATAATGGGTCCATGCTGTCCATCTTTGGCCTGCCTTTGCATGTCGCGTATGGTGCCTCCAAGGGTGGTGTGGTGCAGATGACGAAATCCACCGCCGTCGCCTGGGCCGCGGATGGCATTACGGTGAATGTGATCCTGCCCGGCTGGATTGATACGGACCTGACGCGCAAGGCGCGGCAAGATATGGCCGGGCTGAATGACAATGTGCTGGCGCGCACGCCTTCCAAGCGCTGGGGGATGCCCGCGGATTTTGCTGGGGTTGCGGCCTTCCTCGCTTCCGATGCCGCGGCCTTCATCACCGGGGTCGCGATCCCGGTGGATGGTGGGTATTCGGTGCAGGGGTGAAATGGCCAGTTTCGGGGGCACAAAGTCATGGTCTTCGACATCTTTTCAAAAAGAGCGTCTCGCGGCACCGGCGCCGTAAACGATGTTTATCAATACGCCGAAATCCCTGATCATGTGCGGCGGCAAATCATTATGTTATTGGAACGCGCTATTGGAAAGCCCAACCGCGATAACGACAATCTTGCATCTATGTTTTATATGGCCGTTTGTACATTATTGCGTGAAGAATACGGCGTTTTTCATTTGCTAGATCTCGTTGGAGTGCCTGAATTTCATAGAGAACATTCCCGGCCCGGTTTTTATGAGTTAAGCCAATTTCTAATGCGCGAAGAAGATGCGCCTCGTTGCCTTGATGTTATCGAATTTTGTGCCAGGGAACTTTCAAGTCGTGGTCAAGACGAAGCGATCAACACGCTCAATACTCGACTGAGGGAGGGTGGTGTTGGCTTCCAGATTGAAAACGGTTTGGCGATCAGAGTGGATCACCAATTTGTCCATAGTGAAGTCGTAAAGCCGACCCTCAATTTATTGAGCGCTAAAGGCTTCGAAGGGGCAAATGACGAATTTCTCCAAGCGCATAAAAAATACCGCAATGGGGACTATAAGGGCGCTCTTTTAGAAGGCGCTAAAGCATTTGAGAGCGTTCTAAAAATTATTCTTCGCAAGCATGGTCAAGAAGTCACAGAGAGGGATACGGCTTCGGCCTTGCTGAATAAATTCTTCGGGCTGAACGTTCTGCCAATTTATCTTGAGAAGCAGCTCAATGACCTAAAATCACTCCTGCAAGGTGGCGCGCCAAATGTCCGGAACAAAGAGGCGGCCCATGGGCAGGGCGAAGAGGTGCGCGAAGTACCCGAATATCTTGCTGCCTATGGCTTGCATCAGACGGCCTCCGCTATCCTACTAATCGTCAAGGCATACGAGGCAGCGCGATAGTCCATGCCCACCCTCGAAACCCTGCTGATCTTCGCGGCCCTCTCGCTCGGCCTCGCCGCCACGCCGGGGCCGAATATGCTTTATCTTGTTTCGCGTTCTTTGGCGCAGGGTGTTGGCGCTGGCATGATTTCGTTGATTGGCTGCCAATGTGGGTCCCTGTTCATCATGCTCTGCGCTGCGGCGGGGATTACGGCGGCGCTGTTTGCCATTCCCTATGCTTGGGATGTGCTGCGCATCGGTGGCGCGGCTTATCTTGCTTTCCTCGCTTGGCAATGTCTCCGCCCCGGTGGGCAGCCGATTTTCACCGCGCGGCCCATGCCACGAGAACCAGCATCGCGCCTGTTTGGTGTTGGTTTCGCCACCGCCGCGCTCAATCCGAAAGTTGCGATTTTCTATGTGGCGGTACTGCCGCCCTTCATTGACCCCGCGCTTGGCAATGTTTTTCTGCAAAGCATCACGCTTGGCGCGGTGCAAATTGCCATCGCCATCATCTTCGATGGCTTGTTGATTTACGGCGCCGCCGGAGTTTCGCGCTTCCTCAGCGAAAACCCTACCTGGATGGCCGCACAGCGTTGGATTTTGGGCGGTGCGCTTGCGCTGATTGCGATCAAGCTCGCCACCGAAAGCCGCGCATGACCCCCCCTCTCACCCTGCTGCAAACCTCAAGGCCCTGAACCATGCCGAAGCGCACTGACATCAAATCCATCATGATCATCGGCGCTGGGCCGATCGTCATCGGCCAGGCCTGCGAATTCGATTATTCGGGCGCGCAAGCCTGCAAGGCACTGCGGGCTGAGGGCTATCGCGTCATTCTGGTGAATTCCAACCCGGCCACCATCATGACCGATCCGGGGCTGGCGGATGCCACCTATATCGAACCCATCACGGTCGAGATTGTCGAGAAAATCATCGCCAAGGAACGCCCCGATGCGCTGCTGCCCACCATGGGCGGACAGACAGCGCTCAATACCTCGCTCAAACTCGCCGAGGCCGGCATTCTGGAAAAATACGGCTGCGAATTGATTGGTGCGAAGGCGGAAGTGATTGATAAAGCCGAAGACCGCCAAAAATTCCGCAATGCCATGACCAAAATCGGCATTGAAAGCCCGAAAAGCGAAATCGCCCATACCATGCCGGAAGCTTGGGATGCGCTGAAGATTGTGGGGCTGCCTTGCGTTATTCGCCCTTCCTTCACGCTCGGCGGTACGGGTGGCGGCATTGCCTATAACCGCGAAGAATTCGAACAAATCGTCTCCTCGGGCCTGGCCGCTTCCATGACCAGTGAAGTGCTGGTGGAAGAAAGCGTGCTTGGCTGGAAAGAGTTTGAAATGGAAGTGGTCCGCGACCGCGCGGATAATTGCATCATCATTTGTTCCATCGAAAACCTGGATGCGATGGGCGTGCATACGGGGGATTCGGTTACCATCGCGCCCGCGCTGACGCTGACCGATAAGGAATATCAGCGCATGCGCGATGCCTCTATCGCCTGCTTGCGCGAAATCGGCGTGGATACGGGCGGTTCCAATGTGCAATTCGGCATCAATCCCGCCGATGGGCGCATGGTGATCATTGAAATGAACCCGCGCGTTTCGCGTTCCTCGGCGCTCGCTTCCAAGGCAACGGGCTTTCCCATCGCCAAGGTCGCGGCGAAGCTTGCCGTTGGCTATACGCTTGATGAATTGGCCAATGACATCACCAAGGTCACGCCGGCCAGCTTCGAGCCCACCATTGACTATGTGGTGGTGAAAATCCCGCGCTTCACCTTTGAAAAATTCCCCGGCACGCCGGCAACCCTCACTACCTCCATGAAATCGGTGGGGGAGACGATGGCGATTGGGCGTTCCTTCGCGGAAGCCATGCAAAAGGGCCTGCGCGGTTTGGAAATTGGTCTGTCTGGCCTTGATGAAGTGCCGATCCCGGGCGATGGCAGCCCGCAGGCTTTCCATGCCGCACTCGCCACACCCACCCCCAACCGCATTCTGATGGCAGCACAAGCCATGCGCGCGGGCATGAGCGTGGAAGCCATCCACGAAGCCTGTAAATTCGACCCCTGGTTCCTGCGCGAAATTGAAAAGCTGGTGCGCGAAGAAACCCGCATTCGCAGCAATGGCCTGCCGCAGGATGCCACCGCGCTGCGGCGCATCAAGGCCATGGGTTTTTCCGACAAGCGTCTGGCCGACATTATTGGCAGCAGTGAAGCGGAAGTGGCGGCGTTGCGCGGCAAGCTTGGTGTCGCGCCGGTCTATAAGCGCATTGATACCTGTGCCGCCGAATTCGCATCCGAAACGCCCTATATGTATTCCACCTATGAAGGCGGTTTCGGCACACCCATTTGCGAAAGCCGGCCCACCGCGCGGCAGAAAATCATCATCTTGGGTGGCGGGCCAAACCGCATCGGCCAGGGCATTGAATTCGATTACTGCTGCGTCCATGCCGCTTACGCGCTGAAGGAAGCCGGGTTTGAGACCATCATGGTCAATTGCAACCCGGAGACTGTGAGCACCGATTACGACACGTCAGATCGGCTCTATTTCGAACCACTCACGGCTGAGGATGTGATTTCGCTCATTCGCAAGGAACAGGAATCCGGCGAGTTGCTCGGCTGCATTGTGCAATATGGTGGGCAGACGCCGCTCAAGCTCAGCCAGGCTTTGCACAAGGCGGGCATTCCCATCCTGGGTACAAGCGCGGAAGCGATTGATATCGCCGAAGACCGCGAACGCTTCCAGCAATTGCTGAAGGGGCTTGGCCTGAAGCAGCCCCGCAATGGCACGGTGCGCACGCTGGAAGAAGCGGCTGATGAGGCGGAGCGTATCGGCTATCCCGTTGTGGTGCGGCCTTCCTATGTGCTGGGCGGGCGCGCGATGGAAATCGCCTATAACCGGGAACAACTCATGCGTTTCGGTGCGGAGGCTGTGAAAGTTTCCGGCGAAAACCCGATCCTGATTGATCAATACCTGGTGGATGCGATTGAAGTGGATGTGGATTGCATCGCGGATAAAGATGGCAATGTGCATGTCGCTGGCGTGATGGAACATATCGAAGAAGCCGGGATTCATTCCGGCGATTCAGCGTGTTCCCTGCCGCCCTATTCCCTGCCGCCCGCGATCGTCACGGAATTGAAGGCAGAAACCGTGGCCATGGCCCGCGCGCTGAAAGTGCAGGGGCTGATGAATGTGCAATATGCTGTCAAGGATAATGAGATTTACGTGTTGGAAGTGAACCCGCGTGCCTCCCGCACCGTGCCTTTCGTTGCCAAAGCAACCGGCGTTGCGGTCGCGAAAATTGGTGCGCGCGTTATGGCTGGCGCCCGCCTTGCCGAATTCAAACTGGATGATGACGCCATTTATCGCCATGTCGCGGTGAAGGAAGCGGTCTTCCCCTTCAACCGCTTCCCGAATGTGGATGTGATCCTTGGCCCGGAGATGAAATCCACCGGGGAAGTCATGGGGCTTGATGTTTCTTTTGAGCGCGCCTTCCTGAAATCCCAGCTCGGCGCTGGGGTGAAGCTGCCGGAATCCGGCGCTGCCTTCATCTCCGTCAAGGAATCGGACAAGGGCGCGGCGGTCACCCTCGCCCGCCGCCTTTCAGAAATGGGCTTCCGCGTGGTCGCCACGCGCGGCACGGCCGCCCGCATCCGGGAAGCCGGCTTCGCCTGTGAAGTGGTGAACAAGGTGCTGGAAGGCCGCCCCCATTGTGTGGACGCGATCAAGTCCGGCGATATTCAACTGGTGATCAATACCACCGGGGGCGGGCAATCGGTTGCCGATAGCTTCGATATCCGCCGCAGCGCCCTGACCCAGGGGGTGCCGCATTACACCACCCTGGCCGGCGCCAGGGCCGCCGTGCACGCCATTGCGGCTTTACGCGCCGGAACCCTTGATGTTGCGCCCCTTCAGTCATACTTTGAGAAATCGTTCTGATGACTGGGGCGTGCGGAGCATTTTCAAGCCAAGTGGACCCACTTGGCGACTCGGAAAATGCGACCAAACAAGGATTTGGTGCGCGCCCAGTGAACGAATGTGAACGGGGGGCGCACTAAAGCGGCCCCTTAATGTTTTCCGCCCGGCGCCAGCCGGACGGAATGAAGCCAAGGAAGACGCCTGTGCAAAAGTTCCCAATGACCGCCGATGGCCTCGCGCGCTTGGAGGAGGAACTAAAGCAGTTGAAATCGGAAGAACGCCCCGCGATCATTCGGGCGATCGCGGAAGCGCGCGCCCATGGCGACCTTTCCGAAAACGCCGAATACCACGCGGCGCGCGAACGCCAATCCTTCATTGAAGGCCGCATCGCGGAGCTGGAATCGGTGATCCCTTCTGTCGAAGTGATTGATTCAAAAAGGCTTACCGGGGACCAGGTGCGCTTTGGCGCCTATGTCACCATCGTTGACGAAGAATCCGACGATGAGAAAAACTACCGCATCGTCGGCCAGTATGAGGCCGATATGAAGCAGGGTTCCATCTCGGTCTCCTCACCGCTCGCCAAGGCGCTGATGGGGCGCAAGGTGGGGGATTCGGTGGAAGTGCCCGCCCCCGGCGGTTCCCGTTCGGTCGAAATCGCCGCGGTTCGCTTCGTCTAGATAAGGCCATCCCCATGCCGATGCGCGCGGCGCTGGCCGAAGGCCGCGCCATTACCCTGGCCGATATCCGCGCCGCCGCTGCGCGCATCTCCGGCGCTGTGCTGCGCACCCCAACGCTTGAAAGCCAGGCGGTCTCCCGCGCGACCGGGGCGCGGGTGTTCCTGAAGCTCGATAATCTTCAGGCCACCGGCGCCTTCAAGGAACGGGGGGCAGCCAATCGGCTGGCGTTGCTCAGCGCGCGGGAACGCGCCGCCGGGGTTATCGCAATGTCGGCGGGCAATCACGCCCAGGCCGTGGCGCGCCATGCCTCACTCGCTGGCATCGCCGCCACCATCGTCATGCCGAAATTCACCCCAGCCACCAAAGTGACGCGCACGGAAGCCTGGGGGGCGCGGGTTGTGCTGCACGGTACCACGCTCGCCGAAGCCGCCGCCCATGCCCATGCGCTCGCCGCAGATGAGGGCTTGGTCTTCATCCACCCCTATGACGACGCTGCGGTTATCGCCGGCCAAGGCACCGCGGCGCTTGAAATGCTGGAAGACGCGCCCGCCATCGAAGCCCTGGTGATCCCGGTCGGCGGCGGCGGGCTGTGCGCAGGTGCGGCCATCGCTGCCGCAGAACTCCGCCCCGGCATGCCGGTTTTCGGGGTGGAGGTAGAATTCTACCCCGCCATGGCGCAACGCCTGGCCGGCAAGCCGGTGCAAGTCGGCGGCCCCACCATCGCGGAAGGCATCGCGGTGCGCGATGTGGGTGAGGCGCCGCTTGCCATCCTGAAGCGCCTTGGCATCGAAGTGCTGGTGGTGCCCGAACGCGCGGTGGAACAGGCGATTGTGCTGCTCGCCGAAGGCGCCAAGGTACTCGCCGAAGGCGCCGGCGCAGCGGGGCTTGCCGCCATCCTCGCCTTCCCGGAACGCTTTGCAGGCAAAACCGTCGGCACCATTGTCTGCGGCGGAAATATAGACCCGCGCATCCTGGCCAATGTGCTGCTCCGCGAATTGCTGCGCGATGGGCGCATCCTGCGCCTGCATCTGGACATCCCAGACCGGCCCGGCGTGCTGGCCGATATCGCAACCCGCGTCGCCGCCGCTGGGGGGAATGTGATCGAAGTCAGCCACCAAAGGCTTTTCGCGGCCCCCAGTGTGCAAAGTGCCGAATTGGAACTGATGATCGAAGTCCGCGACACCGCCCAGGGGGATGCGATTATCGCGGCCTTAGAGGCGGGGGATTATGTCGTGCGGCGGGGCTGAAAGCCCGGCCGCCGCACGCAAAATCAATGTCCCGCGGCGGGGCTGAAAGCACGGTCGCCGCGCGCAAAATCAATGTCCCGCGGCGGGGCTGAAAGCCCGGTCGCCGCGCGCAAAATCAGTGTCTCGCGGCGGGGCTGAAAGCCCGGTCGCCGCACGCAAAATCAATGTCCCGCGGCGGGGCTGAAAGCCCGGTCGCCGCACGCAAAATCGATGCTCCGCGGCGGGGCTGAAAGCCCAGTCGCCGCACGCAAAATCAATGTCCCGCGGCGGGGCTGAAAGCACGGTCGCCGCGCGCAAAATCAATGTCCCGCGGCGGGGCTGAAAGCCCGGTCGCCGCACGCAAAATCAATGTCCCGAGAAGGGGCTGAAAGCCCCTTCGCGCTCAGCTGAATTGCTGGGGGCGGGGAACGTAGAGGAAGCCCTCGCCATCGCGGATGATGCGGCCAAAGCCGGGCCAGGGCACATGCACGCCGCCCATCAGCATGCCTGTATCGGCCAGCATGTTCAGGGTGCGGACCCGGCTTTCCACGCCCATCGCGCCATCCACATCCACGCCCACGCGCCAGCGTGGCCGGGCAAGCTGAATGACCATCTGATGCGCAATATCGCCCCAGATCAGCATCGTCTCATTCTGGCTGGTCAATCGGAAACTCACATGGCCAGGCGTATGGCCAGGCGCGGGGTCCATGAAGATGCCGGGCAGCACTTCCAGATCCTGGCGCATTTCCACCGTGCGGATGCGACCCTGATAGGGGCGGATCGCGCGCCGCCCGGCTTCAATAAAGCGCTGGCCTTGCGGCACGCGGGATTCCATCGCTGGGTCGGTCCAGAATTGATGGTCTATCTGCGTGACGACCACTTCCGCATTAGGGAAATTGCGCGTGACGCCATCATAGGAAAGGCCAAGGGCGTGTTCCGGATGGATATGCGTCAGTAGCACCGTATCCACCTGTTCGGGCGTATAGCCGGAAGCCCGCAGCGCATCGAGCGTGCCGCCCGTGGTCGGGATGAAACTGGAATGCCCGCCACAATCAATCATCACCAGATTCCGACCAGTATGCACCAGATAGGCTCCGACCGGTTGATGCAAGCCACGTTCAATGGCGAAGGCACGCGCGCGGAGCGGGGTGATTTCCTCTGGTCGGCTATCGGGGAAGAAATTCTGGATATTGGCGTTGGTGCCGCCCATGGCGCCATCCAGCAGGGTGGTGACTTCCATTTCGCCATGCTTGAGGCGCAAAAAACGAGGCGGGTTCGCGCCGCGCTGCGGCGGCGGGCTGGCCTGTGCAGCGGCGGGCAGGGCGCTGCCCATGGCGGCAAGGGCGGCGGCGCCCAGCAAGGCGTTGCGTCGTAGAAATTCCATGGCCTGTCTCCCGGTTTGACCTTCACTGAAAGATAACGAGGCACCGCCCGATAGGCCAGAGGAAAGCCAGTCCAGCCAAGGGAATTGCCGCCTTGCCGGCTAGGGCGGCACGGCGCAAGCTCGGCACAGCAAATCGGGGAAAACGGGTATGGAACTCAGGGGCAAGGTCGCGCTGGTGACGGGCGGGAATGGCGGGTTGGGGCAACGCATCTGCCATGCACTCGCGCGCGAAGGCGTGCATATCGCGGTGATGTATGCGCAAAGCAAAGATCAGGCGGAAGCCGTGGCCCGAGAGCTTGCCAGCACCTACCAGATCAACGCGGCGGCCTTCGGCTGCGACATTACCGATGGCGCGGCGGTGGAGGCATTGGTCGCGGCGGTGATAGCGCGCTTCGGGCGGATGGATATCCTGATCAATGACGCCGCCTTCAATAAATCCGTACCCTTCCAGGATTTGGATGGCCTGACCGTCGAACTCTGGGAAAAAATCATGGCGGTGAACCTCACGGGACCCATGCGGCTGATCAAGGCCGCCGCGCCCGCGCTGAAGGCCAGCGGGGCGGGGCGGATCGTCAATATATCCTCAGTCGCGGGGCTGGGGCCGACCGGGTCTTCCATCGCCTATGCGGTTTCCAAGGCTGGGCTGATCCATCTGACACGCTGCATGGCCGTGGCGCTGGCGCCAGAAACCCTGGTGAATTGCGTGGCGCCCGGCCTGCTGGAAGGCACCCGCGCCACCGCGAACCTTCGCCCGGAACAGATTGAACGTTCTGCCGCCTCGTCACTTTTGCAGAAAGCGGCGGATAAGGATGATTGCGCCGATATGGTGGTGACGATGTGCCGGACCGACACCATGACCGGCCAGACCATTGTGATTGATTCGGGGCGGATTTTTCACTGACAGAAAAGGGTGTGTTTTTGGGGTGCTTTACTAATATGAGTTGCATTAAACCATATATAAGACTCTATCTGGGGTTGTGAATTCCTCAGCCTGGGAGAAACCCCCATGCCCCGCCTCGCCCCCCTGCTTGCCCTGCCGATCCTGCTCGGCTGCGCTTCCGCCACGCAAACCTATGCGCCGGATGGCCGATCCGCCCATGCGGTGAATTGCGGCGGGTTGATGCGGGATTGGGGCGCCTGCATGGAACGCGCGGGGGAGATTTGCGGCGCCAGGGGCTATGACATTCTGTCCCGCGATACGGATCGCAACCGTTCCGGCGGCTATTCCCGTCGCGGTTCTGCCGGCGGGGGCTTCGCTGCCACCACCCATACGCGGAACATGCTGATTTCCTGCCGCGGTACGCAGCAGGCGCGGGAGGGTTAAACTTTGCGCCGTCAGCGCCTCCTTTATGGGGCGCTGATCAGCAGCCGATTGGTCTTTTCCATCGCGGCCACCAGCGCCTGGAATTCGCGCGCAAAAACCTCCCGCGCTGTGCCATTCTGCGCCAGATCATCGGCAATCTCGCCAATGCAGCGCTTGCCATCAATGCGGGACAGGATTGCACCGGCCAAACGCGGCAAGGGCACGGGTACGGAAAGCCCATCAAAGCTTACGCGCAACACGCCATCGCGCGGCAGGCTGGCGGCAAGCTTTGCGCCATCCAATTCTCGCAGGCAGGGAATGGCGGCGGGATCATCCCAGGGCGCAGTGATCACGGGCGCATCGGCACGCACGCAATAGGCGATATGGACGCCCATATTGCCGGTGATGGCTTCCGCAAGGGCGGCGCGTTCTAACACATCCATTGCTTCGATCCGTGGGCGCAGCTTGGGATCGGAAAGATAGGAAAGCGGGTCGTAGCGCAGCGGCTCCACCAGGCACACAATCCGCAAGCCCGCCGCCGCAATCAGCGCATTGAAGGCTGGTACCGTGAAGGCGACATCGCGCGGATTGAGTAGCAAATCATAAAGCCCGGCATCGCCGCCCTTTTCATGATCCGTGATCCAGGGGTTGCGCTTCAGCCAAGCCGTTTCCGGCATTTGCCGCCACAGGCGCTTCGCCACCTCCACCCGCGCTGCCGGGGTTTCATCAGGCGGCGCAAGCAGGCGCAGCGCATCCTGCGCCATATAGACACCCGTGCGCCCATGCGGCGCATAGACCATGAGGCCCAAGCCGCCCCCAGGCGCCAGAGCTGAAACCAATGCCTTCAGCCCCGCAAGCGGATCGGGCAAATGGTGCAGGACGCCACAGCAATCAATATAATCGAAAGGCCCAAGCCCGCTGCCCGGCAGATCAAGCAAAGAGCCTTCCTGGAAAATCACATTCCCCAGCTTGCGCGCGGCGACCCGCGCTTCCGCCACGCGCCGGGCCGCCGCCGAACGATCCAGCCAAGTGACATCGCCGGCCCGCCCGGCGGACGCCATTTGCTGAGCCAGCATCACAGTGGCATCGCCGCTGCCCCCGCCCGCCACCAGGGCGCGCAAGGGCTGGGCAGCGGGGCAACGGGCGCCGAAAATCCAATGATCCACCTCCCGCAAATGGCTTGGGCTGCCGATGATCAGGCGCTTGGCCTCATCCCGTGCATCCCGCTGCGGATAGGGATAGGCATCATATTGCGCGGCAAGCGCGGCATCGGCGGCGTCTTTCATGGCGCCTATCTACCAAGCCCGGTGAAAGCCGAAAGCCTCATGCTGCCTCGCGCGCCAGCAATTCCTTGAGCAATTCCACCGTGCGCGCGGGCTGTTCCTGCTGCACCCAATGCCCGGCGCCAGGCACCAGATGCGCCGCCGCCATGCGCGTGCAGGCAATGCCCTGCATGCGTTCAAAGGCACCAGGCGCCTGGAATACGCCCCAATCCGCCGCACCCGCGATAAAGACCGAAGGCACATCAATGCTGCGCCCGGCAAAAAGCGCCAAATCCGCATTCACTTCCGGCGCGAAGCGCGTCCGATACCAATTGAGCCCGCCCTGAAATCCGGTGCGGCCATATTCTTCTGCATAAACTGCCATTTCCGCTTCCGTCATCCAGGTGCAGCCCGCGACTTCGGCGGCATTTGGCATTTCATGCGCCACGGTCTCCGGCATCGTCTCGGCGCGATCCATCACGTAGTAAGTGGGCAGCTTCGCCATTTCCTCGGCTGACCAATCGCGCAGCTTATGCGGTTTGTTCGCGGCCCAATCAGCGCTTTTGTGGTGGTAATAGGCGCGCATGAAGGCATGCAGCCCCTGCGCCGCGCCCATCATATCGGCATTGGCCGGGCGCGTGGCGTAATAGGCGTGGTAGTGTTTGCGCGGGCGCGGCAGCGCGGCCAAAGCCTCATCCAGCCCTGGCATGGCGGAAGAACCACCGGACTGCTGGCCGGGCTTCGGCCAATCCGGCCCGCCGGCGAAAGGCGCGCTCATCAGCGCCACCCGGCGAAACACATCGGGGCGCGTTAGCGCGCACCAGGCGGCTACCGGAGATCCGAAATCATGCCCAATCACCGCCGCCACGTCGCGGTAGCCAAGCGCCGCCACCACGCCCAGCGCATCTCGCACCAGATTGGTCAGGCGAAACGGCGCCAGCGGCGCATCATATTCCGTATCGCAGCCCGTGGTCCGGCCATAACCGCGCTGATCCGGCGCCACGACGTGATAGCCCATCGCCGCCAAGGGTAGCATCACATGCCGCCAGGAATAGGCGAGTTCCGGAAACCCATGCAGCAGCAAAAGGCAGGGCCGGCCAGGCGTTTCATGCCCGGCTTCCAGCAGATGCACCTGAAGCCCATTGATGCCTTCCAGAAAGCGGGAACGGATGCCTTGCGGCAAGGTTGGTGAGCTGAGCGATTCCATGGCGGTGTCCCTATTGCTTCACCCCATCCCGCCCGAACCACGCCCAGCAATCAAGCCCTGCATTGACGCACGCCCCGGCAGGCGAGACTTTGCCGCCATGCAGGATGGTATTCCCTGGTCTTCGGACCTTCTGACCCTCGCGCGGCGATTCGGCCCGCGCATCGCGATCACGGATGGTGACGCCAGCATTACCTATGCGGCGCTTTCCGCCCGCGCCCATGGTTTGGCGCGACGGCTTGTCGCGGAGGGTTTCAAGCCCGGCCGGCCCGTGGGCACCTTCGTTCCCAATGGCTGCGATGCGCCCTGGGTGAGCTATGGCCTGACCATGGCCGGTGTGGCGGAAACCCCCTGCAATACCGGGTCCACCGATGCCGAATTGCGCTGGTTCGCGGAACTGACGGGCTTCAAGCGCATCGTGGCGCCGCAAGCATCTTGTGTGCGGCTGGCGGGGCTTGGGTTTGAGCCCCTGCCACTGGAAGACATCGCCCCTGATGACAGTTTCGTGCCGCTGCCCCCGGTACCATCCGATGCCTGGGGGCGGATCATCTTCACCTCTGGCACCACGGGCAAGCCCAAGGCGATCTTGCACAGCCATGGTGGGCGGTACCTCGCCAATATCCTGCAACGCGCCGTGCTGCCTTTCACGCCCGAACCCGGTGAGCGTGTGCTGCTGATGACCCCCTTCACCCATGGCGCGGCGCTGATCACCTATGCTTGGTTGGATCACGGCGGAGAGGTGGTTTTGCAGGATGGCGTGCGCGCTGATCGCATCGCGCCGGTGCTGGCCGCGCCGCTTGCGGCGATTTTCGCGCCGCCGACGGTTTTGGCGAAATTGCTGGCGCTGTTTCCAGGCCAGGCCGTGCCCGGGTTGAAGGTGATTTTCTGCGGTACGCAAACACTCACGCGCGATCTTTACGCCCGTGCCGCAGCCCAATTCGGCCCCGTGGTGCGCGTGACCTATGGCATGAGTGAATGCTTCAACCCCATCACCGTGCTGGAAGGCCCCGATGTCGCCGCCGCCATGGCGGAAGATGATGATGGGCTAGGTGCTAATCTCGGCTGGCCGGCGACCGGCGTTGAAATCGATATTCGCGATGAGGTTGGCTTAAGCCTGTCGCACGGCGAATCCGGCGATATCTGGCTGCGTGCCCGGCACATGAATATCGGCATGATCGGCCCGGATGGCTTTGTGCCGCGCCCCGCCGGCGCCTGGCATCGCACTGGGGATTTGGGCGCGCTTGATGCGCAAGGCCGGCTGCGCCTGGCGGGACGCGCTTCCGATGTGATGAAAAGCGGCGGCTATCGCGTCCACCCCGCCGAGATCGAAACCACGCTGGAACCCGCCGCCCAAGGTCGCGCGGTTTGCGTGCTTGGCCTGGCTTCGGATTATTGGGGCGAGGTCATCATCGCAGTGGCTGAGGGCCTGCCGGAAGGCTGGGAGAAAGCGGCGCTGCCGCTCGCCGAGGATCTCGCCAAGTATAAGCGCCCACGCGCTTGGCTGGCGCTGCCCGAATTGCCGCGCAATGCGCAGGGCAAGGTGGTGCGTGCGCGCGTGCGGGAAGCGGTGCTGGCGGGCTGGTGGCTGGAAGATGGGCCGCATCCGCGCTTAATGCCGGTCCATGCCGGAAAGGATGAATAAGCCATGGTGATCGAAGCCCTCGCCCCCTTCTATGCCTGGACCAAGGCCTTGCATCTGATCAGTGTTTTCGCCTGGATGGCGGGGCTATTCTACCTACCGCGGCTTTATGTCTACCACACACAACAGGCGCCTGGTTCCGCGCAGGTGGCGCTGTTCAAAATCATGGAACGGCGCCTGCTGCGCGCCATCATGAACCCGGCCATGATCACTTCCTGGGTCTTCGGCCTGCTGCTGATCCTGACCCCCGGCGTGGTGGATTGGCGCGCCGGCTGGTGGCACGGCAAGCTTTTGGGGCTTTTGGGCATGACCGCGTTTCACATGGATCTGGCCCGCGCGCGCCGGCTTTTCGCCGAAGACCGCAATACCCGCAGCGAAAGGGCCTGGCGCATTGCCAATGAGGTGCCAACCCTGCTGCTGATCCTGATTGTCATCATGGTGATCGTGAAGCCCTTCTGACCACCCGTTGACGGAGAGCCTTCGACTCCATAAGTAAGCGGTCCTTCCTTTCGCGGACCCGCCGTTTCACATCCGGCGCTTCCGCATTCCCCTTCTACCCGTTAACGGGACATTCATGGATGCGCCGCCTTCTGCGGTTTGCATCCGGCAACATCGGTCAAGCCGCCCATTTGGGCGCGTGGCGCTGCGGTTCGGGTCCCGTCATTCTCAGCCTCACGGAACGCCAAGGCACCCAATGCATCTTTCAGAACTTAAGGCGAAAAGCCCCGCGGACCTCCTCGCCTTCGCTGAGGAATTACAGATCGAAAACGCATCATCCCTGCGCAAGCAGGATATGATGTTCGCCATCCTGAAGACCTTCGCCGATAATGATCAGGCGATCTTCGGGGAAGGCACGCTGGAAATCCTTTCTGATGGTTTCGGCTATCTGCGCAGCCCGCAGGCGAATTTCTTGCCCGGGCCCGATGATATTTATGTCTCCCCCGCCCAGGTGCGCCGCTTTGGCTTGCGCACCGGCGATACTGTGGAAGGGCAGATTCGCGCGCCGAAAGATGGGGAGCGTTATTTCTCTCTGCTCAAGGTCAATGCGATCAATTTCGAAGACCCGGAAAGCCTGCGCCACCGGATCAATTTCGATAATCTGACACCGCTTTACCCGAACCGCCGCCTCAAGATGGAGAATCCGGAGGTTGAAAGCGTCGCCAAGGGTCCGACCAAGGATAATACCCATCGCGTCATTGATTTGATTTCGCCGATCGGCATGGGCCAGCGTGCCTTGATTGTGGCGCCGCCGCGTACGGGTAAAACCGTGATGCTGCAAAACATCGCCAAATCCATCACGGCGAATAATCCCGAAGTCTTCCTGATGGTGCTGCTGATTGACGAACGGCCCGAGGAAGTGACCGATATGGCGCGGACCGTGCGTGGTGAAGTTGTAGCCAGCACCTTTGATGAACCGGCAACCCGCCACGTGCAAGTGACCGAAATGGTGCTGGAAAAAGCCAAGCGCCTGGTGGAACATAAGCGTGATGTGGTGATTTTGCTGGATAGCATCACGCGCCTGGGCCGCGCCTATAACTCGGTTGTGCCGTCATCCGGCAAGGTGCTCACCGGTGGTGTGGATGCCAATGCGCTGCAACGCCCGAAGCGCTTCTTTGGTGCGGCGCGCAATATCGAAGAAGGCGGGTCACTCACCATCATTGCGACGGCGCTGATTGATACCGGCAGCCGCATGGATGAAGTGATTTTCGAAGAATTCAAAGGCACGGGCAATTGCGAAATCGTGCTGGATCGGAAGCTTTCCGATAAGCGCACCTTCCCCGCGATTGATATCACCAAATCCGGCACACGTAAGGAAGAATTGCTGGTGGATCGCGGCACGCTATCCAAGATGTGGGTGCTGCGCCGTATCCTGAACCCGATGGGCACACAGGATGCGATGGAATTCCTTTTGGACAAGCTGAAATACAGCAAGACCAATCAGGATTTCTTCGATGCGATGAATACCTGAAGCAAGGCAGGCTGACTTCGGCCTTGCTCCTGACATAAAGGGATGTTCCGAATGATGGTGCATTCGGATATCCTTACTGAGTGGGGCACTGCATGGTCATTCTTCTGACAGGTGGTATGGGCTTCATTGGCTCGGCGGTGGTGCGGCATCTGCTGGCCAGTACCGACGTCACGGTTGTGAATATTGACAAGCTGACCTATGCGGCCAGTCCTGAATCACTTGGCGATTGGCTGAAATCCCCGCGCCATCAGCATCTGGCGCTTGATATTTGCGACGCGGCGGCGATGCGCGAAGCCTTCTCGCGCTTCAAGCCGGCCCGCGTGATGCATCTGGCCGCGGAATCCCATGTGGATCGTTCCATTGATGGGCCGGCGGAATTCATCCGCACCAATGTTGTCGGCACCCAGGTGCTGCTGGAAGCCGCGCGGGAATATTGGCAAGCGCTTGAGGCCGGCGCGAAGGCGGATTTCCGCTTCCACCATGTCTCAACGGATGAAGTGTTCGGCTCACTCGAAAGCGCGGATGACGCGCCCTTTGATGAGCATACGCGCTACGATCCGCGCAGCCCCTATTCCGCTTCCAAGGCCGCGTCAGACCATCTGGTGCGCGCCTGGCAGCATACTTATGGCTTTCCTTCCTTTGTATCCAACACCACGAATAATTACGGGCCGTGGCAATTTCCGGAAAAGCTTATCCCGCTGGTCACGCTGAATGCTTTGGAAGGCCGCCCACTGCCCGTTTATGGCGATGGCTCCAACATCCGCGATTGGATTCATGTGGATGATCACGCCGAAGCTTTGGTGCTGGCGCTGATGCGCGGTGTGCCGGGCGCGACTTACTGCATCGGCCCACGCCAGGAACGCACCAATCTGCAAGTGGTGCAGGCCATTTGCCGCACGCTTGACCGGTTGCGCCCCGATCCCACCGGCCCGCGTGAGCGCCTGATCACCTATGTGAAGGATCGCCCGGGCCATGATTTCCGCTACGCCATGGACCCCAGCGGCGCGGAAGCCGCCCTTGGCTGGAAAGCGCGTTATGATTTTGAGGCCGGGCTTGATCAGACCATTCGCTGGTATCTGGACAATGAAGTCTGGTGGCGCCCGATCCGCGATAAGCGCTATGCGGGCCAAAGGCTTGGGGGGTGAAAGCATGAAGGGTATTCTGCTCGCCGGCGGGTCCGGCACGCGCTTGCACCCGATGACACTGGCGGCTTCCAAGCAATTGCTGCCGGTGTACGACAAGCCCATGGTCTATTACCCGCTGGGAACGCTGATGCTGGCGGGCATCAAGGATATTCTGCTCATCTCAACACCGGCTGATCTGCCGGCATTCAAGCGCTTGCTGGGTGATGGCGCGCAGTTTGGTATTCGCATCAGCTATGCGGAACAGCCAAGCCCGGATGGCATTGCGCAAGCCTTTCATATCGGCGCGGAGTGGATTGGTGGGGAAGCCTGCGCTTTGGCTTTGGGCGACAACATCATTTATGGCCAGGGTTTGGTGGAAAGCCTGAAAGCCGCCGCGACCAATGCGCTAAATGGTCAAGCATCAGTCTTTGGCTATCGCGTAGCGGACCCGGAGCGTTATGGCGTCGCGGAATTCGATGCCACCGGGCGCGTGCTGTCCATCGAGGAAAAGCCCGCAAAGCCGAAATCCGATTGGGCGGTGATCGGGCTCTATTTCTACGACGAGCGCGTGACGCAAATGGCGCGTGACCTCAAGCCCTCCGCGCGCGGCGAATTGGAAATCACCGATCTGAACAAGGTTTATCTGGCGGATGGCACCTTGCGCGCCGAGCAATTGGGCCGCGGCTGCGCCTGGCTTGATGCCGGCACACCAGCTTCCCTGTTGCAGGCGGCGCTTTTCGTGCAGACGGTGCAAGAACGCCAAGGGCTGCAAGTGGGCTGCCCAGAAGAAATCGCCTTCCGCATGGGCTTCATTGATGCGGCCGCTTTGCGCGCCCAGGCAGATCGTTTGGGCAAAACATCTTATGGCGTCTATTTGCGGGACTTGGCAGAGGGGCGGCTGGCGTGAAGGTTGAACGCCTTGCCATTCCTGACCTGATCCTGATTGAACCGACACGCTTTGGGGATGAGCGTGGTTTTTTCAGCGAAGTCTTCTCTCGCCGTGCGCTGGCCGCGCATGGCATTACCGCTGATTTCGTGCAGGATAATCATTCCCTGTCGCGTCAGAAGGGTGTTGTGCGCGGCCTGCATTTCCAGCGCCCGCCTGCGGCACAAGGCAAGCTGGTGCGCGTGGTGAGCGGTTCCATTCTGGATATCGCGGTGGATATTCGCGAAGGCTCGCCCAGCTTCGGCCAGCATGTGGCGTGCGAATTATCGGCGGCGAATTGGCAGCAGCTTTGGATACCGGCGGGCTTCGCGCATGGTTTTGTGACACTCGAAGAAGATACGGAAGTGCTCTATAAGGTTGACGCCTATTATGATCGGGAAACCGATGCCGGTATTGCCTGGAATGACCCGGCGCTTGGCATCGAATGGCCGGTGCGACACCCGATCTTGTCTGACAAGGACCGCCAGGCGCCGCGCCTTGCCGATATTTCGCCACCCTTCCCGAAAGGAACTTGGTGATGCGCCGCATCCTCGTCACCGGTCGAGGCGGGCAATTGGCAACAGGGCTTGAAGCTGCGCTGCCCGCGCAGGGTTTTGAAGCGCTGCTGGTCGGCCAGCCGGAATTTGAATTTGACAAGCCCGAAACGGTAGCCGCAGCGTTCCACGCGCTGAAGCCCGATGCGGTGGTGAATTGCGCCGCCTGGACGGCAGTGGATGCGGCGGAAGATGATGAGGCGGGCGCCTTTCGCGCCAATGCGCTTGGTCCCGCACTGCTCGGGCAGCTCACGCGCGAAGCCGGCATCCCAATCATTCAGATTTCCACTGATTATGTCTATGATGGTTTGAAGGGCGCGCCCTATCTGGAAAGTGATGCGCCCAATCCAGTTGGTGCCTATGGTCGGACCAAGCTTGCCGGGGAATGGGCGGCGCAGGCGGCCAATAAGCACTGCATTGTGCTCCGCACGGCTTGGGTTTTCGCGCCCAAGGGTAAGAATTTTCTGCGCACCATGCTGGCGCTTGGGGAACAGCGCCCCGAACTCCGCGTTGTGGAGGATCAATGGGGCAGCCCAACCGCCGCGCCCGATCTGGCAGATGCCATTGCCGCAATTCTGGTGCGCATCCGGGGCAAAGGGTGGCGCGATGATTTCGCCGGCACCTATCATGCCACCGGCGGCGGCTTCACCAATTGGCACAGCTTTGCCGAGGCGATTTTCACCGAAGCCGCCCGGCTTGGCGCGCCGCGCCCGAAGGTGCATGCCATCACCACCGCCGATTACCCAACCAAGGCCAAACGCCCAGCGGATGGCCGGCTGGATAATGGCAAGCTTGCCCGCGTTTTCGGCGTGACGCTGCCGCCTTGGGAGGTCGGGTTGGCCCGGGTTATGGCGGCGCTCCGCCAGGGGTGAACAAGCGTCTTTCCCTGAGCGCCCATAACCGGCATTCTGCGGACGATATTTCTGGGAGGACCCCCATGACAAAACTTTCCCGCCGCACCGCACTTGCGTTGCCGTTGCTTGCCGCGCCTGCCATCGCCCGCGCGCAATCCTGGCGCCCATCGGGGCAGGTGCGCATCATTGTCCCCGCCGCGGCGGGTGGCACCACGGATATCATGGGCCGGCTGCTCGCGCAGTTCCTGCAGCCGCGCTGGGGCACGCCGGTGGTGGTGGAAAACCGCACCGGCGCTGGTGGCACTATCGGTTCAGCCGAAGCGGTGCGCGCCCGGCCCGACGGCTTGACCCTGCTGATGGGCAATATCGGCCCGCAGGCCATCGCCTATTCCCTGTTCCGCAATATGCAATATCGGCCAGAACAACTCTCGGCCATCGCAGGCACCATTGCGGGGCCGAATGTGCTGGTGGTGAACAACAACGTCCCGGCGCGCAATGTCGCGGAACTGGCCGCCATGCTGCGCGCCAAGCCGGGCGAAATTCCCTATGTATCCACGGGTGTTGGGCAATCCACGCATCTTTCGCCCGTGTTGTTTCTGCAAATGCTGAATGCGCAGGCCATTCATGTGCCAACACGCGGTTCCGCCCCGGCGCAGATTGAATTGCTGGCCGGCAATGTCACTTTCCTGATTGATAACCTCACCGGCATCATGGACCATATCCAGGGCGGGCGCGTGCGCGCGCTTGCCGTAACCAGCAAGGAACGCCACCCGGCCCTACCCGATGTGCCCGCCATGCGCGAAACCATGCCGGAACTGGCGAATTACGAAGTGAATACCTGGTTTGGGGTCTTCGGCCAGGCCGCCATGCCGGCCGAGATAATCAACAGCATCAACGCCGATGTGATGGCGATGCTCGCCATGCCGGAAACCGTGAAGCGTTTTGAAGAATTGGGCGGCGTGCCGATGATTGGCAGCCCGCAGCAATTCGGCGCTTTTGTCGCGAGCGAAATCGTGAAATGGGGCGATGTGATCAAGCGCGAAGGCTTGCAGATAGACGCAAGCTGAAGCGCAGGGTGCAATCGCACTAATCAATCCGGCGCAAGCCGCGCGCAAAGCGCCGTGCGTTTTCCACGTAATGCGCGGCTGAAGCCAAAAGCCGCGCGGTGGTGTACTGATCAAGCGCGCGGATCACCTTGGCCGGCGCGCCCATCACCAGGGAACGTTCGGGGATTTCCTTGCGTTCCGTCACCAAGGCACCGGCGCCAATGATGCTGCCGGCGCCAATGCGCGCGCCATTCATCACGGTGGCCCCCATGCCAATCAACGCGCCATCGCCAATGGTGCAGCCATGCAGAATGGCATGGTGCCCAACCGTCACGTCAGCGCCGATCGTCAACGGAAAACCCGTATCGGCATGCAGCATGGCGCCTTCCTGGATATTGCTGCGTGCGCCGATGCTGATCGGTTCATTGTCACCACGCAGAACTGCGCCGAACCAAATCCCCACATCTTCGGCCAGGAGCACATTGCCCATCACATGCGCATCCGGCGCCACCCAGAAGCGGCCCTCGCCTGGTGTCTGGGGAATGAGATCGTCAAGCGCATAGATCGGCATGGTGGCTATCCTTCTGGGTTGAAATGCTGCGGGGTTTTTCAGGCGCCCTCTGTCTTTCGCAGCGGGTCGAGAATCTCCGCATTATGTTGCCCAGGGCTTGGTAGATCATGGCGCAAGGGCAGGCGGTCTGTACCAAACTGCATCGGCAGGGCCGGCACCTTGGCGCGGCTGCCATCGCTGAGCGTCACTTCGTGAAAGCCGCTGCTTGCCAGCAGATGCGCATCTTCGAATAAATCCCAAGGCTTGGCGATGCGTGAATAAGGCAGGCCGGCACGCGCGCACATTTCCTCAAGCTCCGACACATTGCGTTTCTTCAGGAAGGATTGCACCAGCGGGATCAGGGTTTCGCGGCGCTTGGCGCGTTCCGTATTGCTGGCGTAATCCGGGTTGCCCAGCGCTGTTTCATTCAATTCGCGGGTGAAAATTTCCCATTGACGTTCTGTGACCACGCCGATGAAAATCTGTTCTCCATCGGCGGTGTCGAACACATCATAAACGCCCCAGGCGCGCCGCCCAGCTGGCATCGGGTCTGGCGCCTTGCCGGTGATGGCCTGTTGCAGCATGGCCGTGGAGACCAGAAAAGCCGCGTTTTCAAATAGCCCCGCCTGCAAATATTGGCCGCGCCCACTGGCATCGCGTTGGCGGAGCGCAGCAAGGATCGAAATCACGCCGAACATGCCGCCCATCATGTCATTCACCGGCGCCCCGGCGCGCAGAGGCCGACCAGGCGGGCCGGTCATGTAAGCCAGCCCCGATTGCATCTGCACCACCTCATCCAAAGCAGTGCGATTTTCATAAGGGCCCGGCAGATATCCCTTGAGCGAGCAATAGATCAGCCGCGGATTGCGCGCGGAAAGCGCCTCATACCCCAGGCCCTTTGCGGCCAGGCCGCCGGGGCGGAAATTCTCCACCACCACATCGGCCGTATCAATCAGGCGCTGCAATAGTTCCAGATCCTCGGCATTTTCCGTATCCAGCGCCACGCTTTTCTTGTTGCGGCTGAATGCAGGAAAGAAGCCCGTGCCGGAGGCCACCAGGTAGCGCGTGCGATCCCCCTTGCCGGGCGGTTCGATCTTGATCACCTCAGCACCCAGATCAGCCAGGATCAGGCCGCAAGTGGGGCCCATCACCATGTGGGAGAATTCGACAACGCGAATGCCAGCAAGCGGAAGCGGATGCATCAGAAGAACCTGTGGGCAGCGTTGGAAATGCCGGCGCGCCTGCCCAAAGGCGCAGCCTTGCCTGAAGCTTAGGCGATTTCACAGCAAGGTAAAGCAGGAAGGTCGCGGGCTTATTCCATGCTTTGCCAGGCAGGCGTGATCGTTTATGCACAGGATATGGAAAAGCTGATTTACACCCTGGTGCGCGCTGCTGATTGGCGCGCTGCAGAAGAAACTGGCGCCTATCACGGCAGTGCGGATGATCGGCGCGATGGTTATCTGCATTTTTCAACTGCGGCACAGCTTCGCGCCAGTGCTGCCAAGCATCGCGCGGGTATTGCAGATTTGCTGATGGTGGAAGTTTCAACCGACGCTTTGGGTGCGCCGTTGAAATGGGAAGCTGCCAGCGGCGGCTCTCGCCCGGGCTTGTTTCCGCATCTTTATGGCGTGCTGCCACTTGCCGCCGTGCACCAGATTGTGCCGCTGCCGCTTGGCGCGGATGGGTTGCATCAATTTCCGTCCTCTATTCCCTGAAGGCAGTATCACGCATCGGGTCAGCGCAATGGGAATGCGCCGCAGGATCACCCCATCTACCAGGCCAAGCACCGGGATGGCATCGGGGATCAGGTCAATCGATGAAAGCGCCCTTCCGCGCTGCGCGGGGCGAAACTATGCGCATCCGCCATGGCCCAGGCTTCGGCAAAGCGCGGATCATCCGTGCCGGACAGCAAAGCGCCGGGCGTCAAGGGTGGGTAAAGTTCCGCAAAGCTTTTCACCGCACTTGGCGTAATGCGCCGGCTGAAATGTTCCGCGCGTAATTCGGACGGATGCGCAAGCCCGGCAGCGGCCACCAATTCATTCAGTGCCTCCAATGTCGCGGCATGGAATTGATGCACGCGCGGCGCCTTATCCGGCACGCGTAGCGCGCGTTGGCGGGTTGGGTCTTGCGTTGCCACACCGGTCGGGCAGTGATCCGTATGGCAGGAAAGCGATTGAATGCAGCCAATTGCAAACATAAAGCCGCGCGCCGCATTGCACCAATCCGCGCCGAGTGCCAGCGCGCGGGCCACATCAAAGGCACTCGCGATCTTGCCGCTGGCGCCAAGCTTGATCTGATCACGCAACCCAATGCCGATCAGCGCGTTATGGGCGAAGCTTAAGCCTTCGCGCAGCGGCATGCCGACATGATCCATGAATTCCAAGGGCGCCGCACCGGTGCCACCTTCCGCGCCATCAATCACAATGAAATCCGGCGCAATCCCCGTTTCGACCATGGCCTTGCAGATGGCGAGGAATTCCCATGGATGGCCGATGCACAGCTTGAAGCCCGCGGGCTTGCCGCCGGATAGCCGACGCATCTCCGCAATGAAGCGCATCATCTCGACCGGTGTGGAAAAGGCTTTGTGCGCAGGTGGAGAAACGCAATCCTGCCCCATCGCAACACCGCGCGTGGCGGCGATTTCGGCGCTGACTTTCGCTGCGGGCAAAACGCCGCCATGGCCAGGCTTGGCGCCTTGGCTGAGCTTGAGTTCCACCATTTTCACCTGATCGAGCGCAGCAACCTCCGCGAAGCGTTCCGGCGAAAAACTGCCATCCGGATTACGCGCGCTGAAATAGCCGGAACCGATTTCCCAAATCAGATCGCCACCTGCTTCACGGTGATAGGGGCTGAGCCCGCCTTCGCCCGTATCATGCGCAAAGCCGCCGCGCTTTGCCCCTTGGTTCAGCGCCCGAATGGCATTGGCGGATAATGACCCGAAACTCATGGCGGAAATATTCAATATCGAAGCGGAATAGGGTTGCGTGCAGGCCGGCCCGCCGATCAGAATGCGTGGTAGGTCGTGGGCCGGCGCGCGGGCAGCGAGGGAATGCTGCAACCATTCAAAGCCCGTGTCATAGACATCATATTGCGTGCCAAAGGGCCGCTTATCCAATTGCTTCTTCGCGCGTTGATAGACAATGGCGCGCTTGTCACGGCTGAAGGGCGTGCCGTGCTTTTCATCTTCGAAGAAATACTGCCGCATTTCGGGGCGGATTTCTTCCATGATGAAACGCAGATGCGCGGCAATCGGGTAGTTGCGCAGAATGGCATGGGTTGGGTGAAACAGATCGCGGAGCCCAAGCGCGCTGAGTGCGGCAGCAACAATAAAGCCCAAGCCAGTCCAGAAGCCTGGTGCCATCAACAGCGCGAAGCCAAAGCCGAACGCGGCCAGCAAGGCCAGGGTCAGGCAGATGAAGCGGGGCGAAAAGGCAAGGCTCAGGCTGCGGGTCATGGCGGCACCTTATGGGGTTAGGCGAAGCATAGACCAGTTTGGCGGTGCGTCAGCGCCTGCGCCAGCCCAGCCCCCGGGATTTGATCATGAAAGCCCTGTTCCGCCCAGCAAGCCGCGCCGCCTGATCTCGGCGGCGATGCGCCCGCTTTCATCAAGCGGCGCGCGCGGGAAGGGCGCCGGTGCGGCTGCCAAATCCCGCGCCTGCCCTGCCGCAATCAGGCTTTCCGCTAGGCGCTTGTGGCGTGGCCCAAGCCCGCCTGGATCGGCGATGAAAACCGGGCCGGAGGTCGCGAGCGCTTCCGAGAGCATGGAAACCGAATCCCTCGTCACCACCACCTGATCCGCCCAGGCCAAGAAGCCGGCATAGGGGTTGGGCGGCGCATCCCCCCAGCGAAACAGAAGATGCGGATGCCCCGCCAAAGCCGCCGCCATGGCTTCTTCCGCTGGGCTGCCGGTGCGGCGGGATGCGGTGGCGAGAACACTGCCTGCAAACCCCGCCACCTTGGTCGTGATGGCACCGGCCACATTGGGATCCATCCCCTCGGCGCGTGGTGGCCCGCCCATCAACAGCGCCACGCGGGGTGAGGGCAGGGCTTCAAGCACGACAAATTCCGCCCGCGCGGCGGCGAGCTTTTCCGGGGAAATCCGGTGTGCTGCGCCCAGAATGGGCAGGATATTGGGCGCTTCCTTGGGTGCATCATGCCGGCCAATCACCAAAAGATCGAAGCGCCCCGCACCGAAGCCTGGGCGCATGCAATGGACCAACCGCGCGCCCCTTTGCTGCAACCAAAGCGCCACCGGCGCGCTGCGCCGTCCAGCGGAAATCACTAAGGCCGGCCAAGGGGGTGCGAAAGCGGCACGGGCTTCCGGCGTCAGGCCCGCCAGGGAAGCGAAGGGCAAAGGCAGCCGCGCCAGCTTCCCCCAGGCCAAATCCACCCGGCGGAAGGGTTCACCCAGCCTTTCGGCAATGCCCAAAGCCTGGGCTGCCGTCCCCGCGCGCGGGTCCGCCAGCACCCAAATCCTGGGCGACTCGGGCGGGGTCATGGACGCCGCCGCCCCAGCGCATTACCAAAGCCCGGAAAGAGAGGAGCCCGATCCATGCCCGCCCTTCATGCCTCCGACTGGGACCGCGACGCGGCGCTCACCACCGCGCGCATCCTGCTTGAAATCAAGGCGGTGAATTTCCGCCCGGAAGAGCCCTACACCTTTACCAGCGGTTGGAAGAGCCCTGTTTATATTGACTGCCGCAAGATCATCTCCTTCCCCCGCGCGCGCAATCGGATTTGTGATTTGGGCGTGGAAAAGATTGGCCGGCATGTTGGTTATGAATCGATTGATGTGGTGGTGGGTGGCGAGACGGCGGGCATTCCCTTCGGCGCCTGGATCGCGGATCGCATGCTCGCCCCCATGGCCTATGTGCGGAAGAAGCCGAAGGGCTTTGGGCGCAATGCGCTGATTGAAGGCGAAGTGCCGGTCGGCCAGCGCACGCTGCTGGTCGAAGATTTGACCACCGATGGCGCTTCCAAAATCCGTTTCGCGAATGCCTTGCGCGATGCCGGCGCTATTTGTGACCATACCTTCGTTGTTTTCTATTACGGCGTCTTCCCCGGTTCCTTTGAGACCATGAAGGGCATGGGGCTGAACCTGCATCATTTGTGCACCTGGTGGGATGTGCTGGAGGTTTGCCGAGAGCGCCCCTATTTCAGTGAAGCCGCGCTTAAGGAAGTGCGGAAATTCCTGGAAGACCCGATGCAATGGTCCAAGGCAAATGGTGGTATTGGCAGCGCGGAAGAAGCCAAGGCGCGGTCGAGTGGGGAATGAGGCCGCCGCCTGTGCATCATTAAGTAAATTTCATCATCTGAGGCGACTTTCATCAGCGATTCGCGGTGATTTGCATGGGCGGCTCCTCGGCGATTCGTGCTACACGGAAACTCGATTCGCTTAGGAAGGTTAACCCCATGATGAAGAATATTCTGCTTCTGGCTGCCCTTGGCGGCCTGATCGTAGCGACCAGCGCTGTCCCGGCCGATGCGGCGCCGCGCCGTGCCGCTGATGGCACAGAAGCCGCTGCCAGCATCACGCAGCGCAGCCAATCCACGCGCAACCGCAGCGCGTCCCAGGGCCAGAAGGCCAATCGGCAGAATCGCAGCAGCGGCAACAAGGCCAATCGCAACCGCGCCCCGCGTACCCCGCCCGCCGAAGGCTGATCCAAAAAAACCCCGCCTGATCAGGCGGGGTTTTTCTTTTCAGTGCGGCGAAACCTCAGGCGTCGGCCTTATGCGCCACGCCCTTTTCCTTGAGCAGGCCGGAAAGCTCGCCGGACTGGAACATCTCGGTGATGATGTCGCAGCCGCCCACGAATTCGCCCTGGACATAAAGCTGCGGGATGGTCGGCCAATTCGAAAATTCCTTGATACCTTCACGAATTTCCATATCTTCCAACACATTCACGCCCTTGAAGGGCACGCCCATGTGGGACAGGATTTGGACCACGCGGGCGGAAAAGCCGCATTGCGGGAAAACCGGCGTGCCCTTCATGAAAAGGACCACGGGGGTCGCCTTGATGTCGGCGTCGATACGTTCAAAAACCGGGTTGCTCATGTTCTTGGTTCCTATTCCGGGGCGGAGGTTTGCAAGGCAAGCGCATGAAGGACTCCCCCCATGCGCCCCTGTAGCGCAGCATAGACAATCTGATGTTGCCGCACGCGGGGCAAGCCCTTGAAGGCGGAAGATACAACCTTGGCGGCGTAGTGATCGCCATCACCGGCCAGATCTTCGATCGTCACTTCTGCGTCCGGCAGCGCTGCCTTGATCAGCGCCTCAATTTCCGCGGCCTGCATGCCCATGGCTGCTATTTCTCCCCCATCAGTGCGGGCAACGTCGCCTCATTGGCTGCTACCAACTTCGAAACCGATATGGCGGTGCCATCGGGCAGAACCAAGTCCCCCCCGCCGGCTGTGCCGATCAGCCGGGCCGGGATGCCAGCCGCTTTGGCCTTTGTCAGCATCGCCGCGCCATCGGCCACCGCCAGCACATAGCGGGCCTGATCTTCACCGAACCAGAAGCCATGGGCAGGCAGGCCTTCCGGCGCTGCGGTCAGCCGCGCACCATGGCCGCTGGCCATCGCCATTTCCGCCAAGGCCACCAGCAGGCCACCATCGGCGCAGTCGTGGCAGGCCAGCACCTCGCCCCCCAGGATGCAGGCACGGACGAAATCCCCATTGCGACGCTCGGCGGCTAAATCCACCGCTGGCGGGGCGCCTTCTTCCCGCCCCGCGATTTCGCGCAGCCACAGCGATTGGCCAAGCCAGCCCTGAGTGTCACCAATCAGCACCAAATCGCCCTTGGCCGGCATGGCAAGCCCAATGGCTTGTTCGGCCTTTTCAAGCACGCCAACCCCGCCAATCGCCGGCGTCGGCAAAATCGCGCGGCCTTCGGTTTCATTGTAAAGCGACACATTGCCAGAGACGACCGGGAAATCCAGCGCAATACACGCGGCCGCCATGCCCCGCACAGCGGAAGCGAATTGCCCCATGATTTCGGGCTTTTCCGGATTGCCGAAATTCATATTGTCCGTGATCGCCAAAGGCAAAGCACCAACGGCGGTAATGTTCCGCCAGGCTTCCGCTACCGCCTGTTTGCCACCTTCCTCGGGGTCCGCCAGGCAATAGCGCGGCGTGCAATCCGTGGTCATGGCAAGTGCGCGGTCATGGTCTTCAATCCTGACCACCGCCGCATCGGCGCCACCCGGGCGCTGCACCGTCTGGCCATTCACCAGGCTATCATATTGGTCCCAAATCCAGCGGCGAGAACAAAGATCAGGGCAGGCAACAAGCATCATCAAGGCTGTCTCAATCCCAGCCGGATCAGGAATGGCAGACGCCGCCAGCACCGGCTGCTTCGGCGTTTCCGCCGTAGGGCGCCGATACAGCGGCGCTTCGGATTCCAGCGGCGCCAGCGGAATATCCGCTTCCAGCAAGCCCTTATGGCGGATCACGATCCGCCCGGTATCAGTCAGCTTGCCGATCACCGCGAAATCCAATTCCCATTTGCGGAAAATCGCCTCGGCCTCGGCCTCACGGCCTGGCTTCAGGATCATCAGCATGCGTTCCTGGCTTTCTGAGAGCATCATCTCATAGGCCGACATGCCTTCTTCACGCTGCGGCACGGCATCCATTTCAAGTTCAATGCCCATGCCGCCCTTGCCAGCCATCTCAACGCTGGAACTCGTCAGCCCCGCCGCACCCATATCCTGAATGGCGACAATGGCATCAGTTGCCATCAATTCCATGCAGGCTTCGATCAGAAGCTTTTCGGCGAAGGGGTCGCCGATCTGCACCGTTGGGCGCTTTTCTTCCGAATCGGCGCTGAATTCCGCACTCGCCATCGTGGCGCCATGGATGCCATCGCGGCCGGTCTTGGACCCCACATAAACGACGGAATTGCCGATGCCGGTCGCCTTGGCGGTGAAAATGCGATCAGCGCGCGCAATGCCAACCGTCATGGCATTCACTAAAGGGTTGCCATTATAGCGCGGGTGGAAATTCACCTCTCCGCCCACTGTCGGCACGCCCACGCAATTGCCATAACCGCCAATGCCGCGCACCACACCATCAATGATGCGCTTCATGCGTGGCGCATCCGGCGCGCCAAAACGCAGCGCATTCAAATTGGCAATTGGCCGCGCGCCCATGGTGAAGACATCACGCAAAATGCCGCCCACCCCAGTCGCCGCGCCATTATAGGGTTCGATGTAAGAAGGGTGGTTGTGGCTTTCCATTTTAAAAACCGCGGCCAACCCCTCGCCGATATCAATAACGCCGGCATTCTCACCAGGACCCTGGATGACCCAAGGCGCCTTGGTTGGCAATTCACGCAACCAAACGCGCGAGGATTTGTAGGAGCAATGCTCCGACCACATGACACTGAAGACGCCGAGTTCGGCCAAGCGCGGCGCGCGGCCAAGGATGGCCAAGACCCGTTCATACTCATCGGGCTTCAGGCCGAATTCGGCAGCAAGCTGGGCAGCGCGTTCGGGGGGCAGCAGAGGTGCGGCAGCGGTCATGATAGGAAACTGATGGCCCGGCCAGAGGCGCTTGTGAAGACGAAAAAACTCAGGAGGCGCCGCCTCCTGAACCTCCGCCGGGGTGGCCGTGCCACCCCGGACCCCGCCGAGGCTTTAGCTAATGCCCTCCATGCCGGCGATCGCCAAAATAGTGGCCAGGCTGGAACGCATGCCGCGCAGCGCTTCCGTGGGTTCCACATCCAACCATTCATCCAATGAATGTGCCCGTCCGCCGCGCCCGCCCGCACCAATTTTCAAGGCAGGAATGCCAAGGGACATCGGAATATTCGCATCCGTCGAAGACCATTCAAAACTTGGGTGATAGCCTTCCGCCGCGACCGCAGCCGCGGCCAAGGCGCGGATTGGGCTGCCCGCCGGGGTTTCCCCCGCCGGGCGATCACCCACCGGCTGGATATCGGCGGTAATCGCGCCATTGGCGGTGGAACGCGCGGCGTTTTCGGTCGCGACCGCCAAATTCACAATCTCCAGAAATGCCTGATCAAGCTTGGCAAGTTCGCTGGCCGAGGCGGAGCGCAAATCAACCTCAATCACCACGCGATTGGCAATGGCATTGATGGAAGTGCCGCCCGAGACAACACTCACGCAATGCGTGGTGGGTGGGCTGTCCGGCACCTTCACGGCGGCCAGGCTGCGCGCGCATTCCGCCATGGCATAGATGGGATTGACCAGCCCGAAAGCGGCATAGGAATGCCCGCCCGGCCCCTGGAAAGTCACGCGATAGCGCTTGGAACCCACACCACCGCTGACAATGCCTTCCACCTGCGGGCTATCCACGGTCAGGAAGGCACGAATGCGCGCGCGATGCCGCCCCTTGGCAAAAAGATGCCGAATGCCGCGCAAATCGCCGAGGCCTTCTTCACCGACATCACCCACAAACAGAAGATCGTGGCGCGTGCGAATGCCCGCCGCATCCAAAGCGCGCAAATAGCCGAGATTGACGGCGAGCGACCAAGTATCGTCACTCACACCCGGCGCGAAAAGCTTGGTGCCTTCGCGTTTCACGCGCACATCTGTACCCGCGGGAAACACCGTGTCCAGATGCGCGGCCATCACCAAAATCTCGCCATTGCCGAAGCCGCGGCGGAGCCCCATCACATTGCCGATCTCATCCTGCTCCACCTCCTCCAACCCATGGTCGCGCAGCATGGCAAGATAGGCGCTAGCGCGTTCCTCCTCAGCGAAGGGCGGTGCCGGGATTTGCGTGAGCGTGATGCAATCTTCCACCATGCGCGCATGATCGGCGGCAAGTTTGGCGGAAGCGACAGCGAAGCGCGCATCGGTGCGAATGGCTGCAATTGTCTCATCCGGGGTCATCATATTCTCCTTACGCGCGGCGCCAGCGCATGACGCCAGCATTGTCCTGTTCCGCCATCACTTCGCCCATCACCTGCAAGCGGCGTAAATGGGCCAGAGTTTCGCCAAGCCCGAAGCCAAGGTTACGCAAATCAAGCGGGCGACGGAACAGCACTGGCAGCAGATCATGCGCGCTGCTATCGGCCATGGCATCCATCAAAAGCGAAAGCCGTTCCGCGTGATGCGCGGCCAACCAATCCAGCCGCGCATGCAGGCCGTAGAAGGGTTCCCCATGGGAAGGCAGCACCAGCACATCTTCCGGCAGGGCGCGGAATTTCTGCAAGGAAGTCAGAAAGGCGCCAAGCGGATCAGCAGCGGGTTCACCGGCATGCAGGCCGATGTAAGGTGAAATGCGCGGCAGAATCTGATCAGCGGCAATCAACACGCGGTCTTCCGCATTGTATAGGCAGGCCATATCCGGCGCATGGCCCTGGCCGGTCATCACGCGCCAGGGCTTCCCGCCAATGCTTAGAATCTGCCCATCCGCGATGGCTTCGAAAACACGCGGCAGCGCTGCGACGGATTTCACATAAAGCGGTCCGCGTGCGCGCAGGAAATCCGCAAACTCGGCCGGTGCGCCGGCGGTTTCGGCAAAGCGCGCCTGGTGTTCCACCATCTCAACGCCTGTGTCGAAGAATAGAGCGCGGGCCTGCAGCCATTCGATCTTGGTCATGAGCGGGACAAGCCCGTGGTTCTCGGCCAGCCAGCCCATCAGCCCCGCGTGATCCGGGTGGAAATGCGTCACCAGCAGCCGAGCCAGTGGCCGCCCGCCAAAAGCATCGCCCGCCAGGGCTTCGCGCCACAAATCGCGCGTTGGGTCGGATGCGATGGAACAATCAATGGCAAGCCAACCCGGCCCGTCTTCCATTAGCCAGACATTCACATGGCTGGGCGGGAAGGGCAGGGGAAAGCGCAGCCAGCGCAAACCAGGCCGAAGCGTCGCAGCCTGACCAGGCGCGGGGATATCAGGGATCATGCTGGCACCCTGGCGCGGAAGGTGGCGGGAGACAAGCAGGACGGCGCAAGACCGATCACGAAGCGAACCGGCGGAAAATCGAATCCTATTCCATCACAATCTTCGGCGCTGCATCCGCTTTCGCCGCCGCCTTTTCCCAAACGCGGCGCGCGATGCGGCGATAGGTTTGCGCTTCATCCGAATCAGGCCGCGCCATCACAATCGGCGTACCCGCATCCGCCAATTCCCGGATTTCGAGCTTCAGCGGCAATTCGCCCAAAAACTCCACGTTAAGCCTCTCCGCTTCCCGCCGCGCGCCGCCATGGCTGAAGATATCGGACCGATGGTTGCAATTGGGGCAGCAGAAGAAGGACATATTCTCGATCAGGCCCAGCACCGGGACATTGACCTTCTCGAACATGCGAACGCCGCGCCTGGCATCCAAAAGCGCCACATCCTGCGGCGTGGAGACAATCACCGCCCCGGCCAAGGGCACGCGCTGAGACATGGTCAACTGCGCATCACCCGTCCCCGGCGGCATATCCACAATCATCACATCCAAGGGGCCCCAGGCCACTTGCCCCATCATCTGTTCCAACGCCCCCATCACCATGGGGCCGCGCCAGATCATCGGTGTTTCTTCGTCAACCAGGAAGCCGATGGACATGGCCTTCAGCCCCCAGCGGCTGAGCGGGATGATGCGCTGACCCTCTGACCGCGGTCTTTCGCGTGTGCCGAGCATTTGCGGCAGCGAAGGCCCGTAAATATCCGCATCCAAAAGCCCAACCTTGAGCCCATCGGCGGCCAGGGCGACCGCCAGATTGACCGCAGTGGTGGATTTGCCGACGCCCCCCTTGCCGGAGGCAACCGCGATGATCGCCCTGACATCAGCAAGCAGCATGGGCCCGGGGCCTGCCGGGCCGCGTGGCGCGGCGGGGCGGGCGGCTGGCGCTGCTTCGGCGCGATGCGCGGTCAGCACGGCGGTTGCGGAAATCACCCCTGGCACGGCGCGGGCGGCGGCTTCGGCCGCAGCGCGCACCGGTTCCATGCTGGCGGCGGCTTCCCGCGCCACCTGAAGCGCGAAATGGACCATGCCATCGCGCACCACCAGGCCCTGCACCATGCCAGCCGCCACCACATCGCGGCCCGAAGCCGGGTCCTTCACCGCCGCCAGGGCTTTTGTCACCGCTGCCGCCAAATCATCCGCCATCGCTTGAAAAGCCCCTACCCATGGTCAATATCCGACCAACCCGGCATTACAGCGCTGTTAGCTGCTTTCCGGAAAGGTCGCTCGCCTCTATATGGGGGTTGGCTTCCCGCTTGAAGCATCCGGCCCAGTTTTGGGCCTTTCGTTTTTGACGTTCACCTGCTGGAGGCCACGCCTTTCATGC
The DNA here is from genome assembly GCA_020249285.1 of Roseomonas sp. Classification (GTDB taxonomy): domain Bacteria; phylum Pseudomonadota; class Alphaproteobacteria; order Acetobacterales; family Acetobacteraceae; genus Neoroseomonas. The sequence goes on along the minus strand of JADCFX010000010.1, from coordinate 40,410 downwards.
CCTGGAATAACAATAATAGTGGCGGTCAAAGCCCCTGGGGCAATCAGCGCCCGCAGGGCCCTTGGGGCCAGCCGCCTTCGGGTGGTGGTGGCGGCGGAGGCGGCCAGGGTGGCCGTGGCCCTGACATTGATGATGCGATCAGGCAGGCGCAGGAAGCGATTCGCCGTATATTGCCAAGCGGCGGCGCCGGCGGCGGCAAGCTTTTCGCCCTGATTGGCATTGTGTTGGTACTTGGCTGGGCCGCTTCCGGCTTTTTCCGAGTCCAACCCGACGAGCAAGGGATTATCATGCGCTTCGGCGCGTTCAGCCGCACCTCGCCGCCGGGCTGGGATTACCGGCTGCCTTGGCCGGTTGAAAGCCACACCACGCCGCGCGTGACACGCATCAACCGCGTGGATATCGGCTTTGTCGGCGCACAGGATGGCGGCATCACGGGTGGCCGCGTGATGGCCGCGCGCGATGTTCTCGAAGAAAGCCTGATGCTGACGGGCGATGAGAATATCATTGACATTGATGTCGCAGTCTTCTGGCGCATCCGCGATGCAGGTGAATTCCTGTTCAATACGCGCAACCCGGAAAGCACCGTGAAAACTGCGGCTGAGAGCGTGATGCGTGAAGTGATCGGGCGCACCCCCATCCAGCCTGCGCTGACCGAAGCGCGCGCGCAGATTGAACAGGAAGTGCGCCGCGGTGCCCAGGCGATCATGGACCAATACAAGGCCGGCATTGAAGTGACGCAGGTACAATTGCAGAAGGTGGACCCGCCCGCGCAGGTGGTTGACGCTTTCCGCGATGTGCAGCGCGCCAATGCGGACCGTGAGCGTTTGCGCAATGAAGCCGAAAGCTTCCGCAATGACATCATCCCCCGCGCCCGTGGTGAGGCTGAACGCATGAGCCAGGAAGCCCAGGGCTTCCGCGAAAGCCAGGTGGCGCGTGCCGGCGGTGAAAGCGCCCGCTTCCTATCCGTGCTTTCGGCTTATGAACAGGCGCGTGATGTGACCACGCGCCGGATGTATTTGGAAACCATGGAAGAAATCTTCCGCCGCAACCCCAAGGTCATTGTGGATGACCGCTTGCAGGGCGTGGTGCCCTTCCTGCAATTGGGTGAAAACGGGGGTGCGCGACAGCCGCCTGCCGCAGCACCTCAGCAACGGCCCGCGCCGCTGCCACCTGGCGCCGCCGCCGCGCCCATGATGCAAAACCGTACGGGGGTGCCGCGATGAACCGCTCCATTATTCTGCTCGGCATTCTGGCCGCAGCGATTTTAACCGCGGCTTCGGCGCTGTTCACGGTGCATCAGACGCAGCAGGTACTGATCACTCGCATTGGCGAACCTATGCGGGTTATCCAGCAGCCTGGGCTCTATCTGAAGTGGCCCATTATCGAATCGGTGATCACTTTTGATCGGCGTCTGCTGGATTTCGATGCGCCGGGGGAGGAAGTGATCCTGGGCGATCAGCGCCGGCTGATTGTGGATAGCTTCACGCGCTATCGCATCACCGATCCGCTGCGCTTCTTCCAGACGGTGGGCGCGACCGAAGCGGGTATTCGCGCCCGGCTCAATTCCATCGTCACCTCATCGCTCCGCCGCGTGCTGGGCAATGAACCTCTGCTTGCCGTTCTCTCCGCGGATCGTGCCCGGATCATGGGTGAAATCCGCCGTCAGGTGAATGAAGAAGCGCGCCAATTCGGTATCGCCGTGGAAGATGTGCGCATTCGCCGCGCTGATCTGCCGGGCGAAAACACGCAAGCCATCCTGTCGCGCATGCAATCCGAACGTGAACGCGTGGCGCGCGAAGCCCGCGCTGAAGGTGCGGAAGTGGCGCAGCGCGTGCGCGCAAGTGCTGAGCGTGAACGCACCGTGTTGATCGCGGAAGCCCAGGCGCAGGCCGATATCCTGCGCGGTCAGGGCGAACAGGAAGCCATCCGCATTTTCGCGGAAGCCTTCCAGCGCGACCCGGCCTTCTTCCAATTCTGGCGCACCATGCAGGCGTATCGTGAGGCCTTTGCCGAAGGCGACACACGCTTGGTGCTGACGCCGGATTCGGAATTCTTCCGCTACTTCCGCGAAAGCCCGAATAGCCTTCCAGCCCCTGCGCCAAGGTGAGCTTCGCCGCGCTGCTCCAGGGCATAGCCGTTGTGCTGGCCCTGGAGGGCTTGGCCTATGCCATCGCCCCCGGCTTCATGCGCCGGATGTTGGCAAGCCTTGCCGGAACACCTGAGGCGCGGCTCAGGATTGGCGGGCTGGTCGCTGCGGTGGGCGGCATTGGCCTCGCCTGGCTGCTCAAGCTTTTATGACGCTGTCGCTTTTTGTCGCATTTCGTTGCCGTGAGATGCCTTAAATTCGCGTCAAAGCCGCCAATCTGTTAGGCTGGTTGATGTATTCCCCGAGGAGAACTTCCTTGCGTATCGCCCATCTTGCCCTTGCTGGTGCCATGGCCCTGGCGCCGCTTGCCCCCCTGCCGCTGATCAACCCGGCCCAGGCGCAGCAACGCGCGCCGGAAAGCTTCGCGCCGCTCGCGCGGGAATTGCTGCCGGCGGTGGTGAATATCTCCACCACCAAGAATGTCGCGCCGCGTAGTGGGCGGCCCAATGCGCCGGAAATGCCGCAGTTGCCGCCGGGCAGCCCGTTTGAGGAATTCTTCCGCGATTTCTTCAATCGCAACCGCCCGCCTGGCCAGGGCCAGGGTGAAGGCCCGCAGCAGCGCCAGCGCCGCGCGCAATCGCTTGGGTCCGGCTTCATCATTGATGCGCAGGAAGGGATCGTGGTCACGAATAACCATGTGATTGATGGCGCTGATGAGATCAATGTGATCCTGCAGGATAAAACCAGCATTCGCGCGGAATTGGTGGGTACGGACCCGCGCACGGATATTGCGGTGCTGCGCATCAAGCATGACAAGCCCTTGGCCGCTGTTGCCTTTGGCAATTCGGATCAATCGGAAGTGGGCGATTGGGTGATTGCCATCGGCAATCCCTTCGGCTTTGGCGGCACGGTGACGGCGGGGATTGTTTCGGCCCGCGGCCGCGATATCGGCCAGGGGCTTTATGATGATTTCATCCAGACGGATGCTTCCATCAATCAGGGCAATTCCGGCGGGCCGCTGTTCAACATGCGCGGTCAGGTGATTGGCATCAATACGGCCATTGTCTCCCCTAGCGGGGTTTCGGCTGGGCTTGGCTTTGCCATCCCGGCCAATATGGCAAGCCGCGTGGTGGCGCAGCTGCGTGATGCGGGGCGCGTGCGGCGCGGCTGGATTGGCGTGAATATCCAGGGCGTGACCGATGACATTGCCGAAGCGCTCCGCCTGCCCGCAGGCACGCGCGGCGCCCTTGTGGCCAATGCGCAAGCCGATGGGCCAGCGGCCCAAGCGGGCATTCGCTCGGGCGATGTGATCATCCGCTTCAATGGCGTGGCGGTGCCGGAAATGCGCGCCCTGCCCAGGATTGTTGCCGACAATAATGTGGGCAGTTCCGTGCCTGTCGTGATTTGGCGTGATGGCAAGGAAGAAACCGTGACGGTCACGCTTGGCGAATTGCCAGCGGAACAGCGCCAGTCGGGGGCACCGGCGGCGCCTCCTCCTGGCCAGGGGCCGGTGGAATTGACCGGGCTTGGGCTGCGCGTGGCCGCCATTACGAATGAGCTTCGCCAGCGCTTCAACCTGAAGCCCGAACAACGCGGCGTCGTGATTGTGGAAGTGACCCCCGGCACCCCGGCAGCGGAGCGAGAGCTTCGCCCTGGTGATGTGATTGTGGAAGTGCAGCAGCAGCGCGTGGCAACGCCGGCGGAAGTGCAGGAACAAATTGAGCTTCTGCGCCGGCAGAACCGCAATGTTGGGCTTTTCGCGGTGGAAAATGCTGGCGGGCAGCGCTTTGTGCCGCTGCGGCTCAATGCGCGGGGGAATGCGCCGGGGTAGTTTTCGGGTCACGCGGGGGATGGCCCTTCAAACCGGGGCATCCCATGCAGTTGTCAGGTCAGGAACGCGCCGCCATTCACATGGATGGTCTGGCCGGTGATATAGCCGCCTTCCGGCCCCGCTAGCAGGCGCACCACATCGGCGATTTCGGCGACACTCGCGCGGCGGCCCAGCAGTATGCCCGCATCGGCCAAAGTGCTCGGCATGGACCCGGCCGAGGCGCCGCGTACCGTATCCACCGCACCAGGCGCGACACTATTCGCGCGAATGCCTTGGGGTGCCAATTCAACCGCAAGGGCGCGCATCAAGCCTTCCAGCCCCGATTTGGAAGCCGAGACATGCGCCCGATTGGGCGTGCCGACATGGGTTGAAATGCCCGATAGCCCGATGATCGAACCACCCCCGCGCGCGATCATCTGTGGCGCGAAAGCCTGTGTAACGATAAAGGCGCCATCAAGTGCGACCGAGAGAATTTCCCGCCATTCCGCGAAAGACAAATCCAGAAAGCGGGTCTGGCGGCGCAGCCCGGCATTGGTCACCAAAATATCCACGCCGCCGAATTGCGCAGCGACGGCGGCCGCCATGCCGGCCACTTCCTCGGGCTTGGAGATATCAGCGCGATAGGCCATGGCGCGGCCCCCGCTGGCCGTGATTTCGTCGGCCACGGCCTTGATGGCACCCTCATCCGATCGACCATTCACCACAATGGCGGCGCCATCGGCGGCGAGCCTCAGCGCAATGGCCCGGCCGATATTCTTGCCCGCGCCCGTGACCAGCGCGACCTTGCCCGCAAGCGAAGCATTCATGAGCGTTTCTCCATTTTCGCCTTTCAGGATAGGCGCATTTGGCCAGGGATGAAATCCGCCCCAAGGCAGGATTTGCGGCCCCGCGCATCGGCGCTTAGGATCACCCCAGAAAAGGCGCCGGGTTGGGCGCGGTGGATTGAAGGCGGAAGCACATGCTGGTTATTTCGGAACAAGGTATCGGCCATATCATCGAAGCCTGGCTCAAGCGCTTCAATGCGGCGCTGGCGGCGGGCGACAAAGCCGCGCTCAGCGCATTGTTTCGCGCAGATAGCCATTGGCGCGATATCGTGGCGCTGGGCCGGCGCATCCGTACCGTAAGCGGCCAGGGGGCGCTGGTGGACGCGTTGTTGGCGGCGGTGCAGGAAGCCGGCGCGCGAGATTTCGCGATTGATGATGAACGCGCCGCGCCGCGCTTTGTGGAGCGCGCTGGCGAAGACACCATCGAAGCCATGCTACGCTTTGAAACCAAAATCGGCACCGGCGCTGCGCTGCTCCGCCTAAAGCGCGCCGAGGCCTCAGGCGATGCGCCAGTGGCCTGGGTGCTGACCACCGCACTTGATAGTCTGCGCGGCTTTGATGTGGACAGCATGCGCGAAGCGCGTGAGGAACCCGCCTTTGAACGCGAATTCAACGGCCCGAATTGGCTGGATAAACGGCGAGAGGCCGCGCGTTTCGAAAACCGCGACCCGGCGGTGCTGGTTGTAGGTGGCGGGCATGCCGGCATCACCGCTGCGGCCTGGCTCGGCGCGCTCAATATCGAAGCGCTGATCGTGGACCGCATGGCGCGGATCGGCGATAATTGGCGGCTGCGCTATCATGGCCTCAAGCTGCACAACCAGGTGCATAGCAATCACTTCCCGTTCCTGTCTTTCCCGAAGACCTGGCCGAAATATATCCCGAAGGACAAGATCGCCAATTGGCTCGAATCCTATGTCGAGACGATGGAGATCAATTTCTGGACCAGAACGAGTTTCGAAGGCGCTGAATATGACGCGGCGGCGAAGTGCTGGGTAGCGCGGCTGAAGCTTGCTGATGGCAGCGAACGCATCATGCGCCCGCGGCATATCATCATGGCCACCAGCGTGAGCGGCACGCCGAGCTTGCCGGATATCCCAACGCTTGATCGTTTCAAGGGAAAGGTTGTGCATTCATCCGGTTTCAAGAATGGCGCGGAATGGAAGGATAAGCCGGTGTATGTTTTCGGCACCGGCACCAGCGCGCATGACATCACGCAGGATTTGCATGGCAATGGCGCCAAGGTGACCATGGTGCAGCGCAGCCCGACGCTGATCGTGAATGTGGAACCGAGCGCGCAGCTTTATGATGGCGTCTATTACGGCAAGGGGCCTGCGCTGGAAGACCGCGATTTGATCAATGTGTCCTTCCCGCTTTCGGTCATGAAACAGGCGCATAAAATCCTGACAGACAAGACGCGGGAATTGGACAAACCACTGCTGGATGGGCTGGAAAAAATCGGCTTCCGTCTGGAATTCGGCGATAATGGCACTGGCTGGCCGCTGAAATATCGCTCTCGTGGGGGTGGCTATTACTTCAATGTCGGCTGTTCGGATTTGCTGGTGCGCCGCGAAGTGGGGCTGATCCAGTATCATGATATCGATGAATTCAACGCGAACGGCATGAAGATGAAGGATGGCCGCGAATTGCCGGCGGAATTGCTGGTGCTCGCCACCGGCTATAAGGGCCAGGATCATCTGGTACGCGGCTTCTTTGGTGATGCGGTGGCGGATCGCGTCGGCAAGATTTGGGGTTTTGATGAAGCCGATCAGGAATTGCGCAATATGTGGATGGAAACGCCGCAGCAGGGGCTGTGGTTCACCGGTGGGTCCTTCGCGCAATGCCGGATGTATTCCAAATACCTGGCTATGCAGATCAAGGCGCGGGAAGAAGGCTTGGTTTGATTAGAGTTTTGGCATGTTGCGGATCGTAGCCGATCCGCCGGCCGCGCCATTGATTGGCGCGGGGCTTGGTTCAATCCGGGCGTGTGATTGGTCTCGATACGCTTAAATTGGCGTATCGCTAAAGGGGTTACGTATCGTCACCCCACGCCAGGTAAAGCCATCTTGCATGTCCTCGGAAAGCAGGAAGCGGCATCCAGCCTGCGCTGCCGCGGCGAGCATCACGGAATCCCAAAAGCTGAGGCGATGGGTGGTCACCAATTCCATCGCCTCCACAATCACATCGGGCGTTGTCTCGATCATCGCAAAACTATCAGACCAACCAAGCAAGGCGCTACGCACTTCCGCTGCCTCGCGCTTTGCCTTTCGCGTCAGCACAACAAACAACTCGCCCAGAGCCTGAACGGGAAGCATCACTTCATGCTCCCCAAATTCCTGCAATATCCTGAGCGCCGCATCCTTGCGCGCCTCGCCATTCACGCCTTCGGCATAGGCAAGGATATTAGTGTCGAGTGCGACGCGCATTTCAGCGCTCGTATAATGAGTCGCGGCTCCAGCGGCCTATGTTCTGAACGGGTTGCGCCTTAAGGCGTGCCAGCAAGGTCACTCGCGCGGATTTGCGGCCTGCTTCGGCGGCGCTGCAAGGCCCGATCTGGGCAACCTGCTCGCCATGGGATGTGACCACAAAGCGCCTGCCTTCTTCGCGAACTTCGCGCAGCAGGCGGGAAAAGGCGCGGTTTGCCTCGGCGGCTGAGATGATCTGATCCATGGCACAAATATAGTGAATTGCACTACTTTATACAACTGATAGTGCGAGCGGCCTTGGTGCTTCATTGGCGTCCCTTAACCGGCTTTGGCCTCACCAGCGCCGCGCAGCGCCCACATGAGGCTTGCTGCGAACCCCGCCAGCAATAGCCAGAAAACGGTAAGCGTCGCGCCAGCGCCAAAGGCATCCATGGCGAAGCCTGCCATCAGTGGCGGGATGCAAAAGCCGATATGCGCCACCAGAAAAACGCCCGCCGCCGCGCGGGCGCGGTCCAGCCCCGCTTTTTCGGAAACCCCCGCCAGCCCGCCAATATACAAAAACCCATAAGCCGCGCTGCCAACCAGCGCGCCACCCAAAAGCAGCGACCATAACGCGGCATGCAGCGTGCCCCACATGACCAAACCCGCACCAAGCACCAGCACCGGCAGGCCAATCAGCACCAACCGGCGCGCGGCAATCCGCGCCATCAATTGCTGCACCAAAGCCCCGACTAAGATCATGAAGCACACCGCAAGCGGCCCCATGCGCGGATAGCCGACCTCGGTCAGCGCTGTCGGCACCGCCGTGATCACCGTGCCCGTCACTGCCCAGGCCGCCAGCATGCTCAGCGAAAGGGGCAAAGTGCTGCGCGGAAAACTTGGCATGCGCAGCCATGCCACGCGCGCCGGGGTTTTGGTTTCCGGCAGGAACAGCACCAACAGAAAGATCGTCGCCAGCGCCGTCATATGCAGCCAGAAGGTCAGCGGTGGTTCGATGGCGCCGAAGATTTCAATAGCCGCCATGGTGGCGATGCCGCCGGCGGCAAAGCCGCTCGCACTCGCAAGCGTGGTGACTTGTGCGGCGCGGCGCCCGGCTTCCGGCCCCACGGCTAATTCCGCCGCCCAGGCCGTCGCACCACCGGCGAGCAAGCCAACCGCCAGCCCCTGCATGCCGCGCGCAAAGGCGAGTGCGGCAAGCCCCGGCGCCGTGATCAGCGCAATGGTGCCGCAAATGGTGAGCGCCAGCGCCGCCAGAACGCAGGGCTTGCGGCCAATCCGGTCTGACAGGCCCCCCAATAGGGGGGCAGAGATGATCGCACTCGCCGCATAGGCAATGAAAGCGGCGGAAAGCCCGCCCGCGCCCTGGCCATCCCGCGCCGCATAGGTGGTGAATAACGGCATGGCGAGGGTGGTGGAAAAACCAATGGTGAAGACCGCCGCGCCAATCACCCAAATGCCACGAGACATTGCCAAAACTGGCGCTCCTGAAACTTGCCCGATGTTCCGGGGCTTGCCCTGCCGCGTCAATGCGCCGTTTCGCCTGGGCGCGCGCTATGTTATGAAGCGATTATGGCCTCAACCCGGGCCAGATCCTCAGAACGACCCGGCACGCCCCCCCGCAGCCAGGCCAGAGAGGCTCTGGGCGCGCGTCTTTCCGGCCCCCCCTCACGTCCTGCCGCGCGCCCGCGGCGGCGCTTCGGATTGCTGCGCTTTGGGTTCCTCGTCGCAATTTGGGGGTTGATCGCGGCTTCGGTGGTTTTGCTGATCCTGGCCTGGGATTTGCCACGTCCGGAATCGGCGCTTGCGACAACGCGCCGGCCTTCCACCACGCTGCTGGCCTCGGATGGGAAACTGCTTGCCACCAATGGCGATTTGTATGGGGAAACGCTCAGGCTGCGCGACATGCCGGCGCATCTGCCGGCCGCCTTCATCGCCATTGAGGATCGGCGCTTTCGTGACCATTGGGGCATAGACCCTATCGGGCTGGCGCGCGCGGTCCATGCCAATTTTTCCTCGGGCCGCGTGGTGCAGGGGGGTTCGACCCTCACGCAGCAATTGGCCAAAAACCTGTTCCTCACGCCGGAACGCAGCCTGAAGCGCAAGGCGCAGGAAGCCATGCTGGCCTTTTGGCTGGAACAGCGTTTCAGCAAGGATGAATTACTGGAGATTTACTTGAACCGCGTCTATCTGGGGGCGGGCACTTATGGCGTGGATGCGGCGGCGCGGCTTTATTTTGGAGTCTCGGCCAGGCGGCTGACACCTGGGCAGGCGGCGGTGTTGGGCGGGCTGCCCAAGGCGCCATCGCGTATCAATCCGCGCGTCAATCAGGCTGCGGCTATGACGCGCGGGATGGAAGTACTGACCGCCATGACGGAAACCGGCGCGCTGACAGCGACCCAGGCTTTACAAGCGGCGGAAAACATCCGTTTCACCGTTGCCCCATCACGCGATGCCGGCTGGTTCGCCGATTGGGTGCAGGATGGCATGGCAGGACGCGTGCCTGCCAGCGCTGATCTGGTGCTGCGCACCACACTCGACCCCGTGCTGCAAGCCGCAGCCGAAGCGCGCATTGACGCCATTCTGACCGGGCCGGGCACGCCCGGGGGCCGGGCTGGGGTGCACCAGGGTGCCGTGGTGGCGATGGATGCCACAACCGGCGCGGTGCGTGCCATGGCGGGGGGGAAGGATTACCGCAATAGCTCATTCAACCGCGCCACCCAGGCGCGCCGCCAACCGGGCAGCGCTATTAAGCCTTTTGTTTTTCTCGCTGCCTTGGAAGCTGGCATTGGGCCGCAAGATATGATCGCCGATACCGCGCTCAATCTTGGCGGTTGGTCACCCAGCAACGGCCAATGGCGCGCGCGCGGTGAAATCAGTGTGGAAGAAGCGCTCGCCCATAGTGTGAATACCTCAGCCGTGCGGCTGCTGCAGCGGGCGGGCGGCTATCGCAAAGTGGCGGATGTGGCGCGACGCGCCGGGCTGGATGGCCCCTTTCCGCGTGATGCCACGATTGCGCTCGGCACCGGGGAAGTGACGCTGCTTGATCTGGTGGCGGCCTATGCCCCCTTTGCCAATGGCGGCTTACGCGTAGAGCCCTTCGGTGTGGCGGAAGCCAAGGCCGAAGGCCGCCCCTGGCCCTTGCCGCGACCTGACCCCCAACGTGCCTTCGCCCCTGAGCATATGGAAGCCATGCGCAGCATGATGGCGGCGGTGGTGGCGCGCGGGACGGGCCGCGCAGCGGCCACCCCTGGCCGTACGGTCATCGGCAAAACCGGCACGACGCAGGAATACCGCGATGCCTGGTTCATCGGCATCAGTGGCGGCCTTGTGATGGGCGTTTGGCTTGGCAATGATGATGGGGTGCCGATGGATAATGTCGCGGGCGGTGGGCTGCCAGCGCGGCTGTTTCGTGAAATCCTGGAAATGGCAGCAAGCGGCAGCCCGCGCGGTTAGCCCTCGCTGCCCGAGTTCCATCGGATGGGCAATTGTTGTCGTGCCTGTCCGCGCCTCGTGACTCCACTTGGCTTTAAATTGGTCTAGAACCCTTCGGCTGGCATGGGTCGTTCCTTGATTTTGGTGGCATTAACATCGTGAAAATCGCGCATCATGAGTGAAGAGCATAAAACCCCACCCGCCGAAGAAGCCACAGGCAAGAAGGGTCTGATATCTGGGCTTGTGAAGCTTTGGACCAAGGTTCAGGCGGTCCTTTTCACCGTAATGCCGGTGATGATCGGGGTGGTACTGATTGTTCTGATCGTTCGTGAAATAAACCAGGATTCGATCGAAGTTGCCCCCATTCAGGTTCCCGCTCGGCTTGCGGAAACCGGACTGACGGCCGAGGTGGTGGCGCTGCGCCTGCTTGACCAGATTGCCGCAGCGGAACGGGTTGTGACTTCCGAAAGGGTGGTGCGCCCGCATGTGGAACTTATTGGCCAAAAGCCTGATTTCACTGTTCCCATTGCCGGCATTTCGCTGCGTGCCCTGGCGGATATTGCGCGCAATCTTTTCGGCATCGCGCCACGCCGCGTTTCCGGGGAAATCATTCTGGATGACAATAAGCTCAAGCTCCGCCTGCGTCTCGCGGGGCAGGGGCAGATTGCTGATATCGGCGGCTTCGCCCTGAATGAGGTGGATGCGCTGCTCGCCGCTGGCGCACCAGAGGTTTGGCGGGTTATCTTCCCGAAGCTTTACGCTTGGCACCTTGCGCAGACCCTTGGGGTGGAAACCGAAGTGCGTGAGCGACTGACTCGCATGCTGCTGCTGGATGGGCTTGATGCGGACGCGCAACGCACGGTGCGGGCGCTGATCGGGCGTTCCTTCCTGCGGTCCGGCCGCGGGCAGGATGCTTATGTGATATTCTCTGCCCTGGTTGCGAATAACCCCAATGATGGTGGCTTTGTTTATGGCCGCGGCCGCGCGCAATTCCTGCTGGGCCGGCTGGAAGCCGCCATGGAGGATTATGCGCGCGCGCGGCAATTGGACCCCGCCGCCTTCTGGATTCATACCGGCATCGCGCAGGTGATCCGCGAACGGGGTGACTACGCGAAAGCCCTGGAAGAAATCGAAAAAGGCCTAGCCTCGCGGCCCGATGATCCCACCGGCTTGACCGAAAAGGGTGAAATCATGCTCCGGCTTGGTCGTAGCCAGGAAGCCTTGAAGCTTGTGCAGGATGCGCTGGTTTATGACCCCTATAGCCCCGCAGCGCATTTATTGCTCGGCCGGTTGCGCCTTGCGCAATATGATGGCAGGGGCGCGCTGGAAGCCATGACCGAGGCAACGCGCCGCGCCCCAACATCCATGGATGCCCATATGGGCCTGGCCGAAGCTTTGCTGAGCATTGGCCGCACGGCAGAGGCGGAAGCGAGCCTGAATAAGGTGCTCAGTTTCGGGCCGCTGCCGACACGGCTGGAGGGCAAGATTGTGCGCATGAGAAGCGCGTTCAAGGAAATTGGCGATCCTGCGAATTGAAGGCCGGAATAGCCAGCATACGCGCTTTCCACCAAGCCGGCTGATGGTCTAACCTTCGCCCCAAGCAAGCAGGGATGAAGCCCATGACCGATATCGTGATCCGTGGCGGCGTTGTGGTGGATGGCACAGGGGCTGCGCCGTTTGAGGCGGATGTCGCCATGGCCGGCGGGCGCATTACCGCCATTGGCCAGGTGCCGGAACGCGGCGCGACAGAAATTGACGCGCGCGGCAAGCTGGTGACGCCGGGCTTTGTTGATATCCACACGCATTATGATGGGCAGGCGGTGTGGGATTCCCATTTGGCACCTTCCGCCTGGCATGGCGTGACGACGGCGGTGATGGGCAATTGCGGCGTTGGTTTTGCACCCTGCCGCGCGGCGGATCGCGACAAGCTGATCGAATTGATGGAAGGCGTGGAAGACATCCCCGGCCCAATTTTGCATGAGGGGCTGAACTGGGCTTGGGAAAGCTTCCCCGAATATCTGGATGCTTTGGCCGCGCGTCCGCGGGATATGGATATTTGCGCCCTGCTGCCACATGGCGCGGTGCGTGTGCATGTGATGGGCGAACGCGCGCTGAATTTGGAAAACGCCAATCAGGCGGATATCGCCGCCATGCGCGCCATTACCGCCGATGCGGTGCGCGCGGGTGCCTTTGGCGTTTCCACTTCGCGCACCATCAGCCACAAGACGCTGAAGGGCGACCCGACGCCGACACTCCGCGCGCAGGAAGATGAATTGCGCGGTCTGGCGCAAGGACTGCGCGATGGCGGCGGTGGCTTGCTGGAACTGGTTTCCGATTGGAACACGCCTGATCCCGCCACTGAATTCGCCATGGTGCGCCGCGTGGTGGAAGCGACTGGTCAACCGGTGGTGTTCTCGCTCACGGCGCGGCATGACCGCACGGAAGCCTGGAAGGAATTGCTCGCCCTTTCCGATGGCGCGGCGGCTTCGGGCCTGCCGATCCGTCCCGTGTTTCCGCCGCGCCCGATTGGCATTCTGCTGGGGCTGGAAGGCAGCCAGAACCCGTTTTCCGGCTGCCCAAGCTATAAGGAAATTGCGCATCTACCCGCTGCTGAGCGTGCTGCTGCCATGGCGGAACCGGGTCGGCGCGCGCGCATTCTTTCCGAAGATCGCATCTCGGGCAGCAATTTTCCGCTGATTTCGCGGCTTGCTTTTGAACGCATGTTCCCCTTCGGCGATCCGCCGGATTACGCGCCGCCCGCTTCGGCTTCCATCGCTGCCATGGCCGCGCGGGAAGGGTGCCGCGCCGAGGAAGTCGCTTATGATCTGCTGATCGCGGATGATGGGCGCGGCTTTATCTTTGCGCCACTCACGAATTTTGCTGATTACACGCTTTCCGCGAGTGCGGAGTGTCTGCGCCATCCCAATGCCATTGCCGGGCTATCTGATGGTGGCGCGCATGTGGGCTTTATCTCGGACGGGTCCTTCCCGACCTTCCTGCTTTCCTATTGGGCGCGGGATGCGAAGGAAGCGGTGTTCCCCGTTGAGGAAATGATCCGCCGCCTGACATCTGACACCGCGCGCGCGGCGGGCTTGCATGATCGCGGCATTCTGCGCGCGGGCATGAAGGCGGATGTGAACGTGATTGATTTCGCCGCGCTGAAGCTGCAAGCGCCGCGCATGGTGCGCGATTTACCGGCGGGTGGTCGGCGCTTGCTGCAAAAAGCGGATGGTTATGCCGCGACCATTGTGAATGGCGCAGTGACCTATCGCGATGGGGTCGCGACTGGCGCGCTGCCGGGGCGTTTGTTGCGGGCGGGGCGGGGGGGCTAATATCGGTGCTTAACTCACCCTTGCGGCGCGTCTGTTTTGGCAGCTTGCAGTAAGGCTCTCATTGCCGCACCAATCACGCTGATATCTGCATCGCTCACCGCCAAGACCCCGAAGCGTAACGGGAAGCCCCAGGCGGAACCGCGACCGGCGGTGAATTCCAGCTTTCCCAATAGAGGGCGGATATCCGCTGCTTGACTGACTAGCCAATCCACATTCCGCCGCCATGGCTGAAATCCGGCGCCCATATCGAAGCAATAGGGGTCTGTATCCCGAATAACGCCTATGGCGGTGAAGGCTTGTAGCGATTGGCGAACTCGGAATGCTTCGGTAGGGGAATAATAGGCGACATAATCCCCGGGACGCATGCGGCGCAGCGGCGCTGCCTTGCCGTGGCAGACCTGCATGAAGCCGCCCGCCACGCCCAAAGCGACATGATCGGCGCAGGCCACGGCGATCCAACCGCGATTCATGGCTCGGCGAAGACCCGCAGCCGATGCCCATCCGGGTCGCATGCGAGAAAGGTGAAGCCAAAATCCATCTTGGCTGGCGCCAGAATGATGCTGAGACCACGCGCCATCCATTCCGCATGCAACGCGATAACCGCCGCCGGATCCGCTACTTGGAATGACAATTCGCTACCGCCTGGATCGGCTGCTGGGGGCTGCACCTCCGAACGCCGCCAAAGACCCAGCATCATGCCGCTTTTCAAGGCGAAAAGGGCGAAACCAGGCGATGCTTCGACTGGCGGGCGACCCAGCAATTCTGTGTAGAATTCTGTGCTTGCCGAAACATCCGTCACATAAAGCACGGTGAAATTGGGTTCAGCCATCGGGTTCCTCCTTTGATGGAGGTCCAACCTAATCGCTGCCACTGACAGATTATGTCAGCAGTCTTCAGAACGGACCTTTGCACTCAATTTCTTGCCATTTTTGCAGTAGTGCTTGGCGTCGTTGTGGATAGCGCTCCCCCGTTTCGGTCAGGGCAGCGATGCGGTCGGCGCGAAAATGGCGGAAGTCGCCACGCAATTCGCACCAAGCCGCCAGCAAGCGTACTTGATCGAAGTAGACAAGCCCGAAAGGCCAAACGCGCCGCTCTGTTTCCCTGCCCTGCTCGTCGCGATAGCGCAGCACCAGGCATCGGCCAGCGCGGATGGCGCGCCGCAGCGTTGGCAATAGATCAACCGCTGCCTGATCCGCTGGCGGCACCACAAGCGACGATTCCTCAAGCGCGCTGCGTACCCCGACCGGCAAAACCCCCGCGAGCTTCGCCAGTGCCACGCGGGAGGCCTCGACCAGTACCGGATCACCCTGCTGCGCTACCCAACGCAGACCAAGCGCCAGGGCTTCGATCTCTTCTTCCTGGAACATCAGCGGTGGCAGCAGAAAGCCCGGACGCAAAACATAGCCAATGCCGGCTTCGCCGCTTATCTCAGCGCCCTGTCCCTGCAGGGTGGCGATGTCGCGATACAGGCTACGCAGGCTGATGCCGAGTGCCGATGCCAGCGCCGCGCCACTTACCGGCCGCCGATGCTGCCGCAAGAGCTGCAGTAGATCGAGCAGACGGGCGGCGCGTGACACGGGTTACTTCCCCCTCGCTTCCAGCAAGCGCACCAAAGCCGCATCGCGCCACGCCGCAAGATCACGCGTGGAGGCACCCTTGGTGCCTTCCGCGACACCTTCCGCAAGCACGCGCTGCAAATCCGCATCCACATTCGGATGCCCCAGATCATCCCACCAGCTTGTCACCGCCGGCAGCAAATGGTGCAGGAAATGCGCCATGCCGCCCTCGCCGCCCGCCAAATGGAAGGTGGTATGCGGCCCCATGAGCGCCCAGCGCAGCCCCGGGCCTTCGCTGATGGCGGCATCCACATCAGCAACACTCGCAACCCCTTCCGCCACCAGATGCACCGCTTCGCGCCAAAGCGCCGCTTGCAAGCGGTTCGCCAAATGGCCGGGTACTTCCTTCTTGATCTCGATTGGGTATTTGCCAATCGCGCGATAGAATTCCATCGCGGCCTGCACGGCTTCCGGGCTACCCTTGGCGCCGCCCACAACCTCAACCAGCGGGATCAGATGCGGCGGGTTGAAGGGGTGGCCGATCACCACGCGTTCGGCACGCGCGCAATGTTCCGACAAGCGGCTGGCCAGCAGGCCGGAAGTGGAGGAGGCAATCACCACATCCGCCGGCAGCGCCGCATCAATGCGCGCGAGCAAGGGCTGCTTCACCTCAAGCCGTTCCGGCGCGCTTTCCTGCACGAAATCCGCCCCGGCCACAGCGGCCACGGGGTCCGCTTCAAAGCGCCAGGCATTGGGGTTGGCGTCCGCCTTGCCGCCAAGCCGCATCAGGATGGGCCAGGCATTTTCCACCATGCGGCGTATCAAATCAGGCGCGCCGGGGGAAGGGTCGCTTGCTGTCACGCTCAAGCCACGGCTCAGGAAATAGGCCGCCCAGGAAGCGCCAATGGTGCCCGCGCCAATTACCGCGACATGCTTGATATTCTGCCTCATGCTTCGATCCTCCGTTGTTGGCGCCAGCCTAACCGGAAAAGCCGCGCCCTGGCCATGCTGCCCGGCCAGGGTTAGCCTGCCCAGCATAGGAGAACGCCCATGCAGGAATTGATCGCGCGCATGAACGCGCTGTGCGACGCGCAACCCTTCACCACAAGCTGGTATGTGAAGGATCTGGTGACGGGCCAGGAAGCGGATCGCGATGGCGATATGGTGCTGCCATCGGCCAGCACGCGCAAAACCTCGATCCTCATGCATGCGCTGTCGCGTGTGCATGAAGGCGTGCTGAAACTGGATGAGCCATGCACCATTGAAGCGCGCCTGCAGGAAGGGGTGGATAGCGGCACCTATCAACACATGACGCCAGGCTGCGTCATTCCGTTGCGCGATGCTTTCGTGAATATGATCATCACCAGCGACAATGTGTGCACGCAGCTTGTGCTGGAAAGGCTGGACCGTGATGCGCTGAATGCCTGGTGCCGCCGCATCGGCATGAAGGGCACGACGCATCGGGTGAATTTCCCACCGCCCGGCCTCACTTGGGATCATCCGATTGAAGCGGTGGCCAGCACCACGGCGCATGATCAGGGCATTTTGTTGGAGAAGATGCTGAAGGGCGCCGCTGACGTGGGCGCGGCGGCGGAACTCGGCGCCAGTGTGGAACTTTGCCAGCTCGGGCTTGATATTCTGTCCTGGCAGAGGCTCCGCAACCTGATCCCCTCCATGCTGCCAGGCAAGACCAAGGTTGCGCATAAAACCGGGCGCGGGCCGCGCGGGCGGATGGATGCGGGCGTGGTGTATCGGGGCAATACGCCGCGCTTCATCATCAGTGTTTTCACGGATAAGGTGCAAGAGACCTTGCCGGATGGCATGCCGGGTTATACCGCTGCCTTTGCCACCGCTGGGCGGCTCACGCGTATGTGCTGGGATGCAATGCCATGAATGATGCTGAATTTGATGCGGCGATTGCCGCGCTTGCGCCTTGGGTGGGGCGCACGCGTATTGTGGAAGATGAAATCGGGCTTTCATCCGCGCGCCGGATTGCCGGCATGCTGGATATGGACCCGGCCAGCATTACTCAGGGCATGGCCCTGCCGCCGCATTGGTTCAGCATGTTCTTCCCCGATATCGCGAAGCAAAGCGATATCGGCCCGGATGGCCACCCGCATAAGGGCGTGTTTCTGCCGCCCATTCCGCTGCCACGCCGCATGGGCGCTGGCCGGCGCGTGACAATCAATGGCCAGCTTGTGGTGGGTGAACCCGCGATCAAAAAGGCCGAAGTGGCGGCGATTATTCCAAAGCATGGCCGCACCGGGCGCATGGCGGTGCTGACCATGCGCCACACCATCGAAAGCCGCGGGCAGATCATTGCGGTTGAGGAATTTGACGCGATGTATCGCGATGCCACGCCGCCCGGGCAAAAAACCACCGCAACACCGCCGGTGCCGGCGCCTGAGGGCGCTGCTTGGGCTGATAAGGTGCTGCTGTCTTCGCCTTTGGTGTTCCGCTATTCTTCCGTCACCTGGAACGCGCATCGCATCCATTATGATGCGGATTATACGCGGGATGAAGAAGGTTATCAGGCGACAGTACAAAATGGTGGCCTGACCATGCAATTGATTCTGGATGCAGCGTTGAAGCGCGCCAAGGGGCGGCTGGTGGGCTTCACCGCGCGGCTCGCGCGCCCGCTTTGGGTGGGCGATGCCGTGACACTTTGCGGCGCAGCGCAGGCTGATGGCAAAATGGAATGCTGGGCGGCGGATAAGGATGGTTATCTCTGCGCCAAGCTGGAAGCGGAGTTCGCCTGATGGCCGCATCCAACCCCAATAGCTGGCGATCCTTGCTGTTCATCCCAGCAGTTGCCGAGCGTTTTGTGGCCAAGGCGCATACGCGTGGCGCGGATGTGATCATTCTTGATCTGGAAGATTCCATCCCGCCCAGCGAGAAAGAAGCCGCGCGCGCGGCCCTGCCCGCCGCTGCGAAAACCATCGCCGCGCATGGTCAGGAAATTTGTGTGCGTATCAACCGGCCTTTGGAATTGGCCGTGCCGGATATTGCGGCAGCCATCATGCCGGAAGTGTCCGCCCTGATGCTGCCAAAGGTCATGGGGCCGGAACACATCAAGCTTCTATCGGAAGTGGTGGCGGCGCGCGAAGCGGCGCTTGGTATGCGCATCGGTCACACGCGCTTCATCGGCGTGGTGGAAACACCCGATGCGCTGCCCGCCTTGCACGCGATTGCTTTGGCTGATCCACGCATGGCAGCGCTTGGCGTTGGCTCGGAAGACCTCTCAACCGAATTGGAAGCCGTGCCGGGCGCTGATGCGCTCTACGTCTATGGCATGATGGCGGTGGCGGCGGCACGCGCTGCGCGCATCCTGCCTCTGGGGTCCATTGGTGTTTTTGCGGATTTTTCCGATCTTGATGCCTATCGGGCATCTTTGCGCCGGTCCCGCGCTTTGGGCTTTGGCTGCGCCGCCTGCATCCATCCCGCGCAAGTGGCGGTGGTGAATGAGGAATACGGGCCAGCGCCGGCGGAAGTGGAACGCGCGCGTCGGTTGATCGCGGCTTTTGATGCGGCGCTTGCGGAAGGCAAGGGTGCGGTTGCTTTTGAAGGGGCGATGATTGACCTGCCGGTGGTGGAAAGGGCGCGGCGTTTGCTGGCGCGGGCACGCTGATGCGCCGCCGAGGACTTATCTTCGCCTCGGCCCTGATCAGCGCTACGGCTGGCGCGCAGGCCGCGCCCGAAGTGGATCTGCTGCTGGTGCTGTCGATGGATGCCTCTGGTTCCATTGATGCGGATGAGTTTCGCCTGCAACGGGAAGGCATTGCGGAATCCATCACGCATCCCGCGGTACTTGCCGCCATTGCCGCCAATCCGCGGCGCGCCATTGCGCTGGCCATGACGGAATGGGGCAGCCCCGGCGGCGCCGCGCTGGTGGTGGATTGGCACCGCGTGAGTGATGCGGCCTCAGCCCAGGCTTTCGCCAATGCCGTGCTGGCCGCGCCAAGATCGCGCCAGAGCTACAATGCCATTGGTGATGCCATCGCCCATGCCGCCGCGCTGATTGCCGCAGCGCCTTATCGCGCAAGTGAACGTGTGATTGATGTGGCCGGCGATGGGCCGGATATGCGTTCCATCATCGCGGCGCCTGATGCGCGGGATGCGGCGGTGGCGCAGGGCATCACCATCAATGGCCTCGCCATTGAAATCGCGCCGGTCACGCGCGGCAATGAACCGCTGCATGTGCATTATGAACGCAATGTGATGGGTGGGCCTGGCGCCTTTGTGATGGTAGCTGAGACGCGGCGCGATTTCGCCCGCGCCATGCGCGCCAAGATGCTGCGAGAGATTGCCTGATCGGCGGCGTTACGCCACCAAATATCGCGCCCGCAAATGATCCATGAAATCCTGCGGATCAAGCGACTTCCCTGTCGCCGCGCGCAACAAATCCTGAAAGCCGAGCAGCGAACCCTTGCCATGCACATGGGCACGCAGCCAGCCAAGCAAGGGCGCCATATCTCCTTCCGCCAACGCGGCATCCAGCCCCGGTTCTGCGGCGCGGGCTGCCTTCATCAATTGCGCCGCCGCCATGGCGCCCAAGGTGTAGGATGGGAAATAACCAAAGGCGCCGTCGTGCCAATGAATATCCTGCAAGCACCCCTTGGCATCATTGGGCGGGCGAATGCCGAGTAGCTTTTCCAGGCCGTCATTCCAGGCGCCAGGTAGATCAGCCACAGAAAGCGCGCCTTCGATCATCGCTTTTTCCAAGCGAAACCGCAGAATGACATGGGCGGGATAGGTGATTTCATCCGCATCCACACGGATAAAGCCGCGCGAAACACGCCGCCATAAGCGCCCCAGATTCTCGGGCGCCACCGCCGCCGCATCGCAGCCAAAACATGTGCGCAATTCGCTGGCCAGAAAGCGCAAGAACGCATCCGAACGGCAGGCCTGCATTTCAACGATCAGCGATTGGCTTTCATGCGCGGCCATCCCCGCCGCTTCACCCACCGGCTGGCGCGCATAGGCTGCCGGCAGGCCGCGTTCATACAGCGCGTGTCCCGTTTCATGCAGCACGCCAAGCAGTGCCTTTGCGACATCACCCTCATCATAAAAGGTCGTGATGCGCACATCGGCGGGTGTGCCGCCGCAGAACGGATGCAGCGATTCATCCAGCCGCGCATGATCATACTCCAAGCCAATGCGCGCCGAGAGCGCTTGGCACAGCGCCTTTTGCGCTGCCACGGGGAATGTCCCCGTCAGCGGCACGGGCGCACCGCGGCGTGACTGGATTTCCTCAGCGCGCGGCAAAGCTTCGGCCAGGAAGGCTTCATAGGCCGCGAAGACAGGCTCCACATCTGCCGCTGTCACACCGCGCTGATAGCCATCCATCAGCGCATCATAAGGCGCCATGCCAAGCGCGGCGGAAAGCGCGGCGGCGGTTTCGCGTTGCAGCGCCACAACTTCGGTCAAGGCCCCGCGCACCATGGCGAAATCCGCGCGCGCCTTGGCCTCGCGCCAGATTTTCTCACAGGCCGAATTGGCGCGCGTGGTTGCTTCCACCAGGCTGGTCGGCAAGGCGGTGGCGCGCGCATGGGTGCGGCGCATCAGGGCAAGGTTTGCGCTGTCCCAGTCCCCTTCAGCCTTAGCCCGCGCGAGTTCTTCCGCCACCACCGGCGCGGTCAGCAATTCATGCGCAAGGCCCGCGAGCGTCGCCAATTGCTCACCCCGCGCTACCCCACCGCCTGAAGGCATCATGGCGCTTGCATCCCAATGCAGCATGGCGGCGGCTTCATTCAGCGCGGCGATGCGCCCAAAACGGGATTTCAGGCTGGCATAGGCAGTATTGGTCATTCAGGTTTTCTTCCTGTTCCGCCAAGCAAAGGCGACGAAAACGCCAATCAGGGATAGCGCCAGGCCATACCAGGTGATGGCATAGCCAAGGTGGTTGTTGCGCGGGCGTGGCAGGGTCTGTGCGGGCTCTGGCAGGCTGCCTGCGGGGCCGATCAGCACCAGCGCATAGGGCGCCGTGCCAGGCAGGCCAAGCGCCGCGCCAATCGCCACAGGGTCGAAGTGATAGAAGCGCCGCCCCGCCACATCATCCTGCGCGGCGAAGCGCCCCGCGGCCTCACCAAAGCGGATATAGCCGGTGATGCGCTGCAGGCCCTCAGGCCGCGGCAGGCTGGCCAGCCCATCCACCGGCACCCAACCGCGATCCACCAGCAAGGGCGGGCCGGAATCGCGCAGGAACGGGACGATCAGCCGCGCACCCATCCTATTCGCGCGGATTTCAACGCCCAGCAGGGCTTCGCGTGCATGGTCGAAGCGCCCAACAGCCTCAAGCTTCGCATAAGGCACGGGCGAGTCGGTGAAGGGCGCGGGCGCGGCGGCTTCGGCAGCGGCAATGCGCTCCAGTAAATCGGTCTTCCACGCCAAACGCTGCGCCTGCCAGGTGCCGAGCCCCAGCAGAATGATCAGAACGGGCAACCCCGCCAAAGCGGGCCACAGCATACGGCGAGAGGACATCATGAATTCAAATCATAGGGCGATGGCGCCATTGCAAGCCAAGCAGTCAAGCTCTGGGAACTCGCAACACCATCAGCGGCGCCGATCCAAAAAATCCCTGCCACCGCCGGCGCTTCGCCCGCAGCGGTCAAGGGCGGCTGATTTCAGCAAGCCGGCGCCGCCATGCGTTTCCACGCGCGGCGCCGGCCAAACTTCAGTGATGCGCGATTTCGCCCGCACCCCACCAATAGATGCAGACAAATAGGAACAGCCAGACCACGTCCACGAAATGCCAATACCAAGCCGCGGCTTCAAAGCCGAAGTGACGTTCCGGCGTAAAATGGCCCTTCATGGCGCGGATCAGGCAGACAAACAGGAAGGTGGTGCCGACAATCACATGGAAGCCATGGAAGCCGGTCGCCAGGAAGAAGGTCGAGGAATAGATCCCGCCATTGTAGAACTTGAACGGCGCCATGCTGTATTCCCAAGCCTGTAAGCCGGAGAAGATCACGCCAAGCAGCACTGTGATGGTCAGGCCCCTGATGAGCCCCTTGCGGTCATTGTTCAGCAAGGCATGGTGCGCCCAGGTGACGGTGCAGCCCGACAGCAGCAGGATCATGGTATTCAGGAAGGGCAGATCGAAGGGATCAAAGGTGAGCGTGCCCTTGGGCGGCCACATCGCCACTTCAGCGCCCGAAACATGCACCGGGAATAGCGCGAAATGGAAATAGGCCCAGAAGAAGGCTACGAAGAACATGACTTCGGAAGCGATGAACAGCGTCATGCCGTAGCGCAACCCAATGCGCACGATCGGCGTATGCAGCCCCGGCGTGCGGCTTTCCTTCACCACATCGCGCCACCAGAAGAACATGGTCGCAAGAAGACCGGCGAGGCCCAGGAAGAAGACAACGCGATCGCCATAATGCGCCCAAAGGATAATGCCCAGCACCAGCGCGCCACCGGCAAAGGACCCGACCAGCGGCCAGGGTGAAGGATCAACCAAATGATAGGGATGTTTATTCGGCGGCGGCGCTTCGCCCTCCGCCGAGGTTGCCTGCGCGTGAGATGTGCTTGCCATTTTCAGTCCTGGTGCCTTCCTCGGTCGCGGGCTTAGTGCCCGAAACGGACGCCCGCATCAATCCTGAAACCGCCCCCGAAATCAAGCCCATCAGGCATTAAAACCGGGCCTAACTGTCAATCAATTCTGCCTCGTGCCGGCCCGCCCAACATGCGGCCCCGCATTGGCTAGTGCGCCGGCCTTCTTCGCATCTTCGATGGTGCGGAAGAAGCTATAGGAAAGCGTGATGGTGGTGACATCGCGCGTGCTGGGGTCCTCGGCGATTTTTGGGTCCACCCAGAAGGTGACTGGCATATCCACACGCTCACCGGGGGTCAGGGTCTGCTCATCAAAGCAGAAGCAAGCGATCTTGTGGAAATAGCGCCCGACCTTCTCCGGCGTGACGTTATAGGTTGAAACGCCGGTGACCGGTGTCTCCGACCGATTCGTGGCGGAATAGAAGGCAAGACCTTCTTCACCAAGGCGCAGCGTCACGCTTGGCTGTTCAGGGGTGAAGCGCCAAGGCAGGTTGGGGTGCGTGGTCGCGTTGAAGCGGATGGTGATTGGCCGATCACCCACGGCACCAGGTGCCGCGGCGCTGCGCTGCGTGGTGCCGCCAAAGCCTGTGACACGGCAGAACAGATCGTAAAGCGGCACGGCGGCGAAAGAAAGCCCAACCATGAAGGTCACAACCCCTGCCGCGGCCAAGCCGGTGCGGCGATTGCGCCGCGCGAGAACTGTCTTTTGTGCTTCCTGTTCCATAGCCTTCATCTGGGAAGCACCGCGCCGCTGCTCAAGACCGCAGCAGTCGCGCAATGCCGATGAAATAGAACGACACAGAAAGCCCCACCAGCACCAGCAACAGGGCGATATTGCGCCCGCGCCGACGCTTTTCGAAAATGGCGCGTTCTTCAGGGGTCATGGCGCAAGGATCAGCTTTTCAGCGCCCAGCACGGCGAAAAGCGCGAAAAGATAGGTCAGCGAAAAGCGGAAGCATTTCTTGGCCGCCTTGTCGCCTTCAAGGCTGCGGCCTTCGGCGTCCTGCGGTTCACGCAATACTGCGACCGCGTGGCGGATGAAGTTAAGGCCGAGCAGCGCGGCAACCACGCCATAGGCCGGCCCGGAAAAACCAATCAGCCAGGGCGCCATCCCAAGCGGCGCCAGCGCCAGCGTGTAATATAGGATCTGCTTGCGGGTTTCGCGTGCACCCGCCGTTACCGGCAGCATCGGCACGCCGGCCTTGGCATAATCCTCATGCGCCCAAAGCGAGAGCGCCCAGAAATGTGGCGGCGTCCAGATGAAAATGATGGCGAAAAGAATGATCGGCACCAGCGTGATATCGCCCGTCACCGCGGCCCAGCCGATCAGCGGCGGAAAGGCGCCCGCTGCGCCGCCAATGACGATATTCTGCGGCGTGCGGCGCTTCAGCCACATCGTGTAGACCACCACGTAAAACAGGATGGAGAAGGCAAGGACGCCAGCCGCCAGGTAATTCGTGGCGAAAGCCATCACCACGACAGAACCGATGCCAAGCAGAATACCAAAGGCAAGCGCGGCATCAGGGGCGATGCGTCCGGCGGGAATGGGTCGGCGCGCGGTGCGGCGCATCACCGCATCAATATCGCGATCATACCACATATTGATGGCGCCCGAGGCACCGGCGGCCACCGCAATGCAAAGAATGGCGATCACGGCCAGCACCGGATGCAAATGCCCAGGTGCTACCAGCAGCCCCGCCACGGCGCTGAACACAACCAGCGACATGACGCGCGGCTTCAGCAGCGCGACCCAATCGCCCACTTCTGAAATATTGTAGGAAACAGGAAGGGGGGCCGTGCCCCCCTTGCCGTTTTCGATGACCGAATCGCTCATCGTCATACCGTCCGTTGCAGCGCCTTAGCGCAGACGAGGAATTTCCTCAAAAGTGTGGAAGGGCGGCGGCGACGCCACTTGCCATTCCAAGGTGGTCGCCCCTTCACCCCAGGGGTTCGCCGCCGCCTTGGCGCCGGAACGCAGCGTCACCCAGACGATGTAGAAGAAGAATAGGAAGGACGCCACTGAGATCAGCGAACCAATCGAAGCGACGTAATTCCAACCCCAGAAGGCTTCCGGATAATCCGGATAGCGCCGCGGCATGCCCTGATTGCCCGAAAAATGCATCGGGAAGAAGGTCAGGTTCACGCCGATGAAGGTCATCCAGAAATGGATCTTGCCGAGCGTTTCCGGATATTGCCGACCGCACATCTTGCCGATCCAGTAATAGAAGCCGGCATAGATCGAAAAGACCGCACCCAGCGACAGCACGTAATGGAAATGCGCCACCACGTAGTAGGTGTTGTGCAGCACCTGATCTATGCCCGCATTGGCCAGCACAACGCCAGTCACACCACCCACGGTGAACAGGAAGATGAAGCCAATGGCAAATAGCATTGGCGTATCAAGCCGCATCGAACCGCCCCACATGGTCGCGATCCAGGAGAAGATCTTCACGCCAGTCGGCACCGCGATCACCATGGTCGCCGCCATGAAGTAGGCGCGCGTGTCAACATCCATCCCCGATGTGTACATGTGGTGCGCCCAGACAAGGAAGCCCACAAAGCCAATCGCCACCATCGCGTAAGCCATGCCGAGGTAACCGAACACGGGCTTCCGGCTGAAGGTCGAAATGATGTGGCTGATAATGCCGAAGCCCGGCAGGATCATGATGTAGACTTCCGGGTGGCCGAAGAACCAGAACAGATGCTGGAACAGCACCGGGTCCCCACCACCTTCAGGGCGGAAGAAGGACGTGCCGAAATTACGGTCCGTGATCAGCATGGTGATCGCGCCCGCCAGCACCGGCACCGCCAACAACAGCAGGAAGGCCGTGACCAGCATGGACCACACAAACAGTGGCATCCTGTGCAGTGTCATGCCAGGGGCGCGCATGTTGAAGATGGTGGTGATGAAGTTGGCCGCACCCATAATGGAAGAAGCGCCCGCCAGGTGCAGCGAAAACAGCGCCAAATCCATCGCCGGGCCAGAATGGAAGGTGCTGTCAGACAGCGGCGGATAGATCGTCCAGCCGGCGCCTGGGCCTTCACCTACGAAAAGGCTTGCCGCCAGCAGCATGAAGGCCGGCACCAGCAACCAGAAGGAGATATTGTTCATGCGCGGGAAGGCCATATCCGGCGCCCCGATCATGATCGGCACGAACCAATTGCCGAAGCCACCAATCAGCGCCGGCATGACCACGAAGAACACCATGATCAGGCCATGGGCCGAGATATAGGCATTCCACATCTGGCCATCAGAGAAAATCTGCATGCCGGGATACATGAGTTCCAGGCGCATCAGCAGCGAAATGCCAATCCCCACCACCGCCGCAACCAGCGAGAAGATGATGTAGAGTGTGCCGATATCCTTATGGTTCGTTGAAAAGAACCAGCGGGACACAAAGCCCGGCTTGTGATCGTGGTGATCGTCGTGGTGGGCGTGCGAAGCGGTTGCCATGTTTTTCTTCCCTGAGCCGCGCCTTACCGGCGGGCCTCCGCGATCTGAAGTTGTTCCTGAGAAGTGGGCGCGGCGGCAATCACCTGCGCGCTCCCATCAGCCTGGGCAAAGCGCTTTTGTGCATCGGCAACCCAGGTGTCGAATTCGGCGCGCGGCACGGCGCGCACGGCGATTGGCATGAACCAGTGATTCGTGCCGCAGATCTGATTGCACTGGCCGTAGAAGATGCCGGGGCGATCCGCGCGCATCCAGGTTTCAAGCGTACGACCCGGGATCGTGTATTTTTGAATACCCAGCGCCGGCACAAAGAAGGAATGGATCACATCATGCCCCGTGGTCAGCACGCGGATGCTGGCACCAACCGGGATCACCAGTTCGTTATCAACCGAAAGCTTGAAAATCTGGCCCGGCTTCAGATCGGCTTCCTGGATTGGGTAGCTATCAAACGTGAAGTTCCCGTGATCCGAATAGGTGTAATTCCAATACCACTGACGGCCCTGCACGGTGATCGTCATATCCGCATCCACCGCGCGGTCCTGGAAATACAGCAAACGGAAGCCCGGGATGGCGATAACCAACAGGATCAGCACCGGGATCACGGTCCAGGCGATTTCCAAGCCCGTGTGGTGACTGGTCGTGGACGGGACCGGGTTGCGTTCTTCGCGGAAGCGCCACACGCAATAGGCCAGCAGCACCAGCACGAAAATCGTAATGCCGACGATGATGGCGAAGACCATGCTGTTGAAGGAAGAAATACGTTCCTTGATCACCCCGCCCGAGGGTTGCAAGCCCATACCCCAAGCCGCCGGCGCACCAACCATGCTTTCTGCCAAGGCCGGTACCGTCAGCACCAAACCCATAGCCACCGCCGCCACGCCGGCCACAATCCGACCCAGGCCGAATGCGCGGCACTTTGCCATAAAAACCTTCATCAACCCATCCCTTATCGGTCGTGAAAACCACGCCGTTTCAAGATATTAACCCTCGATTCACCAAGGGCCTGAGCCCGAGGGCCTACCTTTCGGCCGAACATAATCGGCGCTCCCGCACCGCACAAGGGCGGGAATGCACAAAAGCGGGATAATCCGCGCCGCGCTGCCTCAGGCCTCGCCCTCGGCCGCTTCTTCCTCACTGATGTGGTCAACCATATCGGCCAGCATGGACCGGATATGCTCATCACCCACCACGTAGAAAACCTGCCGCCCGCGCCGATCCGCCTGCAACAGCCGCGCGGCACGCAATAACCGGAGATGGTGAGAAACCAGTGAAGGCGAAATCGCGAGCCTTTCGGCCATTTCATTCACCGCCGCCGGCGCGTCCCGGCAGGCCAGGATGATCTTAAGGCGTGTCGGGTCGCTCATCAGCCGAAAGGTCTCGGCTAATTCCACCACCAAATCATCACCAATTCGAAAACGCCCCCGCATGGGATCACCGCCCCTGTTCCAGGTGCAACATGGCGCCGAGGCCTTGCGTTAGGCAAGGCCAAACCAATGAAAGGCCTTGACGGCGGGGGCCGCAGGGCCAAGATGATCCACAGAATAAGTGTCTGAAAAACAAGGAATATATGTAGAAGTGAACAGGTGTTCAGCCATTACACGCCGCAGCCTTGGGCTTTTTGCGCTGACGCCCCTCCCCGCGCTGCCCCAGAACCGCCCTCCGCCGCGCGCGCTGGCGACCGTTGGCATGGTGGGCGATCTGGTCCGCGACATTGGCGGTGACCGCATCCGGGCGGAAACCCTGATCAATGAGGGGGTGGACCCGCATTTGTTCCGCCCGACGCGCGCTGATATCGCCCGCTTGCTGGCAGCCGATATCCTGTTTGCCAATGGCCATCGGCTGGAAGGCCGCATGGGCGATGTGCTGGCGCGCGCTGCCGCCAATGGCAAGCCGGTGGTGCTGGTGGCCGAAAGCTTGCCGCGCTCAAAACTGCGCGCCAATCCTGACTATCCTGATGCTGCCGACCCGCATGTCTGGATGGACCCGGTGCTTTGGGCGGAGGCCGCGGGCAGTATTTTCGAGGGGCTTTCCCGCCTGATCCCCGATCAGGCCAGCGTTTTTGCTGCCAACCTTGCCGCGCTGCGCACCCGGCTTGCCGCCCTGCATGACTATGGCGCGCGAGCGATGGCGAGCATCCCGCCGCGCCAGCGCCTGTTGGTCACCGCGCATGACGCTTTTGGCTATTTCGCCGCGCGTTATGGGCTGGAAGTGGACAGTATCCAGGGGCTTTCCACCGAATCGGAAGCCAATCTGGCGCGCATTGAAGCGCTGGTGCGCGGCCTGGTTGAAAGGCGCATCCCGGCGGTCTTCGCAGAAAGCTCGGTCCCTGATCGCGCCGTGCGCGCTTTGATTGAAGGGGCCGGCGCGCGCGGCCAGCGCGTGGCCTTGGGCGGCACGCTGTTTTCCGATTCCATGGGCAAGCCTGGCACTTATGAAGGCACCTATCACGGCATGCTGGACCACAACTTCACGACCATCGCCCGCGCCTTGGGTGGCGAAGCGCCGGCACGCGGCATGCTGGGCAGGCTTGCCGCTTCATGAGCCAGAGCACGACAACGCCAGCGCCCCTCGCCATCACGCATCTGACCGTCGCTTACGGCGACAAGACGGTGCTGTGGGACATCACCTGGCAAGCCACGCCGGGGCTGACAGCGATTGTCGGGCCCAATGGCGCGGGCAAATCCACGCTGCTGCGCGCCGCCCTTGGCCTGATCCCGAGTATAGCCGGTGAGGCGCGGTTTTTTGGCC
Source organism: Roseomonas sp. (assembly GCA_020249285.1). Classification (GTDB taxonomy): domain Bacteria; phylum Pseudomonadota; class Alphaproteobacteria; order Acetobacterales; family Acetobacteraceae; genus Neoroseomonas. The sequence continues at coordinate 11,173 of JADCFX010000010.1, read as the reverse complement.
GTGGGCTGGATGAAGTGCGCAATCGGGTTGGCTATCTGCCGCAACGCGCTTCGGTGGATTGGGATTTTCCGGCAACTGCTCTCGATGTCGTGTGCATGTCGCGCTATCCGCGCATGCGCTGGTGGGGCCGCGTGCCGAAAGCGGAGCGCGAAGCGGCGCGCGGCGCGCTGGATCAGGTGGGGCTGGCTGATCTGGCGGATCGGCAAATCGGGCGTTTGTCCGGTGGGCAACAGCAGCGCGTATTTTTGGCGCGTGCGCTGGCGCAGGATGCTGATCTTTATCTGATGGATGAACCCTTCGCCGCGGTTGATGCGGCAACGGAACAGGCCATCATCGCCGTACTGCGCCGCGTGGTGGCAACAGGGCGCAGCGTGATCGCCGTGCATCATGATCTTTCAACCGTGCCATCCTATTTCGATCAGGTGTTGCTGCTGAATGGCCGCGCGGTCGCGTCAGGCCCAGTGAAATCCGCCTTCACGCCGGATGCGATTGCGCGCGCCTATGGCGGTCGGCTGAATGTGCTGGAACAGGCGGTCGCGGAAGGCGGCTTGCAGTGATCCTTGGCTATAACACGCTGGTAGTGCTGGCGGGTTGTGCCTTGCTTGGGCTTGCTTGCGGCACGGTCGGCGCATTCGCGCTGCTGCGCGGGCGCGCATTGATGGCCGATGCGGTCGGCCATGCCGCTTTGCCTGGCGTGGTGCTGGCGGCCATGATTGTCGCCACACTTGGCGGCAATCCGCGCGCGCTGCCGCCCTTGCTGGCGGGGGCGCTGGTGGCGGGTGTGCTCGGCGTGCTCGCGGTGCAAGCACTGACGCGCGGCGGGCGCATTCGCGAAGACGCCGCCATCGCGATTGTGTTGTCGAGCTTTTATGCACTCGGCGTCGCCCTGCTATCGCATGTGCAGACCATGCCGCAGGCCGCGCAGGCGGGGCTTGGTAAATTCATCCTGGGCCAGGCAGCGGCGATGCGCGCGGAAGATGCGCTTTGGGCCGGCGGCATTGCGGCGTTTTCCGTGCTGGTCTGTCTGGCGTTGTTTCAGCGTTTGCGCGCCGCCTGCTTCGATCCCGATTACGCGCGCGTCATGGGGCTTTCAGTCGCGCGCACGGATCTGGCGCTGCTCGGGCTGATCGTGGTTGTCGCGGTGTCGGGCTTGCAGGCGGTGGGGCTGGTGCTGGTGGTGGCGCTGCTCATTCTGCCGGCGGCAACGGCGCGTTTGCTCACGCATCGGTTGCCGGTCTTGCTGCTGGTCTCCGCCTTGCTTGGCGCGCTGGCTGGGGCTTTGGGCGCAGCGGCTTCCGCCTTTGAACCGGAATGGCCAACCGGCGCGGCGGTGGTGCTGGCGGGCGCGATTTTCTTCACCCTGGCGCTGCTGCTGTCGCCGGAACGAGGCCTATTGCCGGAAGCCTGGCGCCGCGCGCATCGGCGCATTACCGCCACCGAATCGCATTTTCTGCGCGCCGCCTGGGAAGCGCAGGAAGCGGCCGGCGCTGGCCCTGGCACAGCGGGCGATCGTTGGACGCCGATTGCGGCCTTGGCGGCGGCGCGCGGTTGGTCTGAAGGCTATGCTTCCCGCCTTGCGCTATGGCTTGCACTGCGCGGGCTGGTGGCGCGGGCGGATCGGGAAATTCACCTGACACCACGCGGCGCCGCTGCCGCACGGCGCGCCGTGCGCGCGCATCGCGCGGTGGAACTGCATCTGTTGGGCCTTGGCGCCACCGATATCGCGGGCGCGGATCGCTTGGCGGATTTGGTGGAACATGGCCTGCCGGCAGACATGGCGACACGCTTGTTGGCGGAGCCTTCCTCGCTACCAGCCTCGCCACATGCTCTGGGTTCAAAAACGTGACAACGGCGGATTTCCTCAGGCTCGATCTACCGGCGCTGCTTGCCGCGATTCTCGCCTGCGGGAGTTGCGGCTTGCTCGGTTCTTTTTTGTTGCTGAGGCGTGATAGTCTTTTGGGCGATGCGCTATCCCATGCGGTGCTGCCTGGCATTATCGCGGGCTTCGCGATCACCGGCGCGCGGGCGGGCTTGCCCATGCTGCTGGGCGCGCTGGCGGCCGCACTTTTGGCGGTATTCCTGATTGGCCTGGTGCGGCGCGTGGCGCGGTTGGAATCGGGCGCAGCCACGGGTGCGGTCTTCACCAGCTTCTTCGCGCTTGGCCTGATGCTGATGGAAGCAACCGGCGCGCGCAGCGTTGATCTTGATCTTGATTGCGTCTTGTTCGGGCAATTGGAAAGCGTGGTCTGGCTTGAAGCGCAGGGTTTTGCATCACTGTTTGACCCGGTGGCGCTGGCCGCCTTGCCGCGCCAATTATTTCTACTGGCAGCGGTGGCGGTAGTGCTGGCAGGGCTGGTCGCGCTGCTGTGGCGGCCTTTGCATTTGCTTTGTTTTGATCCCGATTACGCTGCCGCGATTGGCCTGCCGGCGCGCGGGTTGGAATTGGCGCTGAATCTGATGGTCGCAGCAGCAGCGGTGGCGGCTTTTGAAGCGGTCGGCAGCATTCTTGTGGTGGCGATGCTGGTTTGCCCTGCGGCGGCCATACGCTTGCTGACGGATTCCTATCGCACGCAGGTGCTTGGTGGGGCAGTGCTTGGGGCAGCGCTTGGCGCCCTTGGCTACGCGTTGGCAGGGCCTTTGCCCGCGGCCTTCGGACAGTCGTTTTCGCTAAATGCAGCGGGGGTTATTGGCACGCTTGGCGGCGTGACGGTGGCTGGTGCGATGCTACTGCGCCAACTGCGTAACGCCAGCCCTAAACCCGCGATTACTTCAGGATAATTTCCACGCGCCTGTTCTGCGGCTCACGCACGCCATCTGCCGTTGCGACCAAGGGCTGCGTTTCACCCAAGGCAGTGATGCTGATATCCTGGCGCGCAATGCCGCGCCTGATCAGTTCTTCCGCGACGGTTTCAGCGCGGCGGCGCGACAGCGTCATATTATACTGTGGTGTGCCAGTGCGATCCGCGTGCCCCGCCACTTCAATCCGCGTCGGCTGAGCGCGGGCGGCTTCCGCCGCTTCGCCAATGATCTGGCGGGCACGCGCGGTCAGATTAGCGCGGTTCCAGTCAAAGAAGATAAGAAAACTGCGCGCTGCAACGGGTGCCGCCACCGCAGCGGGCGCAACACCCGGCGCATTGAAGGCATAGCGCAGCCCAAGCAGGAAGGATTGGTTACGGCTTTCCGTATCTGCCTTGCCGGACAGCACCGTGGCGCCGGAAGCATTCACATAGCTGACGGGAATGCTCGGCCCCAGGCTTTCCAGATAGCGATACTCCGCCGTCAGCGTCAGCCCCGGCACCTGATTAATGATAAAACCAAGCCCCACTATGCCCTGCAGCGCGAAGGCGCCGCCGGTATCATCACCGCGCAGCCGCAAGCTGCCATTGCCGGGCCGGCCATTCAGATCATTGAAGCTGGTGACGAGGTACCCCGCGCCAATCCCGACATAGGGCAGGAAGGGACCAATGCGAACCAGATCCACCAGCGCATTGCCCATCAGGCCATAGCTATCCTGCCGCCCACCATGCGCCCCGGGGCTGGCGAGGCCAGCAGCACCATTGGCGCTATCCACCTCATTGCTGCGGTAGCTGCCTTCAATTTCAAGGCGAATGCCATTGCTGAAACCCCAACCAAGGCTGAGCAAGCCCACGCCGCCAAAATCAAAGCCAAGCTGGCCACCATTGGGTTGGCCAAGCGCCGTCATACCCTGGTTCAGGCTACTATCCAGGCGAAACTTGGCATCATCCAGATAATTCATGCCAATGGCGCCGGCCACATAGGGCCCTTCAACGAACTGGGCGCGCGCAGGCATGGCTGCGCCAAGCCCAATGATCAGGGCGGCGGCTGGGGCAATCCTACCAAGGGCTCGAACAGAATTCATACAGATCAACCTAACGGTGCTTTCTTAACAAAAGAAGACCAGAACATACGATTACTCACAAATTTTATGCCACAATCGCCGCCAGTGGGCCAAGCGCGGCAGTATCATCCATCCCGGCGAGTGCCCCAAGCGGCAAAAGCCGGTTCGCATGGCCCATCTTCCGCCCTGGCCGAGCTTCCGCCTTGCCATAGAGATGCGGCGCAATGCCTGCCAACCCTTGCAGCCCCGGCCAGGCCGCCATGCCTTCTGGCCCGATCAGGTTGCGCATCACCGCATCATGGTGCCGGTCAGGCGCACCCAAGGGAAGGCCGACCACGGCGCGGATATGCTGTTCGAATTGGGAAGCGGTGCAGGCATCCAGGGTCCAATGCCCGGAATTATGCGGCCTGGGGGCGATTTCATTACCGATCAAACGGCCATCGGGCAGCAGGAACATCTCCAAAGCCACCAACCCCACCAGATCAAGCCCGCGCGCCACAGCCGCCACATGTTCCTGCGCGGCAGCGGCGATCTCGGGTGCCACGCGCGCCGGCGCGAAGCTGATATCCAGAATGTGGTGGCGATGGGCGTTTTCGGTCGCGTCAAATACCGCGAGCGCACCATCCGCCCCGCGCGCGGCTATCGCCGAAAGCTCCAAGGTGAAGGGCACAAAGCCTTCCAGGATCAGCGGGCGGGGCGCCAATTTGGCCCAGGCTGCCGCCAGATCATCAGGGTGGCGCAGCACCGCCTGGCCGCGCCCATCATAGCCAAGCCTTGTGGTTTTCAGGACTGAAGGTAGGCCAAGCTCGGCCACCGCTGCCTGCAATTCGGCCTCGGTGCGCACCGCGCGCCAGGGGGCGACGGGCACGCCGATGCCTTCCAGAAATGCCTTTTCCTGCAGGCGATCCTGACAAATGCCAAGCGCCTTTTCGCCTGGTCGGCAAGGCACCCGCCGGGCGAGAATTTCCACCGTGTCGGCAGGGACATTTTCAAATTCGAAGGTGACGACATCCACCTGATCGGCGAAGCGGGCCAAAGCCTCATGATCCTCATAGGCGGCCACGGTGCGGGCGGCGGCCACCTGCATGCCGGGTTCATCCGCGCCGGGGGCATAGATATGGCAGCGATAGCCAAGCCGCGCCGCCGCCATGGCAGACATGCGCCCAAGCTGCCCGCCGCCCAGAATGCCCAGCATGGCGCCGGGCGGCAGAGCGGTCATACCGGGCTCTCCGGCACGCTTTCGGTCTGTGCCGCGCGCCAGGCGATCAGGCGATCAGCCAGCGCCGCATCATTCAACGCCAGGATGGAAGCGGCGAGCAAAGCGGCATTCACCGCCCCCGCCCGCCCGATGGCAAGTGTACCCACCGGCACGCCCGCCGGCATTTGTACAATGGACAGCAGGCTATCCACCCCGGCCAAGGCAGCACTTTGCACCGGCACGCCCAGCACCGGCAGATGTGTCATGGAAGCCGCCATGCCTGGCAGATGCGCAGCACCTCCGGCACCCGCGATGATCACGCGAAGGCCCCTGCCTGCCGCCTGCTTCGCGTAATCAAACAAGCGTTCCGGCGTGCGATGCGCGGAAACCACGCGGGTTTCATGGGCGATGCCCAGTTTTTCCAGCGTTTCCGCCGTGTGGCGCAGCGTTTCCCAATCTGAAAGGCTGCCCATGATCACGCCAACCAGAGGTATTCCGGCCATCTCTGCCCCTTTCAGGCGATGATATCGGGCAAAAGCTGGCTATCGAGCCAGGCGATTTCGTCCTTCAGCTTCAGCTTGCGCTTTTTCAGCCGCTGCAACTGCAATTGGTCCACCGGCCCGGAATCAAAGCGCGCGATCACGGTATCCAAATCCCGATGCTCGGTGCGGAGTTCATGCAGGCGGCGGAGCAGGGCTTCTCGGTCAGCGATCATCGCGGGGCCATAGCTAGAGCGTTTTCAAGCCAAGCGGAATCACTTGGCGGCGCGAAAAACGCGACCAAACAGAAGTTTAGCGCATCTCCGATGAATGAAAGTGAACGGAAACTGCACTAAAATCTGTTGATGCATTTTTACCGAAAGGTGGAGTAGCATGGCTTCGCTGCCCGGGACAGGGCCAACCGCCCGGGTTGCATCACAGCAAAGGATGCTACGGTATGCGCTTGGATGCCCGGATCGCTTCCCTCAATAACCGTCACGCTGCGCTTGAGGCGCAGATTTTTGCGGAAGACCAGCGACCAAGGCCCGATGCCGAAGCTCTTGCCAAACTCAAGCGCGAAAAGCTGAGGTTGAAGGAGGAGATGGAGCGATTGCGGGCCAGCAAGCCGAACTAAAACGCTGAGGGGCGCAGCGGGCTTACGCCGCAGCCCCTTCTTGGGCCTGCGCTTCCACAGCAGCCAGCGCGCCGACCGCGGCGTTAAGCTCACCCTGCGTGCAAAGGCCCAGAATCACAGGATCGCGCGGCTTGATATTCGCGCTGTTCCAATGGGTCCTGTCGCGCACCTTGGCGATGGTTTCCTTGGTGGTGCCAAGCAGCTTCACAATGGTGGCTTCCGGCACCTGCGGGAAATTGCGGAGCAGCCAGGCAATCGCATCCGGGCGGTCATTGCGCTTGGAAACGGGGGTATAGCGCCCGCCCTTGGCCTTGGATTTCGGCAAATGGCTGACCTGACGGGCCATTTGCAGCCGCGCTTCGCTATCTGCTTCACAACGTTGGATTTCTTCGCGCGTCAATTGACCGTTCGTGATCGGGTCATAGCCGATGATCCCCTGCGCCACCTCGCCATCGGCGATGGCCTGGATTTCAAGCGGATGCATGGCGACGAATTCGGCGATCTGGTCAAAAGTCAGAGCGGTTTTGTCAATCAGCCACACGGCGGTGGCCTTGGGCATCAAGGGCTGGTTCATGGCATAACCTCAGAGGGCGGGCGGGCGAGAGCAACCCCCGCCTTGTTGCGGTTCCTATAGAGAGAGGCGCGGCCAGGGTCAAAACCCGCCCGCGCCCAGAAGGAGAAAAAATGGCCCCGATCGAGGAAGAAGACCGCCCCCGGCGCGTGCCGCGCTTTCAACCCATGGTCTTTGACGGCTGGGATGTGGCGCAGTTGAGGGAATATATCGAGGCGTTGCAGACCGAAATCAGCCGGGCCGAGGCAGCGATTGGTGCGCGCGATGCGCAGCGTGCCGCGGCGGAGGCTTTTTTCAGAAAGGGGTGAACCCCCACCCTTTGCCGGGCGGGGGTGTTGGTTCGTGTCCCGCTCACATGCGTTCACCGGACACGCACTAAACCCTTGTTTGGTCGCATTTTCCGAGTCGCCAAGTGATTCCACTTGGCTTTAAAATGCTTCGGCCTCAAGCCGCCTGAGGCGCCGCTTCCATCAGCGCAGCCGGGCGGCTTGCCTGTACCGGGATCTGCCGCGGCTTCAGCGCTTCCGGCACTTCATGGCGAAGCGCGATGTGCAGCAAGCCGTTCTCAAGCTTGGCACCGCTCACCACAATGTGATCGGCCAGCACGAAGCGGCGTTCAAAACCACGCCCGGCGATGCCGCGATGCAGGAACCGGCGGGTTTCTTCCGGCGCGGGCTGGGCGCGTCCCACCACCGTCAGCGTGTTCTGATGGGCGGTGATATCCAGATCTGCCTCGGCAAACCCGGCCACGGCCATGGTCAGCACATAGCTGTCATCACTGGTCTTTTCGATATTGTAGGGCGGGTAGCCCCCAGCATCGGCACCGGTGCGGGCCGTATCCATCAACCGCGCCAGGCGATCAAAGCCAATGGCGGTGCGGAAAAGGGGGGAAAAATCAGTAGCGTTCATAGCAAGGACACTCCTTTGCAAAGCAAGGTCCGTTGAGGCCAGCGGATAGGCACCCGAATGCCCCCATCTGGGCAGCATCTGGCTTGTTCCGCGCCAGGGGCCCGAATGGCGCCCCTTGGCAGAGGAGAAATGGAAATAGCCCCGCCACCAATCAAGGGGCAGCGGGGTCAAGCATCCGGATTTTTGCGAACTGCGCCTGGCGCCTTCAGCCCGCGCGGAAGGTGATGGGCTTCGCCCCTTCCCACAGCACCGCGCGACCCGTCTTGGCCAGGCGGTCCAGCCCTTCGCGGATGGTCAGGAAGTGGTTGCCGGCCAATTGGCCCGCCTTGCTCGCAAAGCAGGTGGGGCCATAGGCGACCAGAATTTCCGTCTCACTCATTGTGCCCGGATGCACAATGATCTGCCCCGGCGCGGGGTAGCTGGTGGCGTTCTCCCAGGGGATGGAAAGTTCGCGCTCACCCATCGGGATCCAGCAGGCCTCACCGGACCAGCGCACATGGATGATGCGGTCCTGATAGGGCAGCAGGGCGCGGAAACGCGCGCAGGTCTTGGGCGCGGCGGCGTCTTCAAAAAACGCCTCAAAAATTTCGCCACCAATATCAATGATGATGTCAGCCATCTGCGCCAGCCCCTGCTATAAACCGGCACAGCGCCGGCGCGAAGGGGTTACGCGACCCGGCCGCGCTTGCCAAGCCGGGGCGCGCCGCCAGCGCGCTTGCGCCCTTCCATACCGGGACCGGGCTTTGGCTTTTCAAAGCGCTTGGGCGGCTTGCCTGCGCCGTGCTTGCCCTTCTTCTCAGGCTTGCCTGGCTTGGCGGGGCGCGGGGCGGGCGCCTGTTCTGCCCTGGGGGGCGCTTCCCGCGCACCCTGGCGGAAGGGCTGCATGGGCTGGATGCGGATATCCTGATCTTCGCCATCCCCCGCCTGCCGTGCAGCGGCGGCGAAGCGTTCCGCGGCATAGGGCGCGATTTCCACCATGGTTTCCTGGCCCAGGATGCGGATACGCCCAATTTCCTGGCGCGTCAGATGCCCGCGTCGGCACAAAAACGGCAGCAGCCAGCGCGGGTCGGCATTGCCATTCCGCCCGATATTGAGCCGGAACCAAACGCCTTCCCCCCCGCGCGGCGCGGCTTCCGGCGCTTCGCGGCGCGCCTCTCGCCGTTCCGGGCGCTGTTCGGCGATTTCCTCGGGCGCGGGCAAGGGTGCGCGGAGCATTTTCACCAGCGCCGCGGCCAAGGCTTCTGGCGCAATCGGCTGATCCGCCAGCAGCCGGCGCGCAAGCGCCAGATCATCTTCCGATGCTTCCTCGGTCAAAACGCCGCGCGCCTGTTCCGCCAGGCGTTCCGCGTCGCGCGCCAGCACCGCATCGGCGGAAGGGGCGGGCCCCCAGGTGGCAGTGACCTTGGCAGCGCCAATCAGCCTTTCGGCAAGGCGGCGGCGCGGATGCGGTACCAATAACACACTGGTCCCCTTGCGCCCCGCGCGGCCAGTGCGGCCGCTGCGATGCAGCAGGGTTTCGGAATCCCTCGGCAATTCCGCGTGAATCACCAAATCCAGTTCCGGCAAATCAATGCCGCGCGCCGCGACGTCGGTTGCGACACAAACGCGCGAACGGCCATCGCGCAACGCTTGCAGGGCGCGCAATCTTTCGGCCTGAGTGAGTTCGCCGGAAAGCGCCACGGTGGGAAAGCCGCGTTCGGCCAGATTGCCATGCAGGCGCGCAACGGCAGCGCGCGTGGCGCAGAACACCATCGCCAAGGGCGGGTCTTCCAGGCGCAGCAAATTCACCACAGCGCGTTCAATTTCATGCGGCGCGACTGCCATGGCGCGATAGGTGATATCGCCATGCGCTTCCCCGCCGCCGCCCACTTCCAGGCGCAGCGCATCGCGCTGATAGCTTTTCGCCAGCGCCGCAATGGCGCGCGGCACGGTGGCGGAGAACATCAGCGTCCGGCGTTCCGGCGGCAGGCGATCCAGGATCGCTTCCAATTCCTCGCGAAAGCCGAGGTCCAGCATCTCATCGGCTTCATCCAGCACCACAACGCGCAGCGCATCGGGCTTCAGATTGCCGCGTTCCAAATGATCACAAAGCCGGCCAGGCGTGCCGACGATGATATGCGCGCCGGCCAGCAATTGCCGCTTTTCCGCAATGGGGTCCATGCCGCCAACGCCAGAGGCAATGCGTCCGCCGGCGGGGGCGTACAGCCAGGTGAGCTCTGCCTTAACCTGCAATGCCAATTCACGCGTCGGCGCGACCACAATGGCCAGCGGCGCGCCAGGCGGCGGCAGGCGTTCCGCGCCGCCCAGCAATTCGGGTGCGATGGAAAGGCCGAAAGCAACCGTCTTGCCCGAGCCCGTCTGGGCCGAGACCAGCAAATCCCGCCCGGCAGCGTCTTCGGCCAGGACAGCGCTTTGCACGGGGGTGGGGGCACCGTAGCCACGGGAAGCCAGCGCTGATTGCAGCGCGGCAGGGATACCAACAAACGACATGAGGAGACAGGATCCAGAAAAACCGAGGCTTTTCTTGCGCCCCCGCGCCGTGCCGCGTCAAGCACCACGTCGCTTTGGGCATTGATCCCAGCGCATGGCTGGGTAACGCTGCGACGTATTGAAAAGGAGAAACACCGTGCAAGAAACCATCCTATTCCCCGGCAAGGTCGAATGGTCGGGCGAAAACCCGGGCATTTCCTTGAAGGAGGACCCGAACGGCCCCTTCACCACTTTGGCCAGTTTTTTCCGTGTGGTGCTCTCACCCCATGGTGCCGGCCATGCGCTGGTGCTGATGCAATCACCGCATGAGGCGCACCCGGCCGAGGGGACCGCGAATTGGTGCCTGACGGATAATGAACCCCTCGCGCGCTGGCTGGTGGCGGAATATGTGGCCAATTTCGGCGCCTTTCGCGGCATCGCGGGGCTTGCTGGCCTGCGCTATCGCAAAATTGATGAGGTTCAAACGGCCGGCGATGCGCGCAGCCATTACAGCGAAAGCGTGCGCGCGGGTGATTTGGCCGTGTCATTGGCTTGGCAGGGCTTGGGCGAGCCCTTCTGTTTCGCGCTGGCGCCGCCGCAATCGGCGACCGGCAAGCATGTCATGCCAAGCCTGTTCATCGGCTGCGAAAGCGCCGCCGTGACGGTGAATGGCATCCGCCGCCCAGGTGCGCCGATTCCGCGTGAAGTGGCGGGGCGCAAGATCAGCACCGCCATGCTCGCCTTCAGTGAGACCTGGCTGCGCGTTTAGTCGCGCTTACGCCGCGCGGTATTGCCGGAGCGATCCGGCATGCATGATCCGCCCTGCAAGGGGGCGGCCGATGATGCGTTCCGCAAGCCGCGCGGCTTCAATCAGCCGGTCAAGATCAATGCCGGTTTCAATGCCCATTTCATGGCATAGAAACACCATATCTTCCGTGCAGATATTCCCCACCCCGCGCGCATCGCCATGGCCGGCGAAGGGACAACCGCCCAAGCCCGCCACGGAGCTGTCAAAGAGCGAAACGCCCATTTCAAGCGCGGCGAGCACATTCGC
>JADCFX010000001.1 GCA_020249285.1 Roseomonas sp. | reverse complement strand
GAGGCCGTGGAATTCGCCACCTTGGAATGGGTAGAATGGTTCAATAACAGGCGCTTGCTGGCGCCAATCGGCTATATCCCGCCCGCGGAAGCCGAAGAACGCTACTATGCCTCACTGGATCAACCAGCCATGGCAGCGTAATTTAAACAAAACAGCCTCCGGCAAACCCGGGGCGGTTCAGGCATACCTATTCTTCACCCCAATCAACTCGGTGCATTGCGGATGAATCTGGTTCTCGAGAAACAACCCGGTGCCTGCCCAAAGCTGCACCCGCAGTACAACACTCCACTCTTGGTTGCAGAAATTACTCCCAGTTTCGCTGGCGGCATCTATAGATTTCGAGCCAACAGCATGAACTGCGAAATCGAGAAAGCCAGCGGCATCGGCAAGTGTGAGACTGGGAAGACACGGAAACGCGCCACCACAGGACCGTATCCGGGGCAGGCGGCCCGGCCCGCGCCGCCAAACTCGGCACCCAGCGACATGGTTTGACCCGCGCCCCGCTTGCCCCCGCACGCCAGCAGGTGTTTGTATGGGGTGAAGCCCGGAGAAGCCCCGATGAATGAGATCAATGTCCCGCGCCCGAATAATCTGGACGCGTTCTGGATGCCCTATTCCGACAATAAGTATTTCAAGGACCGCCCGCGCATGCTCGCGCGCGCTGAGGGCATGCATTACTACACCCCGGAAGGGCGGGAGATTCTGGACGGTACCTCTGGCCTGTGGTGCTGCAATGCCGGGCATGGCCGGCGGGAAATTGTGGAGGCGATCCAAAAGCAGGCGGCGATCATGGATTTCGCCCCCGCCTTCCAGCTTGGCCACCCCATTGCCTTTGAAGCCGCTTCCCGCGTCGCGGATATGACGCCCGATGGCATGGACCGGGTTTTCTTCACCAATTCCGGCAGCGAAGCCGCTGATACGGCGCTGAAGATTGCGCTGGCCTATCACAAGGCGCGGGGCGAAAGCTCCCGCGTGCGGTTGATTGGGCGCGAACGCGGCTATCATGGCGTGGGCTTTGGCGGCATGTCGGTGGGCGGCATTGGCCCCAATCGCAAGCAATTCGGGGCACTGCTGCCTTATGTGGACCATTTGCCGCATACGCATCTGCCGGCCAAGAACAGCTATTGCCGGGGCGAGCCTCCGCATGGCGCCGAATTGGCCGATGTGCTGGAAAACCTGGTGGCCTTGCATGGGGCGGAAACCATTGCCGCGGTCATGTTGGAACCGGTGGCGGGTTCAACCGGCGTGTTGGTGCCGCCCGTGGGCTACCTCAAGCGGCTCCGCGATATCTGCACCAAGCATGGCATTCTGCTGATTTTTGATGAGGTCATCACCGGCTTTGGCCGCCTCGGCGCCAATTTCGGTGCGGAGCGCCTCGGCGTGGTGCCCGATATCATGACCATGGCCAAGGGGCTGACGAACGCCGCCGTGCCCATGGGCGCGGTTGCGGTCAAGAATGACATCTATGATGCCATCGTGACCGGCACCAGCGCCGGGATCGAATTCTTCCACGGCTATACCTATTCCGGGCATCCCTTGGCGGCGGCGGCGGCGATTGCCACGCTGGAATTGCACCGCGCCGAGGATTTGCCGGGCCGGGCGCTGGCGCTGGAGCCTTATTGGCAGGATGCGGTGCATTCGCTGAAAGGCTTGCCGAACGTCATTGATATCCGCGATGTCGGGCTTATTGGCGCGGTGGAATTGGCGCCGCGCCCAGGCAAGCCCACGCAGCGCGCCTTGGATGTCTTCCGCCGCTGCTTTGATGATGGCGTGCTGATCCGCGTGACGGCCGATATCATCGCCATGTCGCCGCCGCTGATTTGCGAAAAGCCGCATGTGGACAGGCTGATCAATACCCTGGCTGAGGCGATTACGGCGGAGGCGGCCTGAACGGAGCATTTTCAAGCCATGTGGTCCAACATGGCGACTCGGAAAATGCGACCAAACGATAACTCTGCTGGGCAGGGTGACCTCTGCCCGGCTTCGCCCCATATAGGCTCTCGAACCTTGCTGATGGAGAAACCCACGTGAGCGACACCGCCCGCGCCCCCGTGCCCGTAACCGTGCTGACCGGCTATCTTGGTGCCGGCAAAACCACGCTGCTGAACCGCATCCTAACGGAAAATCACGGCCAGAAATTCGCGGTCGTGATCAATGAATTCGGCGAATTGGGCGTGGATAACGACCTGGTCGTGGATGCCGATGAAGAAGTGTTTGAGATGAACAATGGCTGCATCTGCTGCACGGTGCGCGGAGATCTGATCCGCATCCTGGCCGGGCTGATGAAGCGGCGCGACAAGTTTGATGGCATTATCGTGGAAACCACGGGCTTGGCCGACCCCGCCCCAGTGGCACAGACCTTCTTCGTTGATGATGATGTGAAGCGCGCGACGAAACTCGACGCGATTGTGACCGTGGTTGATGCCAAGCATCTGCCCGCGCGCTTGGCAGATTCCACCGAAGCGCAGGAACAAATTGCCTTCGCCGACATTATTGTGCTGAACAAGATGGATCTGGTGAGCGAGGCGGAAGCGGCGGAAGTGGAAAAGCGCATCCGCGCCATCAACCCCTATGCTGAGATTCGTCGCGCCACGAAATCCGATGTGCCGATCAGCGCCGTGATCGGGCGTGACGCTTTCAACCTGGAACGCATTCTGGAACGCGAACCGGAATTCCTTTCGGGCGAGGATGATCACGAACATGATTCTGAAGTGAACAGCGTTTCCTTCGAAGTGGATCGCCCGATCGATCCGGAGCGTTTCAACGCCTGGATCACGCAGGTTCTGTCCAGCAAGGGGCAGGATTTGCTGCGCACCAAAGGCATTCTGGCTTATGAGGGCGATGATCGCCGCTTCGCCTTCCAGGCGGTGCATATGATTGCCGATGGCGATTTCATTGGCCCCTGGAAGGAAGGCGATCCGCGGCGCTCAAAACTGGTATTCATCGGGCGCGATTTGAACCGCCCCTGGCTGCGGCGCGGTTTTGAAGCCTGCCAGGCTGGCGAGGATGAGGCGAAGATCAATGCCGAAATCGCGCGCTGGAGCCCCCCCGGCGCATGAGCGGCACGGAGTATTTGCTGGATAGCCGGGGCGTTTCGCAAAACCTCGGCGCCTGGGTCGCGGGGCTTGCTTTTGGCCATGAAGGCAAGACCTGCATCTTCGGCACCACCGATGGCGTTTTGCATCGCGCGCTGATTGCCACACCGCAAGAAGCCTGGGCGCAGCATGAAGCGCATCAGGGCGCGGTGCTATCACTTTGCGCCGATGGCAAGGATGGCGTGATTTCCGGCGGCGATGATGGGCGGCTGATGCGCCTTGGCGCGGACGGTACTTTGGTTGAATTGGTGCGCTATGGCAGCCGCTGGGTGGATCATGTCGCCGCGCATGAAAGCGGGCTGCGCGCCGCGGTGGTGGGCAAGGCCGTGCATATGCTGGATGGCACGGGGGCAGCGCTGAAATCACTCGCGCATCCAACATCGGTCACGGGCATTGCTTTTGACGCCAAGGGCAAGCGCATCGCCGCCAGCCATTACAATGGCGCTTCGCTCTGGTTTGTTGCCGCGAAGGAAGACAAGCCGCGTTCGCTTGAATGGAAGGGCAGCCATATCGGTGTTGAGATCAGCCCGGATGGCACGCATGTGGTGACCGCCATGCAGGAAAACACTTTGCATGGCTGGCGCCTGGCGGATGGCCAGCATATGCGCATGGCGGGCTATCCGGCCAAGACGAAATCCATTGCCTTCACCGCCAAGGGGCGCTGGCTGGCGACATCTGGCGCGGATTGCATTGTGCTTTGGCCGTTTTTCGGCGGCGGGCCGATGGGCAAGGCGCCAACCGAATTGGCCGGCGGCGATCAGGCGCTGTGTACGCGCGTTGCCTGCCACCCGCAGCAGGAAGTAGTCGCTGCCGGCTTCGATGACGGCCTGGTGTTGATCGCTGAGGTTGCCAGCGGGCGCGTGGTGCCCGTGGCCTCCCCGGGGCGTGGCGCGGTTTCCGCATTGGCCTGGAGTGATTCCGGCACGCATCTCGCGTTCGGCACGGAAGCGGGTTTCGCCGGGCTGGTTGACCTTTCGCGGCGCTGAAAACCGCCCTTCATTGACACGCCTTTGCAACCTGATCGGGGCTGGCAAAGCCCCGCGACACTGTGCTTGAGTGCGCTCATTCAGGCAGGAGAGGCGCCATGGCCGCACGCGATGATGAGGATGAGGAATTCGATCTGGGCATCAGCCTGGAATCGGTGGCCGCCATTGTGGATGCCGCACGCGCCGTCCAGGAAGGCGAGGAAAGCGGCGCGCTTTCCCGCGCGGATGAGGATGAAGAAGGCCTCGACGCTGAAGATGATGAAAACATGGATGAGGATGCTTTGCGCGCCTTCATCAGTGAATTGAATGAAGATGAACAGGCATCCCTGATTGCGCTGGCCTGGATTGGTCGCGGCGATTATGAGGCGGATGATTGGGAAGAAGCCCGCAACCTGGCGCGTGAACGGAATATGCGCGACCCGGCGACCTATCTGCTTGGCATCGAAATGCTTGGCGATATGCTGGAAGAAGGGCTGGAAGCGCTGGGACTTTCGCTGGAGGATGTGGAGGGCTGAACAGAGCCCCCCGAATATCACCGCCGCCCGCCACCCAGAATACCGCCAAGACCGCGCAGCACATCCTGCACCGGTGAAGGCAAAGCTGGCAAAGAAGGCCAGGGGGGGGCTTCCTGCCCCGCTTCTGGCGCTGCACGTGGCGCGGGTACCGCACCCGCTGCGCCAAGCCGCGCAAGGCGCAGCGGTTCGGCGCAATCCGCTGCCGCGTTTCGGTCACTACCGCCCAACAGATTGCCGATCGGGTCTGTGGCAATCCGTCCGGTCAAGGTATCCGCCAAAAGGCCCGCCGCGGTTTGGCCAATCGCCGCCCCTGAGGCCACGCCGATGCGCGGTGCCGCCAGCGTGCCGCCAAGATTGACCGGCGCGCGCAACCCAAGGCCAAAAACGCGCAGATTGGTATTGAGCCGCCCATTCACGCTTTCATCCCGCAGATTGATGCTGGCCTGACCTGAGATTTGCCCAATGGCACTGTCCATGAACAGCGCACGGCTTTGCGCCATGCCCTGTTCCGCCCCGAAAGCCAATGCCACGCAACGCAGGTCAATCGCGCCGAGCCTTTGTGTGTTCGGGGCAAGCAGTGTCAGCACTGTGCTGAGCGCATCCATGGCCTTTCCCTGTTCCAGCCGGGCATTGACCATGGCCACGCCAAATTCGCCATTGAGGCTGGCGGCGATGGCACGGGTGGAAGCGCCGGCGCCGCGCAGATCGGCGGCAAGCTCGCCATGGCCGCGCAGGCCAAGCCCATCCAGCGCACCACTCAGCGCGGCCAGATCAAGCCCGGCACCTTCGGAACGCAGGTTCAGGCTATAGCGCGCCGGGTTGGCGGCAGCATTCACATTGATCTGCCCCGCAAGCCGCCCGGCCGGGATCGTCATATTGAAGGGCGTAAGCGCCAGCGCGCCATTGCTGAGGCGGAGCTGCGTTTGCACCGCCGCCTGACGCAGAGTGCGAGAGGTGACGCCGCTGAAGGCAAGCCGCAGCTCTGCGTCCAGCGCCATGAGCGACGCGACGGGGACAGCGATATCCGGAATAACTCGGCCATCGCCTGATGAGGCCGCAGGGGCGGAAGGCGCGGCGGGCGCGGCGCTTGCCGTGGGCGGCTGTGTCAGGGCATCCAGATCAAGCCGTGAGACATCAATCCGCCCGGTCAGATTGGGCCTCCCCGCCAGCGTAAGGTTAAGCGCGGCATTGGCAACAAGCGCAGGGCTGGTGAGTTGGAAGCGCGGAAGGCTGAAATGCTGCGCATCGCGCCATTCAAGCCGCGCCGCCCCTCGCAGCCCGCGGGGCAGAGTAGGAAAGCCGGAAAGCCCCGCCGCATCCGGCACATCCGCCGTCAGGTCGAATTGTCCGCCGGCCAATTCCAGCGGGCGCGCCACGCTGCCCTTCAGCGTGATGCTGGCATCGGCCGAAGTAAGCCGGGCTTCAATCGGCAATGGCCCGGTGAAGCCATAAAGCAGCTTGCCAACCTCGCCCAAATTCGCCTCAAGCCGCGCGGTATTGCCAGCGCGGGTTAGCGCGCCGGAGAGCTTGGCCTCGCCATCCGGCGGCGCGATCAATTCCAGCCCGTCAAGCCTAAGCCCCGGCAGCAGCCAGCCAAGATCACCCGCGCCGGCCTTGAGCGTGATGGCAC
Source organism: Roseomonas sp. (assembly GCA_020249285.1). GTDB lineage: Bacteria > Pseudomonadota > Alphaproteobacteria > Acetobacterales > Acetobacteraceae > Neoroseomonas. The sequence continues at coordinate 144,873 of JADCFX010000001.1, read as the reverse complement.
CCAGCGGCGGCAGTGTACCGGGGGCAGCGCCGAATAGCGGGCCGGCCTTCCCAGCAAGGGTGAAGGTGATGCCCCGGAAGAGCCACTCCGCCGCCAGGTCGCTTGCGCTGGTCGCGCTTATGCCACGGATGGAAAGCGAAGGGATTTCAATATCCCGCCCCTTGCTACCAGGCAGGATCAGATGCGCATCGCGCAGGCTGACCAGCCCGATCTGCGGCATGGTGGCGGTGCGCCTTGGCGCTGCTGGTGCCGCAGTGGCGTCCCGGGCGGGTCTTTCCGTGACAGGCAGCGCCCAAAGCGCCGGGTCCAGATTGAGCTTCAGCCCATCCGCCTCCACGCTTGGGATTTCAACGCCGCCGGAGATCAGAGAGCGCAGCGAAATACTCGCAGCCAGCCTTGGCGCCACCATGCCCGGCGTGGCGCCGCCCGGTGTGCTGAGTGTTACATCACGCAATTCCAGCTTGGGGATCAGCCCAAGCGCCAGGCCAAGCCCGCCAATGGTCGCGCGATAGCCGGTGGCGTTTTCAATCTCGGCCTTGATGCGCGGTGTGAAGCGGCCGGATTCCAAAGCGGCGCGCAGCGCCAAAATGCCACCCATCAGCAGCAGGAAAAGCAGCGCAAACGCGCCCGCCAGGTAGCGCGGCCAGCGCCGCGCCGGCTTTAGCGCAGATGCCGACATGGCGGGGTCTTCGGACGATCAAAACCAAGCATGGCGAAGGTATCCTTCATATGCGCTGGCAAGGGGGCAGCCAGTTCCAGCGTACCACCTTCCGGATGCGGCAGGCGCAAGGCCCGCGCATGCAAATGGAGCGTATTGCCAAAGCCTTCCAGATGCGCGGCCTGACCGCCATATTTGCCGTCGCCCATAATCGGGCATTTTAGCGCCTCGGCGCAATGCACGCGAAGCTGATGCGTGCGGCCCGTGAGCGGGCGCAATTCCAGCATCGCCGCCTGACGCTGCGCGGAATCCACCACGCGATACAGCGTGACAGCGCGCGTGCCCTCGCCATCCGCGACCCCGGCCACGCGTTCACCGCGCTGCCCGCCAAGCTTGGCAAGGGGCAGGTCAATGCGGCCTTCCAGCGGATGGGGGCGGCCAATCACCACGGCCCAATAGGTTTTTTCCGCATCCCTCCCGCGAAAAGCCGCTGCCAAACGGGAAGCCGCCGCCCCCGTACGCCCCAGGATCAGAACGCCGGATGTGTCCTTGTCCAGCCGATGCACCAGGCGCGGACGTTCTTCATAGCCGAAGCGGAGCGCATCCAGCATGCCATCCACATGCCGCGTAATCCCCGGCCCGCCCTGCACCGGCAGGCCCTGGGGTTTGTCTATCGCGATCACGGAGGCATCGCGGTAGATCACCATGCGTTCAAGCGCGGCCGCATCCCGGTCCGATACCGGGCGGGCGCTGAGCGGCTTGGCGGCGGCTTCGGGCAAGGGCGGAATGCGCAATTGCTGGCCGGGCTTAAGCCGCGCATTTGCTTCGACGCGCGCGCCATCCAGGCGGACTTGCCCTGTGCGCAGCATTTTCTGCAGCGCACCCTGGGTCAGGTTCGGGTAGTGCCGATGAAACCAGCGATCAAGCCGGATATCGGCCTCGGCCGGGGCGATGGTGCGGAGAGAAACAGGCATGGCATTCCGTAACAGGCGGGGCGCGGTTCTGAAAGCGGCAAATGCGGGGTGCGATTTCGCTGGTTCCATCCCCCCTGGTTCTGCTTTATGGAAACAGAAAACCAATTCGGGGAGGGTTTCATGACCAAAGCTGCACATTTTTCGCTCTCGCGCCGCGCGCTTGGCGGGCTTGGCCTTGGCTTGGCCGCGACAGGCACAGCGCGCGCACAGGATATGGCCGGCAAGACCATTGAATGGATCATTCCATTCGCGGTGGGTGGCGGTTCCGATGTTTGGGCGCGGTTTCATTTGCCGCTGTTGCAAAAGCACATGCCCGGCAATCCTACCGTCGTGATCCGCAATGTTACCGGCGGCGGCAGCATCAATGGCGCCAATCAATTCGCCCAGCGCACGCGGCCTGATGGGCTGACCATCCTGGGCACAAGCGGGTCCACGCAATTCCCCTATCTGATGGGCGATCCGCGCGTGCGCTATGATTACCGCGCCTGGAGCGTGCTGATGGCGAGCCCGACCGGTGGCGTTTTGTATGTGCGCCCGGAATTGGGCGTGCGCGGGCCGGCTGATCTGGCGAAGCTGCAAGCGGCGCAAGGGCTTCGCTTCGGCAGCCAGGGGCCGACTTCCTTGGATATTGTGCCCACACTCGCCTTTGAATTGATGAACCTGAATGTGCAGATTGTCTTTGGCATGCAGGGTCGCGGCCAGGGGCGCCTGGCCTTTGAACGCGGTGAGACGCCGATTGATTACCAGACATCCTCTGCCTATACGAGCCAGGTGCTGCCTTTGGTCCGCGAAGGCAAGGCCGTACCGCTGTTTTCCTATGGCATCCTGAACGCTGCGGGCGATATCGTGCGTGATCCGAATTTCCCGGATTTACCGACCTTCCCGGAATTCCTGAAGGCCGCCACGGGGCAGGACCCGTCCGGCCCCGCTTGGGATGCCTATCGCACTCTGTTCGTGGCAGGCTTCGCCGCGCAGAAATTCGTTGTCGTGCCGCGTGAAACACCGCGCGCTGTGCAGGATTTGTATCGCACGGCCTTCACGCGCATCTTCGCCGATCCGGAATACAAGGAAAAGCGCGGCACGGTGATTGGCGAGTATGATGAAGTGGTGGGCGAGGCGGCTGAGAAAGCCTATGCTGCCGGCACCGTTATTAGCGAAGCGACGCGCGAATGGATCAAGGAATGGTTGCTGCGCCGCTTCAACCATCGGCTTGGCTGATTGGGCCACGCGTAGCGCGGCAACAGGAGTAGGGTTGAATGCTTGACGCGCTGCTGATGGCGCTGACCGCGCTCGCAAGCCCTGAGCGCCTTGGGTATATGGCGCTCGGCGTTCTGATTGGTTACGCGATTGGCGTGTTGCCGGCGCTGGGTGGCTTGGCCGGGCTTTCGCTGGTAATGCCCTTCATTTACGGGTTGGATCAGGTCTCGGCCCTTGCCATGCTGGTGGGCCTGGTTGCGGTTGCGGCGACGGCGGATACATTCAGCTCCATCCTGATGGGCATACCTGGATCATCGGCAAGCCAGGCGACGATCCTGGATGGCTTCCCCATGGCGCGACGAGGAGAAGCCGCGCGCGCCTTATCGGCATCCTTCCTGGCTTCCATGATTGGCGGCCTGATTGGCGCGGTGATTTTGACCGGCGCGGTGCTGATTGCACGGCCCTTGATTCTGGCTTTGGGCACTGCGGAATTATTCATGCTGGCGCTGCTTGGCCTTTCCATGGTGGGCGTGCTGGCCGGCAAAAGCTTCGCCAAGGGCTTGATTGCTTGCGGCATGGGTTTGGCACTTGGCACGGTTGGGACAGCGCCGGCCACGGCGGAATATCGGTTGGATTTCGGGTTGATTTATCTTTCGGATGGTCTGCCCTTGCCCGTGCTGGTGCTGGCGATTTTCGCGCTGCCGGAGATTATTGATCTGGCGCGCGGTGGTGGGACGATTTCGCGCTCGGCGGATTTGGGCCGTGGTTGGATTTTGGGTTTGCAGGACATCATGCGCCATTGGTGGTTGTTGCTGCGTACATCTTCGATTGGGTCCGTGCTGGGCGCTATCCCTGGGCTTGGCGGTAGCGTGACCGATTGGATCGTTTATGGCCATGCCATCCAGACAGAAAAGAATGGCCAATTCGGCAAGGGTGATGTGCGCGGCGTGATTGCCGTGGAGGCATCGAACAATGCGCGCGAAGGTGGCGCTTTGGTGCCCACCTTGTTCTTCGGGATTCCTTCTTCCGGGTCCATGGCGGTGTTCCTGGGCGGCATGACGCTGCTTGGCATTGAAGCCGGGCCGGCGATGGTGGGCTCCCGGCTTGATTTGACATATGCGATTATCTGGTCGCTCGCGATTGCCAATGTCATGGGCACATTGCTGTGCTTCGCGACATCGCCCTTGATTGCGCGGCTGACCACGGTGCGTTTTGGGCTACTGGCGCCCTTCATGATGATGGTGGTCTGCTTCGGCGCCTTCAACAATAACCGCGAATTGGCGGATTTGCTGCTGCTTTTGGGCGTGGGCTTGCTTGGCTTGATGATGCGCCGCTTCGGCTGGCCGCGCCCGCCCTTTGTGGTGGGCTTCGTGTTGGCGCTGCCGATGGAAACCTACCTGTATCAGGCAGTGCAATTCTATGGCTGGGATTTCCTGACGCGCCCTGGCGTGATGATCATTGCCGCGTTGATCGTGGTGTTTGGCGGGCTTGGCATTCGCCAACGCCGGCTGGCCGATACGGAAGAAGATGGCGGCAGCAAGGATACGGGCAAGCGCCAGCCTCAGGCAATTTTCGCCGTGATCCCGGTGGCGCTTTTCGCCGCGGTCTTCATTGACGCGATGGGCAAGAGCTTCCTGGGCGCGGTCTTCCCGATGATGATTGCGGGCACGATGCTGCTGATCAGCGTGCCGGTATTGTTGCGGCTGAATTTTGGCCGTGTGGGTGGTTCGCTATTCCATGACGCGGAAGCCAAGGCGAAGCCCGAGGATGGCAGTTTCTGGGCGCATCTTGGCTGGGTGATCGGGCTGGTCGGGCTTTCCGCGCTGGTCGGCTTCCTGTTGGCCAATACCATCTTCTTCCTGTCCTTCCTGCGTTTTGCGGCGCGCTGTAGCTGGCGGCTTACGCTGCTATTGACCAGTATTGCGACCATTGGGCTGATCTTCGTGGCGCAAATGCTAACCCTGGATTTCCCGCAGGGGCTATTGCAGTATTTCTTCGACCTGCCTTGGCCTTTACGCTGACGGATAGAAAGATGCAGAAAGCCATTCCCTGTACGCTGATGCGTGGCGGCACCAGCCGCGGCCCTTATTTCCTGCGCCATGATTTGCCGGAAGATCGCGATGCCATGGGCCGCGTATTGCTCGCTGCCATGGGCTCACCGGATGCGCGCCAGATTGATGGTATTGGCGGCGCCACAACGCTCACCAGCAAAGTCTGCATCGTCTCCCGCGCTGCCGCCGGGGAAGCGCAGCAGGTGGATTATTTATTCGCGCAGGTTTCCGTGGATCGCGCCTTTGTGGATTGGGGGCCGACTTGTGGAAATATGCTGGCAGGCGTTGGGCCTTTCGCGATTGAAAGCGGGCTGGTGACAGCCGAAGAAGGCGAAACCCGCGTGATGATCCGCGCGGTGAATACCGGCGCCCTGATTGAGGCTGTGGTGCAAACGCCCGGCAAGCGCGTGAATTATGAAGGCGATACCGCAATTGCCGGCGTGCCCGGCACCGCCGCCCCCATTGTGCTGAATTTCGCCGATGCGGTGGGTGGCGCAACCGGCAAGCTGATGCCAACCGGCAATGCCATTGATGTGATTGATGGTGTGGAAGTGACCTGCCTTGATGTCTGCATGCCCGTGGTGATCGCGCGCGCGCGGGATTTCGGCAAAACCGCCCGAGAGACCGCGAAGGAATTGGATGCGGATAAGGCCTTCATGGCGCGGATTGAAGCCATTCGCCGCAAGGCGAGTCTCGCCATGGGCATGGGCGATGCCGAAGGGCGCGTCATGCCGAAATTCGCGATTATTGCTGAACCGGCGGGTGATCAGGGTGGCGTGGCCGCGCGCTATTTCACGCCGCTCGCCTGCCATGAGGCGATGGCGGTGACGGGTGGGATTTGCATTGCCACGGCTTGCGTGCTGCCGGGCACGGTGGCGCAGGGCATCGCCAAGGTCACGGGGGCAGATCGGGAAACCGTGGTGCTGGAACACCCAACAGGCAGCATGGAAGCGGTGATCTCCACTGTTCGCGCTGCCGATGGATCGCGGGAAGTGATTTCGGGCGGCACGCTACGCACCGCGCGCCGGTTGATGGCGGGCGAGGTATACGTCCCCGCCCGCGCTTGGTCCTAACCCAGTTTTGTTGCCATCCCGCGCATAAAAGTCTCACGGAAGCGGATCGGGTCGCGGTCTGTTTGCGTCTTGCCGGGTTCATTATCAATGCGCGCGCCGATCACATGCGGGCCATCGGTGGTCAGCGCGCGGTCAATCAGCGCATCGAATTCCGCCTCATCCGCCGCCCAATGAGCGGAAGCAATGCCGGAAGCGCGCGCAATGGCGATCAAATCCGTGCCGGCCTTGGCAGCGGGCGTGCCCTGGCCGCCAGTGATCTGATAAATGCCATTATCCCAAATCACGATAATCAGATTCTTCGGCGCCTGCGCTGCGATGGTGGAAAGGCAGCCAAGCTGCATCAGCAGTGACCCATCACCTTCCAGCGCGAAAACGCGCCGTTCCGGCTGCGCAATCGCAACCCCCATGGCAATCGGCGCGGCCAATCCCATGCTGCCCAGCATGTAGAAATTCTCGGCGCGATGGCCGGAACCCCAAAGATCCCAATTGGAATTGCCGATCCCGCCAATCACGGCTTCCTGCTTGGTGAGTTTGCCCACCACGCGCTTGGTCAGCGCCGCACGGTTCATCACCTGCGTGTTGCGACGTTCTTCCATCACTTGCGCCCCCCTGAGATCAATGGCGAGACAATAAGGCAAGCCGGCCAGCGCGTGGCAAAGGCCTGACGCATGGTGCGATCCGCGATGAAAGCGGCTTCATCCAGGCGCGATAGCGTGTGGTGTTCAATGCCCATGCTGTCCAGAATGGGGCGCATGGTGCGGCAGACAATCGCCTGGCCGGGATTGAATTCACCCAAAGTGCCGCGTTCGCTCACCAGCATCAGCACCGGGATTTGGCTGGCCACAACAAGGGAGGCCAGCACATTCGGCAGTGTGGCGAAGCCCGAGGTCTGCATCAGCACAATGCCGCGCATGCCGGCCATGGTGGCGCCGGCGACGATGCCGATGGCTTCTTCCTCGCGCGCCGCGGGGAAGGTGGTGAAAAAGGGATCAGCATGGCAGCCCTCAATCAGGGGGCGCAGCACATTATCCGGCACATAGGTGACCAGCCGGACATTGTTGTCCTTCAGGGCCTGGCGGACGATGCCATGCCAGCTTGGCGCGCTTTCAGCGGCACTCGACATGATGGGGAAGTCTCCGTTGCTTTAGGAAGAGGTGACTCTATGGCGAAGCAGCGTGCCCGCCAAGCGTGGCTCTACTCAAGGCACCGGCACGTCCAAAAGCCAAGCCGTAGCCGGGAAGGCGATGGCAGCGATGATGGTGGTGAACAGTACGGCGGCGGAGGCTTCCTCAGCCCCCACCCCCTGGCGTTGCGCAAGCAAATAGGCATTGGTTGCGGTTGGCATGGCTGCCAGCAGCACGCCGCAAATCACCCAAAACGGATCAAGTGCCAACCAGCTTCCCAGCACGAACCACACCAGCGCGGGGTAGATGAAAAGCTTGGCCGCCGTGATGCCAAAGGCCACCGCGAAAAGCTGCCCGCCAATCTTCAACCGCGCGAGTGTGCCCCCCAGCGCAAAGAGCGCGGTGGGGCCTGCGGCATTACCCAGGAAGGACAGGAAGCGTTCAATCGGCGCCGGAATCGGTAATTCCAGGCCGGCAGACACGGCACCCAGCGCGATGGAAAGGATCACCGGATTGCGCAGCAAACCGCGCAGCCCGGCCATCACCGCTTTCAAACCCGCCCCCTTCGCTGATGGCGCCATCAGCATGGTTCCAAGCGCGATGATCACCGCCACTTCGGCCACAATCGCCATGGCAACCGGCCCCGCGATGCGCGGCCCCAGCATCGGCAACATCAGCGGCGGCGCCAGATAGCCGACATTGCCCATGGCGGCGGCAGCGCCAAAAGCTGAACCGATGCGGATATCACCGCGCGCAATGCGCCCGATCAGCATCACGGAAGCGAAAACCGCCATGCACGCCCCCAGATAGCCAGCGAAATAGATGGCATCAAAGCTTTCGCGCAAAGGCTGGGCTGCCATCAGCTTGAACAGCATGGCCGGCAGCGCGACGTTGAAGCTGAAAAGCCCAATCGCCTCCATGGCCGTGGGCGGCATCCATTTGCGCTTCGCCGCGGCGAAACCAAAGGCCACCACCGCGAAAATCGGCAGGCAAAGGGCAAGGAAGGCAAGCACGGAACGGTTTTAAGCCAGAATGGGCCGGCCGTGAAAGCTCAAGCCTTTATAGCGCGTTGGCGCTGGCCTCGCTGCGCGTTGCCCCTACCCGAGACGCCAAGGAAGCCGCGAGGAATTCATCCAATTCCCCATCCAGCACCGCCGCCGGATTGCCCTTTTCTACACCGGTGCGCAGATCCTTCACCATCTGATAGGGCTGAAGGACATAACTCCGGATTTGGTGGCCCCAGCCGATATCGGTCTTGCCGGCCTCGGTCGCAGCCGTCACAGCTTCGCGCTTTTTCAATTCCAATTCATACAAACGCGCCTTCAGCATGCCCATGGCAATGGCGCGGTTGCGGTGCTGGCTGCGATCCTGGGTGGAAGCCACCACAATCCCGGTCGGGATATGGGTGAAGCGCACGCCGGATTCGGTTTTGTTCACATGCTGCCCGCCCGCGCCGGAAGCGCGGAAGGTATCGGTCTTGAGGTCCGCTGGATTGACCTCGATCTCGATCTTATCATCCACCACCGGAAAGACGTAGACGGAGGCAAAGCTTGTGTGCCTGCGCGCCGCGGAATCGAAGGGGCTGATACGCACCAGGCGATGCACACCGCTTTCGGTCTTGAGCCAGCCATAGGCATTGGGGCCGCTGACTTGAATCGTCGCGGATTTCAGTCCGGCCTGTTCGCCTGGGCTTTCTTCCGTCAGCACCACCTTATAGCCATGCTGTTCCGCCCAGCGGGAATACATGCGCATCAGCATTTCCGCCCAATCCTGGGCTTCCGTCCCGCCGCTGCCGGAATTGACTTCCACAAAGGCATCATTGGCGTCCGCTTCGCCGGATAGCAGGCTTTCAATCTCCCGCTTTTTGGCTTCCTGCGCCAGGCGCTTCAAATCCTCGGCGGCAGCATTGGCGGTATCGGCATCGCCTTCCGCTTCGGCCAATTCAATCAGGCCGAGCGCGTCTACAACATCTCGCTCCAGGCGTTTCACGCCATCAATCTGGTCGGAAAGCCGCCCGCGTTCACGCATGACGCGCCCCGCCTCGTCAGCATTGTTCCAGAGCGTCGGGTCTTCGACCCGCGCATTCAATTCTTCGAGACGACGGACAGAGGCATCCCAGTCAAAGATGCCTCCTCAGCAGGGCCACCGATGCGGTGATCTGCTCGTGCAGGGAAAGGGCGTCAGCGCGCATGATGGAGGGCTAATAGAGCCCGCCGAGGTCCCTGTCGAGGCGGTTGGCCCCCGGTGCGCCGGGCGCGCCAGAACCATCGGCGCGTTCGCTGATGAATTCATCACGCCAACGCTGCGTGCCGTTTTCTGTGCCGGGGCGGAAGGGTTCCATGATGCTGCCATTGCCCACCGCCACACGCATCAGGGTAATGCCGCTCGGGCGACGGAAGGGCACGGGCGGGCTGCCGGTGAGCGCCGCCCCCACCACTTCACGGAAAATCGGCGCGGCATTGCTGCCGCCGGTTTCGTTATTGCCAAGGCTCCGCGGATCATCAAAGCCGATCCAGACGGCAACAACAATATCGGGCGTGAAGCCGACAAACCAATTATCCTTGAAATCATCCGTGGTGCCGGTCTTGCCCGCCACCGGGCGCCCAAGCCGCGAACCTATGCTGTTTGCCGCCGTGCCGCGCGCCACGACGCCTTCCAGGATGCTCACCATCTGATAGGCTGAAATCGGGTCTGTCGCGCGTGGCCTTTCGCCTGCTTCAAGGCGCGGCGGGCCGGCTTCCGGGCCGGAAGCGCAAGCGGCGCAGCTGCGCTGATCGGCGCGCCAGATCACGCGCCCGCGCCTATCCTGCACGGAATCGATCAGGCTTGGCGTGACACGATAACCGCCATTGGCAAAGGCGCCATAACCCGCCGCCATCCGCAGCACCGTGGTTTCGCCGGCGCCAAGCGACATCGCCAAATAACGCGGCATATTGTCAATCACGCCAAAGCGACGCGCCGCATCGGAAACCGAAGCCATGCCGATATGATCCGCAAGGCGCACCGTCACCAGGTTCAGGCTACGTTCCATGGCGCTGCGCATGGTCACCCAACCATTATAGGTATTGGCGTTGTAGTTTTGCGGCTTCCAGAGCCCTTGCGGCGTCATGATTTCCACAGGCTCGTCTGGGATTTCCTGATTGGGCGGGATGCCTTTTTCAAGTGCGGCGATATAGACGAAGGGTTTGAAGGAAGACCCTGGCTGCCGCTGTGCTTGGGTCGCACGATTGAACCAGGATTTTTCGAGCGCCCAGCCGCCGACCATTGCCATGACGCGCCCAGTTTGCGGATCAAGCGCCACCACTGCACCTTCGGCCAAGGGAATTTGCCTGAGCGTCAGGCGTTCCGGCCGCGCCGGGCGGTTGCGCTGGGCAGCTTCGGCGGGGATGGTCTCCACCAGCACGACATCGCCGGGATTAACCACATCCTGCACACGGCGCGGTTCAGCGCCGAGCCGCCCATCGGGCAGTACCGGGCGCGCCCAGGGGCGCAAATCTTCCAGGTAAAGCGTGCCCTGTTGCGGTTCCGCCGGGCGACGCGGATCGCGCCGTTCCAGCCAGCCAAGCCGCGCTTCTTGCGGCCTGACTTCCAGCACCACAGCCAGGCGCCATTCAGGCAGCGCGCCCGGCGGGCGCGGTGTATCGGCCAGCGCGGGCATCCATTCCGTGGTGTTCGCCGAAATGCGGGTCACCGGGCCACGCCAGCCGCCGCGCCGGCGGTCATAGCTCATCAGCCCTTCGCGCAAGGAACGTTCGGCAGCCGCCTGTATGGTGGGGTCCAGGCTGGTGCGCGCCACCAAGCCACCCATGGTGGTTTGCTCCACGCCGAAGCGCTGGATCATTTCGCGGCGTACTTCTTCCGTGAAATGCTGGCCCACCTGCAATTGATCCAGCCGGCGCGTGGGCCGTGCCAACAGCGGTTCCGCACGCGCCGCGCGGGCTTCATCTGGCGTAATTACGCGGTCTTCCAGCATGCGTTCAATCACCCAATCGCGCCGCGCCTTGGCGGCTTCCGCGCGCCGGACGGGGTGATAATTATTGGGCGCCTTCGGCAGCGCAGCCAGGTAAGCGACATCTGCGATACTCAATTCATCCAAGCTTTTGTTGAAATAGACCTGCGCGGCGGCGGCCACGCCATAGGCCTGCTGGCCCAGGAAGATCTCGTTCAGATACAATTCAAGAATGCGATCCTTGCTGAGTGCCTTTTCGATGCGGAGCGCCAGAATCGCCTCCCGCGCCTTGCGGGCGAAGGACCGATCCGCGCCCACCAGCATGTTTTTCGCAACCTGCTGGGTGATGGTGGAAGCACCACTCATGCGCCGTCCGCTGCCATATTGTTCGGCGGCCTGGATGACGGCGCGCAGAATGCCCAAGGGATCAATGCCGGTATGCTCGCGGAAGCGCTGATCCTCCGCCGAGATGAAAGCCTGCTGAACGCGCTGGGGAATCGCCTCGATCGGGACAAAGATGCGCCGTTCCTGCGCCAATTCGGCCATCAGCCGGCTATCGGCGGCATAGACGCGGCTCATTTGCGGGGGTTCATATTCCGCGAGCCAGCCATAATCCGGCAAATCCTGCGCGAAATGATGATAGGCGCCATAGGCCGCAATGCCGCCGGCCAGCAGCGCCGCCGCAGCCAGGCTGAAGAACCAGCGAAACACGCTAAAGCGCCGGCGGCGTTTTTGTTTTTTGGGTTTGGGCGGGGGCTCGGCGCGCGGCGGCTCAGCCCCCAGCGCGGCGCGCTGAGGGTCAAGCGGTTGATCGGCACGCAAATCCGGCGAAGTCATGATGGCGTCTCGATACACGGTTCCGCTGAAAAGCGCGATATCAGGGGCACTGATCGGCTGTTGGAAAGCGCCCCTGGACATTGGCTGTTTGGGTTTGGGAACAGGTTCTCAGCGGCAGCGACGCCTGAATAGGCCCCTTTTCAGGGGGGTGGCAGCAATTGTGAGTTCGGGACAGAATCTGGACGTTCCTCCATACCCCCCGGCGAGATCGGCCAGGGCGTGCCGGATCACCGATCCTTGCAAGCCTAAGTGTCTGGGAAGACAACTCCTTTGAGTGTTGCCTTCCGCACCCTTCCCCTGCACGTCTTTGGCAGCCTGGGTACCCTTGGCGATGTGGGCGTTGCGGCACGCCTGCCCTTTCTTGAGGGCTTTCACACGCGGGCAAGGGGTGGTGCGTTACGCGCGCATGCAGCTTAAGGTGGCGTATCAACCAGGGAGAGCTAATCCATGACCCTCACCGTTCAACAAATGCTCGCCGCCGCAGAAGCCGTGGTGCCGCGCATCAGCGCAGATGAAGCGAAGGGCCTGCTTGGCCGCGCGGATGTGGTTTTCCTTGATGTGCGCGAACCGGCAGAAGTCGCGGCTTCCGGCAAGGTGCCGGGCGCGCTGGCAATCCCTCGCGGCCTGGTGGAGTTCCGCGCCGATCCTGCTTCCGCCCTGCATGATGCGAATTTTGATCGCGCCAAGACCATTATTGCCTATTGCGCATCCGGCGGGCGTTCCGCGCTGGTGCTGAAGACGCTGCGGGATATGGGCTATGCCAATGTCCGCAATCTGGGCGGCTTCAAGAATTGGGTAGATGGCAACGGCGAGATCGAAAAGGCCTGACTTGCGTTTATGGGATCGCGCAACTACGCGATCCCCAAGTTACGCACGCCTTTATTGTGGCTGAATGCCCGCAGCGCGCGCTGCGTCGCCCCATTTCTTCATCTCCGCTTCCGTGAAGGCGCGCATTTCTTCCGGCGTGTTGGAGATGATTTCAGCGCCCAGGGTCTTGTGGCGTTCAACCACGATTGGCGCTTGCAGCGCGGCACGGATATCGGCGTTCAGCTTCGCCAGAATGGGTGCGGGAATGCTGGCAGGGCCAATCACCATGCCCCAGGTTGAAGCCTCAAACCCCGGCAGGAAGGCTTCGCCGAGCGTGGGCACATCGGGCAATTGCGGGCTGCGCCGTGCGCCGGTGGTCGCAAGCGCCTTCAAGGTCCCGGCTTGGATATGCGGCAGCGCTGCCGGCACCGTATCAAACATGATGTTCACGCGATTGGCGATCAGGTCCGGATGCGCCTGGGTGCTGCCGCGATAGGGCACGTTTTCCAGCTTGATCCCGGTGCGTTCGGCAAAAAGCACAGGCGCCAACCGCACAACACCACCCGTGCCGGCAAAGGTCACGCCCGGATTGCGCTTGGCGTATTCCACCAATTCAGCGGGCGTATTGGGTGCAAAGGCTTTCGGCGCACACAACACCAAAGGCGTTGCAGTGGTCTGCGTTATGAAGGTGAAATCCCGCATCGTATCGAAGGGCAGACGATAGAAGGCGGCATTTATCGGATGCGCTACGGATACAAGGGCAAGTGTATGCCCATCCGGCGCGCTGCGCGCCACCACTTCCGTACCAATCACGCCATCCGCCCCGGCGCGGTTCTCCACCGGCACCGGCTGGCCCCAAGCGGCGGCCAGGGGCTCGGCAATCAACCGTGCCGTGATGTCCGAAACGCCGCCTGGCGTATAGGGCACAATCATGCGCACGGCGCGATTGGGAAAGCTGCCCTGCGCTTTGGCACGGCTAGTGAACAATAAGGCGGGCGCAGCCAAGGCTGCGCGGCGGGTAAGCTTCATGGTGTTTCTCCCTTCGGGTATTTTGCAAAGTCTACATAAACCATGTTTTTTGCAACGGTGTCTGCGGCGGACTTACTCTGGCTGCGGCGCGCCTAACCCTGAACCGATCTCGATAAAGCGCCGGCTATCCATGGTGACATTCATAGCGCGGCTTTGCAGATAGGCACTCCGCCAACACCACAATGTTAAGGCGCGCTTCGCCAGAGTCCCGGCGAAGCGAAGCGCGCGCAGATCAAAAAATCCAATCGTGCCTTGCGGCTTAACCGAACATCTCATCCGTGATGGCGTCATACCAACCATCGGCATAAAGCGCTTCAAGCCCGCGATGCTCCTTACGCCTTTCCGCGGTCAGCGCCGCATTGCGTGGGCTGACGCCGCCTGAGCCCTCAACCTCGGCAAAGCCAGTCGCGCCGGGGCGGAAGACGCCGACAATGGAAATTCCGTAATCGGCGCCAACATGGCTATAGCAGGTATTGAAGAAGGTCGCTGATGGCGGCGCGCGGCCCGCGAGTGATGCGGCGATGCAAGCCACCGCATGCTTGGCATGGGAAGATGCGATAAAGCCCGATTTCGGCATGGGTGCCGCGATGGTTGCATCGCCCAGCACATGAATGCCTTCCACCTGCGTGCTTTCCAAGGTGGCGGGCTTGATCGGGCACCAGCCGGATTGATTGGCCAGCCCCGCATCACGCGCGATCTTCGCCGCCATTTGCGGCGGAATGACATTGACGACATCGCCCTTCAGCTTTTCGCCGAATTCCGTTTCCACTTCCATGGCGGCGGCATTCACCCGCGTCACGCGGCCATCATTGGAAGCACCGCGCCATTCGATGATGCCGGGGTAAAGTTCTTCCCACGCATCCTGAAACAGCGGCTGCTTGGAAAAGCCGTTTTTCGCATCAAGCGCAATCAGCTTGCTGCGTGGTTTGGCGCGCTTCAGATAATCGGCAACCATGCTAATTCGCTCATAAGGGCCGGGCGGGCAGCGGAAGGGATTGTCGGGGATCACCATCACAAACCTGCCGCCATCGGGCATGGCTTCAAGCTGGCGGCGCAGCAGTGAAATCGGTTGCAAGGACGGCACCCAGCCATGCGGCATGCGTTCGCTGGCGGCTTCATCGTAGCCTTCAACCGCACCCCAGCGGAGGTCAATGCCAGGCGACATGATCAGCCGATCATAAGGCACCTGCGCCCCATCCGCGAGCCGGACCTGCTTCGCCGCGTCATCCACCGCGACCACGCTTTGATGCACCACACGCACCCCACGCGCGGCAAGCTTTTCATAGCCGAAGGTGATTCTGTTCATCTCCCGCCGTCCGGCCAGAACCAGATTGCCATAGGGGCAAGTGGTAAAGCTGCGGCTACGTTCAATCAACGTTACGTCCAGCGCAGGGAAATTGTCGCGCGCGAAACGCGCGGCGGAAGCGCCACCAAAGCCACCACCGATGATGACAACACGCCCAGCACCCGCTTGGGCGCGGGCCAGGCGTGGTGCGGCAAGGGCTGCGGGCAGCGCGGCAGCGGCGAAGAAGGCGCGGCGGGAAAGGGCCATGATCTTATTCCTCCGGCTTATTGTGGGCGCGCGTAATGCGCGGCCAGAAGCGCGATTTGTTCTGGCGAATAGCCGCGGCTGATGCGGCCCATTATCGTGGCAGGCCGTTCATTGGCGCTGAAGCTGCGCATCAGCGCGATGAATTCATCACGGCTATGATTGGCCTTGATGGAAGGGATGCCGTGCCCACCCTGGCCGCTCACGCCATGGCAACCCTGGCAGCCGCCGATCAATAGCGGCATGTCTGTCGCCTGCGCAAAAACTGGCGGAGCAGACAGAAGAAAAAAGCAAAGCGCGATTTTGAGTTTCATGTGCGTCCGTCTCCCAGCCAATTTGAAACATTGCTATTCATTGATATCGTCGTGACCCTATCGAGCAAAAATCATTGGGTCAACAACAGAATCTACGCGCAAAGCTACGGGAATATTCCCATCCGATCAGACGAAAAAGAAGAATGAAATTCCGTTTTCTACGCGGCCGAGTGCAAGGTTTTCCCTCGCCCACTGCCAGAGTGTGGATCCTGAAACCGGATCGCGTTGCAAATCCCATCATCACCAAAGCCATGATGGACTGCAGCACAAAAAGCCCAGCGCCCTTATCGCGTGCGGCCTGCACACGTGCCGCGCTTTTTTCTTTCTTGACGCCCAAGAACGGAAAGCCGCGCTTCTTCGCAAGCGCCGTCACAAGATCGGCGCCTCATGATGGGAAATCCGCGCCAGTGATATGCGGCGCGCCTTCAGCGTTTGCGCGCACCAAGCCTTTCGCGCATCCGCCCCCAAGCGTCCAAGAACCGCTCCACCGTCTCCGCCCCAGCATTCCACGGCAGCGAAACACGGATCGCGCAGGCCGCATCTGCGCCATACCCCATCGCTGCCAGCACATGGGATTGCCGCACCTTGCCTGATGAACAGGCAGCGCCGGCGGAAACCGCCACTCCGGCCAGGTCAAGTGCAATCACCTGGGTGTCCGCCGCAACACCTGGCAGGATCAGGCTGGCGGTATTGGGCAGGCGCGGTGCGCTGGCGCCCGCGATAATCACTTCCGGCGCTAGGGTCTTCACCCCGGCCTCAATCGCATCACGCAGCGCCGCCAGGCCTTCCGGCATCGGGCAGGCAAGGGCCGCGGCGAAACCGGCAATGGCCGGCAGGGCTTCGGTCCCGCCGCGCCTTCCGGATTCCTGCCCGCCGCCGGTCAAAAGCGGCGCGGGGTCCAAGCCGGGGCGGAGCAACAGCGCCCCAACGCCCTTGGGGCCGCCAAGCTTATGCGCGGAAAGCGCCAGCGAATCGGCAGGACCAAGCGAGAATGGCAAGCGCCCCGGCATTTGCACCGCATCCAGATGCAGCAAAGCGCCGTGCTGCTGGCAAAGTTCTGCAATGGCTTCAACGGGATGCAGCACGCCGGTTTCATTATTGGCCGCCATTACGGCAACCAGCGCGGGGCCAGCGGCCTTCAGCGCTGCCTCCAACCCTGCCAGGTCCAAGGTGCCATCGGCCAGCACCGGGAGCATCTCGGCCTCTGATCCCGCCGCCGCCAGCACGGCGGGGTGTTCCGTCGCCCCCACCAGCACGCGCCGCCCGGCAGAAAGGCCGCGAATCGCCAAGGCATTCGCCTCTGTCCCGCCCGAGGTGAACACTAAATCCCGCCCGCGCGCCCCGAAGCGCGCCGCAATCGCCTCCCGCGCTTCTTCCAACACGCGCCGCGCCGCGCGGCCTTCGGCATGGACCGAGGATGGGTTGCCCGGCAAAGCCATCGCCTCAGCCATGGCGGCGATGGCTTCCGGGCGCATGGGCTCGGTCGCGTTGGCGTCCAGGTATAGGCGAGGCATGGCGGGTCAGCCGGGGGGCAGGGGGGCGGCGGCGCGGCCCAAAACCTGGCCGGCCAGCACATCCGCCAGCGTCACGCCCGCCAGGAAAAGCCTGATCTGCCCGCCCAATTCCGCCCAAAGATCATGGGTGTCACAGCGCTGCCCCGCGAGACACCCCGGGTTGCCCTCATCGCACCGCGTGGCCGAAATCGGTTCTTCCACCGCATCTATGATGGCGGCGATGGTGATGCGTTCCGGCGCCGGCAGCAGCCGATAGCCCCCCCCTGGCCCGCGGGCGGATTCAACCAGCCCCGCGCGGCGCAGCCGACCAAAAAGCTGCTCCAGATAGGCGGCTGAAAGATGCTGCGCGGCGGCGATATCGGCGATGGAGGCGGGTTTGGCCTCCAAGGGCTCGAAGTGCGCTGCCTCCCGCCGCGCCATTTCAGCGAGCGCCATGACGGCATAGCGACCACGGGTTGAGAGCCTCATTTGTCAATCCAGTCTGACACCCGCGATGGGGGGCAAAAAAAACGCGACTCCCAGCATGAAAACATTAGGAATTTCCAGTCATGACCATTATATTACATGCTCCTTGGAGGGAGGGGAAACCCCTCTGAGGCATCGGGGTGGCGGCTTTGGCTGCGTCTCGGCGATAGGATACCGCGGCGCTCCCGTGGCAATAATAGCTAGGTTTGCCGATCTTGGCGGTCAAGATTTCCGCGTTCGGTAAGTGAGTGATGAAGGCGTATCCTGGTCGTGGGTTTTGGTTTCCCTCAAATGCGGCGCCGGTGCCGATGGGTTTTGCATTGCTCATTCCCCCAATGAGCGATGGGTTGCGGACCCCGTACCGGCCAAGAATGGAATGGATAAAGAAGACCATGCCAGAAGTGATGTTCGCCGGGCCTGATGGCCGGCTTGAAGGACGCTATCACCATTCCAAGCGCCCGAATGCCCCCACGGCGCTGTTATTGCACCCGCACCCCTTGCATGGCGGCACCATGAATAACCGCGTCGTTCATGCGCTGTATCAGCGCATGCAGGCGTTGGGTTTTTCGGTGCTGCGCTTCAATATGCGTGGCGTCGGGCGCAGCCAAGGCCGTTATGATGGCGGCATTGGCGAAATTTCGGATGCCTGCGCGGGGCTTGATTTCCTGCAAACCGTCAATCCCAATGCGTCTTCCCAATGGGTGTTGGGCTATTCCTTCGGTGCATATGTCGGCATGCAAGTGCTGATGCGCCGGCCGGAAATGGGCGGCTTTGTTTCCATCAGCGCGCCCGCTTCGCATTATGATTTCGGCTTCCTGGCCCCTTGCCCCTGCGGCGGGCTGATCCTGCATGGCGCCGATGATGAATTGGTGCCGGAAATTTCCGTGAAGAAGCTTGTGGAAAAGCTGAATACGCAAAAGGGTGTCAGCATTGACTATCGCATCATGGCCGGCGCGGGCCATGTGTTTACGCCGGAACAGACCGAAAAGGTTGTGGATGCGGCAGAAGATCACGTGATGGGCATTCTGAACCGCAATCGCATGGCGCTGGCGGCTGATTAAGCGTTACGCCTTTTTGGTAAAGGGCCGCCTGGGCATCGCTCGGCGGCCTTTTTCATATGCGGCGTTTGTGCTTTCATTGGGTGGAGCATTTTCAAGCCAAGTGGGATCACTTGGCGACTCGGAAAATGCGACCAAACAAAAGTTAGCGCGTGTCTCGTGAACGAAGATGAAGGGGACACGCGCTTTAGAACCGGGAGGTCAACATGAAATTATCGCGTCGCGCGCTGCTTGCAAGCGCCCTTGCCACCCCTGCGATTGCGCGCGCGCAAGCTGGCTGGCGGCCAGATCGGCAGATCACCATGATCGTGGCCTTCGCGGCCGGTGGCGGCACGGATGTAGCCGCGCGCACCATTGCGCGCTTCATGGAAGCGGATCTGGGCCAACCCGTAGTCGTGCTGAACCGTCCTGGTGCGGGTGGCGAGATCGGCTTCACCGAATTGGCGCGCGCCAGGCCCGATGGCTATACGATCGGCTTCATCAATACGCCGACCATCGTTACAATCCCAATCGAAAGGCGCGCGCGCTTTTCGCTCGATGATTTTTCGCTGATCGGCAATATCGTGGATGATCCGGGCGGGATGTGGGTGCTGCCTGACAGCCCCTACAAAACGCTTGCTGATCTGCTGGCGGCGGCGCGGGCCAATCCGGGCACAATCGGGTACGGCACCACGGGCATTGGTTCGGATGATCATCTTGCGATGCTCGCGTTGGAACGCGCTTCCGGCACGAAATTCCTGCATATTCCCTTCGCCGGATCATCACTGGTGAAGCAGAATGTGTTCTCGCGTACCATTCCACTCGCGGTGATGAATGTCGCCGAAGGGCTGAATGATTGGCGCCAGGGCACACTGCATCCACTGGCGCAAATGGGCGAAACCCGATGGGACCGCGCGCCCACCATCCCAACCCTGCGCGAATTGGGCTTTGATGTGGTGGAAGGTTCCATGCGCGGCATGGCCGCCCCCGGCGGTATGCCCGCTGAAATCATCACGCGGCTTGCGGAATCTGTGAAAAAGACCGTGGAGAATCCGGAATTCCAGAAGCTTGCCGATCAGCAATTCCTGCCGCTGCGCTTCCTGGCACCCGATGCCTATCGGGCAGAACTGATCGGGCTTCGCACACGCTATCAGGCGCTGTGGAACCAGCATCCTTGGCGGGAGTGATGCTGTCGCGTGATCCGTAAGCGCGGATCACGCGCGCCTCTCACGGCATCCATTTATCACAAAATGCCGCGATATCTTCGTTCTGGAAATCCGCAAGCCGCGCCATGATCACCTCAAAGGGCCAGTCCCACCAGGCGATGGCTTGCAGCCGTGCAGCAATAGCCTGCGGGAAGCGTTCCTTGATCATGCGCGCCGGCACGCCGCCAACAATGGTGTAGGGCGCGACATCACGCGCCACCACGGCGCCCGCAGCAAGCACGGCGCCATCACCCACCGTCACCCCGGCCAGTACCGTCACGCCATGGCCGATCCAGACATCATTGCCAATCTTCACCCGCGCAGCGCGGCGTTCGGCGAAAAACGCGGCGTCCTGCTGCTTCGTCGCATCATAATACTCCGGCACATAGGTGAAGCGATGCTGCGTTGGGCGGCCCATGGGATGATTGGGCGGGCCGATCCGGACACAGGATGCAATGGCGCAGAATTTACCGATTTCGGCATCCGCCACCTGGCAATCATGGTCAAGATAGGATGCATCGCCAAGCGACGCATATGTCACCGAGGATCGTTCCAGAATCTCACAACGCGCGCCGATGTCTGCCTGACGTAGCTTCACGCTGGGATGAATGAAGGTCTCGGCGATTTTCGGCGCGGGCATTTTCATGACGGTGCTCCCTTGTAAGACGGGCGGCAAAACGCCTAAAAGTCGGAAGCGGGTCAATCGGATGAGGCAGCCACCCATCCAGCCGGCGGGCGCTTTCTTGATCTTGCTCAATATGCGCGCCACAACCCTTGGCATGATGCCTGGGCCGAGCTTCAGTTCGGCGCAACAACACGGGCCGCGCAGCGCAACCGGACGCGGCTTTGGGGGTTCTATGGCTGAAATTGATCATCTTGTGATTGGTGCCGCCACGCTGGAAGCGGGCGCGGCTTACCTGGAACGCCATTTGGGCACGCGCCCGGTTCCGGGCGGCCCGCATCCTGGCGCTGGCACGCATAACATGCTGCTCGGGCTTGGGCCGGACCAGTACATCGAAATCATCGCCCCCGATCCCAACCAAGCCCCCCCTGCCCATCCCCGTCCCTTCGATCTGGATGACCCGGCCCTGAAGTTGGCGCTGGAAGCAGAACCACAGCTTATCGCCTATGTCGTCGCCACGCCGGCCATTGAAGCGGTGGTGGCCCGGCTTGGTGCCTCCCATGCTGGTGAAGTACGTGCCATGCGCCGCGGCGCGCTTTCCTGGCGCATGGCTTTCCCGCCCCAGCGTCAGGATATGGGCAATCTGATCCCGCCACTGATCCAATGGGATGGCGCAAGGGCGGCGGCGCAAATCCCCGATTCCGGTTGGCGCTTGGCCAAGCTGGAAGCCCAGCACCCGGATATGGATGCGCTGCGTGAGGCTATTGCCGCCCGAGGGCTGGCGGAAGTGATCAAGCTCCGCCAAAGTCCCAGCGGCCGCCTGATTGCCCATTTGCGCCATCAGGATGGCCGGGAATCGGTGCTTGCCAGCGCCTGAAATGAGCGGGTAGAAACGCTGGAAAGCTCTATCTATCCGCGTAACTTGAGGACATATTTCCCGCATGGGAAGAATTTATTGCCCCATCCGCCATCACCTTAACGGCGCCCTATCGCCATTTCCATTCATTTCAATGGAAATGGTGCATTTGGCATTGCCTGACGCCTTGCTCCATAGGATCACCCCGGCATGACAGCGCGGGTCCTGGTGGTGGATGACAGCCTGCCCAATCGGAAGCTGCTCGAAGCCCGGTTGCAGGATGAGTATTTTGAGGTTGTCGGCGTGGCTTCGGGCGCTGAGGCCATCACGCTCGCACAGCGCTGGTCGCCCGATATCATCCTACTGGATGTGCTCATGCCGGTGATGGATGGCTTTGAAGCCTGCCGCCGCCTGAAGGCACAGCCGATCACGGCGCATATCCCGGTGGTCATGGTCACCTCGCTCAATGACCAAAGCGAACGCGTGCGCGGGCTTGATGCTGGCGCAGATGATTTCCTGGTCAAGCCGGTGGATCAGGCGACCCTTTTCGCCCGGCTCCGCGCCCTGTTACGCGTCAAGCAGGTGCTGGATGCCTGGCGGCTACGTGCTGAGACAGTGCGCGATCTGGGTTTTGAACCCCCAAGCGCGCCGCCCGAGGATTTTGAGGGCGCGAAAGTCCTGTTGCTCTCCGATAATGGGGCTGAGGCCGCGGCGCTTTCCACCGCCCTGGCCGCCGATGGCATGGCGCTTGAGCAATGCCGCGACGAGAAATTGGTCTGGGCCAAGCTACAGGACCCGCAGTCGCATTATGATCTGGTCCTGACCTCGCTCCCCATGCGGGAAGGTGATCCGCTGAGGCTTGCCTCTCGCCTCCGGGCTGAGGCGGAAACGCGCGACCTGCCGCTGATGCTGATCGCGGATGAGGAACAACGCGACTTGGTGCTGCGCGCCTTTGAATTGGGTGCTTCCGATCACGTACTGCGCCCAATCAATGAGGAAGAATTGCGCGCGCGGGTGCGCAACCAGGTACGGCGCCGGCGTTATCAGCTACGCTTGCGGGCGGAATTTGACCGGTCGCTTGAATTGGCGGTCACGGATGGGCTGACCGGGCTGCGCAATCGCCGTTACGTGTTTCGCCATCTGGAATCCCTGCTGCGTGCCGGCACCGCCAGCGGCGTGCTGATGATTGATGTGGACCGCTTCAAGCCGCTCAATGATTATTACGGCCATGCAGCGGGCGATGCGGCTTTGCGCGAAGTGGCGGCGCGGTTGCGTGAGCATGTGCGCGCTTCCGATATTGTTGCGCGCTATGGCGGTGAGGAATTCCTGGTGGTGATGTCGGGCGCGGGGGCGGAGGAGACGGCGGTGATCGCCGAAAGGCTTCGCTCCGCCATCGCTGACCGCCCGATTGACCTGGGCCAGGCCAAGCTGCCCGTCACGGTTAGTATCGGCAGCGCGTTATCATCGAGCCATATGGAAGCCGAGTCGCTGATCGCTGCGGCTGATTCTGCAATGTATCGCGCCAAGGCTTCGGGGCGAAACTGCGTGGAAGCCGCGACTGAGGTGGATTGGCGCCCCGTGTAGTTATGCGTGGGGCGTCCCCGCGTCAGCAAGTAACCTTGGCGCACCGGATGCTGGCGCAGCAACGCAAAAAGGGCGGGAAAACCCGCCCTTGGCGCAATCATCATCGCAGCGCCTATGCGGCGCGCAGCATTATTTGATCTTAGCTTCGCGGAAGACAACGTGCTTGCGCGCCACCGGATCATACTTCTTTTTTTCCATCTTGCCGGTCATGTTCCGCGTGTTCTTCTTTGTCACGTAGAAATAGCCCGTCTCCGCGCTGCTCACGAGGCGAATGAGGATGGTATTCGATTTGGCCATGGTCAAAAGCTCCAGACCGCCGGCCGCTCGGCCGGAGGTTTCGTTGGACCTTTCCTAAGCATGCCGGCGTTTTCGTCAAGTGGAAAAGCAAGCCTACCGCTGCTTCACCGCATCAAAGCCGCCTGATAGGCTGTTGTGTCCGTCACCAATGCCTGGGCGAGATCCGCTTCCCGCTCCACCCCATCCGGCCCAGGGCAGGTTTCGCGCAGAGCTTCTGCGTCCAGCGCCGCGACCGGCGGGCGCAGCGCGCGGAGCCGCGCCAGGAACGCGCCCATGGGCTGCTGCCCCGCACGCAGCGCCACCAGCGCCCCCGCCGCTGCCTCAGCACCACCTGCGGTGCAGAGCGCCGGCAATAACCCCGCCCCCTGTAAGGGCCAGCCAGAGGGCATGACAATGCGGGACCAGCTCAGCTGCAATTCGCCGCCATTTGGCAAGGGCAGCAGGATTTGGACCAAGCCCTTGCCCTGGGTGCCGGTGCCCAGCACGGCTGCACGGCCGCGTTCCGCCAAGGCCGCGGCCAGAATCTCCGCCGCCGAGGCGGTGCGTCCATCCACCATCACCACAATGGGCCGCCCTTGCGCCAGGTCACTATCCGATGCGCCGTAGCGCCGATTGGCCTCCGGATGGCGCCCGGCGGTGCCCACAATCTCCCCGCCAACGAGGAAAATATCCGCAACCGCAACCGCCTGGGTCAGGATGCCGCCGCGATTGCCGCGCAAATCCAACACCAAGCCGCGCGGCGGATTGGCGCCCGCAAAGGCAGCCTCCACAAAGCCCGTCACCTGGGCAGAGGTCAGCGCGGTGAAGCCCGAGATGCGCAGATGCAGCACACCATCGCGGGTTTCAGCTGTTACCGTCTCCACGCGCTGGGCGACGCGGCGCAGTGTCGTGCTCCGCCTTCGCCCGGCGCGCTGCGTCACCAGAACCACTTCCGTCTCCGCCGCCCCTTCCATCAACAGCTCCGCGCCGGGCAGGTCATTGGCGAAGACCATTTCGTCATCCACCATCACCAGCCGGTCACCCACACGAATGCCAGCACCTGCCGCCGGACTATTCGGGGTCACCGCCGCCACCAGCACCTGGCCGCGCTGCACCATAAGGCGTAGCCCGACACTGCCCTGGCCAAGGCGCCTCTCGCGCGCAAGCTGCGCTTCTTCGGGCGTCACATAGCGGCTGAAGGGGTCAAGATGGCCGAAAATGGCGTTGAAGCTCGCACGCAGCAGCGCATCGCGCTTCGTGTCCCGAATGGCGGGTGATGCGGCCCAGGCGGCTTCCTGAAAATGCAATAGCGACTCAGCCGCAGTCATGCCAATCGCCTCTGGCGCGCCGCGAAGCGAATCGCTCGGCATGGAACGGCTGAACACGGCCCGGCGCCCGCGCATCAGGCGCAATTCCCGGCCCTGCCGTTCAACCCTGAGCCCGGCATCGGTAGCGGTAAATCCAGCGAGGCCCCAGGTGATCAAATCACTCGGCAGCGCGCGTTCCATATGCCTATCCAGAATGGCGGCAAAGCCGGCAGAGAAAACCTGGCGCATTTCCTCTAGTGGGAAGGCAGGGATGGCTTCATGCGCGCCAGCACGCGGCACATCCTGGGCCAGCGCCACGCCAACCGGCACGGCGGAAAGACACGCCAGCACAACCAATAACGCGGAAAGGATCAGCCGCGCGCGCTGGCTCAGCGCCGTCCACGCCGCGGCGGCGCCTGCCGGCCCGTGCGTTGGGGAATGCCCTGCATGATGTGAAATACCATCCCGCCCGTGCGCGCGGTCGCTTCCTTCAGGCGCACTTCCACGGACTGACCCAGCGTGAAGGTCAGACCTGTCCTGCGACCAGCCAGGCGTTGCGTGGCTTCGTCCTGATCCCATCTATCATCCGGCAATGAGCCAAGCGGTACGATGCCGCTCGCGCCATTCTCCTCCAAAGTGACAAACAGTCCGAAGCGTGTCACCCCTGAAATGCGCGCGGCGAATAAATTTCCCACGCGCTCTGACATATATGCCGCAAGGTAGCGATCAACCGCATCGCGTTCCGCCGCCGCCGCGCGGCGTTCGGTTGCGGTGATGTGTTCGCCGGTTTCCAGAAACCGCGCCGCTTCCACTTCCGCAAGCCCATCGCTGCCAAGCTTCAAGCCGCGGATCAGCGCGCGATGCACGAGCAAATCCGCATAGCGCCGAATGGGAGAGGTGAAATGCGCATAACGCGCCAAGGCCAAGCCGAAATGCCCGAGATTATCCGGCGCATAAGCAGCCTGGGATTGGCTCCGCAACACGGTTTCATGCACCAGCCGTTCATGCGGGCTTTCCTTAACTTCAGCGAGCAGCGCCGCGAAATCACGCGGATGCAGCCGATCCCCGGGCGGGAGAGACAATTCCATGCTGCGCAGGAATTGCCTAAGCCCTTCCAACTTCAAATCCGAAGGCCGGTCATGCACCCGGTACATGCAGGGCTGGATCAGGCGTTCGAGTTCCTCCGCCGCGCAAACATTGGCGGCGACCATGAATTCTTCGATCAGCCGATGGGAATCGAGTCGCGCGCGCGGCACCACCGCGCTGACGCGCCCTTTGTCATCCAGCAATACGCGGCGTTCCGGCAGGTTCAAATCAAGCGTACCGCGTGCTTCGCGTGCGGCCAGCAGGGCGCGGAAGGCGCCGTAAAGGCTCGCCATATGGCCGGGCGCCAATCCTTCCGGCTCCTCGCCCGCTTCGAAACTCGCTTGCGCCTGTTCGTAAGTCAGCCGCGCGGCGGAACGCATGATGCCGCGCCCGAAGCGATGCCCGGTCTTTCGCCCCGCGCCATCAAAGCGCATTTCCACGAAAAGGCAGCCACGATCTTCGCGTGGGCGCAGGCTGCACCAACCATTGGAAAGCGCCTCCGGCAGCATGGGCACAACGCGATCGGGGAAATAAACCGAATTGCCGCGCGCCCAGGCTTCGCGGTCCAGATGGCTGTCAGGGCCGACATAATGCGCGACATCGGCGATGGCGACCGTGACCTTCCAGCCGGCGCCATCGGCTTCGGCATGCACGGCATCATCGAAATCACGCGCATCATCGCCATCAATTGTCACCAAGGGCAGGTCGCGCAAATCAACGCGCCCGCGCGCGGTCACACCCTTCGCCCCTTCGGCTTGGTGGACCGCCTCGGCAGGAAAGACATCGGGGATGCCATGTGCATGGATGCAGATGAGTGAGACCGAGCGTGGTTCGCCCATGACGCCCAGGCTTTCAATAATCCGCGCGGGCTTGGGGCCGAAATGCCGCGTGGCGGGCAAGGGTTCCGCCAGCACAATATCGCCCGGCTTGGCGCCGCCCGCTTCACCGGGCGGGACCATCCATTCGCCCTTCTGGCGCCGATCGGTTGGGATGATCCGCCCTTCCTCATAAACGCCCAGGATCCGTGCCGGAGCGCCGCCCGCGATGCGCTTGAAAGTGCGGCCTTCATATTTACCGGCACCGATGGGCTTGAGGCGTGCGAGTACGCGTTCGCCAACCGCCAGCGCCGGGCGGCCTTTGCCTTCCGGGCGCATATAGATGATGGGCGGGCGGCCCTCGCCCTGCCATTGCAGCGGGCGCGCGATGGGGTCGCCATCCGGGTCTGTGCCGGTCACCTCCACCGGCGCCATATCGGGCAGCCGGCCTGGCGCGATGATGGCGCGTTTGCCGGCAGGGCTTGCGCCGCCTTCTTCGGCCAATTCGCGCATCATGTGGCGGAGTGCCGGGCGCTGATCCGTACTCAGCCCAAAAGCGCGGGCGATTTCGGATTTCGTCACACGGCCCTTAGCTTCCGCGAGAAACCCGCGCAGCGCGGCCTTGGAAGGAAGCTCGCCTGCCGTCGCAGCAGCTTGGAGCGCCGTGCCGCGACGTTTGGCACTCGCCGCCGGGCCGGAAGCGGCGCGGGATCGGGCCTTATGGCCTTTCACCGGCGGGCCGCGGCGGGGCATGTCAGCGGCTGCTCTTGCGGGCGGTGGGCTTGGCTTTGGCTTTGGCCGCAGGCTTGGCCTTGGCGGGCGCGGCCTTCGGCTTGGCGGCGGTGGCGGCTTTTGGCTTCGCGGCGGGCTTGGCTTTCACCGGGGCGGCCTTGGCCTTGGCAGCAGGTTTTGCCTTGGCTACGGGCTTGGTCGGCGCCGCGCTGGCCGCAGCCTTGCGCGCACCACCCTTGGCACCCTTGCGGGCTGCGGCACCGCGCGCCTTCATCTCCTTGCCCTTTTCGGCAAGTAGCGTGACCATATCGGCAAGCTCTGCGTCTTCCATCGCCAGATCCCGCGGCAGATTGGCCACGGTCCGCCCATGCTGCGCGTAAGGCCCAAAGCGGCCTTTGCGCACCACCACCATCTCCCCGTCCTTGGGGTGAGCGCCCAATTCACGGATGCGCGACCGCGCATCAGCCAGAAGGGCAATGGCGCGATTGAGGCCAACCGTCAGCACATCATCATCCTTGTCCAAGGATTTGAAGATGCTGCCACAGCGAACATAGGCGCCGAAACGGCCAAGCCCCGCCGTGATTTCCTCCTGGCTTTCAGGATCAATCCCAATCACGCGCGGCAGGGAGAGCAAGCCGAGGGCCGCTTCCAGCGTCATGCCATCCGGGTTCTGCCCGGCAGCCAGGCTCGCGCGGCGCGGCTTGGTGGGCTTGCCTTTGGCATCGGTACCAGGCTCACCAAGCTGCACATAAACGCCGTAAGGCCCGCGCCGCATCGTGACCGCCTGGCCCGTTGCAGGGTCCTTGCCCAATTCGCGATCTGCGCTGGCACCTTCGCCATCGGCTGAGCCCACGCCGAAGGGGCGCGTGTAACGGCATTCAGGGTAGTTGGAGCACCCGATAAAGGCGCCACCGCGCCCGAGCCGCAGCCCCAGCCTGCCCGCAGCGCAAGTTGGGCACACACGCGGGTCCGTGCCATCGCCGCGCGCGGGGAAGATATGCGGCCCCAAATCCTCATCCAGCGCGTCAATCACATCGCGCACTTTCAGATCCTTGGTCGCTTCCACCGCGCGGGAGAATTCATCCCAGAAAACATGCATCACCGCGCGCCATTCGGCACGACCACCGGAGATTTCATCGAGCTTTTCCTCCATGGCGGAGGTGAAGCCAGTATCCACGTATTTCTCGAAAAATCGCACCAGGAAGGTGGTGACCATGCGCCCCAGATCCTGCGCAATAAAACGCCGTTTTTCGAGCGTGACATATTTCAAATCCTGCAAGCGTTGCAGGATGGACGCATAGGTGGAAGGCCGGCCAATGCCGAGTTCTTCCAGCCGCTTCACCAATGACGCTTCGGAATAACGCGGTGGCGGCTGGGTGAAATGCTGGCTTGCGGCGATGTCGCCGTGCTTCAGCGCTTCCTTCTCCCGCATCGGCGGCAGGATACGGCTTTCATCATCTTCGGCGGGTGCGCTGCCGGGCGCGATGCCGGCGCGTGCATCTGCCGCGCGATCATCCTCATCTTCGCGATACAGCTTCAGGAAACCGTCAAAGGCAATCACGGAACCGGTCGCGCGGAATTGCGCGCGGGCATCCTTGGCGGCGATATCCACCGCCGTTTGATCCATCTCGGCGGACGCCATTTGTGACGCGACCGCGCGCTTCCAGATCAAATCATAAAGCCTGGCCTGAGCGCCTTCCAATTCGCCGCCCATCGTCTCGGGGCTGCGCGTTACGTCCGTCGGGCGAATCGCTTCATGCGCTTCCTGCGCGTTCTTCGCCTTGGAGGCATATTCGCGCGGCGCGGCGGGCATGTAATTCGGCCCGAAGGCGCTTTTCACGTGATCACGAATGGCGGCGATGGCTTCGCGCGCCATGGTCACGCCATCCGTCCGCATATAGGTAATGTGGCCGGCCTCATACAAAGCCTGCGCCGTGCGCATGGTTTGCTGCGCGCCCATGCCAAGCTTGCGCGATGCTTCCATCTGCAGTGTGGAGGTCATGAAGGGCGGCGGAGGGTTCCGCCGCACGCGGCGCTTTTCGACCGACGCCACGCTATAGCTGCCACCTTCGGCCAGCGTCTTTGCGCGCAGTGCCGACGCTTCATCCGGCAGGTCGAATTGTTCCAGCTTGCGGCCTTCAAGATGCGTGAGCCGCGCGGTGAAAGGCGCGCCCGCCGCCGTGGTGAAGCGGCCTTCAATGGACCAATATTCGCGCGCACGAAAGGCTTCGATTTCCGCTTCGCGTTCGCAAATCAGGCGCAGCGCCACCGATTGCACACGCCCCGCAGAACGCGAACCAGGCAGCTTCCGCCACAGCACCGGCGAAAGCGTATAGCCCACCAGATAATCCAGCGCGCGCCGCGCCAGATAGGCTTCGATCAGCGGCTGATCCAAATCGCGCGGATGCGCCACCGCATATTGTACGGCGCGCTTGGTGATTTCATTGAAGGTGATGCGCTGAACATGCTTGCCCTTCAGCGCCCCGCGCTCGGCCAGCATATCCTTCACATGCCAGGAAATCGCTTCCCCTTCACGGTCCGGGTCGGTTGCCAGAAACAATCGCTTGGCGCCCTTCAGCGCAGCCGCAATGCGGCCCACTTGCTGTTCGCCGCGCGGGTCCTTGCCCCAGAGCATGGCGAAATCCTGATCCGGCAGGACCGCGCCATCCTTTTCTTCCAGATCGCGGACATGGCCATAGGAGGCCAATACCGTGAAATCCCGGCCCAGATATTTTTCAATCGTCTTCGCCTTGGCCGGCGATTCCACAACGACAACGTCGCTCATGCTTTCCCGATTCACCCTCGCCCGGATAGCGCTACCCGATGGCCGGGCAGCATATCCACCCGGCCTTCCAGTTCCAGATCAGCAAGCGCCGCCTGGAGCGCGGGGGGTGAGAGGTGACAGCGCCGGAGAAGATCGTCAACAGATATCGGTGCCATTCCAATCAAATCAATGAGTTGACCATATTCGCCGGGGGTAGCTTCCGGTGGGACATCCTCAGATACCGGGATTTCCGGCTGGCGGGCCAAGGCAAAAAGCGGGGTGTCGTTCGGCGCTTCGGGCAGATGCGCCAGCACATCGGCGGCACTTTCCACCAGATGGGCACCCTGGCGGATAAGGTCATTGGCGCCGCGGCTGCGCGGATCAAGCGGGCTGCCGGGGATGGCGAAGACCTCGCGCCCCGCTTCCAGGGCCAGGCGCGCGGTGATCAGCGTGCCTGATCGCTCAGCCGCTTCCACCACCAGCACACCAAGCGAAAGCCCGGCCACGATCCGGTTGCGCTTCGGGAAATGCCGCGCGAGCGGCGCGGTGCCAAGCGCATGTTCCGCGACCACAGCGCCTTCACGGCCAATCCGCGCCTGAAGCGCGGCGTTTTCCGGCGGATAGGCAACATCCAAGCCCCCGGGCAGCACGGCAAGCGTCCGCCCGGCACGCAAGGCGCCCTGATGCGCCGCCGCATCCACGCCGCGCGCGAGGCCGGAGATCACCAGCACACCCGCCTTGGTCAATTCCTCAGCAATATCTTCCGCGATGCGCCAACCGGCAGCCGAGGCATTGCGGGCACCCACAATGGCGAAGCTTGGCACCTGCGCCACCAAAGCGGCATCGCCCTGCACCGCGAGCATCGCCGGCGCATCCGCGAGTAAAGCGAGCAAGGGCGGGTAGTGAGAACTGCCCCAAAAGATGAAACGCGCGCCGAGCTTCGCCATGGCATCGGCTTCTCGCCGCGCGTCATCCGCGCTTGGAATGCGCGCCGGGGTTTCGCGATTGGCGAGAAGACGGGGCAAAGCCTCCAGCGCCGCCGCCCCGCTGCCATGCCGGGCGAGCAGGCGGCGAAAGCCCATCGGGCCAATACCCTCGGTCTGGGCAATGCGCCATAGGGCGAGGCTTTCGGCGGGGCCGGGGGCTCCATCTAGCATAGGCGAAATTCTATGCCATAATTCAACCTATGCGGGAAATACTAAATCGAGTTTCTATTTGGTGGTTTCACCGATGCGCGGTTCGGTCCCGGCCAAAAGGCGGCGGATATTCGCCTCATGCCGCCAAAACACCAAAACGGCGATCAACAGCGCCATCAGTGCATGATCAGTGCTGGACAGCACCAGGGCAAAAAGTGGCGCCGCGGCAAAGGCCGTGAGCGCCGCCGCTGACGACATTTTCAGGAGTTTCGCCGCCACCAGCCAAAGGGCGCAGCAGGCCAGCCCAACCGGCCAGGCGGCGGCGAGCAGCACGCCAAGCCCTGTCGCCACGCCCTTGCCACCGCGAAAGCCAAGCCAGACCGGAAAAAGATGCCCGAGCACCGCCGCCGTACCCACCACCACATCCTGATCGCCCAGAAACTGCCGCGCGACCAGCACCGCCACCGCGCCCTTCAGCCCATCCAGGATCAGGGTTGCCGCGGCCAGCCCCTTCCGCCCAGTGCGCAGCACATTGGTCGCGCCGATATTGCCGGAACCGACCTGGCGGATATCACCAAGCCCCGCTGTCTTGGTCAGTAATAGGCCGAAGGGGATCGAGCCGATCAAATAGCCGCCGACCAGCGCAATCAGAAACGCGATGCTATCCGCATGTTCCGCCATGGTTCAGCCGCCGAAAACGCGTCGCCCGGCTTTCCAGGTGCCCAGCACCCGGCCTTCCAGGGCGCGGCCATCAAAGGGGGAGTTCTGCGCCTTGCCGGGCAGCTTGCCGGCTTCAACCTTCCAGCCCCGATCGGGGTGGAACAGCACCAAATCCGCCGGCGCGCCCTTCGCCAGCCTGCCCTGCGGCATACCCAGCAAATTGGCGGGCCGCGCGGTCAGCAGCCCAAGCGCGGTCAGCATAGGCAAATCGCCGGCATGGACGCGCGCAAGCGTGACGCCCAGCAAAGTCGCCAACCCCGCGCCGCCGGCTTCGGCCTGCGCGAAAGGCAAGCGCTTGTCATCGGCATCGCGCGGCTGATGGTCTGAGGCAATCGCGTCAATCGTGCCATCCGCCAGCGCAGCGACCACCGCCTGCCGATCAGCCTCGGTCCGCAGCGGCGGCGAAAGCTTCGCATAGCTCCGATAATCGCCAATCGCCGTTTCGTTCAAATCAAAATAGGGCGGCGCGGTATCGCAGGTAACGGCCAGCCCCTCGGCCTTGGCGGCGCGGATCAAATCAAGCGCAGCAGCGGTGGAGATATGCGCGAAATGCACATGCCCGCCCGTGATGCGGGCCAGTGCGACGTCGCGCGCCACCATCATGGCTTCCGCCGCCGGGGTGATGCCGGGCAGGCCAAGGCGCGTGGCCAATTCGCCTTCGGTGGCGGCACCACCGGCGGCGAGGCTCGGTTCTTCCGGGTGCTGCACAATGAAAGCGCCAAAGGCCCGCGCGTAAGACAATGCCAACCGCATGCTGCGCGCGGAGGCAATGGCGCGCGCCCCATCGGTAAAGGCAATGGCGCCGGCTTCGCGCAGCAGCCCGTATTCGGCCAATTCCTTGCCGGCGCAGCCCGAAGTGGCGGCGCCATAGGGCAGCAGCGTGACCGAACCCGTCGCCTCACCCCGCCGCGTGACGAAGGAAATCAGCGCGGGGTCATCCAAGGCCGGGTCGGTATCCGGCAGCACGCAAATGGTGGTGATGCCACCCGCCGCCGCGGCCTGCGCGGCTGAGGCAATGGTTTCGCGATGCTCGGCCCCCGGTTCACCAAGATTGGCGCGCAGATCAATCAAGCCAGGTGCGAGGCAGGCGCCAGCGGCATCCACCACGGAAGCGCCTTCGGGCGCCGTCAGGCCAGCGCCGCAATCGGCAATCAGCCCATCGCGGATCAGCAAAGCACCCGGCGCATCAAGGCCCGAGGCGGGATCAAGCAGGCGGGCATTGGTGATGATTGTGTCGGCCATGCTCAACGGTTCCGCGGCAATTGGCGAGAAAGCACATCCAGCACCGCCATGCGGCAGGCGACACCCATTTCCACCTGTTCGCCGATCACGCTGCGCGTTGGGTGATCGGCAATCGCGCTTTCAATCTCCACACCGCGATTCATGGGGCCCGGATGCATCACAATCGAATCCGGCTTGGCGAAGGCGAGCTTCTCCGCATCAAGCCCATAAAAGCGAAAGAATTCGCGCGCCGAGGGTACCATGCCGCCCGACATGCGTTCGCGTTGCAGGCGCAGCATCATGACAACATCGGCGCCCGCCAGCCCGGCCTTCATGTCGTGGAATACTTCCACGCCCAAGCGCGCAGCTTCGGCGGGGATCAACGTGGGCGGCCCCACCACGCGCACGCGGCTGCCCATGGTGGTCAGCAAATGCATGTTGGAACGCGCAACGCGCGAATGGGCGATATCGCCGCAAATCGCGACAATCAAACCCTCAAGCCGGCCCTTGTGGCGGCGGATGGTGAGCGCATCCAATAGCGCCTGGGTTGGGTGTTCATGCGTGCCATCGCCAGCATTGATCACCGCCGCATCCACCTTCTGGCTCAGCAGCGAAGGCGCGCCGGATTGGCCGTGGCGCACCACCAGCAAATCACAATGCATGGCATTCAGCGTGCTGGCCGTATCCAACAGGGTTTCGCCCTTATTCACGCTGGAGGTACTGACAGACATATTGATGACATCGGCGCCCAGCCGCTTGCCCGCGAGCTCAAAACTCGTGCGGGTGCGGGTGCTGTCTTCAAAAAACAGGTTGATCAGCGTGCGGCCCTTCAAGAGGTCGCGCTGGGTTTTGCCGCTGCGATTGAGCAGGGCGTAGGATTCCGCCAGATCGAGCAAATCCGCGATATGCGGCGGCTCAAGACCCTCAATGGCGAGGAGGTGTTTGCGGGGATAGGTCACGCGCTCTTTCTAGCCGCCGAGCGGCGGGAAAGACCAGACCCGTTCATGGCAGCTTGAGCGCTCCAAGCAGCGCCACCGCTTTTTCATCAAGCGAGGCACGGCCAGGGCTGCGTTGCACTTCCCGCACCGCGCCGTCCGAAAGCCGCAGCACCAGCCGCCATTCCTTTGATGTGGCGGAGAAATCCGTCTCTCCGCTACGGGTGGTGCCAACAGGCGCATCGATGGATTCCACAGCAACCCCGGTGATCGTGCCGGGGGGCAGCGTCTCAAACATGTCAAAAAACCGCCACCAGGTGGTGACGCCGCGGGTGAAAACCGCGCTGCCATCGGCGCGAATCGCAAGCCCATGGGGTGCCGGGATGAAGGACAGCCACAGGAACATCCCAAGCCCCAGGATCGGGAATCCAAGGCCCAAAAGCCGGGGCGTGATGGCCGGCCATTCGGCCAGGAATTGTGGCAGCAGCGCAAAGCCCAGCATGGCAAAGCCAAGCCCCGCCAGCGCGCCAATGGCGTAGCGGATGCGGCCATCCAGCGCGATCTCCACCAAAATCTGATCCATGCGCCTCATCCTTTGGTGGCGTCCAAAGCAGCCTGTAGCATCCAGGCCGCTGCCGCCTTATCCACCGAAGCCGCCCTTTTGCCTCGGCTGAGATCGGCTTCCCCCACCATCATGCGGTTCACCGCCGCCGAGGAAAGCCTTTCATCCCAAAGCGCCGCCGGCAAGCCGCTGGCGTCAGACAGGGACCGCGCCCAATCCCGCGCCGCCTGCGCCGCTGGGCCGAAGGACCCATCCAGGCCAAGGGGTAGGCCCACAACCAAGCCCCCCACGCCTTCCTTGGCGGCAATCACCTTGATCTCGGCCGCCATGGCGGCAAGCTTCCCGCGCTTGAGGCTGCCATAGGGGCTGGCCAACATCAGCGAGACATCACTCAGCGCGATACCCACGGTCTTCTCCCCCGGATCAAGGCCGATCAGCCGGTAATGCCGGGGCAATGCTGCGCGCAAATCTGTCAGGTTGAAGAGTGGCATCGGGGGCCTTATGGTCCGGCGCTCTTTTTCCGGGAAGTACTGATTTCATGTCCCTCGACACCGCCACCGTCAGGCGCGTTGCGGCTTTGGCCCGCCTGCGCCTTGAAGAACAGGATGTCGCCCGCGTGCAGGGCGAGCTCAACGGCATTTTGGGCTGGATTGAACAGCTCCAGGCCGTGAATACCGATGGGGTGGAGCCTATGGCCGGCGGCACCCCCGGCGGCGTGGCCGCCATGCCCATGCGCGCAGATGTGGTGACCGATGGCGGCCAGGCCGAAGCCGTGCTGGCCAATGCGCCGGATCGAGAAGGCGAATATTTCGGCGTACCGAAGGTGGTGGAATAATGCATCCGACCGATTTCACCCTTTCCGGTGCGCTGGCCGCGCTGAATGAGGGCGCCATCAGCGCCGAGGAATTGACGCGCGCCCATGTGGCCGCGGTTGAAGCGCTGAACCCGAAGCTGAATGCCTTCATCACCACCACGAGCGAAAAGGCGCTGGACGCCGCCCGCGCATCCGATGCGCGGCGTGCGCGGGGTGAGGCCGGGCCGCTTGAGGGCATTCCACTTGCCATCAAGGATTTGTTCTGCACGGAAGGCGTGCGCACCACGGCGGGGTCGAAAATCCTTGGCAATTTCATCCCGCCTTATGAAAGTACCGTCTCCGCGCAATTGAAGCGTGATGGCGCGGTGTTTTTGGGCAAGGCCAATCTGGATGAATTCGCCATGGGGTCTTCCAATTTGACCTCGGCCTATGGCGGCGTGTTGAACCCTTGGCAGCGCAAGGATGATCTAAGCGCGCGGCTTGTGCCGGGCGGGTCTTCTGGTGGCTCGGCGGCGGCGGTTGCGGCGCGCATGGCGCTGGGGGCGACGGGCACGGATACGGGTGGTTCCATCCGTCAGCCGGCAGCGTTTTGCGGCATTACTGGCATCAAGCCGACTTATGGGCGCTGTTCGCGCTTTGGCATTGTGGCCTTTGCTTCTTCCCTGGATCAGGCCGGCCCCTTTGCGCGCTCGGTGGAAGATTGCGCCATTCTGTTGCGGTCCATGGCCGGGCATGACCCCAAGGATTCCACCAGCGCCGCGCAGCCCGTACCGGATTTCGCCGCCGCTTGTGGGCGGAGCGTGAAGGGAATGCGCATTGGCGTGCCGCGGGAATATCGGCTGGATGGCATGCCGGCGGAGATTGAAAAGCTCTGGCGTCAGGGCCTGGATTGGCTGCGTGATGCGGGGGCGGAGATTGTGGATATCTCCCTGCCGCACACCAAATATGCGCTGCCCACCTATTACATCGTGGCACCCGCTGAGGCTTCATCGAACCTCGCGCGCTATGATGGCGTGCGCTTTGGCTTGCGTGTGGCCGAGAAGGATAGCGACCTGCGTGATCTGTATGAACGCACGCGGGCCGAGGGTTTTGGCGCGGAAGTGCGTCGGCGTATCATGATCGGCACTTATGTGCTGAGTGCCGGCTATTACGATGCCTATTACCTGAAAGCGCAGAAAATCCGCGCCCTGATTGCGCGGGATTTCGATGAAGCCTGGCAGAAGGTGGATGCGATTGTGACGCCGGCCACGCCATCAGCGGCCTTCGCGGAAGGTGAAAATACCGATGACCCGGTGAAGATGTATTTGAATGATGTCTTCACCGTGACGGCCAATCTGGCCGGGCTGCCGGGCCTGGCCTTGCCGACCGGGCTTGATCATCAGGGCTTGCCCTTGGGCTTGCAAGTGATTGGCCGGGCCTTTGATGAGGAAACGGTTTTCGCGGTGGGTGCGGCGCTGGAACGCGCGGCTGATTTCAAGGCCGTACCTGCAATGAGGGCCGGGGCATGACCTATATCGTCGAGGGGGAATCAGGCCCCTGGGAAGTGGTGATCGGGCTTGAGATTCATGCCCAGGTCACGTCCAACGCCAAGCTGTTTTCCGGCGCGGCGACGGCCTTTGGTGCGGAACCGAATGCCCAGGTTTCCTTCATTGATGCGGGCTTCCCCGGCATGTTGCCGGTGATCAACCATGAATGTGTGGCGCAGGCCGTGCGCACTGGGCTTGGCTTGAATGCCAAGATCAATCTCTGGTCCCGCTTTGATCGCAAGAATTACTTCTACGCCGATCTGCCGCAGGGTTATCAGATCAGCCAATACGCGCATCCCATCATTGGCGAAGGCGCGATTGATATTGAATTGGCCGATGGCAGCACGAAAACTATTGGCATTACGCGGCTGCATCTGGAACAGGATGCCGGCAAATCGCAGCACGACCAGCACGCGACAAAATC
Organism: Roseomonas sp.; assembly: GCA_020249285.1. GTDB lineage: Bacteria > Pseudomonadota > Alphaproteobacteria > Acetobacterales > Acetobacteraceae > Neoroseomonas. The sequence goes on along the minus strand of JADCFX010000001.1, from coordinate 107,710 downwards.
CTTCATTGACCTGAACCGTTCCGGTGTGGCGCTGATGGAAATTGTCTCGGAACCGGATATGCGCAGCCCCGAAGAAGCCGGCGCCTATCTGACCAAACTTCGCCAGATCATGCGCTATCTGGGCACTTGCGATGGCAATATGGATGAGGGGTCGCTGCGCGCCGATGTGAATGTTTCTGTTCGCAAGGCGGGTGAAGGGTTCCGCACGCGCTGCGAAGTGAAGAATGTGAATTCCATTCGCTTTGTCATGCAAGCGGTGGAAACCGAAGCGCGTCGCCAGGTTGAGGTGTGGGAATCCGGCGGCACGGTGGATCAGGAAACGCGGCTTTTCGACACGGGCCGTGGGATCACACGTTCCATGCGGTCAAAAGAAGACGCGCATGATTATCGCTATTTCCCGGACCCTGACCTGCCCCCCTTGGTGATTGATGCCGCCTGGGTTGAAGGGCTGAAGGCCGCTTTGCCGGAACTGCCCGATCAGCGCCGCGCGCGTTATGTGCGCGATTACGGCATTACGCCCTATGACGCGCATGTGCTGACGCTGGAACGCGAAACCGCTGCTTATTATGAGAGCGTCTCCAAGGGGCGGGATGCGAAGCAGGCGGCGAATTGGGTGATGGGTGATCTTTTCGCCGCCATCAACCGCACCAAAAGCTCCATCGCCGAACCGCCTGTGAGTGCTGCTGATCTTGGCGCGCTGCTCGATCTGATGGCTGACAACACGCTTTCCGGCAAATTGGCCAAGGAAGTGTTTGAAGTAATGGTGGAAACCGGCCGCGCGCCAGGCGCCATTGTGGAAGAACGCGGCCTGAAGCAGGTGACGGATACCCGCGCGATTGAAGCGGTGATTGACCAGGTGCTGGCTGCCAATGCCGATAAGGTCGCGGAATATCGTTCTGGCAAGGATAAGCTATTTGGCTTCTTTGTTGGCCAGACCATGAAGGCCATGCAGGGCAAGGGCAATCCTGCGCTGGTCAATGATGTGCTGAAACAGAAACTTTCGTGAAAACGCGCGTCGCTCGGGGCTAACCACCCCGCGCGGCGCTGCGCAATTCCTCAGCGAAATCGGCACGCTTTTGATGGATGGAAGCGATCACGCGCCCCATCGGCACACCAAGCGCCACCAGCGCGGCTTCGGATAATTGCAGGCTTGCTTCAATCGTCTCCGGCACCGTTTCAGTCACACCCTGTGCGTAGAGATGGCGCGCATGCGCGGCGTCTCGTGCGCGAGAGATAATGGGCAAATCCGGCCGTAGCCCGCGAATGGCGGTGATGATCTGATCAATCTCGGCTGCGGCATTTATGGTGATGATGACGCTACGCGCCGTACCAATCCCGCAAGCCTGCAAAAAGGCCGGGCGCGCGGCATCGCCGAAGAACACTTCCTCTCCGGTACGGCGGGCGCGGGAGACCGAGGCAGGGTCGTTATCAATCGCGATCTGACGCAAATCATGCTGGCGGAGCAGCGAAGCCACAGTTTTGCCAACCCGCCCATAGCCGATAATGATGGCTTGGCCCTGATGCGCTTCCGGCAGGGCTTCAAGAGCAGGGTCCTTGGGCTTGGCTTCCTCCAGCAAGGGTGCCAGACGCCGCGCAAGGGCTGAAAGCAACGGCAGTAGCGCCATGGTCAGGCTGATGGCCGCCAGAACAAAGCTGCCAAGCTTTGGTTCAATCAACGCCAAACCGGTCGCGAGCCCAATGCCCACAAAGGCGAATTCGCCGCCCGGGCCAAGCAATAGCGCCGCTTCCAAGGAAGCCGCGCGCGTCAGCGCAAAATACCGCGCCAGCGCATAGACGATCCCGGCCTTGATTGCGATCAGCCCAAAAGCCAAGCCGAAAAGCAGCACCGGTTCGCGCGCCACTTCGCGGAAATCAATATTCATGCCGACGCTGAAGAAGAAAATACCCAGCAGCAGACCCTTGAAGGGCTCGATCGTGGCCTGTACCGCGCGGCGATATTCGGTCTCGGCCAGCAAAAGCCCCGCGACAAAGGCGCCAATCGCCATGGAAAGCCCGGCCTTGGCGGCCAGGATGCCGGTTGCGACAATCACAAACAGCACGGCGGCGATGAAAAGTTCTTCCGAACGCTGGCCGCCCACCAGGCGAAATAGTGGGCGCAGCACCGCGCGCCCCACCAGCACAATCACCGCCAGCACCAGCAGCGCCTGGCCAAGCGCAGTCGCGATACTCAGCAGCACGGAATCACCGCCCTTGGCGCCGAGGATGCCGATGAACAGCAGAATGGGCACCACCGCCACATCCTGCGCTAGCAGCACAGAGAAGCTGGCGCGCCCGCCGCTGGTCAGCAGCCTTTCCTGTTGCGCCAGCAATTCCAGTACAATGGCCGTGGAAGAAAGTGCCAAACATGCGGCGAGCACCGCAGCAATCTGGGGTGTCACGCCGAAGGCGAGCGCAATGACGCTGATCACGGCAAAGCTGATCGCCAATTGCAGCCCACCCAGGCCCAGCACCAGGCGGCGCATCGCCTTCAGGCGATCAAAGGAAAGTTCAAGCCCGATCAGAAACAGCAGAAAAACCACGCCAAGTTCGGCAATCGCGGTGACACTTTTCGCATCAATCACCGTGAACCAGTAAAGCAGCGGGTATTCATTGATGAAGGACCCAAGCGCGAGCGGCCCCAGTAGCGCCCCCGCGCCAAGATAGCCAAGTACCGGGCTGACACCGGCGCGGCGCAACAGCGGCACGATCACGCCCGCCGTGCCCAGCACAACCAGCGCATCGCTATAGGCCTGAATATTGAGCCCTTCAGCCACCCCGGCACCCTATGTGGCGAGACGATGCGGGATCAAGCCACACAACCGGTGGCCTTGAAGAACGTGTAGAGGAATACCCCGTCAGGCTCGGCTGCCGTGCGGTGCAAGGCCCGAATGCCTGCGTCGAAGCCGTCTTGCGTAGCGAGTCCAGCAGCCACCGAACCCTCTCGTACGCCCTGGATCATGGCTGTGAAGGTCCGCCTGGTGAAGCCTTCAGCGAAAGCGGGACGGCTAGCATCGGCGTAGACCATGCGGGGCGAAACACGCACCTCCTCGAAGCCCGCGTCGACGAGCAGCGGGTAAAGTCGTCGCCCGATGTTCGCGTCGCCACCGGCGCGCCGCTGTAGTTCCACTTGGCAGGCAATAGCTGCGCGTGCGGCAGCGCTTTCGGGGTGGAAAACGATGGAGCCGTGGTCACCCTCAATTACGGTGATCGTCCCGCTTGGCCGCAGCAGTGTCCGCAGCGCCGCCAGCATAGCCTCCGGATTTGGCAGGTGCTCCAGCACGAAGCAGACGAAGACATGGTCAAAGGAACCCGGCCGAAAGGGGGCCGCGCGGATGTCCGCCTGCACGAAACGGACGTTGTCGAGTCCTTCGGCCAAGATACGTCGCTCGGCCTCCGCCAGAGAGGCCGCCGAGAGGTCTACGGCGGTGATCCGCGCGCCAATACTACGGCGGGCCAGCGCCGCGGTCTGCGCCCCAGTGCCGCAGCCGGCCTCGAGCACCTCGGTGCCATCCAGGAAGCCAGTATCGCCGTGCAACAGATCCTCCAAAGTGCGCGCCTGGTCCTCTAGCCGCTCGGCTTCCCGCCCACTGTAGCCATGCACGTAGCCGCCCATCCGCCTGTCCCCGCATGTTGGTTTGGTAAAATACAGGCTTTAGGATATGGGGCGCGCGCGGCGATTTGAAGGCAGCGGGCGTCAGGCTTTCAATAAGGCAGCGTAACGCGCGGGATCAAAGCCAATGATCAGCGCATCGCCCTTGGTGAGCACCGGGCGCTTGATCATGCTGGGCTGCGCTAGCATCAGCGCCATGGCGCGGGCTTCGTCCAGCCCTTGCTTCTGATCATCCGGCAATTTTCGGAAGGTTGTGCCGGCGCGGTTCAGCAGAGCCTCCCACCCCGCCTGACGCACCCAGGCTTGCAGTAGGGCCGGCGTGATGCCCGCGGTTTTGTAGTCATGGAAGTCATGGGCAATGCCCGCCGCTTCCAGCCAGGCGCGCGCCTTTTTCATGGTGTCGCAATTCTTGATGCCATGGATGGTGATGGTCATGTCGCCTGCCCCTGTCCGATCGCCCCGCGATACCAGCCTTGCGCGCCACCGCCAATCGCGCCAGCTTCAGCCAATCCCAAGGAGCACCCCCATGAGCAGCAGCAGCGATTACACCCCCCCGAAAGTCTGGACCTGGAACAAGGCCAATGGCGGGCGCTTTGCCAATATCAACCGCCCCATCGCCGGCCCGACGCATGACAAGGAATTGCCGATGGGCCACCACCCCTTGCAGCTTTATTCGCTGGGCACGCCCAATGGCCAGAAGGTGACGATCCTGCTGGAGGAGCTTTTGGCGCTTGGCCACAAAGGTGCGGAATACGACGCCTGGCTGATTCGTATTGGTGAAGGCCAGCAATTCGGCAGTGGCTTTGTGGATATCAACCCCAATTCGAAAATCCCAGCACTTTTGGATCGCAGCGGGCCGAAGCCCATCCGCGTTTTCGAAAGCGCGGCGATCCTGATGCACCTTGCGGAAAAATTCGACGCCTTCCTGCCGAAGGAAGCGGCGGCGCGCGCCGAATGCCTTTCCTGGCTGTTCTGGCAAATGGGCAGCGCGCCTTACCTCGGCGGCGGCTTTGGGCATTTCTACGCCTATGCGCCGGTGAAGATTGAATACGCGATTGATCGCTTTACGATGGAAACTAAGCGGCAATTGGATGTGCTGGACCGGCGGCTGGCCGAAAGCGCCTATCTGGGTGGGGATGACTATACCATCGCCGATATCGCTGTCTGGCCCTGGTATGGCGGCCTGGTGAAGGGCTTCCTGTATGGCGCGGCGGAATTCCTTGCCGTGCATGAATACAAGAATGTGCAGCGCTGGGCGGAAGCCATCTTCGCTCGCCCTGCCGTGAAGCGCGGGCGCATGGTGAACCGCGTGACCGGTGAGCCATCCGAACAATTGCATGAACGCCATGAGGCGAGCGATTTCGAAACAAAAACCCAAGACAAGCTGGCGCCCGGTGGCGCGGCTTGATCAGGTTGCAACACACAATAATTCCTGAGAGGAAACACCATGCCTATCGCTCCTAATTTCGCACGTCGCCGCCTGGAAAAGGGTGAACTCGCCCTTGGTTTTGGCGTGCATCATTTGCGTACGCCGGCTGTCGGCATGATCGCTGCGGCGTCTGGCTTTGATTGGCTGTTCATTGATATGGAACATGGCGCGATGAGTGTGGATGACGCCACGCGCATGGCCATGGCGGCACTTTCGCAAGGTGTCACGCCGATGGTGCGCTGCTGCAAGGATGCGCTGTTTGAAGGCACGCGCTGCCTGGATAATGGCGCCATGGGCGTGGTGGTGCCGCATATTGATAATGCCGATGAAGCCCGCGATGTGGTGCGCGCCTTCCGCTACCCGCCACTGGGTGAGCGTTCCTGGGGCGGCCCGCCGGCGCAATACGCCTTCCAGGTTTCTGATACCGCCGCCGCGCAGAAGGAATTGAACGAACAGATCATGGTGACGGTCATGATTGAAACACCCGAAGCGGTCGCGAATGCCGATGCCATCGCCGCCGTGCCTGGCGTGGATTGCCTGATGATCGGCACATCAGACCTCACGGCTTCCATGGGCATTGCCGGGCAGATCGGGCACCCGGATGTGCGCGCGGCCTATGCCAAGGTGGCGGCGGCCTGCAAGGCACATGGCAAGGTTATGGGCATGGGTGGCGTTTATGATGAAAAAGTCGCCCCGGATTACATCGCCCTTGGCGCGCGCTTCCTGTTGAGCGGTTCAGACCACGCCTTCCTGATGGCGGGCGGCGGCGCGCGGGCGAAATTCCTGCGCGGCTTGCAGGGCTGATTGTAACGGGAGTCGGTAACACGCGGGGTCTGCGCGGCGCTCAAGTATTTGCCGCGCAGGGCTGCCCTGCCTGACCTGCATGGCGGCAGCATGCCTGGCGCGGCTAGACTTGGGCGCGGGCTGTCTTGATCCTGACCCGCCGCGACAACATCTCTCTCGCCGAAAGGTTTCCCTCATGCGCCGCCGTTCCCTGATTGCCCTGCCCTTCGCCGCCCCACTTGCCAGCCCCGCCTTGGTCGCGGCGCAGGAGCGCGTGATCAATCTCTATTCGTCGCGCCATTACGATACGGATCGCGCGCTGTATGAGGGCTTCACGGCGGAAACCGGCATCCGTACCCGCCTGATTGAAGGCGATGCGGATCAGTTGATTGCGCGCATTCAATCCGAAGGCGCCAATAGCCCCGCCGATGTGCTGATCACGGTGGATGCAGCCAAGCTCGCCCGCGCGGTGGAAGTCGGTATTCTGGCCGAAACACGAAGCGAGATTCTGGAAGCGCGCATCCCCGCGCATCTCCGCGCCGCAGATGGGCAATGGTTTGGGCTTTCCAGCCGCGCGCGCGTGATCATGTATGACCGCCAGCGGGGCGTGCCGGAAGGTGTTGCGCGGTATGAGGATTTGGCCCTGCCGGCGCAACGCGGGCAGGTGCTGATCAGGGCGGCGGCGCATCCCTATAACACCTCGCTCATGGCGAGCATTCTGCTGGCGAATGGCGCGGAAGCGGCGGAAGCCTGGGCGCGTGGCGTGGTGGCCAATATGGCGCGCCCACCGCAGGGCGGGGATACGCCGCAATTCCAAGCGGTGGCCGCGGGCGTTGGGCGCTTGGCGGTAGCCAATACCTATTACCTTGCGCGGTTTGGCGCTTCGACCAATGCGCAGGAAAAGGCTCTGTTTGATCGGATTGGGGTGATCTTCCCCAATCAGGCGCCAGGCGATCGCGGGGCGCATGTGAATGTCTCGGGCGCGGGTGTGGTGCGGAGTTCGGCGAACAAGGCCGGCGCGCTGCGCTTCATTGAATATCTTTCAAGCCAACGCGCGCAGGAATTATTCGCCAATGGCAATTTTGAATATCCGGTGGTGGCGGGGGTCGCGCCACATCCCGCGCTGACAGCACTTGGCAGCTTCCGCGCTGATCAATTGAACGCGCAACGCTATGGCGCGCTGGCGCCGGAAGCGCTGCGGATTATGCAAAGGGCGGGGTGGCGGTGAGGGGGGGGCTTTCAAAAGCCGCGCGCTGAAATGGGGGGCGAGAGAACTCGCCCCCCAAGCCCCCCACTCCTTTTTTTGACTTTTGGCCAGGGGCCTAAAACGCTCCACCTCGCAGGGAACTAGCCCCACACCCCATTCCGCCCCATCTCCCCCCCAAGTCGCTACCCAACCAACCCATCTATCTGGATAACCACGCCACCACGCCGGTTCACCGGGGGATACGGGTAAGATTGCTGGTAGAATCGAAGATTGCAGCAAGGTATTAGCTGACTAAAAAAGGTTCTCTTCGCTAATCTTCGAGTTAGTTGCAGACAGTAAAAAATAGCGATATTTGTTTTGCGTTGGTTCGCGCGGCTCCAACTGACGGGGCATAGCTTGTAAGAAGTGGAGGGGCGGGAGAGCGGAAAATGGGGTGGCTCCAAACAGTTATTGACGATGCGGCGGGATTTTTTTCGCTCGGCTGGGTGGGCTCAATCATTGGGATAGTCGGCTTGGCCGTCGCACTGCTTGCATATTTGTGGACGCGCCAAAGAGGCATCATTAAGTATACGCAATCTGGTGAACGGCTGCTAGGCCTTACCGCGGATGGATTGCCTCGAGACGTTACAGTCCAATATTGCGGCACCGACATCCAAAGGCTCACGCGCACGATAATTTGGTTCTGGAATGCCGGCGAAAAAACGTTCAAGGGGAGTGACATAGTCACTCACGATCATTTTCGCCTAGAAGTTAAAAACGGTGGCTCTGTTCTCGCAGCTACCGTGCTTAAGCAAGCCCGCGACGTTTGTATGATTGCCGTGCCTTTAGATACCGAGTCGCCCGATAAGATTTTAATAAAGTTTGATTTTCTTGATCCTAAAGACGGTGCCGTTTTAGAGGTACTGCACACAAGCGAAGTAATTAGTTTAGATGTGTGCGGGACCGTTGTTGGACTGCCTGGCGGAGCCAAGGAGATTGGGTTCACACCAATTGGGTTCACACCAAGGGTGCGCGACAGTCGTGTGTCGTCGATAATCATGAGGGTGCTTAACGCATTTCGGTGGGCCGCGCCAATTGCTGCGATGGTTGTGGGACTTGCGGTGGCTATGACCGGGATATTCGCATCCGCAGAGACATTCCTGGTAGCGGAGAGCATTTTTCCACCTCCCTCAAGAAACTTTGGTCGTACTCCCCTTATTGTTTTAGGTTTTCTTTACGCTATAACAGGATTTATCGTTCTTTATTTCGGACGCCGTAGATATCCCAAAAGCCTCTATATTGTTGGCCTTTCAAGGCGCAATAGGAATTGAGAGGTTTTGCATTTTTTCAGGTTGTTCTTTCGCCTCGCGTCGCGCACCCTGCCCTTGGGGCGCCGTCAGCTCGCCGGTTAACCTCGCGCCCATGATCGGAGTTAATCGCTAGCCAGATCGTCCACCACACTCACCCATCTAGCCCCACACCCCATTCCGCCCCATCTTCCCCCCATGCCGTTCCCCAACCACCCCATCTACCTGGATAACCACGCCACCACGCCGGTGGACCCGCGCGTGATCCAGGCCATGCGCCCCTTTTGGGAAGCGCAATTCGCCAAACCCGCCAGCGCCGAACACGCCATGGGCCGTACCGTCGCCGAAGCCGTGGAAGCCGCGCGGCACCATGTTGCCGAATTGATCGGCGCGAACCCTTCCGAAATCATCCTGACGTGTCGCCGAAAATGAAGGATCATCACGGGGCGCAATCAGTCGCATCCCGCAAGCCTCAGCCGCGCAGGACAGCCCCCAGAAACGCCGCGACCGCCGCGATACCCATGACGCTAAAGGTCCCCATCATGCCAAAGACGCGAAAGCGATAATCTTCCGGGTCTTGTACCATGCCCATGCCATGGGACAGGCGCGCGGTGACCAGCAGCGCGCCAAGCGCATGCAGCAGCCAAGGCCAGGCGCCGCCCCATTCCGCCAGGATGAGCAGCAGCATCGCAAAGGGCACAAACTCCGCGAAATTGGCATGCGCCCTGATGGCGCGTTCCAAAGCGGCATTACCGCCCGACCCAAGTGGGATCCGCTCGCCACGCCGATACCGGATCACGCGCAAGCTGAGCCAGAGGAAGATCAGCGTCAAAGGCAGGGTCCAGAAGGCGATGATCATGGCGGGATGGGTTCCTTTTGGCTTTGGCGCGAAGGCGCCTTGCCTTGCACCGATAAGGCAAGGACGGTTTGCCCTTGGCGGTTTGATAAAACAAGCATTTCCAATCCCCGCCCAAATCGGCATAGGCTTGCCCCATGGCAGCACAACGAAACGCCCTGATTCTCGGCGCCGGCATTATGGGGCTTTGCTCCGCTTGGGCGCTGGCCCGTGCCGGCTGGCAGGTGCGCGTGATCGAACAGGCGCCTATCCCCAATCCGCGTGGCGCATCCGTGGATCAGCACCGCCTGATCCGCCACGCCTATGGCGCGCAGGCTGGCTATATGCGGATGGTTGACCCCGCCTATGCGGCTTGGGAGATGATCTGGGCCGCACTCGGCACCCGGCATTATGTGGAAACCGGTGTGCTGGCACTCGCCAATCACCAGGGTGGCTGGCTTGCGGAAAGCCGGGCTGCGCTGCGGGCCGATGGGCATGCTTGCGCGGATTTGGCGCCAGATCAGCTCACCACGCGCTTTCCCATGCTGTCAGATACCGGCATAGCCGCCGCCTTCACCTTGCCGCGCGGTGGCGCGCTGCTCGCGGAACGGATTGTCGCGGGGCTCGCCGCACATCTTGCCACACAAGGCGTGGTGTTCGAGGCCGCCGAGGTCACCGCCGCCCTGCCGGATCGTGCGGCGCTGAGGTTCACCAATGGCGTGGAACGCAGCGCCGATCTGCTGATACTCTCCGCCGGCCCCTGGGGGCCAAGGCTGCTCGGCACTGGGCTTACTGGCCGCGTGGTGCCGTCCCGGCAAATCCTGGTGCGTCTTGAAGCCCCGCCCGAATTTCGCGCCGCCTGGGAAGCCGCACCCATGCTGCTTGATCTGGCCGAGGATGGCGGGTTCTACGCCGTGCCGCCGGTGGCCGGCACCGCGCTCAAGATCGGCGATCACCGCTTTTCCCGCCAGGGCGATGCGGGGGTCGACCCGCGCGCGGCAACGCCCGCAGAAATCGAGGAAATCCTGGCCCTCGCCCGCCCGCGCCTGATCAATGCGGGTGCTTATCGGGTGCTTGGCGCGCAAGCCTGCTATTACGATGTGGAAGACCGGGAGGAATTCATCCTGGAAGCCGTGGCGCCGTCTTGCTTTGTCATGTCCGGCTTTTCCGGCCATGGCTTTAAATTCGCCCCGCTTTTGGGTCTGGCCCTGGCCGCGGCGGCAGAGGATACTGCGTTGGCCCGCGCCCTGCCGGGCTGGGCCGCCGGGCGGGATGCCCCGGCACCTGGCCTGCTGGCCGGATTGGAGAGCACAACATGACCACCACCGCCGCTGATGATCTGATTTTTGGCCTGACGCGCCTGGTTGACCTGCCGGGGCTCACCAATGCCGCCGGCGTGCCGCTTTCCGCCGATGACATTGCCCAAATCGTGACCGAGGCGAACCGCTTCTGCACCGAAGCGCTGCAACCCAAGGCGCAGGAAGCCGATAAGCAAGGCGCCCGCTACGCCAATGGCACCGTGACCACGCCGGCGCATTACCCGGCACTTTATGATCAATGGCGCGAAGGCGGCTGGCAGGGCCTGGCCGCACCGTTGGAACATGGCGGGCAGGGGCTGCCGCTCAGCCTTTGGACCGCCATGGTGGAATTGGGCATGGCGGCTGATACATCCTTCATGCTCGGCCCGCTGCTGACGGCGGGTGCGATTGATCTGCTCCGCCATCACGCAAGCGCGGATCAGGCGGCGCGCTGGCTGCCGCCGATGATCGCGGGCGATTGGACCGGCGCGATGTGCCTGACCGAACCGCAAGCCGGCAGCGATTTGGGCATGCTCCGCACGCGCGCTGAACCGCTCGGCAATGGGCGTTATGCCTTGCACGGGCAGAAGATTTTCATCACCTGGGGCGAACATGATTGCGCCGGCAATATCCTGCATCTGGTGCTGGCGCGCCTGCCGGATGCGCCGCCGGGCTCGCGCGGGATATCGCTGTTTGCCGCGCCGAAAATCCTGCCAGATGGCGCGCGCAATGCCTTCCGCTGCGGTGGCATCGAACGCAAAATGGGCATTCATGGCAGCCCCACCTGCATCATGATGTATGAGGGCGCCGAGGCCGAGATGGTCGGCGAACCGCATCGCGGCCTGCAAGCCATGTTCGCCATGATGAATAATGCACGGCTGGGCGTTGGCACCCAGGGTGTAGCCCATGGCGCGGCGGCACTACGGCTGGCCGAAGCCTATGCCGCGCAGCGCGTGCAGAGTGGGCGCAGCATCGCGGAACACCCGGATGTGGCGCGTATGCTGATGGAAATGCGCGCGACCACGCTCGCCGCCCGGCTGATCATGCTGGAAGCGGCAGTGGCGGCGGACCGGGCGGAACTGATGGGCGATAAAGCGGCCAGCACGCGGCTGGCGCTACTGATCCCGGTGCTGAAGGCTTGGGCCACGGATCGCGGGGTGGAAACCGCCTCCCTCGGCGTACAGGTGCATGGCGGCATGGGCTTTATTGAGGATACCGGCGCCGCCCAGGTGCTGCGCGATGCCCGTATTGCCCCGATTTATGAGGGCACCAACGGTATCCAGGCGATTGACCTGCTGACCCGCAAGCTCGCCCGCGATGGCGGGGCCGAAATGCGGAGCCTCATCAGCGAGATCGCCGCCCTGCCCGATGCCAGGCTGCGCGCCGCGGCTGAGGGGCTGGCCCGGACCACGGAAGCGGTGTTGGAAGTGCAAGGCCGCGATGCGGAGGCTAGCCAATCGCTCGCGACTGCCTATTTGGATGCGGTGGGCTGGGTGCTGGGGGGTGCTCTCCTCGCGCGGGCGGCTGCGGCGGATGGCGCGGCTTATGGGGCGGTGGCGGATTTCTATCTGCGGCGGCTCCTTCCGCGTGCTGGGGCGCGCTTCGCGGAAATTGAGGGGGCGATGGCGGCCTGAGGGCTACCCAACCCCTTTTGGCCGGCCGGGCTTTTACTTCCTTTTAGACATTTGGTACCGATAGGCCGTAAAGACAGATTGCCGGATGAACGCATCACCTCCCTCGCTCTCACAAACTCGCCCCCATGTCGCCGTAATCGGCGCCGGCCCCGGCGGCTTGGCCGCGGCCATGCTGCTGGCCTCCTCAGGCGTGCGCGTCACGGTATTCGAAAAGGATGCCGTGGTCGGCGGGCGCACCCGCACCGTAACCGCACCTGGCGGCTACCGCTTTGATATTGGGCCGACCTTCTTCCTGTATCCGCGCATCCTGGCGGAAATCTTCGAAGCCTGCGGCGCGCGGCTTGAGGATGAGGTGGATCTGATCCGCCTTGATCCGCAATATCGGCTGATCTTCGAAGGCGCCAATCCCGTTTCCATTGAAGCGACGCCCGATCTGGCGCGCATGGAAGCGGAAGTGGCGAAGATCAATCCCGCCGATGCCGCCGGCGTGCGCAGCTTCATGGCGGAAAACCGCGTGAAGCTGGAAGCCTTCCGCCCCGTGTTGGAACGGCCCTTCCCTGGCGTCATGACCTATTTGGCACCGGAAGTGATGAATGGGCTGAAGCATCTGCGGCCCTGGCTTTCGCTGGATCAGGAATTACAAAGACACTTCTCGGACCCGCGCACGCGCTTGGCATTTTCCTTCCAGTCCAAATACCTGGGCATGAGTCCCTTTCGTTGCCCGAGCATGTTTTCCATCCTGTCCTTCCTGGAATATGAACATGGCGTGTTTCACCCGCGCGGCGGGTGCGGCGTCATATCGGAAGCCATGGCCCGGGTGGCCGAGAGTGTCGGCGTGGATATCCGCCTGAATACCAAGGTTGATCGCATTGTCTTTGAAGGCCGGCGCGCCGTTGGTGTTGAAGCGGGCGGGCGGTTGCATGCCGCGGATGCGGTGGTGGTGAATGCCGATTTCGCGCATGCCATTCCGGGGCTGATGGAAGAAGAACAGCGCCCGCAATGGCCCGATAAGAAAATCGCCGAGGCGCGGTATTCCTGTTCCACCTTCATGCTTTATCTGGGCATTGAAGGGCAGCTTGATCTGGCGCATCACACCGTGCTGCTTGCGGAAGATTATGAGAATAATCTCGCACAAATCGAAGCAGGGATTATTCCGCAAAATCCTTCGCTTTATGTGCAGGCCGCCGCCAGCACGGATCCTTCACTCGCACCGCCTGGGCATTCCACGCTTTATATGCTGGTGCCCGTGCCGAATCTTTTGGGTGGGGCGGATTGGGCGGCAGAAGCGCCGCGCTATCGGCGACTTGCTTTGGATAGGCTGAAGGCGCTGGGCTTGCATGATATCGAAAGCCGCATTCGGTACGAGAAAATCCTCTCGCCCCAAGGCTGGCAGGATGATTATGCGGTAGGCTATGGGGCGACCTTTAATCTTGCGCATAATGTGCGGCAGATGATGCATTTCCGCCCGCGCAATCGCTTCGGTAAGGCGCGGGGCGTGTATCTGGTGGGCGGCGGTACGCATCCTGGCAGTGGGCTGCCGGTGATTTATGAAGGTGCGCGGATCAGCGCGGATTTATTGTTGCAGGATTTGGGCATGGCGCGCAGCGAACGCAGCCCAAGCCATATGCGGGCCAATGTGGGAGCATTTTCAAGCCAAGTGGACTCACTTGGCGGCTCGGAAAATGCGACCAAACAGTCTGCTGGCGACTGAGAAGGAGAGGGCGCGATGGGTGCCAAGGTAGTTGTCATTGGCAGCGGTTTGGGCGGGCTAGCTGCAGCCGCCACCGCGCAGGCGCGTGGGCATCAGGTCACGGTCCTTGAGCGTAATGCCTGGCTGGGCGGCAAGGCGGCGGTTTTGAACCTACCATCACCCGACGGGCGCGGGAATTTCCGCTTCGATATGGGCCCCACCATCCTGACCGTGCCGCGCGTGCTGCGCCGCATCTTCGCCGAAGCGGGGCGCGATCAGCAAAAGGAAATGCCGCTGATCAGGCTTGATCCGCAATGGCGTTGCTTTTTTGATGGCAGCAAGCAGATTGATCTGATCGAAAACGTGCAGGATATGGCACGGCTGATGGATGAATTCGCACCCGGCGGGCCGAATGGCGCTGGGTATGAAAGCTTCCAGCGCGTGGCCCGCCATTTGCACAAGGTTTCCGAGAAATTCTTCTTCTGGAAGCCCGTGGAAGGCATCGGCGATACGCTGAACCTTGGTGATAATTTCAAGCCCAATGTACTGCGTGATGTCATGGCGCTGCGCATGGGCCAGACGGTGGCGAAGGTTATTCGCGGCCATGTGCCGAATGAGCAATTGGCGCAAATGCTGGATCACTTCACGCAATATGTCGGGTCCAGCCCTTACCTTGCGCCAGCGGTGCTATGCAGCATTGGCGATATGCAGGCATCCGAAGGGGTGTGGTATCCCGTGGGCGGTACGCGCGCCACGGCGGAAGGGCTTGCCAATCTTGCCGCGTCGCTCGGTGCTGATTTGCGTACCAATGCCGAGGTGACGGATATTGAGATTGTGGGTGGCGCTGTGCGTAGTGTGACCGCCAATGGCGAACGTATTGCCTGTGATGCGCTGATTTCGAACATGGATGCGATCCGCACCTATACGGAATTGGTGAAGGGCAATGCGTCTCAGCGCTATGCCAAGAAGTATGAACCTGCCTGTTCCGGTATTGTGCTGTATTTGGGTCTCAATCGCCGTTACGAGCATTTGGCGCATCATGATTTCGTCTTCTCTCGCGATGCGGAAGAAGAATTCGATGCCATTTATCGCAAGGGCGAACCGGCGCCGGACCCGACAGCCTATATGGCCGCGCCATCGGGCACTGATCCTTCGGTGGCGCCGGAAGGGGGCGAAGCGCTTTATGTGCTGGTGCACACGCCTTATCTGCGCCCGCATCATGATTGGTCGAAGATGTTTCCGGCCTATCGACAGAAAATCCTGGATAAGCTGAAGCGCACCGCGGGGATGGAAGATATTGAAAGCCGCATTGTCTGCGAAAGCCAATTGACGCCAGTGGATATCCATAACCGCTACAAGGTATTGAATGGCGCCATTTATGGCCTGGCATCGCATGGTTCCTTCACCGGCGCCTTCAAGCCGAGCAATCGCAGCAAGGCGATCAAGGGGCTTTATCTGGCCGGCGGTGCCGCGCATCCCGGCCCTGGCATGCCCATGGTGATGATGTCCGGCTGGATCGCTGCCGATGCTTTGGACCGTGATCTTGGCGGGCGCGGCATGTCCGCCGAAGCGGAATTGGCCGGCCGGCGAGAGGCCGATCTGCCAGCCGCGGCGGAATGACGACAGGCCAGGCAAAACAAGTGCCTGACCCGGTGGCGCTGCGTTCCGCGCGCCATCTGGATTTTTTCGATTTCATGTTCACGCGTTTCTTCGCCAAGCATATGCGCGCGCTGCGCGTGGCGCGCTGGGGCCTGCCTGAATTGCCGGCAGGCAAGCCCGTGGTGATTTTCGCCAATCATCCCTCCTGGTGGGATGGGGTTGCCTTCATGCTGCTCTATCGTCGGCTTTTGCCGCAGAGGCCGTTGTTCACGCCGATGGATGCGGCGGCACTCGAAAAATATCGCTTCATGAAGCGACTTGGCGTGTTTGGCATTGAAACCGGATCGGCGCGCGGTTCCGTGGCGTTTTTGCGCGTGGTGGAAAAGGTTTTGGCGAATCCTGCACATATCCTCTGGATCAATGCGCCGGGGCGTTTCAGCGACGCGCGCGAAAGGCCCGTGCCGATTGCGCCCGGCGTAATCCGCCTGCCGGAAATTGCGCCCGATGCGGTGTTTGTGCCACTCGCGTTGGATTACCCGTTCTGGAGTGAGCGCAAGGCGGAAATGCTGGCTGCTTTCGGCGCGCCTATTCCCGCTGCGACACTGCTGGAAGCGCCGCGAGAAGCGCGCAGCGCCTTGCTTTCAGGTGCCCTGGCAAGCGTCATGGATAAGCTCAGCGCCGATGCCATTGCGCGTGATCCGGCGGCGTTTCAAACCCTGGTGCAGGGGCGCGAAGGCATGGGCGGCATTTATCAAGCCTGGCGCCGCGCCAAGGCGCTGCTGCGCGGCGAACGATTCGACCCCCGACATGAACAACGCGCGGAGACTGCGCCATGACAGAGTTCCTGCCCTGGATTGCGCTTGCCTTGGCGCTGTTTCCTGTGGGTTTCGCGATTGATAATCTACGCCGCATGGCCAAGGCGCGCGGGCCGGCGCCCAAGGATGCGCTGGTTTCCATCCTGATACCGGCGCGGAACGAAGAAGCGCATATCGCCGCCTGCCTTGATGCTGCGCTAGCCCAACAAGGTGTCGCGCTTGAAGTGCTGGTGATGGATGATGGTTCCACCGATCGCACGGCAGCGATTGTGAATGCCTATGCCGCGCGGGATGCGCGGGTGCGTTTGCTGGCCTGCCCGCCGCTACCGCAAGGCTGGACCGGCAAGGTGCATGCCTGTGCGCGGTTGGCGGAAGCGGCGCGGGGGACGCATTTCCTGTTCATTGATGCCGATGTACGGCTGGCGCGTGATGCCGCTTCGGCGATGTGCGGCCATGCTGCGCGGCAGAAGCTGGCCATGGTGACAGGCGTACCGCGCCAGATCATTGGTTCACTGGGTGAAGCGTTGACCGTGCCCATGATCAATCTGCTGCTGATCGGCTATCTGCCCGGCGGCGGGCGGGCTGAGACAGAACGTGCGGAGCTTGGCGCCGCTTGCGGGCAGTTGATCCTTTTCGAGCGTGGTGCCTACGAAGCCCTTGGCGGGCATGGAGCAATTCGCGGCTCGCTTCATGATGGCTTGCAGCTGGCGCGCAAGCTACGCGGCGCTGGTTTTCGCACCGAAATGGTGGAAGGTGTCGCCCTCGCGGAATGCCGCATGTATGTAGGCTTTCGCACCAGTTGGAACGGCTTCATCAAGAATGCGCATGAAGGCATGGCGACGCCGGTGGGCCTGCCCATTTGGACCACGCTTTTGGCCGGCGCGCATATCTGGCCCTTCTTTCTGCTGCCGGAATGGCAGGCAGCGCTTGCCATCCTGCTTGTATTCGGGTTGCGCGCCGTCATTACCTTCAAAACGCGTGAAGCCTGGTGGACTGTGCCGCTGCATCCCTTGGCCGTGCTGGTTGGGCTCGCCATTCAATGGACTGCGCTGGTGCGCGTGCTGATTGGCCGCCCCGCCGGCTGGAAGGGCCGCGCCTATTCCGCCAGCGGCACGGCATGATTGCTGAAAACGCTGCTTCCCGCGCGCCAACACGTGACGCGGGGTCTGAGAATTTCCCTGTCGCGTCCCGGCTACTGGCGCCGGAGATTCGCCCGAAGGTGCTGGGGTTTTATCGCTTTGTGCGCACCGCTGATGATATTGCCGATGACCCGGCGCTAGATCCGCCGGAAAAGCTGCGCCGCCTGGCCGCGCTTGAAGCGGCCCTTGATGATCCGGCAACTGATGACCCCGCCGCCACGGCTTTGCATGGCGCTGGCAGTGGCACGGTAGAAGCGCGGCTAATACTCTCCGCCTTTCGGCAGGATGCCACGCAGACCCGCTATGCCGATTGGGCGGCTTTGGAAGATTACTGCGCACGGTCAGCCAATCCTGTCGGACGCATGTTGCTGCGCTTACATGATGAGGCGATGCCGGCGGCCATCGCAGCAGCGGATGCGCTTTGTACCGCGCTGCAAATCTTGAACCATATGCAGGATCTGGTGCCGGATCGGCGCGATATCGGGCGCGTTTATCTGCCGGAAGCCTGGATGGATTTGGCCGGGGGTGAGGCGCGCTTCTTCGATCCCACCAATACCGAGGCGCGGCGCGCTGTGCTGGACGCCGCGCTAGATCAGGTGGAGGAAAGGCTGGATGCCGCCGCTGCTTTGCCGCGGTTGCTCTCGGCCAAGCGCCTGGCACGCGAAAGCGCAGTCACCATCGCACTCGCGCGGCGGCTGCTGGCGCGGCTGCGCGCGGCGGATCCTGTGTTGGGGCGGGTTGCCCTATCGCGCCTCGATTTCCTGCATGGCTTTCGCGCGGCACTCGGCACCGGGCCAAGCGATGCGGCTTTGGTCAGTGCGCGGGTTGGGCGCGCGGGGTCTTCCTTTGCGCGCGGCATGTCGGCGCTGAAGGGCGAAAGGCGTCGCGCGCTTTGGGCCGTATACGCCTTCTGCCGCGCGGTGGATGACATTGCTGATGGCGCGATGCCGGAATCTGAAAAGCGCCGCTTCCTGGCCGATTGGCGCGGCAAGCTCCGCGCGCCCAATTGTGCTCTGTCACGCGAATTGGCGCTGGCGCGCGAAGGCTTCGCGCTCCCAATCGAAGAATGCGAGGCGATGATTGCGGGGATGGAAACCGATTCCACACCCAGCCTGCGGATCGCTGATACCGAAGCGCTGAACCTTTATTGCCGCCGCGTCGCCGGCAGTGTCGGCGCCATGGCGGTGCGGATATTCGGCGCGCCGGAAGCGGCTGATTTTGGCCTTAGCCTAGGGCGCACGCTGCAATTAGTGAATATCCTGCGCGATTTGGATGAGGATGCCACGCGCGACCGCGTCTATCTGCCGCTTGATCTGCTGGCTGCGGAAGGCGTGGCCGACGCACCGGCCACAACGCTGATTGCAAGCCCGGGCTTCGCCCGCGCCGCGGCGCATTTGGCGCAGCAGGCCGAGGCAGGTTTCGCGCAAGCCGCAGCGGAACTGCGCCACCTGGATCAACGCGCCCTTTTGCCGGCGCGTATCATGATGTGGGGCTATCAACGGCTGTTTGAACGCCTGATGGCGCGCGGCTTCGGCCTGCCTCGGCCACGCCCCCGCCTGACGCGCGGCGAGAAGCTGCGCATGGCGGCCTATGCCATGGGGATCATGCCCATGCCGCAAGCAAGCCCCAGCCGCGCGTGAACCAGAACGCTACTTGCCATGTCATTGGCGCCGGGGTTGCGGGGCTCGTGGCTGCCTTGCGTCTGGCACAATCCGGGCGCCGGGTGACGCTGCATGAAGCGACACCTGTCGCCGGCGGGCGCTGCCGCGCGCTACCGGATGGCACAGATAACGGCACCCATGCGCTGATGGGCGCCAATCGTGCCGCTTTGCGCTTCCTTGCGGATATCGGCGCGCGTGAGGGCTGGGTGGAAGCCGAACCGGAAGGCCTGCCCGTTTTCGATTTGGCCGATGGCAGCGCCAGGCGCATCGCCGCCAGCCCACTCGCCTGGCGCGACCCTGCCAAACGCCCACCGGGCTTGAGTGCGGGCGCCATCGCCGCGCTGCTGCGCCTTGCCTTGCCGATTGGGGATCGGCCTGTCGCGGAAGCCATGGCCGCGCATCCCGTGCTGTATCGTGCACTGATCGAACCGCTCACGGTGGCAGCACTGAATACGCCGGGGCAGGAGGCTTCTTCGGCACGGCTTGGCGTGGTGCTGCGCCGGCTTGGGCGGCCCGGTGCTGGTGCGCTGCTGGTGGCGCGGGAAGGGCTGGGGCCGGATTTGATTGCGCCTGCCTTGCGCGCTTTGGAAAAGGCGGGCGCCACTATTCGTTTCGGCGCCAGGCTCCGCGCCATGACCGAAGCGGAAGGGCGCATCATCGCGCTGCATTTTGGTGATGACAGCCTTGCGCTTGAAGCGCGTGATGCCATTGTGCTGGCGCTGCCGCCTTGGGAAGTGGCGCGGCTGATCCCAAAACTCCGCGTGCCGGAACGCCATGCGCCTATCCTCAATCTGCATTTCACGCATGAAACGGCGGGGCCGGTGCGCTTCATCGGTGTGCTGGGCGGCCTCACGCAATGGGTGCTGGTGCGGCCAGGTGGCGTGAGTGTCACCGTCAGCGCAGCAGATGCGGAAGTGGAAGAACAAGCGCCTGATCTTGCGCCGCGCGCTTGGGCGGAAATTCGTGCTGCCGCCAAGGCTTTCAGCCTACCGGGCGAATGGCCGGAAGCGCCACCCGCGATGCGCGCCGTGAAGGAACGCCGCGCCACGCCGCGCCATGCGGTGGGCATGCCGCCGCAACCGCCGCGGCAGATTTATCGAAATCTTGTGCTGGCCGGGGATTGGACCTGGCCGCGCCTGCCCGCCACCATTGAAGCCGCCGTGCTTTCTGGTGAGGCTGCGGTAAAGGATTTACCGCGATGACCCCTGCCGAAGCCCTTGCTGCGCTCCGCGCCGCCGAAGCGCGGGATGGTATCCCCAACTTGAAGCAACGCCGCGCGCTGCTGGCGGGCCTCGCGCGCGCCGTGATGGCGCGCTCGCATGAGATCATGGCGGTGCTGGATGCCGAATATGAAGGCCGCGCGCCGATAGAAACCCTGCTTGCGGATGTGTTGCTGGTCGCGGATATGGCGCGTTATGCGCGGCGCAATCTGTGGCATTGGATGCGCGCGCGACGCGTCACTGTGCCCTATCCCTTCTGGCCGGCGCGCGCACGGGAAGAATTTGTCCCCAAAGGCGTGATTGGCATCATGGCGCCCTGGAATTACCCGGTGCAATTGGCGCTGCTGCCCGCGATTGATGCCATTGCTGCCGGCAATCGCGTATGTGTGAAACCATCGGAAGCACTGCCGCGCACCGCCGCGCTGATTGCCGATATTTTGCGCGATGCCTGGGGCGATAACATCGCGCTTTGCGTGCAAGGCGGCGCTGAAGTGGGCGCGGATTTCGCGGCGCAACCCTGGGATCATCTGGTCTTCACCGGCAGCACGGCCACGGGGCGCAAGATCATGGCCGCTGCGGCGCCGAAGCTGACGCCGCTGACGCTGGAATTGGGCGGCAAATGTCTGGTGCTGGTGCTGCCGGGGGCGGATTTGAAGCGCGCCGCGCGCGATATCCTGGCGGGCAAAGCGTTCAATGCGGGGCAGACCTGCGTCGCCCCCGATACGGTGCTGCTGGTCGGGCATAGCAAGCAGGCCTTCATCGAAGCCTGCCGAGCAACCGACATTGGGTTGCCGGAAACGGGCGTGATCAATGCCGCCCAATATGCGCGGCTTCAACGCCTGATGGCGGGCGCCAGCCTGACCCCGCTGGCTGAGAACGGTCCGGGGCGACACATGGCGCTGATGCTGGCGGAAGCCCCGCCCGAAGCGGCAATCTGCCATGAGGAAATCTTCGGCCCGATACTACTTATGCGTGAAGAAGAATCGCTTCGAATGGCACTCGCCTGGGTTGTAGAACGTCCATCACCCCTGGCTATCTACCTTTTTGGTGCGACGCCTGAGGAAGAAAATCAGGTTGCACGGATCGCCAGGGGCAGCGCCATCATCGCCGGCCGCACTGTGGAATTCGCAGGTTTCCAGGCTTTGGGTTTCGGTGGATCGGGTGATTCTGGCTTCGGGCGACGCAATGGGCTGGCCGGCTTTCTGGAATTCTCCCACCGCCGCGCCCGCGTGCATCATGGGAATTTTTCCCTGTCTAGGCTATTCGATCAGCCTCGCGGAAAAGCTGCGGAAAGGTTAAAAAATTTTCTAGCCAAATAGATTTCCACGGTCTATATACATCTTATGGTTGTTTTTCTCCCATCTGCTCCCGTAGCAGAAACGCCTCGCCTTCGGTTGCGCTGCGTCGAAGGTCGCGATGCCCCGGCCATTGCGGAGATGATGACGGAAGCGATCAGCAAGCGATTGGCCTCCTGGCCCGTGCCCTTCTCGTCCCCCATGGCGCAGGAGAAAATCAGTTCGGCCCGCGGTGCAGCCGCGGAAAGGCGGTCCCTGCCGCTGGCACTGGAACGGAAATCTGATGGTGCGATTTGCGGCTGGGTCAGCCTGATCTGCCCGCCGGGCGATGACCGGGTGGCGCTGACGACCTATTGGCTCGGGGAACACTATCAGGGCCAGGGGCTGATGCGTGAAGCGGGGCCGGTCGCGGTGGAACTCGCCTTCAAGCATATGGATATTGATTGCCTGAGGGCGGCGGTGCAGCCGGATAATGTAGCCTCGCTCGCGGTTGTTCGCCTGCTGGGATTCGGGCCGCTTGGGGAAGGGCGCATCTGGTGCCCCGCACGCGGTATCGAGGAAACCTGCCTTTGGTTCGAAAAGCCACGCCCGCTGGTGCCGGCCTGGGCGGCCGGAGCAGCGCTCGCCAAGCGGGATCTGGTGCGGCAGGTTCCCGCCTGAAGTAGGGCGCCCGTCGGGCCATCTTTCGCATGGACGGCGCGCGATTTACCGCGTTACGCTCCCCTAAACGCGCTGAGGGCTGAGGCCTTCGGCGCGGCAATAAAAACCGGGGAGGAAATTCATGACAGCATCGCTTTCGCGGCGTGGCCTGATGATGGGCGGCGCGGCTTTGATTGGTTCCGGCACTGCCACCGGCGCCTTTGCACAGGGCGCCTGGCCAGACCGGCCGGTACGGCTGATTGTTGGCTTCACCGCCGGCAGCGCCACGGATGTGACGGGCCGGCTTTTCGCCCAAAGATTCAGCGAAGCCTGGGGCCAGCCGGTCGTTGTTGAAAATGTCGCGGGCAATTCAGGCGCCATTGGTGTGGATCGCGTCGCGAAATCAGCGCCGGATGGCTATACGCTGATGTGGGCGGCAAGCGCAGCTTTGACCCTTCTGCCAAACCTGCAGCGCCTGCCTTTCGATCCCGTGAAGGATCTGGCGCCGATCCACCTTGCCTTCGCCATGCCATCGCTTTTCGTGTCGAACAGGGATTTCCCACCGCGCACGATCCAGGAATTGGTCGCTTACGCAAAAGCCAATCCCGGCAAGGTATCCTATGGCACGCCAGGCGTCGGCACGCCGCAGCATGCTGCTGGCGAGATGTTCTGCAGCCAGGCCGGCATCAAGATGGAACACATCCCCTATCGCGGTGCCAATATGGCCGATGTGCTGAATGGCAGTGTCCAGCTTGGCATCCAGAATATCGGCGCGGTGCTACCCATGGTGCGCGATGGCCAATTGCGCGGGCTTGGCATCACCACACTCCAGCGTTCAACCAATGCGCCGGAGATACCGACGCTGGTTGAGCAAGGCTTCCCAGGTTTTGAGGCGAGTTCCTGGTTCGGCACCATGGCACCAGCAGGCACGCCTCAGCCCATCCTGGATCGCGTGCAGGTGACATCGCGGGCCATTCTGGCGGACCCCGCCATGCGCCAGCGCTTCTCCGGCCTTGGCCTTGATATTGTCGATGGCGATAGTGAGCAGATGCGCGCCAGGATTGCCGATGACATCGCCAAATGGGCGCGGGTGATCCGGGAGTCTGGGATCAGGTTACAAGGTTAGGGCGCGTTCCATGGCGTGATCCGTTTTCCATGGATCACGCCAGCATCAGCCGCGCCACGCGAACAACAATAACAGGCTGCGCTGCAAGATGCTTTCATTATCATCGGATATCAGCGCCACCAGCGTCTGATCCCCAAAGCGCGTGACCGCCACGGCTTCCCAATTCTCCGCCGGCAGCGGCGCGTCATCCAGCATCAGGATCGCCTCGCCATACAGCACCGTGCCTTCGCGGGCTGAGCGCAGCGCATCGGGGGTGGTCATCACCAGCCGGGCGCTGAAACCGCCGAGCAGGCTAAAGCGCCGCTCCAGAACCAGCGCGCGGCCATCGGGCAGGATCGCAGCATCGGTTGGGTGAAAGCCAGGCGCGGGTTGCCAATAAAGCGACGTCCAGCGACCAGGCACGCCGAGCCAGGCATGGCGCAATTCAGGCCGATCCGACGGGGTGAAGGTCTCGGCAATGGCGAAAAGCCGGCCATCGGGCAGCACGGCCAGGCTTTCCAGCCCGCCATTGGCAGGCGCGCCCTCAAGCCCCGGCGGTGCCGCGACATAAAGGCCTGGCCCATCCAGCCGGCGATAGGCGCGGATGCGGTGGCGTCGTTCAAAGGCCACCAGCCAAGTGCCATCGGGCAGCCGCACCAGCGCCTCCGCATCGGCAGCGAAACCGCGCGGGATGGGTTTGCCCGCTTCATCGCGCAAAGGCCCGTGGCGCAGCGGGTGCAAGCCCAAGGGCGTCAGGCCATCCAGCAGCAGCCGCGCTTCCGCCCAATGGCCGCGATCACTGATCAAGGTCAGCGTCAAATCCGGCGCCAGATGCACCCCGGAAAAGCCGCCGCCGCCCAAAGCCGCCGCATCAATCACCAACCCGCCGAGCAGGCGCAAAGGCCCGGGGAGATCGGGCAGCGCAAAGGGCTGCGCCGCATTCTGTGCCTTGGCGGATGCTGCGCTTGTCGCGCCAAGCGCGGCCAGGAAAACGCGGCGCGAAACACTTGGTTCCAGCGCCATAACGCCTTGCTGCGTCAGGCCACCATGGCGGAGCGTTCGGCAGCACTCCGCTGCCAGGCTTCCGCCGCATCCTCATCAAACAATTCGGCGAGTTTCTTCATCATGGTGCCGCCCAGTTCTTCGGCATCCACAATGGTCACCGCGCGGCGGTAATAGCGTGTCACATCATGGCCGATGCCGATGGCAACAAGCTCGACCGCATTGCGGTTTTCAATTTCGCCAATCACTTTCCGCAAATGGCGTTCCAGGTAATTGCCTGGATTGACGGAAAGCGTGCTGTCATCCACCGGCGCGCCATCGGAAATCACCATCAGAATGCGGCGATGTTCAGGCCGCGCGAGCAGGCGCTTATAGGCCCATTCCAAAGCCTCGCCATCAATGTTTTCCTTCAGCAAACCTTCGCGCAGCATCAGGCCGAGATTCTTGCGCGCGCGCCGCCAGGGCGCATCGGCGGGCTTGTAGATCACGTGGCGCAGATCATTCAGGCGGCCCGGATTACGCGCCTTGCCCTCCGCCACCCAGCGTTCACGGCTTTGCCCACCCTTCCAGGCGCGCGTAGTGAAGCCAAGGATCTCGGTTTTCACCGCGCAGCGTTCCAAGGTGCGCGCCAGGATATCGCTGCACATGGCGGCAACCGTGATCGGGCGCCCGCGCATGGAACCGGAATTGTCAATCAGCAGCGTCACCACCGTGTCGCGGAAATCCGTCTCCCGCTCACGCTTGTAGGACAGCGAATGGGTTGGGTTGGCGACAATGCGCGCCAGCCGCGCGACATCCAGAATGCCCTCTTCCAGATCGAAATCCCAGGCGCGCTGTTGCTGCGCCAGCAAGCGGCGTTGCAGCCGATTGGCGAGTTTGGAAACCACGCCCTGCAAATGGGAAAGCTGCTGGTCTAGCTGTTGGCGTAGCCTGGTGAGTTCTTCCGGGTCACAGAGATCATCCGCGGCCACCACTTCATCGAATTGCGTGGTGAAGGCGTGGTAGCGCGTGGTGTCATCCACCTGCGGCACTTCGCGGCGCTGCTGCGGGCCGCCTGGCTTGTCATCGCCATCGGCTGCCGCGCCTTCTTCTTCGGATTCCTCGGCTTCTTCGTCCGAAGCTTCGCCCTGCATCTGCTCGGGCTGGGCGCCGAGCATTTCATCTTCCTGGTCGGATTGGCTCTGCCCTTCGCCGGATTGGTCCTGCTGGGGCGTGCTTTCGCCGCCTTCTTCGCCTTCCTCGTCTTGCTGTTCGCTCTCCGCTTCCATTTCGGCCTCAGCGAGGTCGAGCGCGGTCAGCAGTTTGCGCGCCGCGCGGGCGAAGGCGCCTTGGTCTTCGGCGGTGGTCGCCATTTCGGCAAGGGCCTGTTCGGCATCCTCACCAATCGTGTCGCGCCACAAATCAAGCACGCGATGTGCGGCTTCTGGTGCTGCTTCCCCGGTCAGGCGTTCACGCGCAATCAGGCCCAAGGCTGCCGGCAGCGGCATCTGGTCCTTGCGCGTCATGCGGTCATAGCCTTCGGCTTCGCATTCTTCGATCAGCTTGGCGCGCAAATTCGCCGCAACGCCGGCCATGTGTTGGGACCCCACGGCCTCCACACGCACTTGTTCAAGCGCGTCGAACACTTCCTTGGCCTCGCGCCGCGTTGGGATGCGGCTGGCATGAAGCGCTTCATCATGATGGCGCAGCTTGAGTGCCGCGGCATCCGCCGCACCACGCAGCTTCGCCATTTCATTGGCGGGCAAGGCGCGGGTTGGCAGCGGCAGGCGCACGCGCTTGCCGGCCACGCCGGAAGGCCCGGGCTGGAAGGCCACCTGCACTTCCGCATCGGCATGCGCCATGGCGCGTAGCACGCCCGCGGTGGCGCGCTTGAATTCTTCCTGCCGGGTCAGATCCTGCTTGCCGCTCATGATCACTCTCTCTGGCATGGCATGGCGGCGCCCGCATCAGGCGCCGCCGTTACGCGGTTCAGCCCGCCTTGCGGAGCAAGCTGCCTGAGGGCAATTCCTCATTGAAGCAGCGCTGGTAGTATTCAGCCACCGTGCTGCGTTCCGCCTCGTCGCACTTGTTCAGGAAGGAGAGGCGGAAGGCGAAGCCGACATCACCAAAAATCTTGGCGTTATCG
The DNA here is from genome assembly GCA_020249285.1 of Roseomonas sp. Classification (GTDB taxonomy): domain Bacteria; phylum Pseudomonadota; class Alphaproteobacteria; order Acetobacterales; family Acetobacteraceae; genus Neoroseomonas. The sequence continues at coordinate 81,338 of JADCFX010000001.1, read as the reverse complement.
GCCCAGGTGATGACGGTCCGTGGCGACATGACAGTGCTGATATCGCCCGCGATGAAGCCCGCGCGCGTCAGGTCGGCCAAAGCCACCATGGCTTCCACCTGCTTCTTCATCTTGGCATCGCCTTCGACGCCAAGCTTGGCCAGCACGATTTCCGTTTCCTGCTTATGCGGCAGGTAGTTCAGGGTAGCGACGATGTTCCAGCGGTCCATCTGGCCCTGATTGATCTGCTGCGTGCCGTGATAAAGCCCGGTGGTATCGCCAAGCCCGACGGTATTCGCCGTGGCGAAAAGCCGGAAATACGGGTTGGGGCGAATGACGCGGCTTTGATCGAGCAGCGTGAGCTTGCCTTCCACTTCCAGCACGCGCTGGATCACGAACATCACATCCGGGCGGCCGGCATCATATTCGTCGAACACCAAAGCGCAGGGGTGCTGCAAAGCCCAGGGCAGAATGCCCTCGCGGAATTCTGTGACCTGCTGGCCATCCTTCAGCACAATCGCGTCCTTGCCGATCAGGTCAATACGGCTGATGTGGCTATCCAGGTTCACGCGAATGCAAGGCCAGTTCAGCCGCGCCGCCACCTGTTCGATATGGGTGGATTTCCCAGTGCCGTGATAGCCCTGGATCATCACGCGGCGATTGAAGGCAAAGCCCGCAATAATGGCCAGCGTGGTTTCCTTGTCGAAGCGGTAGCTGGTGTCAATTTCCGGCACATGTTCTGTGCGTACCGAAAAGGCGGGCACATCCATGTCTATATCGACGCCAAAGGCTTCGCGCGCCTTGACGGTGGTATCCGGGGCAGAAATCGCCGAAGTCGGTTTGATATCGGCAATGGGGGCGATTTTATTCATCGCAGATCAGGTTCCGTGCATAGAGAAAGGGACAGCTTAGGCGCGTAATGCAAATCCGGCTACCCAGCCGTGGCAGGTTGTTTGGCCAGGCGGTGGCGCAGCAGGCTATAGGCGCGGTTGATATCCTTCAAACGCTCCTCTGCCTGCTTGTCGCCGCCGGTGGCATCCGGGTGGTGCTGCTTGGCCAAATCCTTGTAGCGGGCGCGCAATGCCACTGAATCCAGCGGCCATTTCAGGCCCAAAAGGTCCAATGCGGCGCGGAGTTCCGGGGGGACAGCGCTTTCCGGCGGCTGGCGGCGGGGGGTGGGGGCTTCGGCGCCCAGCACGCCTAGCGGGTCGCGCAGGATTTCGGGGTCAAAGCGGCCTGAACCACCAACCCGCCCAAGTGGCCAGGTGGGGCGCTGCCAAGAAGTATCGGCGCGCAGACAGGCTTCGATCTCATCCGGGCCCATGCCCTTATAGAAATCCCAACTGGCGTTGTAGGCGCGCACGTGGTCCAGGCAGAACCAATGGAATTCGCGCAAGGAACGGTCGCGGGGGGCGCGATATTGCCCGGCTTCGGCGCAATCCGGCGCATCGCAAAGCCGCCCAGGGGGCGCTGCGTCATCCGGGGCATAGGCCTTGCGTCGTTTGCGCGCGAACATCAGGCGGTTATGGGGGCGGTGGCGCGAAGCCGCAAGGCAGAACAGGGCTTGGCAAAAAAGTCACAAACGCGGAAAAACACATCATGACCCAACGCGCAGACCGTATTCGGCTAAGCCTGGAAGCGCGCTTCCAGCCAGCCTTACTTGAAATCACCGATGACAGTGCCAGCCATGCCGGCCATGCCGGCGCGAGCCCCGGGGGGGAGACGCATTATTCAGTGCATGTGGTCTCGGCGGGTTTCGCCGGGATGTCGCGTGTGGCGCGTTCCCGCGCGGTGCATGAGGCTTTGGCGGGGGAATTTTCGACCGGGCTGCATGCGCTGGCGCTCAGGCTGCAAAGCCCTGAGGAGGTCGCGGGGTTGGAAGGGCGGGCGTGAGCCCGTCGTCTAGGCCGAGAAGCTCAGCCGCGCCCGAACTCGTCACCAAGGTCCTTACCGCGCGAAACGCGACGGCGGGGCTGAAAATTGGCAATACTGTCCCCATGCGGCATTGAAGGGGTCATGACCTCCACGACGCGGACTGTCTACTTCATCACTCACCCTGACGTCCTGATTGACCCGGCGGTGCCAGTACCCGAATGGCCGTTGTCGCCGCGAGGCCGAGACCGGATGGCGCAGGTTCTTGCGTGCCCCTGGGCGCGCAGTCTGGGTGTGGTGTGGTGCAGCACGGAGCGCAAGGCACGCGACGCTGCGGAAGTTCTGGCTGGACCGTTGGGCCTGCCTAACATGGAGTTGGATAACCTCGGCGAGAATGACCGATCGGCTACGGGCTACCTGCCCAAGGAGGAGTTCGAGGCCGTCGCCGACCTGTTCTTTGCTCATCCTGAAGAGAGCATCCGAGGCTGGGAACGAGCTGCCGACGCGCAGCGTCGGATCGTCGCTGCTGTTCAAGAGGTGCTCACCGCCTCGGCAGGTTACGCCGGCGACGTTGCCATCGTAGCGCATGGCGGGGTCGGGACGCTGCTGCTGTGCCATTTCCGTGGCGACGTCATCGGAAGACAGCATGATCAGCCGCCCAACAACGGCGGCAACTACTTCGCCTTCGATGCGGCGACGCGCCGCCTTCATCATGGATGGCAAGCTATCGACGCGTAGGGCCGCTTCGTGCGGCGGCGGCTGTTCCACCGTAAGGCCCATCAGTGATTGCCAAACAGGCTCTTGGAGTGTTTCCCATTCGCCTTCGTTCGCGGGAAACACGCTAACCTTCTGTTTAATCGTACTTTCCGGAGAGCCAAGTGAATCCATATTTGGCTCGAAAATGCCCTAAAAAGGCACGCTCAACCGCGCACCTGGCATTGGTTTTTGCAGCAGCCGGTCTTCCTGCGCCTGCATGGCGAAGCCTGAACCGCCAAGATGAGGTTGGGCAGGCGCGGGGTCTATCACGGTTGGGCTGAGCCGGGCGCGCGGTGTGTCATTGCCGTTGCGCGGGGCTTCGATATCGCGATTGGGGATGGGTGCGGGCTGACCGGCTGGTTCGGGTGCGGTGACGGTTTTCTCTGCAACACGACGCTGGCGGCGCTGCTCGGGAGAAGGGCGGCGCGGGGGCGCTGCGGGGCGGGGCGGGGCTGGCGCGGCGTTCTGTGCCAAAGCCCCCCCTGCCCCAAGGCCGAGCATCAGGCCCGTCAGGAATGAACGCCGGCCAAACATCAGCCAGCCACCGGCAGGCGATGCACGCCGCGACGGTCTTCCGCGGGGTTTAGGACGGCAGCGGGCAGCGCACCATGGGCGGTTTCCCGCCACGCCTTCAGCGCCCAATGGACGGACGGGAAGGCAAGCTCATCCCAGGGAATCTCGGACCAATGGAAGGAAGCCACTTCCAGGCTTTCCGGCCCGGCAGCGAAGCCTAGCTCAGCGAAGCGGGCGCGGAAAATCACCTGCACCTGGCCGATGCGGGCAATGGAATAGACCGCCAGAACCCCATCCAGCGTGATGCGCACCCGGGCTTCTTCCCAGGCTTCGCGCTGCGCACCTTCTTCGACCGTCTCACCCAATTCCATATAGCCGGCGGGGATGGTCCAGAAGCCGGCACGCGGTTCAATGGCGCGGCGGCAGAGCAGGATATGGTCCCCCTCCGCGATCACGCTGCCCACCACCACTTTCGGGTTTTCATAGGCGACATGCCCGCAAGCTGGGCACATCAGACGCTCTCGGTCGTCGCCTTCTGGAATTTGACGGATGAAGTTGCTCATCGGGTCCGTAACTGCGAATCGTTGGAGTTACATATAAGTCCTATATGGCGCGATTGCGACAAAAACCGGACAGAGGCGCTTCGCTGTCCGGCATGGCGATGGAACCCTTGTAACAAAACGGGCTGACAGGCTTTTTCGGGTGCTGCGCTTAATGTTTCCTTTAACGGTTCCGCCATAGTTTCAAAGCTCCTTCTTTGGAGTTTGGGTTAATGAGCTTTTCCACCGCCATGATGCATCGCCGTTTCCCCGCAAGCTGGCAGGAGCAGTGGCTCACTCAAGCTGATGATGGCGATGCGCGCGATGGCATGTGGCTGGCGCCCATCGCCATTGCCGACATCATCGCGCAGGAGCCCATCGCCGCGGCTTCAGGCAATGCGGTTGGGGTGGGGGCGGTTATTGCCGAAGTTACTTTTGTTTTGGCCCCGGATGTCGCCCCCGCGATGGAAGAAGCCGAGATCCACATTGCAGTGGCGAGCAACGATCCTGGCTATACCGGCGGTACACTTTGGGGAATGCTGGGCGATACTGGCCCGATGAAGAATGCCTATGGCAGCCAGGCCAATGAGGCTTGGGCGGATGGCGACACAGGTTCCATGACGAGTGTGGTGGGCGTGATTGATACGGGCATTGATTACACCCACCCCGATCTTTACCTGAATATATGGCTCAATCAGCGCGAAATCCCAACAACGATACGCGCGCGGCTGAACGATATTGACACGGACGGCCTGATCACTTTCCGCGATCTGAACGGCGCGGCCAATGCTTCCTATGTGATGGATTACAACCGCAATGGCCGTATTGATGCTGGCGATTTGCTGAATGACCGGCGTTGGGAAAATGGCACCGATGAGGATGGCAATGGCTATCGCGATGATCTGATCGGCTGGGATTTTGTCAATAATGACAATGATCCCTTTGATGATAATGGCCATGGCACGCATGTGGCTGGCACCATTGGCGCCATGGGCGGGAATGGTATTGGCGTTGCCGGGGTGAATTGGAATATCCAGATGGTGGGGCTGAAGTTTCTGTCCGCCGCAGGTTCTGGCGCCTCTACCGGGGCGATCAATGCGGTGAATTACTTCACCGATGCCGCCATTCGCGCGACTGGCGTTGAAGATTTCATCGCCACGAATAATTCCTGGGGCGGCGGCGGATATTCCGCACAAATGAATGACGCGATCGGGCGTGCGGCGCAAAAGGATATTCTGTTCATCGCCGCGGCGGGCAATTCAGCCCTTAACAATGATGTGCAGGCGACTTATCCCGCCAATTACTCGACAACCGCGATTGCTGGGTATGAGGCGGTGGTATCCGTCGCGTCGCTTACGAATACGGGCGGCCTGTCATCCTTTTCCAATTACGGGGCGACGACGGTGGATATCGCCGCGCCAGGATCATCGATTTATTCCACCCTCCCGGGCGGGCGCTATGGGACCTATAGCGGTACCTCCATGGCGACACCGCATGTGACCGGCGCGGTGGCGCTTTATGCGGCTGAACACCCGAATGCCAGCGCGGCGGAAATTCGCGCCGCCTTGCTGGGCAGCGCAGCGGCAACGCCTTCCCTTGGTGGCATTGTGGCTACCGGGGGGCGGCTTGATATCGGCGCCTTGATGGATACCTCACCCACCCTGCCTACGCCGATGGACATCATCGCGGGGAATGCCGCAACCGCAGCGTCGCTTTCAGCAAGCGCGTCACAAGCCTCCAGCATTGATTTTGGCGGGGATCAGGATTGGTTCCGCATGACCCTGAGCGCCGGTTGGCGGTACAGCTTCGCGATGGATGCCACGGCGGGTTCGTCACTTGATTCCTATCTGCGCCTGCTGAGCGCAACCGGCCAGCAATTGGCCTTCAATGATGACGCGGTGGGCGCGAATTCTCGCCTTTCCTTTACGGCAACAACCAGCGGCACTTATTACTTGAGCGCGCAAGGCTTTGAAGCTTCGACCGGCAGCTATAACCTGGCGATGACGGCTGTTGAGGCGGACCGGGTGCTGAATGGCACATCACGCAACGATACTTTGAATGGCGCGGGCGGCAATGACAGCCTGAGCGGGCTTGCGGGCAATGATTTACTCCTGGGCCTTGGCGGTAATGACACGCTATCGGGCCTGACCGGCAATGACACGCTTGATGGCGGTGCCGGGAATGACTTGCTGATCAGCGGCGCCGGGCGGGACGTAATGACCGGCGACACCGGGGCGGATTTATTCCGCTTCACGGCGCTGGCAGATAGCGTGGTTGGGACCAGTCGGGACCTGATTACCGCCTTTAGCCGGGCAGAGGGGGATCGGGTTGATCTGGCCGCGATTGACGCAAATACGCGGCTTTCTGGCAATCAGGCCTTTGCTTTCATCGGCGACGCGGGTTTTGGCCGGATTGCGGGGCAGCTCCGCTTTGCGGGCGGTGTGTTGCAGGCCGATGTGAATGGCGATGCCCGGGCCGATATGGAGATTGCGATTCAGGGTGTTTCGACCCTGTTGGCGGTGGATTTCCTCCTATAGCGCCCCCGGGGCATGTCGGCCCCGGGCATAAACGCAACAGACATTCTCCATGAAGCCATTTGGCAGCACTTGTCGTTCGACCAAATGCTACGCCCTGGTCCCGAACGCCGCCGACCGGCCAGGCCGCGCTCAGACGGGCTTGGGCAGCCCGCTCGGCTACGGGGCCGTTTTGCGATTTGCCCACCCCCTGAAGGGACGCCTTTAACGATAGATTATTTGAAATTTGTTACAAAATCATTCTATCCTAGGGGTCTGATTTATGGTCGGCGATGACGCTGAAGCGGGACAATCATCTCCGTTGAAGGGGCGTAGAATGCGCGTCGGCCAGAAATGAAGCCCGCCATGCTACGCAAGGGGCCTGCTTCGCCTGTCTATGCCATATTTGGGGAAATGAAGGGCGCGCTGGCTCTACTTTTTGCCATTGGTTTCGTTGTAAACCTTCTGCAATTGACCGGCTCCGTTTACATGATGCAGGTCTATGACAGGGTTCTCACAAGCCAAAGCGAAGCGACCCTTTTGGCGCTGACCCTCATTTCGCTTTCTCTAATCGCGATGTACGGCATACTGGAATGCTGCCGCGGCTTTGCGCTGATCGGCCTTGGGCGGCTGATTGACCGGCGCCTATCGTCGCGCGTGTTTGAGGCGCTGTTTGTGCATGGCAGCCTGCGCGGCAGTGACCGGGTGGGGGCCCAACCATTGCGTGATCTCGAACAGGTCCGATCCTTCGTTTCGACGACGGGGCTCACTACATCGCTCGATGTGCCATGGATACCGGTGTTTCTGGTTATTCTCTATATTGTGCATCCCTTCTTCGCCTTTTTCGGCACGGTTGCTGTGTTCATTGTGATTGGAAGCGCCTTGGCGCAGGCTTTTCTTTCGACGAAAAACCTGGCCGAAGCGTCCAATTACAACGTGCAGGCCTATGCCTTCGTGGAAGCCAGCATCCGCAATGCCGAAACCGCAGAAGCCATGGGGATGCGGTCGGGGGTTTGGCGGCGCTGGCAAGAACGCCATTTGGCGATGCTGAACCAGCAGCAAACCGCCAGCCAGATCGCTGGCAGTTTTTCATCCGTCATCAAGTTTCTGCAATTGGCGCTGACGGGCGTTCTGGCCTTGGGGCTGGGTGCTCTATTGGTGATTGAACAGGCCATCACGCCCGGTGCGATGATTGTAGCAACCTTCATCCTGGCGCGTGCCCTGGCGCCCAGCATGCAGGTAGTTGCACTTTGGCAGCAGGCGATGAATGCCCGCGCGGCGCATCGGCGACTATGTGATTTTCTGGCGGCCGCCCCTGCGGAAAAGCAGGGTATGTCGCTGCCTGCACCCCAGGGGGCCCTGGCCGTTGAAAACCTGGTTCTGGCCGTGCCGGGAACCGATGTTATGGTGCTGCGTGGCGTGAGCTTTGCCTTGCAGCCGGGTGAATCGCTCGCCGTGATTGGGCCGAGTGCGGCGGGCAAAAGTAGCCTCGCGCGCGCGCTTTTGGGCATTTGGCCACCACGCGGGGGGGCGGTGCGGCTGGATGGCGCCGATCTGGCGCGCATACCACGTGATCAGGTGGGGCAGTATCTGGGTTACCTGCCGCAGGATGTGGAGCTGTTTGAAGGCACAGTGGCCGAAAACATTGCGCGCCTGGGTGCCGTTGATTCAGAAAAAGTGGTGGCCGCGGCCCGGGATGCCGGGCTGCATGACCTGATCCTGCATCTGCCTGAGGGCTATGACACGCCCCTTGGCCCAGGCGGGCGGGGGCTTTCGCCAGGACAGCGCCAACGCATCGGGCTTGCGCGTGCGCTTTACGGCGCAACCCAGCTTGTGGTTTTGGATGAGCCCAATTCAAATTTGGATGCTGACGGGGAAGCGGCTTTGGCGATGGCGCTTGGCCGTCTGCGCGAAAAGGGCGTCACTACCGTGATCATCACGCATCGCGCCAATATCCTTGCCGCGGTTGACAAGATTTTGTTGCTGCGCGCTGGTGCGGTGGAAGCCTTTGGACGGCGCGATGAAATCCTGCCACGGCTGACACGCCCAGCCCAACCGCCGCGCCCCGTCACCGCCATCGCCAAGAACTGAGGGATTGGGGCAATGGACCATAAAGAATCCGCGCTTGACGCAACTGCCACACCGTCCAAGGCGCCCATCTGGCGGCCCCTGCGCTTTGCGCTTTTCACCATTCTCTTTGGTGTAGGCGGCGTTTTCGGCTGGGGCGCCTTCGCGATGATTGACAGTGCCGTGGTCGCCCCGGGAACCCTGATGGTTGAAGGCAATCGCCGCAATGTGCAGCATCTTGAAGGCGGCATTGTCGGCGAGGTGCTGGTGCGTGACGGTTCGATTGTTGCTGCCGGGCAATCCCTGATCCGGCTGGATGACACGCGTGTGCGCGCCGGGTTGAATGTGGTGCTGGATGAAACGGACCGTACGCGTGCGCGCATCGCGGTGCTGACAGCGGAGCGGGAGGAAGCGCCAGCGCCTGTCTTCCCGCCCGAATTGGTGGCGCGCCGCACAGACCCCAAAGTTGCGGAAATCCTGTCCGTACAGGGGCAAGAATTCATCGCGCGACGCAATTCACTCCAGGGTCAAATTGAAATCCTGACCCAGCGCGCGCTGCAATTGCAGAAGCAGATTGATGGCCTGAATGTACGGATCGATTCGAACGACCGGCAGCTTGCGCTGGTGCGCCAGGAAATCATGGGCGTGGAAGGGCTGGTGCGCATGGGGCTGGAACGCCTGCCCCGCCTGCTTTCCCTGCAACGCGAAGAAGCGCGCCTGATCGGCGAAAGGGGTGAGGCGATTGAAAATGTCGCGCGCACCCAGCAGGCGGTGGGGGAAGCGGAAATGCAGCGCACCCAGCTGGTACGCAGCCGGCAGGAGGAAATCGCCAAGGAATTGCGCGAATTGCAAGGCCGGATGTTGGAACTGCGCGAACGTGAAATCAGTGCCAATGACCAGTTGATGCGACTGACCATAGATGCACCCGAAAGCGGCATGGTCATGGATTTGCGCTATTCAACACGCGGTGGGGTAATCGCGGCTGGTTCCCAGGTCGCCTCCATCGTTCCGCAGGAAGAAAGACTGGTGGTGGAAGCGCAGATCACGCCGGTTGATGTTGATACAGTACGCATCGGTATGCCGGCTTCCATCCGGCTTTCCCATGCGGCAGCGCGCACCACGCCCATTCTGGAAGGTTCGGTGGAGCGGATTTCCCCGGACCGCATGACAGATCAACGCACCGGCATGCCGTATTTCGTCGCGCGTATTGCCTTCGCGCCTGAGGAATTGACCAAGCATGAACATTTGCGCTTGCAACCTGGCATGCATGCGGAAGTGCTGATCCGGCGCGGGGAAAGGTCCTTTGCCTCCTACCTGGCGCGGCCGCTCTCGGATCGCTTTGCCAAATCCATCCGAGAGTTCTGAATTGGCAGAGGCGTGGTGCTGCGTGTTGCCACCCTCTGGCAATGGTTTGTGAAGCCTGACATGATAAGGGCGGTTTGTCGGTTCTGAGGGATCATCATGCTTTTTCGTCGTTTTCTGGGTGCTTTGGCGCTCTGCCTTCTGGGCCTTTCCGCCACGCCCGCACTGGCGCAGCAGGGCGATCCTTCCTTCAACCTGGTCAATCGGTCTGGCAGGTTGATTTTTGAGGTTTATGCATCGCTCTCCACGGATCAGGATTGGGGGCGTGATCGCCTAGGTGACAAGGCGCTACCCAATGGGCGGAGCTTCACGCTACGCCTGCCGCAAGGCCCCTGCATGTGGGATGTGCGCGTGGTTTATGAACGCGCGGGCGGCCCCGCCGAGGATAAGCGCAACATCAACCTATGTGCCGTGTCGGAAGTGGTGTTTGACGGGCGACAAACGGCCCAAGGGCCGGGGCAGCAGCAGCGCGCGCAACCCACCCCACCGCAGCGCGGGGCACCGAGCGGTCCCACCGGCAATCCTTCCTTCAACCTGGTCAATCAATCTCGCGTGACGGTGATGGAAGCCTATGTGTCGCTCTCGACCGAACAGGAATGGGGGCCGGATCGGCTGGGCAATGATACGGTGCCGGCGGGGCGGAACTTCGCCATTCGCCTGCCGGAAGGCCCCTGCCTGCACGATGTTCGCTTTGTCTATGAGAACGGCCAAGCGGATGAACGCCGCGGCGTGAACCTTTGCGACGTCACTAATCTTGTCCTTCCCCTACAGCGCCAGTAAAACTGGCCTGCCTAGCTCGGCAGGCTCACATCCAGGTTAAGGGCGGCATCGCAGCGCGCGGTGGCGCCAGGTGGCAGCACCAGTGTGCATTCGCGTTCTTCAATCAGCGCCGGGCCGGCCACGCTTTCGCTGGGGCGCAGCGCGAGGCGATTGAGTACTGGCGTTTCAACATAGGCGCCGCTGAACCAGGCGCGGCGCCTGCCGCGGTGCAAGGCGCCTTCCGCTGAAGCGCTTTGCCGCGTGAGGTCCACCACCGGGCGCGGCCCTGCGACAATCACCTGCCAGGATACGCATTCGACCGGCAGCGCGGGTTCGGTGCGGCCGTAAAGCGCCAAATAGGCGGCTTCGAATTTTACGCGCAGAGCTGCCGCATCGCCCTGCGAGATGGCCTCGGCGGGGATTTCCGCTTCCACCTGAAAACCCTGCCCGGCATAGCGCATGGCGCCCAAAATACGCGCGCGCGCGGCTTCCGGCGCAACACCTGCCGCTGTCGCCATGGCTTTGCCTTGCGCTGTCATGGCGCCGATCATCTCCCGCAGTCTTGTGAAATCCAGGCCGGCCAAGGGCGCGACCCAACCCTGTACAAAGGCGAAGGAAATCGGCGCGGCGAGGAAACCAAAGGCGGAAGCAACCCCCGCCCCCAGAGGCACGATGATGCGCTTCAGGCCAAGTTTCATGCCAATATGGCAGGCATGCACCGGCCCTGCGCCGCCGATTGGCACCATCGCATAGGCATCAATGCGCTTGGCCTTTTCCAAAGCATGGATCGCCGCCGCCTGCGCCATATTGCCATTGACGGTTTCATGAATGGCCCAAGCGGCTTCGGGCACCGATAGACCGAGCGGCTTACCGATATATTCGGTCAGCACCGCTTCCGCCGCCACGACATTCAGCTTCATCGCACCACCCAGGAAGCTTTCAGCGCCCAGATAACCCAGCACCAAATCCGCATCCGTGACAGTGGGGCGCGCGCCGCCAAGCCCGTAGCAGGCGGGGCCGGGATCAGAACTCGCGCTTTCCGGCCCCACACGAACCAGGCCGAGTTGATCCACCCGCGCGATGGAACCACCGCCGGCACCGATTTCGATCATGTCAATCACCGGCACCTTGAGCGGCAGGCCGCTGCCCTTGCGGAAGCGATCCACACGCGCGACTTCAAAATCCAAGCTGCGCTGCGCTTCGCCATCATCAATCAAAGCGGCCTTGGCGGTGGTGCCGCCCATGTCGAAGCACAGTATGTCGCGTGCCCCCGCCGCTGCGCCATAAATGCCGGTGGCTTCCACACCGCCCGCCGGGCCGGATTGCACCAGGCGGATCGGGTGACGCGCGGCGGTTTCTTCCGCGACCGTGCCACCATCAGACAGCATCAGGAAAAGCGGGCCGGTCAGGCCAAAGCCGCGCAGGCCATCACTCAGCCGGCGCAGATAGCGTTCGAACACCGGCTGCACATAGGCGTTGCAGACGGTGGTGGAGGCGCGTTCATATTCGCCAATTTCCGGCACGACTTCGGAAGAAAGACATACGGTCAATTCGGGCGCTTCTTCCGTTAGAATCTCGCGCATGCGCGCTTCATGCGCGGGGTTGCGGAAGGCGTGCAGGAAACAGACTGCAATCGCTTTGGCGCCGGCATCGCGCAAGGCGCGTGCCGCTTCGCGCGCGCCCGCTTCGTCAAGCGCTTCACGCACTGAACCATCGGGCAGCAAGCGTTCCGCCACACCAAGGCGGCAATGGCGCGGCACCAGCGGTTCCGGCACGCGCATGAACAAATCATAAGTGTCGTGGCGGAGTTCGGTGCCAATCTCCAGAATATCGCGAAAACCCTTGGTGGTGATCAGGCCCGTGGGCACGCCGCGCCGTTCGATCAGCGCATTGGCGACCAGCGTGGTGCCGTGAATGACATGGCGCACCTCATCCGCCCGCGCGCCGGTGCGCGCCAGCAAATCACGCACGCCTTCCAGCACGGCTTCTTCCGGCGCATGGGGTGTGGTGAGCACCTTGCCATTGAAAATCCGCCCATCACGGGAATCGAGCATGACCAAATCCGTGAAGGTGCCGCCGATATCAACACCAATGCGCCAGGGTGCGGGGTTCATGGCGTGACGTAGCCTTCCTTGATATCGCGGGCGATGGCGGCGGGATCGCGGTCCGCCACTGGCCCCATGCCGCCGCCGCCGGGTGTTTCATAGGTAATGACATCGCCTGGTTGCAGCACAATGCGCGCCTTGGCGGCAACGGGTTTTCCATTGACCAGATCCCGCCCGCCGCGCCCTGCTTCGCCGCCCAAAACACCGCGCGGTGGGTGCTGCACGCGTTCATGGCGATAAGTGGCTGTCACGGGTTTTTCGCCGACCACTTCAAAGGATAAGCGCTGAGACAGCCCGCCGCGTGTGCGCCCCGCGCCACCAGAATTGGGGATGAGCTCCTTTTCCGTCATCAGCATGGGGACGGCGTTTTCAAACTGCTCCACCGCCTGTGTTGCCACGTTTGATGGAAAGGAAAGGCAGGCCGGGCCATCATGCGTGGGAGCGGCGCCATGGCCGCCATTCATGAAAAACATGCGCACATAGCGGCGGCCTTCGGCATTCTCCCCAGTGAAATACACATTCCAAAGCGGGCTGCCGCTTTCTGCAATCACGCGATCTGGGATGAGTTTCGCGAGTGCCGCCAGTACCAGCATGGGCAGATAATGGCCCGTCAGGTGCCGCCCCCAAACCGGCGCGGGGCGGCGTGGATTCACAATGGAACCCTCCGGCGCGATGAAGGTGATGGGCCGGAAGGACCCATCATTATTCGGTGTCGCGGGATCAAAAGCGCATTTCACCGCGTAATTGGAATAGGCGCGGGTGAAGTTCAGCGGTGCATTCACCGGGCGCGCAATCTGCCCATCCGTGCCGGTAAAATCCAGGATCAGATCACTGCCCTTGATGGTCAGTTTCAGGCGAATGGTGACGGGGTGTTCAAAACCATCAGCGGTGACTTCATCTTCCACCACACCATCCGGTGCGGCGGTAATCGCATCGCGCATGGCGCGTTCGGAACGGGTGAAGATTTCACCCGCGAGTGCATCCAGATCATCAATGCCTTCTTCGGCCATGATGCGCGCCAGACGCTTTTCCGCTTGCTCATAAGCCGCAAATTGCGCGCGGATATCGCCAAGCGTTTCATCCGGCTGGCGCAGATTGGCTTCCATGAAGGCAATCACATCCTCATTTTCCACGCCACCTTTCAGGATGCGCGTGATGGGGATGGTCAGGCCCTCTTCCCAGGAATCGCGCGCTTCAACGGAAGGTGCGCCGCCGATATCGGTGGAATGGAAGGTGCTGCCCAGCCAGGAAATCACGCGGCCCTTGACGAAGATGGGCTTGATCATGGTGATGTCATTCAAATGGCCGGTGCCGAAATAGCCATCATTGGAAATCAGCACATCACCAGGCGAAAGCCGTTCAACCGGGTAGCGTTGCAGCATGATCGCCAAGGTGCGCGGCATGGTGCCGACAAAAGACGGGACAGAACGAGATGATTGCGCGAATTGCCGCCCGCTGCTGTCCATCAAACCAATCGCCATATCCCAATTGTCACGCACGACGGAGGAGAAGGAGGTGCGGACAAAACTCTGCGCTGTTTCATCCATAAGTCCGGCAATGCGCTGCCAGGCGGTACCAAGCCGAAGGGCGGAAAAGCTGGACATGGCTATACTCCTTCAGCCGCGCATGGCTTGTAGCTGCGCGGCATAGCCTGCGGGGTTCACCGTCACGTCAATCAGGCTTGGGCCTTTATGGGCAAAAGCCGCATCAAGCGCGGTGATGTATTCTGCTTCCGTGCTGGCGCGGAAACCTGCGGCGCCAAAGCCTTCAGCAATGGCGGCGAAATCCGGCCGTGCCCAGCGTACGCCTTCGGGGGGCAACTGCCGTTGCTGCTGCTTGATATCAATCAGCGATAGTGCGCCATCATTGAAGACAATGGTGATGCAGGGCGCGCCGGCTTCCACTGCGGTGGCGATTTCTGCAACGCACATCATCAACCCGCCATCGCCGGTAAAGGCAATGGCACCATCGGCAGGGCTTTCCAGCGCAGCCGCCAACGCGGCGGGCAGCGCAAAACCCATGGAGGCAAGCCCGTTGGAAATCAACACATCGCGCGGTGCTGCGCATTCCCAGAAGGCGGTGGCCGAGAACATATGCGCCCCCGCATCCACGCTGATACGAGGGTTGCGCCCGGCGCGACGCGCGGCTTCCTGCGCCAGTGTCACGATGCGCGGCGGCGCCACACCGCCCGAGCCTTGCCAGGTAAGCGCGGCGCGCATCGCGTCCCGATGCCCGGCAATCACCGCTGTATTCCAGTCGCTACGTTCGGCGCCTTGCGCCAGCGCGGTGAAGGCAGCCGCCAAAGCGCCATGCAGTGATGCGGTGGGGGTGACGTAATGCGCCGGATGCGCGCGCAAGCCGATGTCCAAGACCAGCGCGCTATAGCGCCAGGGTTGCAGAATCAGTTCCACCGGATCGAGGCCTGCGAGGATGATCAAATCCGCATCCTGCACGCAGGGCGCTTCCAAAGATCCGCCGGTGAAAATGCCAACGAAATACGGATCGGTATCGGCGATCACGCCCTTAGCTTTGTAAGTTACTAGCGCTGGGCAGCCGAGGGCTGCGACCAAAGCGCGTAGCGGTTCCGCCGCTGCCACGGCTTCCACGCCTGCCAGGATCACCGGCTTACGCGCAGCCGCCAGCATTGCGCGCGCATGCGCCAGAGCTGCGTTATCAAGTGGCGTGGTTATGCTTACCGGCAAGGGCAGCAATTCACCCGCCAGGCGGCGCGCTGCTTCGCTGGTCAAATCCAGATGCACCGGGCCTATGGGTGCCGTGCCGGCAAGATCAAGTAGGGCCTCAATCTCCGCAGCCGGATTATCGCTACGCGCTTGCGTATAGCCTTTCACCAATTCAGCGCTGGCGGCACGCTGATCAAATACTTGATGCGTGATGTAGCTGAGTTGCTTTTCGGTGAAGCCATCGGTCAGCAGCAACACCGGCGCGCGTTCCAAGGCAGCGCAGGCAATGCCGTTCAGCGCATTCATCAGCCCTGGGCCTTTTGTAGTCAGCACTACACTTGGTGCGCCGGTTACCTCCGCATCCGCCACCGCCATCATTGCGGCATTGCCTTCATGCCGCGCCAGAATGAAGCGAATGCCGAAACGCTCGGCTGCTGCGATGATATCCAGCGAAGAACCACCGCCCGGCACGCCATAAATGCGCTTCGTGCCACGCCGCGCGAGCGCCGCCAGCAGATATTCCGCCGTATTCATGCGCGGACGCGGTCCGGCCAGAAGCGTACACCTTGCCGCGCCAAGCCGCCGCCTAAGCCAATTGCAGTGCCATCCGCGCGCCAGCAGGCCGCCCCTTCCATGCTGCCATCGGACTGGAAGGCAATGGCATTCATGCCGCCGCCAACATGCGGCGTGGGCGCCACCTGATGCCCGCGAGCCTTTAGGGCTTCAAGTACTGCCGCATCAAAGTCGGGTTCCACTTCCACCGCCGCACCTTGCGTCCAAAGCCGCGGCGCTTCCACCGCTTCCTGCAGCGACATGCCGTGATCCACCAGATTAAGAAAGCCCTGCATGACAGAACCAAAAATCCGCAAACCACCCGGCATCCCCAGCGCATAGGCCGGCTTGCCATCACGCAAGGCAATCAGCGGCGCCTGCGAAGTCGTGATGCGCTTGCCCGGCGCGACAGACAGCGCCTTGCCCGGGCGCGGGTCAAACAGCGCCATGTAGTTGTTCGGGATCAAGCCTGTGCCCGGCACCAGGAAGCGCGCGCCAAACAGCGAATTGATGGTCTGGGTGGAACAAACGATATTCCCCCGATCATCCGCCACGGTGACATGGGTGGTATTGGCGCTCTCGCCTGGGCCAACACCCGGCCCCCAGGCTTGCGCGCGGGCCATATCAATCGCGGCGCGGCGTTCATCGCCATAGGCGCGCGAAATCAGCCGCGCGACGGGCACATCCACAAAGGCAGGGTCGGCGGTGGCCGCAGCGCGATCGGCGAAGGCAATCTTCAACGCCTCGGCCAGCAGATGCAGTGTATCGGCGCTGCCAAAGCCCATGCCGCGCAGATCAAAGCCTTCCAGGATGTTCAGCATTTGCAGCACATGCACGCCGGAAGAAGCGGGCGGCGGTGGCAGCAGCACCTCATAACCACGATAGGGGCCGCGCAAGGGCGCGCGTTCTATCGTCGCGAAATCGGCGATATCAGCGGCGGAAACAATGCCACCTGCCTTCCTGATGCCATCAGCAATCGCGCTACCCAGTGCGCCCTTCAGCACGCCTGGCCCTTCGCGCGCGATCAACGCGAGGGTTTCAGCATATTCCGCCTGGATCAGCCGCGCGCCTTGCTTGATCGGCGCGCCGCCCGGCAGCAGCAACGCGGCAATGGCGGGATCGCGCGCCAGATCATGTGCGGCTTCGCCGATACATTCCGCCAAATAGGGCGTCACATTAAACCCGCGCGCCGCATGGCGAATGGCCGGCGCCATCACATCCGCCAACGGCAGGCTGCCGAAACCTTCAAGCGTTTCGCACCAGGCGCGCAAATTGCCTGGCACGGCGACCGAAAGCGGGCCGACGATATTGGCGCGGCCCGTCGCTTCGAAGTTCATCGCATTGCCGGGTTCGGCAGGCGTGAACATATCGGCGCGCGCGGCGGCGGGGGCGGTGGAAAGCCCGTCAATCACCGTATGGCGCCCGTCAGGCAGACGCAGATGCGCCATGCCGCCACCCAGAATGCCCACCATCATGGGTTCCACCACGGTCAGCGTGAAAAGCGCGGCAATGGCGCCATCCACGGCATTGCCACCTGCGGCGATCATTTCCGCCCCGGCGGCGGAAGCGAGCGGATGGTTTGTCACCACCATGCCGCGTGTGCCAAGGGCTGGGCGTTTTTCGCAATCAAAGCTGGTGCCAGCGCGTGAACGCCAATTATCTTGCATAGATGTTTCCCTCATTGCCGAACACGCATCATGAAAAGCGCCGCGACGGCTGCAACGCCAAGCAGCGCGGTCAGCCATAGTGAAGCCGCGCCGAAATCATCCAGCAGCAGCCCGAAAAGCAAAGGCGCAAAAGCCTGGGAAGCACGCGCCGGCGCGGTGATGAAGCCCTGGCGCTGCCCATAGCCAACCGGCCCGAATAGCGCGAGCGGCAATGTGCCGCGCGTAATAGTCAGCAAACCATTCCCCGCGCCATGGATAAGCACAAAAAGCGCGGCAAAGGGCGCACCAAGGACCATCAGTACCACCACGGCCACAGGATGCGCGCCGGCAGCGACGCGTGCGGAGAAAAGCGGATTCATCTTGCGCATCATGGTGAATTCCACCACGCGCGCAGCGACCTGCGCTGGCCCCATCAGCGCGCCAGCCGCAATGGCGGCGGTAAGCGTTGTTCCTGCGGATTGCAGCAACCCCGGCAAATGCGCGGCAAGCGCGGTGGAACTGAAACTCGCCGTTGCCAGCACGAAAGCGAGCAGGATCATATCGCGCTTGCGGTCCCGCGTTTCCGCGGCGGATAGCGGCGGCGCGGCTTCCTTGGGTGGTGGTGGCGGTGCCTTCGGAATCAGAAAACGATTGAGCGGCAGGCAGATGAACAGATGCAAAGCAACCCAGCCAAGGCAGGCGCCGCGCCAGCCCCATTCCGCTTCCATCAGCGCGGAAAGCGGCCAGCCGACCGTGCTGGCAAATCCGGCAAACAACGTAATGCCGGTGATGCTATTGCGCGCATCCTTGCCGTAAAGCCCGGCCAGCGTCGCAAAGGCCGCATCATAAAGCCCCATCGCCATGGCAATGCCAATGATGAACCAGCTTAGAATCAGCATCGGCAGGCCATTGGCAAACGCCATGATCAGCAGGCCAAGAATGAAAATCAGATTCGAAATGGCCAGCACATCGCGCCCACCGCGCTGATCAATCGCGCGGCCCGCCGCCGGCCCCAGCAGCGCGGTCAGCAGCAGCGAACCCGAAAACACACCAAAGACCAGGACACGCGACAGGCCCAGATCCTCGGCGATTGGTGCGGCCAGAATCGCCGGCAGATAATAGGAAGACCCCCAGGCCAGGGTTTGGGTGGTGCCAAGCACCGTTACCACCCTGGCCTTGGAAGCCGAGCTACTCACGGAAAAAGCCCAAACGCGGCTTCAATCCGTAATGGCGCGGCCACGCGCTGCGGCGTAGCGCTCCGCGAAACGGCCCTTCACTTCCGGATTGATGATGCGCGGCGGCATCTTCCCCGCGGCGCAGGCGGAAAAGGCTTCCGCTGCGATGCGCGTGATCATGGAACGGCTTTCATGGGTGACCCCCGCCGTGTGCTGCGTGCAGATCACTGCCGGGTGCCACAACAGCGGATGATCCTTGGGCGGGGGTTCCTGTTCCCAAACATCCAAACCGGCCGAGGCCAATTGCCCGCATTCCAGCGCGGCCAGCACATCGGCTTCATCATGGATGGAACCGCGCGCCGTCGTGACCAGAATGGCGCCCTTCTTCATGCCGGCCAGCGCCTTGGCATCCACAATAGCGCGGCTTTCGGGGGTCAGCGGGCAATGCACGCTGACAATATCAGATTGCGCCAGCAATTCAGCCAATTCCACCTTTTCCGCGCCGCGCTTGGCTACGGTTTCGGCATCCACATAAGGGTCATAGGCCAGCACGCGGCAATTAAAGGCGGCCTTCACAATGGCAGCGGTGCGGGACCCCACATTACCAATGCCAATCACGCCAACAATCTTGTCGAGCAGATTATTGCCCATAAACACTTCGCGACGCTTGGCTTCCCCGGCGCGCATGGCGGCATGGGTCTGCGGCATTTTCTTGATGAGCGCCAGCATCATGCCAACGGCGTGTTCCGCCACGGCTTCGGCATTGCCGCCGGCCTGGTTCACCAAAAGCACGCCGGCCTTGGTGCAGGAATTGGGGTCAATCGTGTCATAGCCCGCGCCCTGGGATGCCACCATCAGCAGATTGGGCAGGCGCTGCAACAGCGCATCATGCACATGAAGCGCCTTGGGCAATTCATCGCGCGACGCGCGCACATAATAGCCATCACAGGTGGTGAGTTCGGCGATCGCGGCTTCCTCCCCATTTTCCAAAGAAAGCCGCACCACTTCCAAAGCGGGATCGGCGGTGGCGGTTTCCAGAAAGCTTGGATGCGGCACGCGTTCCAGATAGGCGACGCGGAATGGCTTATTGACTGTGGACAAGATTATTTCCCCCTTGCTCAAGGTCGGGGATGCTAGACTTGGTTTTGCCGGGGCGCCAGACCGGGTTTAGCGCCTAACCTCCAATAGACGGGTCGCGTGTACAGGCCGCGCCGGTCAAGTGCGGTCCATGGCGGGGCTAATCAGGTCTTGGCTGTGACAGCGGGGGCGGGATTGGCCTTGCGCCTAAGCGCTTGCAGCCGCAACGCCACCGCCAGACCGATCAAGGCAAAGGCCACCATGCGCACTTCGGTAATCTTTTCGCCAAAGTACAGCAGCGCCAAGGTAAGGCTGAGGAAGGGCGAAATGTATTGTAGATAGCCGACTTCGATCATTCGGGTGAATTTGACACCGACGCCAAAGAGGTACAGCGGCACGAAGCTGACCGGTCCGATCAGAAGGAGAAGCACCAAAGTACGCAGATCGAAACCCGCAATTTCGCTCCGGTTCAGGTACAGCACCACGAGGGCAACCGGCAATAAGGTGAGCGTTTCTACAAGCAAGACGGTTGAAGCGGGTCCGTTAATCACCTTCTTCAGGGCAAAGTAAACCGATGTCGTCAGCATCACCAGAATGCCAAGGATCGGCATATCAGACATGGATAACGCATAGACCGCAATGCCGAGCAGGACAAAGGCAAAGGATAGGAAATCCAGTTTCGAGGCTTTTTCCGAGAAGAACCAATAGCCCAGCATCATCGACAAAGCCGGGGCCGAGAAGGTGCCCAAACTGAATTCTGTGACTTTTTCCAGGGTCACCGCATAGACAAAACACAGCCAGTTCAGGCCGATCACGGCGCCTGCCAGAGCGGCCAGCGCGTAATCTTTGCGGGCGAGACGCAGGCTGCCTTGGCCGTTGAGTGCCACGGCTGCATAGACAAAGAGCGTGGTAACAATGCGAAACGCCACGACGGTGATTTCCGCCACTCCGGGCAGCAGGCTCCAATAGAGAGACATGGAACCCCAGATCGCAAAGGCACAGGCAACGTAGTATTTCTGAAAGGTCATCGGTCTTGCCATGTACGCCAAACGTTGTGCTGCCAGTTGCGCAGCGGATGCTCGAATCTGAACGGACCGATTCGCTACGGGTTTAGCGCCTAACCGTCAGCAGATAAGCCACAATATCATCCAGCTCCTCTCGGCTTAGCCGGTAATCCGGCATATTCGCATGCGGCGTGCGCAAATAGGCACGCAGCGACATGGAGGTTGTGGAAGGCAGCGCGGCAATGGCGGCGAAGCTTGGCGCAATATCCGTGGCCGGCCCAGGGCCGCGAGGCGCGATGCGGTGGCAATTGGCGCACCAGGTCGCGGCCAGGCGCTGGCCGGCAATCGGGTCCCCGGGCTCCATCTGCGCCAGGGCCGCCCCCGGCAGCGCCACCAATACGCATGCGATCAGCCAATGGCGCATGTTGATCCTCCTGCTTCTGGGTGGCTTTGCCTCAGGCGAGGTAATTGCCCCCATTGATGTGATAAACCTGACCCGTGATCCAAGCGGCTTGATCAGACGCAAGATAGGCCATCAACCCGGCGATTTCTTCGGGCCGCCCCATCCGCCCCAGAGGGATTTGCTGGGCCATGACCGCAAGCTCCGCTTCGCTATTGCCGTAGCGCGGCTGCGCCGTATCGGTCAGGCCGGGCGCGATGGCGTTCACCCGAATGCCCTTGGAGGCAAGGGATAAGGCCATGGACCGTGTCATGCCGATAATGCCGGCCTTGGTCGCCGTGTAATGCACCCCAAGCGGCGCCCCCCGGACGGAGGAGGAAGAAAGGTTGATGATCACCCCCTTGATCCCCGCCGCCACCATGGCGCGCGCGGCGGCCTGGGCGCAAAAGGCGCTGCCCTTCAGGTTAACGGCAATAACGCGGTCCCATTCCGCTTCGGTCATTTCCAGAAACTCAACGCGCGGGAAGATGCCGGCATTATTTACCAGCACATCAATGCGCCCGAGTGCGGCGATGGTCTGTTCCACCAGGGCGGCAGCGCCGGCGGAGGTGCCGACATCGCCCCGGATCAGCGCGGCTTTGCGGCCTGAAGCGCGGATTTCTGCTGCCAGGGCTTCGGCCTCCGCCTCGTTATCCAGCCAATTGATCGCGACATCATGGCCCGCAGCCGCCAGGGCGCGCGCGGCCGCGGCCCCGATGCCCTGCTGCGCGCCGGTAACCAGCGCCACCCTTGTTTCGCCCGCCATGATCTGAGCCCCCGTTTCTGATGGAAGGCTATAAGGAAATGGGGGCTCTGTCTTGAGGGCTTGCCCCGGCGCGCGCCCGGTGGCACCCCTTGGCGGAAGAGGGAGGCGGCGCAGTGGATATTGCTGGAATGTTCTCGTTGCAGGGGCGCGTGGCGCTGGTGACTGGTGCGTCCGGCGTTCTGGGCGCGCATTTCGCCCGCGTGCTGCATGGCGCCGGCGCATCCGTGGCGCTTGCCGCGCGGCGGGAAGCGGCGACCGCCGCGCTGGCGACGGAATTGGGCGCCGGGGCGGTTTCTGTGCCTTTGGATGTGACCGCGCCCGAGACCATCCCATTGGCCTTCGCCGCCGCGGAAGCCGCCTTCAGCGCGCCTTGCGATATTCTGGTCAACAATGCCGGCATCGCCGTGACCAAGCCCGCTTTGCAACAAAGCGCCGAGGAGTGGGATTCGGTGCTGGATGTCAATCTGCGCGGCTGCTTTCTGGTGGCGCAGGAAGCCGCCAAGCGCCTAGTGGCGGCGAAGCGCCCGGGCGTGGTGGTGAATATCGCCTCCGTCCTTGGGGAGCGCATCATTCCGGGCGTGGTCGGCTATACCGCCGCCAAGGCCGGGCTTTTGCACATGACGCGCCATTTGGCGGTGGAATGGGCGCGGCATGGCATTCGCGTGAATGCGATCGCGCCTGGCTATATCGCCTCTGATATCAATCGCGATTATTTCGCCTCCGAGTCCGGGCAGGCGATGATCAAGCGCATTCCGCAACGCCGGCTTGGCGCTGCCGAGGACCTTACCGGGCCGCTATTGCTGCTCGCTTCCGCCGCCGGGGCGCATATGACCGGCGCGGTGGTGACAGTGGATGGCGGCCATTCGATCAACCCGCTTTAGGTTTTGCCATCATGGAATTCACGCTGCCCCCCGAAATTGATGATATGCGCAGGCGCATTCGTCACTTTGTAGACGAAAAGCTGATCCCGCTGGAAGCCGACCGCGCGAATTTCGATGAGCATGAAAACATCGCGCCCCATGTGCTGACGGAAATGCGCAAGGCAGCGAAGGCGGAAGGGCTTTGGGCGCTGCAAATGCCAAAGCGCCTGGGCGGGCAGGAATTGCCACGCATTGGCATGGCCGCCTGTTATGAGGAAATGAATCGCTCCATCTTCGGGCCCGTGGTGTTCAATAGCGCTGCGCCGGATGACGGCAATATGATGATCCTGGATCGCATCTTGCCGGAAGCGATGAAGCCGCGCTGGTTGCAGCCGATTGTGGATGGCGATGTGCAATCCGCCTTTGCCATGACCGAACCGGATGGCTGCGGTTCCGATCCGAACCTGACTTATACAAAGGCGGAACGCATCGGCAATGACCGCTGGCGCATCACCGGGCGCAAATGGTTCATCACCGGCGCCGGCAATGCGAAGATATTCATCATCATCGCGCGCACATCGGATGATCCGCGCAAGGGGCTTTCCGCCTTCCTGTTCAGCGCCGATCAGCCGGGCTGGAAGATTGTACGCCGCATCCCAATCATGGGACCGGAAGAACATGGCGGGCATTGCGAATTGGAATTCGACGGGCTGGAAGTCCCGAATGAGCACCTGTTGATGAATGAAGGCGATGGGCTGAAGCTGACGCAAATGCGCCTGGGCGTGGCGCGGCTGACCCATTGCATGCGCTGGCTGGGATTGTCTCGGCGTGCTTTGGAAATTGCCATGGAACGCATCGCACAGCGCGATTCCTTCGGCATGAAGCTGATTGACCGCGAAAGCGTGCAGGGCCTGGTGGGCCAGGCGGCGATGGAAATTGAAATCGGCCGGCTGCTGACCATGAAGGCGGCCTGGATTCTGGACCAAGGCGGCTTCGCGCGGAAGGAAGTTTCCATGGCGAAGATTGTGGTCGCGGATGCTTTGCAAAAATCCGTGGATACGGCGCTGCAATTGCTGGGCGCGCGCGGCTACTCCAAGGATACGGTGATTGAATGGATGTATCGCTATGCCCGCCAGGCGCGGCTGGTGGATGGCGCATCCGAAGTCCATCGCATGGTGCTGGCCAATGTGCTGCGGGCTGAGGGTTCTGGCTTCTTTGCCTGGGGTCCGCCCAAGCATGGATGAGGCGCGGCGCGCAAAACTGACCGATTGGCTGCGCGGGGCAACCGGCGCGGCTGATCTGACGCTTGGCGCGATGTCTTTGCTTTCCGGCGGTGCCATTCAGCAGAATTGGGCAGTTGATGTTGTGCTGGCGAGGCGAGATGAAGCCTGGGTCTTGCGCACGGATAATGCGGCGACCTTGGCAGTTTCTCTGCCCCGTTCCGCCGAATTCGCGCTTTTGAAGGCCGCCTTCGCAGAGGGCGTGACGGTGCCGGAACCGTTGTATTTGTGTGAGGACGTCGCCGTACTTGGCGCGCCATTCTTCATCATGCGGCGCGTGCAGGGCATTGCCGCCGGGCATCGCGTGGTGAAAAGTGAAACGGTGTGTGGTGGGCGAGATGCGGCGGTGCGCGCGCTGGGATGCGAATTGGGGCGTATTCATCGCATCATACCGCCGCGCGTAGATTTGGGGTTTCTGGGTGTGCCACCCGTTGATGCCTGCCTTGCTTTTATTGCGGAGCAGCGTGCCGCGCTGGATCGGCAGGCGCTGCCGCGCCCGGTGCTGGAATGGGGGCTGCGGTATCTGGAACGCACCGCGCCGGCGCGGCTACCACCCGTGCTGAACCATAATGATTTCCGCACCGGCAATCTGATGCTGGCGGATGATGGCGTGGCGGCAGTGCTGGATTGGGAATTCGCGGCCTGGGGAGACCCGCATGCGGATCTCGGCTGGTTCTGCGCCAAATGCTGGCGCTTTGGCAGCGCGTATGAAGCGGGCGGTATTGGCGCGCGAGAAGCCTTCTATGCCGGCTATGCCGCGGAAGCGGGCCGAGCAGTGGATGCGGCGCGCGTGACCTGGTGGGAATTGGCCGCGCATATCCGCTGGGCGGTGATTGCGATTGATCAGGCAGAACGCCACCTTTCCGGCAAGGAGCCAAGCCTGGAATTGGCGCTGACGGGCCATATTGTCCCAGAGCTTGAATGGGAGATCCTGAACATGACAGGGGTGCCCCATGCAGCGTGAAGCCCCAGAAGGCCCTAATCTTTTGGCAACCGCGCGCGATGCGCTGATGACCGACATTCTGCCCAAGCTTTCCGGCACGGATGCCTTCACCCTGCGTATGATTGCAAATGCCATGGCGATTGCGGCGCGGGAAGCCGCGCAGGATGATGCATGGGTCGCGGAAATGCGTGCCACGATGCAGCGCCTGACGGGCGATGCCGCCGCGCCGGACCCTGCCTTCGCTGCCGCGATTCGTGCCGGCGTTTTTGATCCCGGCACTCCGCATCATGCGGAAGCGGCGGCGCTGCTCCGCCAGGCCGCGCGGCTGCGTTGTGCGGTCAGCGCGCCGCGGGTTTTGGGAAAGAGCTGACCCATGCAGGATGATTTACCGAAAACCGCCGCTAATCATGTGGCCCTATCGCCGGTTTCCTTTCTGCCGCGCGCGGCGCATGTCTGGGGCAAGCGCATCGCGATTATTCATGGTGCGCGGCGCATCACCTATGCGCAGTTTCTGGAACGCAGCCGGCGCTTGGCCTCGGCGTTGCGTCAGGCCGGCATAGCGCCAGGTGATGTGGTGGCGGCGCTATTGCCGAATATTCCTGAAATGCTGGAAGCGCATAACGCCGTACCCATGGCGCATGCGGTGCTCTGTCCGATCAATACGCGGCTGGATGCGCCGACAGTGCGCTTCATTCTGGGCCATTCGGGCGCGAAAATCCTGCTGCTGGACCGCGAATTCACCGCGCTAGTTAGTACCGCACTGGAAGGCGCGGAAAACTCGCCGCGTGTGATCATCATTGACGATCCCGAAGGCCCCGGCGGCGCGGCGATTGAAGCAACGCCTTATGAGGATTTCATCGCCGGCGGTGATCCTGGCTATTCGGTCGCGCCCCCCGCTGATGAATGGGCGGCGATATCGCTTTCCTATACGTCCGGCACCACGGGTGATCCCAAGGGCGTTGTGGTGCATCATCGCGGTGCTTACCTCAATGCCTGCGGCAATGCGCTTTCCTTCGGCTTGAATGCGCAAAGCGTCTATCTTTGGACGCTACCCATGTTTCATTGCAATGGCTGGACCTATACCTGGGCGGTTACGCTGCAAGGGGGCACGCATATCTGCCTGCGCCGCGTGGAACCGACGCGCATTTTTGCGTTGATTGCTGAACATCGTGTCACCCATCTTTGCGCCGCGCCGGTGGTGCTGACCATGCTGATCCATGCGCCGGAAGATCAACGCCGCAGCTTCGCGCACCGCGTGGGGATTGCCACTGGCGGCGCGGCGCCCCCTTCCCCTGTGATTGCGGCCATGGAGGACCTGGGCTTCGACGTCACGCATCTTTATGGCCTGACGGAATGCTATGGCCCATCACTGCTTTGCGCCTGGCAGCCGGGCTTGCATGATCTACCTCTGCCAGAGAAAGCCGCCTTCATGGCGCGGCAAGGTGTGGCTTTGCCGACGCTGGAAGAAGCGACGGTGATCAATACCGAAACGGGTGCGGCTGTGCCCGCCGATGGCGCGACAATTGGTGAGATTGCCATTCGCGGCAATACGGTAATGAAGGGTTATCTACGCAACCCCAGGGCCAATGAAGCGGTGTTCGTGGATGGCTGGTTCCGCACCGGCGATTTGGGCGTGCTGCACCCCGATGGCTATATCGAAGTCAAGGACCGCGCCAAGGATATTGTGATTTCCGGCGGTGAGAATATCAGCAGCCTTGAAGTCGAAGAGACGCTCTATCGCCACCCGGATGTGATGGAAGCGGCAGTGGTGGCGCATCCGGATGAAAAATGGGGCGAAGTGCCGCATGCCTTCATCACCCTGAAGCCAGGTGCAGCAGGGAACCGTGATGCCATCCTCGCTTTCTGTCGCGCCAATCTGGCCGGCTTCAAGGTGCCGCGCCACATCACCTTCGGCCCGCTACCGAAAACCGCGACCGGCAAAATCCAGAAATTCGAACTGCGCGCCCGGGTGCGCGGTGGCTGAGGCAGCATGACAGAACTCCCAAAACCCGGCGCGCTGACCGGGCTTCGCGTGATTGACCTGACCCGCGTGGTAGCCGGCCCGCTTTGCGCGCAAATGCTGGGTGATTTGGGGGCGGAGATCGTCAAGCTGGAACGCCAAGGCAATGGCGATGATTTGCGCGCTTTGGGTCCACCCTTTGTGCCGGGGAGTGATGACAGTACCTATTTCACCTCGCTCAATCGCAACAAGCGCTCGCTCAGCTTGGATTTCACGCAAGCGGAAGGTGCAGCGATCCTGAAGCGCATCGTGGCGAAGGCGGATGTGCTGATCGAGAATTTCCGCACCGGCACGCTGGCGCGTTATGGTTTGGGTTATGAGGATTTGCGCGCCATCAATCCGCGCTTGGTTTATTGTTCGGTAACAGGTTTCGGGCAGGATGGCCCTTACGCGCATCGCTCAGGCTATGATTTTGTCGCGCAAGCGATGGCCGGGCTGATGGAAGTGACTGGCGAGGCCGATGGCAAGCCAGGCGGCGGCCCGCAGCGTGTTGGTGTGCCGGTGGCGGATATGTTCACGGGCTTTGCCGCAACGGTTTCAATCCTGGCCGCACTCAGGCATCGCGATCAGACTGGTGAAGGCCAGTATTGCGAGGTCTCACTCTATGAGACCATGGTGTCACTGATGCAGGCGCCGATGACTTCATGGTTGAATGCCGGCAAGTTGATGCAGCGCACCGGCAATGATGCGGTGGTGGCAGTGCCTTATGGCGTGTTTCAGGGCTCGGATGCGAAATTCGTCATTGGCGTTTTGAATGATCGAGAATTTATCAGGCTTGCCGCCGCGCTGGGCCGTCCTGAATGGGCGGAAGATGAGCGCTTCCGCCGCGCACGAGACCGCGCCGCCAATCGCGATTTGCTGCTGGGCATGATGCATGATGTGCTGCGCCACAGGCCACGGGCCGAATGGTTGGCGGTGCTGGAGGATGCCAAGATTACCTCTGGCCCCATCAATACCGCGGCTGATGTGGAAGTCGATCCGCATACCAAGGCACGCGGCCTGATTGTGGAAGTGCCGCATCACGCGGGCGGGCACGTACGAGTGCCGGCATCACCCCTACATCTTACCGCGACGCCTGTGACTTATCGCTACGGCATCCCCGCACCTGGTGAGCATACGGATGCGGTACTGCGCGAGTTTGCGGATATGACAGCAGAAGAAATCGCCGCGGCGCGCGCCGCCGGCGTTTTGTGAGGAGGCTACACCATGGCTGGTCTTCGTTTCGATTTGCGTGATGCGCCCGATGGCGCGGCGGCGCTGCGTGCTGAAGTACGTGCGTTTCTCGCGGAACACGCGGAAAATTTTACGCCGGAAATCCGCGCCCGATCCTGGATGGGGTTTGATCGCGATTTCACCCGCGCGGTTGGCGCCAAGGGTTGGATTGGCATGTGCTGGCCGCGTGAATATGGCGGCGCGGAACGTAGCTTTCTGGAACGCAATATCGTGCTGGAAGAAATGCTCGCCGCCGGGGCGCCGGTGGGCGCGCATTGGATCGGGGATCGGCAATCCGGTCCGTTGATCCTCAGGCTCGGCACGGAAGACCAGAAGCGCCATTTCCTACCGCGCATCGCCAGCGGCGAATATGCGTTTTGCATCGGCTTGTCGGAACCTGATTCGGGGAGTGATCTGGCATCGCTCCGTACCAAAGCTGAAAAGGTGGATGGCGGCTGGAAGCTGAATGGGCGCAAGATTTGGACCACCTTCGGGCATCTTTGTGATTGGATGATTGCGCTGGTGCGTACCTCGCCCGCGCCAGAAGGTGGCGCGCGGCATATCGGGCTTTCGCAAGTGCTGGTGGATTTGCGCGCGCCTGGCGTGCATATTCGCCCAATTCGTGACCTAGTGGGCGAAAAGGGTTTTAACGAAATCACCTTCGATGATGTGATGCTGCCGGAAGATGCGCTGGTGGGGCAGGAAGGCGCTGGCTGGGCGCAGGCCACGAGCGAATTGGCGTTTGAACGCAGCGGGCCGGATCGGTATCTTTCCTCGCATCCTTTGCTGGAAGCAGCGATGACAACGCTGAAGCGGGATAGCGCTGCGGCGCCTGCGCTTGGCCGGCAGGTCGCGCGGCTTTGGGCTTTGCGCAATATGTCGGTGGCGGTCGCTGGCATGTTGGAAGATGGGCAGGACCCGGTACGGCAAGCGGCATTGGTCAAGGATTTGGGCAATGATTTTGAACAGGCGCTGCCCAATGTGGTGCGTGATCTGATCACCACCGAAGACATGCCGGAAGATATGCGCCGTATGCATGCCTATCTGACGCAGATCGTACCGACATTCTCTCTGCGCGGCGGTACGCGGGAGATTATGCGCGGCATTATCGCACGCGAATTGGGGCTGCGCTGATATGGCAAGCGAAATCGCAACGGAACTCGCCGAACAGGTTGATCGCGCGCTGGCGGATGCGGCGGATGTCTCCACCTTGCGCAGCCTGGAAGCGGGCAACTGGCCGGCAGCCACTTGGGATGCGTTGGCGACGCTTGGCTTGAATGGCGCGCTGGTGCCGGAAGCAGCGGGCGGCGTTGGCCTTGGCTTCAGTGATGTGGCGCCGCTGATGGAAGTGCTTGGCCGCCACGCCGCGTCGGTGCCCTTGGCCGAAGGCATTTTCGCCAATGCGCTGCTTTCGGCTGCTGGCATTACGCCACCGGAAGGCGTGATCAGCTTTGGCGCAGGCAAGGGCGCCATTGCCTGGGGGCGCCATGCCGGCCATGTCGCACTGCTGGATGGCGCGCGCATTGCGCTGTACCCGACGGCTGCGCTTGCTTGGGAAGTCGGCGACAATATCGCACATGAAGCGCGAGACCGCGCGCGCATCATCGGCGCGCCGGTGGCCGAGGCGGTGCTGCCCAATGGCTGGGGCGCGGAAGCCGCGCTTCTTTGCACCGCGCTGATGCGTGCCGGCCAGATTGCGGGTGCCATGCAGGCGGCGCTGGCGCTGGCGGTGGATCACGCCAATACGCGCAAGCAATTTGGCCGCCCCATTGGGCGCTTCCAGGCCGTGCAGCAGCAATTGGCGGTTTTCGCCGCGGAAACTTCCGCCGCTTCGGTTGCCGCTGCCGCCGCCGCCCGTGCGGTGGATCGGCGCGGGCTTGCTGCTGCGGTGTTTGAGATTGGCTGCGCCAAGATCACGGTGGGTGAAGCCGCCACGCGCGGTGCCGCCATAGCGCACCAGGTCTTCGCCGCCATGGGCATTACGGAAGAACATCAGCTGCATCATTTCACGCGCCGGCTTTGGTCCTGGCGCGAAGAAGGCGGCAGCGAAGCTTTTTGGGCCAAGCGTATCGGGCAGGAAGCGCAAGCACTGCCTGGCGCGCTCTGGCCCTTCATCACCGCACGTGAGGAGGAAATCACCCCATGACCCCATTTCTGAATACTGAACGTGATGGCGGTATCGTTACCCTCACGCTCAATCGTCCTGAAAAACGCAATGCCATTTCAACGCGTGCGGAGTGCGAGGAAGTGGAAGCCGCCTGCCGCAGCTTGTCGCGTGATGATAGCGTGCGCTGCGTGATCGTGACCGGTGCCGGTTCAGCGTTTTGTGCGGGTGGTGACCTTAAGGGCATGCGTGATAAAACCGGCATTACTGGTGGCGGTACGGGGGCGGAGATTCGCGAATCCTATCGTCGTGGCATTCAGATGATTCCGCTCGCGCTGTATGAATTGGATATCCCCACCATCGCAGCGGTGAACGGGCCGGCCATTGGCGCGGGGCTTGATCTGGCGTTGATGTGCGATATTCGCGTGGCCAGCGAAAAGGCGCTTTTTGCGGAAAGCTTTGTGAAAGTTGGCATCGTGCCTGGTGATGGCGGTGCCTACTTGCTGCCGAAAGTGGTTGGCATGTCGAAGGCTTTGGAATTGTCTCTGACCGGGGAAACCATCGGCCCGGCGGAAGCCCTCGCCTGCGGCATGGTTTCCAAGGTTGTTGCGCCGGAAGCGCTTTTGGATGCGGCGCGCGCCATCGCGACGAAAATCGCCGCCAATCCGCCGCAAGCGGTGCGGCTGACCAAGCGCCTGCTGCGTGAAAGCCAGCACACGCGGCTTTCGACGTTGTTGGAAATGTCGGCGGCTTATCAGGCTTTGGCGCATGGCACGCGGGATCACCGTGAAGCCGTGGATGCCATGCTGGAAAAGCGCGCACCACATTTCGAAGGACGTTGATGGCTTGATGTAAGTCAAGGGTTACTGGGCGGCAGTATTGCAAAAGCGCATCCGGACCTATTCCAGGGAAGGCTGCGATCATGACATTGACGCCCCAGAACTTCAGCGCTCAGGCCATCTGGGACTATGTGAATGGCAAGAAGCGCGCGGAGGAGGCTGCCGAACAAGCCGAAGCCGCAGCGAAGCGCGCAGAACAGGCCAAGCTGCGCGAAGCTTTTGAGGGGCGCGAAGTCGCGCCTGATGCGCTGGAACGCATCGCGACCCTGGTGCGCCGCGCCGTAGATGCAGGCGAAAAGGAAGCGCTGGTGATGCGCTTTCCGTCCGAATGGCTGCCCGATCAGGGGCGGTCCATCACCAGCCATGATCCTGCCTGGCGCGAAAGGCTCAGCGGCTTTCCCAAGCGCGCCTATGAATTTTATGAACGCGAATTGGCGCCGCGCGGCTTTCAGCTGAAAGTCCAAATCATTGATTGGCCAGGCGGAATGCCAGGCGATGTTGGTTGGTCCCTGAGTTGGAAGCACCCGGAGGAGGAATAGGCGCTGATCGCAGGTTGGAAGGAAGCCCTACCGTGACGAAAAAGAACCCCACACTAGCTGGCCGCGCAGCACCTAACCACCACGCATCAGAGCGAAAGCGCGCCGCAGATACGCACTTCAAGCCGGATGGCAAGCTGAAGCGCAAGGCTTATGAAAAAGCGCTGTGTGATCTACACGTAGAATTGGTGAAGCTTCAGGAATGGGTCAGGAAAACAGGCGCGAAAGTTTGTATCCTGTTCGAAGGGCGAGATGGCGCGGGCAAGGGTGGCACAATCAAAGCCATCACGGAACGGGTCAGCCCGCGCGTCTTTCGCGTCGTTGCACTACCCGCACCGACAGAGCGTGAAAAATCACAGCTATATATTCAGCGTTATATCCAGCATTTGCCGGCTGCTGGTGAAATAGTGATCTTTGATCGGTCCTGGTATAATCGCGCTGGTGTCGAGAAAGTGATGGGCTTCTGCTCGGATGAAGCGGTGAAGCGCTTTCTGGAAATGGCGCCCGCGGTGGAGCGCGTCTTCATCGAATCCGGTATCATTCTGTTAAAATATTGGCTTGAAGTCAGCCCGGAAGAGCAGACTAGGCGGCTCGAAAGCCGCATTCAGGATGGGCGAAAGCTTTGGAAACTCTCGCCCATGGATTTGAAATCCTATAGCCGTTGGTATGATTATTCACGCGCGCGCGATGCCATGTTTCATGCAACGGATACTTCCTGGGCGCCTTGGTATGTGGCCATGTCCGATGATAAGAAACACGCGCGGCTGAACATCATCAGGCATATGCTGAGCCGCATTCCCTATGAGGCGCCAAAGCGGGACAAGATCAAGCTGCCGAAGCGGCAAAATGCGGGCGATTATCGGGAGCCTGATTATGCCTTCAAGATTATCCCGGACATGCTGGCGCCGGGGGCAGTACCGCCCGCCAAGCAATTACCGCGATCAAATTGATATTGATCAAGTCGTGACGCGTTAGTCATGCGTATCCTTTGTCTCATTCGATGGATAGGAGGTTTCGATGAAACTCTGCGATATTCTTGTACATGTTGACGCATCGCCGCGTGCCCAGATGCGGCTTGATGTCGCGGCCGCCTTGGCACGCCAGCATGGGGCGCATCTGACAGCGCTACAGGTGATTGATGTCGCCGTACCTGTCATGGCGATGGCTGACGGTGGCGGCGGTGGCGCGGTGATTGCCGAGTTAATGGAACAAATGCGCCAATCGGCCTTGGTGGCCGGCGTGAAGCTGAAGGCAGCTTTTGAAACGGCGTTGGCACGTGAAGGCATTATGGGCGAATGGCGCCAGGTGGAAGGCACTACGCCCGAAATTCTGGCACTGCAGGGCCGTTACGCGGATTTATTGGTGATGGGCCAGGATGATCCGGAAAGCGACAATGCCGACCTTTTGGAAACGGTACTTTTCGATTCCGGTCGGCCAGTTTTGGCCATTCCCTTCGCCGGCAGCTTCAAGACCATCGGCAAGCGCGTTCTGGTTGGCTGGAATGCAAGCCGCGAAGCAACCCGCGCGCTGCATGACGCGCTGCCTTTGATTGCCAAGGCCGAAACCGCGACTGTCTTCCTGGCTAACCCGAAGCGTGGCCTCGGCGCGCATGGCGAAGAACCAGGCGCCGATATCGCGCGGCATTTGGCGCGGCATGGGCTGAAGGTGGAAGTCGCCAAGGCGATTGCGGATGATGTGCCGGATTCAGCGCTGCTGCTTAATCACGCCAGCGATATCGGCGCGGATTTGCTAGTGATGGGCGCTTATGGGCATTCGCGCTTGCGCGAATTCATCTTGGGTGGCGTCACGCGAAGCCTGCTCCGCGAAATGACGGTGCCGGTGCTGCTCTCACACTAAAGCTCACGCCAGCCGGCGAAAAATCACCGAGAGATTATTCGCTGGCATCGCTTCCCCTACCGGCGCGGCGAATCCTGCCGCGCTGGCGATCTCAGCAACGGCTTCCAGATCACGCACGCCCCAACGCGCATCCTGGGCGCGCAGGCTTGCATCAAATTCCGCATTGCTGGGTGCGGTGTGCTGCCCGCCCTGCGTGAAGGGACCGTAGAGAAACAGGACCCCATCATGCGGCAAAACCCGCGCCGCACCGCGCATAAGCGTTGTTGTCGCCTCCCACGGCGCGATATGGATCATGTTGATGCAAAGTACCGCATCGGCCTTTGGCACGGGCCAGGCATCCGCCATCACATCCAGCGCCAAGGGCGCCCGCAGATTGGGAAGCTGCGCTTCGGCCTGCCAGGCCGCAATACTGGCAAGGGCCGCAGCGTCAGGGTCTGTCGGTTGAAATCCAAGTGCTGGGAAGTGCGCAGCGAAATGCAGCGCGTGTTCGCCAGAACCACTTGCAATTTCCAGTACCAGACCTGATGCAGGCAAATGGCGCGCCAGGGCTTCCGTGATAGCGGCCTTGTTGCGGGCGACTGCTGGCGCAAAGCGCCGCGCATCTTCTGACATTAATTCAGGCCGCCTGGGCGCGGAACCGCGCCAGCGTCCCGCCGCGCAACACCGCACTCGGCAAGCGCCGATCCAGGATGCGTTCCGCAAGCCTGCCCGCCTCCACCAAGGCTTCCAGATCAATACCCGTTTCGATGCCAAGTTCCGCACAAAGCAGCGCCAATTCCTCGGTCGCGATATTGCCGGGCGCGCCTGGCTGGCCGGCAAAGGGGCAGCCACCCAGCCCACCCACCGCGGCATCAAAGCGCGCCGCACCCATGCGCAGCCCCGCCATGGCATTGGCAATGCCAAGCCCGCGCGTGTCATGCAAATGCAGCGCCAAGCGCAGTTCAGGCCAGCGGTTCCGCACTTCGCCCACCACGGCTTCAATCTGGCGCGGATTGGCCCAGCCCATGGTATCGGCCAGCGTCAAATCCTGAATGGTGACGCCCGCTTCCACCGCTATCGCCAACCCATCCGTCACGGCTGCCATCACCTGTGCGGGAGAAACATCACCCGCATAATTGCAGCCAAAGGCCGCTTGCAGCCCAATGCGCGTAACCGGCACACCTGCGGCGATATGCGCCGCGGTTTGCTTGCGCATGGCTTCAATCTGCCCGGCACGATCGCGGTTCAGGTTCTTCAGCGAAAACGCTTCTGATGCGGCAAGGCTGATGGACCCAGAAAGATGCAAGCGATCCTTGAAGGCCAGCGCGCGATCCAGCCCCGCAGCATTGAACCACAGCGCCGTATAGTGAATGCCAGGCTTGGGCGCGAAGCCCGCCACAACCGCTTCCGCATCAGCCCAGCCAGGCACAAGTTTCGGTGAGACAAAAGAAGCTACCTGAATATGCCGCAACCCGGTTGCCGAAAGCGCATCAATCAGCGCGATCTTATCGGCACTCGGGACAGGGGTCTTTTCGATCTGAAAGCCCTCACGCGGGCCTTCTTCGGCAATATCCACGTGGCACGGCAAATCGGACATGGGCGGTTTCCTTATGCTGCGCGAAGTCTATCGCAGCATCACGCGGCCGTGAATGCTTTGGGGCTCAGGCCGCGTCCTGGCCTTCACCAGTGCCAAGGGAGGTCAACGCACCCTCATTCAGGATTTCAATGCCGCTTTGGCCATGCAGACGTATCAGATTGCGCCGCCGGAAGACAGAAATGGCGCGGCTCACGGTTTCCAGCGTCAGGCCAAGGAATTCGCCAATATCGGCACGGGTTGCGGGCAGGTCGAAGACCGGGCCTTTGTGGTTACGGCGGCGCTGCGCATCCACAAGTGAAAGCAGAAAGGCGGCCACGCGTTCCTCCGCCGTGAAGCGGCCAAGCGCCATGATGTGTTCCTGGCTCTGCGCCAATTCCCGCGAACAAAGATCAAGGAAGCGCCGTTCCAGCAACGGGTAGCGCCGGAATAATTGTTCAAGCTTGCGCCGTTCCATGCGGCAGACCTTGCCATCGGTCAGCATTTCAGCGCCGAAGGCGTGTTCTTCCGAAGGCGTGAAGCCCAGAATATCCCCAGAGAAACGAAAACCAATCGCGGCTTGCCTGCCATCCGGCAGCACGCGCATCAACCGCGCCGTGCCGTCCGTCAGCGTATAGACATAGCGCGCTGCATCACCTTGGTGGAAAATCGGCGCACGCGCTTCCAGTGACACTCTTTCGCTATCCGTGGCCATGTCATCCAGCGCCGCGGCGTCCAGCGGTGCGCAAAGCCCTAGAGAGCGTGACCCGCATTTCACACAGACATCGCCTTCGGCCCCAAGGCCATCCATCATTGAACGGGTGACATCAAGCGGATTCATGATTATCTGCTTCCTCGCTTTGCCTTCATGGCGCAGATCTTGGCGTTGGCCCTAGCGTTACGTGCATTCTCCGCTTCTTTTTACAAATTATCAATATAAATCGCTGTGGCTTGGCGGTGCTGGACAAACCCCCGCCAAGGGACAAGGCTTTCTCTTGCTCAACCCAGAGCGGATGCTGGGGAGGAAAAAATGGCCTTATCAGTCAGGGTTTGCGGCGCAGCCCGCACCGTCACCGGCTATTGCCTGGTTTTCGATACGGGGCGGAACCGCTTTCTGGTGGATTGCGGCATGTTCCAGGGGCCGAAAACCCTGAAATCCCTGAATTGGGAGGAATTTCCCTTCAACCCGCGCGAAATTGATGCGGTGCTGCTGACACATGCGCATATTGACCATTCCGGTCTGTTGCCGAAGCTGAAAGCGGCTGGCTTTCGCGGCGTGATCCATGCCACGGCAGCGACGGCCGATCTTTGCGCTGTCATGCTGCCGGATTCAGGCCATGTGCAGGAAATGGAGGTCTCGCAGCTCAATCGCCGCAATCGCCATCGCGGGCGCGCCCCGGTTCGGCCCATCTATACGGTGGAAGATGCGGCGGCAGTGCTTTCAGCCTTTCGCGCGGTGCCTTTCGGGCGCTGGATGGAACCCGTACCGGGGGTGCGGGCGCGCTGGTGGAATGCCGGGCATATGCTGGGTTCTGCCTCGATCGAAATTGAATGCGCCGATGGCAAGGATGCGCCGGTGCGCGTGTTGGTCTCGGGAGATTTAGGGCCCGATTGTTCGGTGTTTCACCATGAATCCGAAGCACCTGCCGCGCTAGATCACGTGTTCATGGAAAGCACCTATGGCGATGAGGAAAAGCCCTGCGTGGACCATGTGGCGCGGCGGGCAAAGCTTGCAGCCATTCTGCAGGAAGCGGCGAAGCCGGATGGTGTGCTGCTGATCCCGGCCTTTGCGGTGGAACGCACCCAGGAAATCTGCTGGGATTTGGTGACGCTGATGCAGGCTGGCGCCATTCCACAAGTACCGATTTTCATGGACAGCCCGCTTGCGATCCGCGCGACGGAAGTGTTTTTGGAGCATGCCGCAGCGCTGGAAAACGGTGATTCCGTGCGCCGTGCCTTGCGTTCCCACCTGATCCGCCCAACGGAAAGTGGGGAAGCAAGCCGCCGCATCGCGGAAGCCGAAGGCTTTCACATCATCATTGCAGGTTCAGGCATGTGCGATGCCGGGCGCATTCGGCATCATTTGAAGCGCTGGCTCTGGAGCCCCGCCGCCACAGTCATGCTGACGGGCTATCAGGCGGAAGGCACGCTTGGCCGGCTATTGCAGGAAGGCAAGCCAGAAGTTCGCATCCAGGGTGAGACCACTCGCGTATCCGCGAGAATCACTGAGGTTCGCGATTTCTCGGGCCATGCTGATGCAACTGAATTGGTGCGCTGGCTTACCGCGCGCGGCAAGGTTTTGGGCGGCGTCTTCCTGGTGCATGGCGAAGCGCCGGCGATGGAAGCGCTTGCCAAGCGCCTGACCGAAGGCGGGATCACCGCGGCGGACCAATTGTTCATGCCCGTGCTGGATGAAAGCTGGGCGCTGCCTAAGGGCGCGCTACCAAAGCGCCTGGAAAGCAAAGGCCGCCGCACTGATCCGGTGCGCAGCGTCAGGCCCGATTGGCATAATCAGCGCGCAGCGCTGATGCTAGCGATTGAAAGTGCCACGGAAAACGCGCGGGATGATGCAGCGCGCGAAGCCCTGATGCACAAGTTGCGCGCGGTGCTGGAAGCGCGCTGAACATTCGCGTTCGCTCTTGCTAGGTTACTGCCGACATTCGGGTGGATTTTCGCTAATTCCACAGAATGACCGGTAGCGCCGACACGGCGATGGCGGTCAGCAGCAGCACCAGCGGAATCGTGATGGGTCCAAGCCTGGCACGGCAACGTGCCTCCGGCGCTACCC
The DNA here is from genome assembly GCA_020249285.1 of Roseomonas sp. Taxonomy (GTDB): domain Bacteria; phylum Pseudomonadota; class Alphaproteobacteria; order Acetobacterales; family Acetobacteraceae; genus Neoroseomonas. The sequence goes on along the minus strand of JADCFX010000001.1, from coordinate 43,542 downwards.
GTGCCGATGCGGCAGCACTCTCAAGCCAAGGGGAGTCACCCGGCGGCTCAAAAAAAATGAGCAGGACGCGCGCGAAGCGCGATCAGGCCAGCGCTACCCCACGCCGCCAGCGTTGCAGCAGAAAGACTACCAGCGCGAATTGCAGCAGATTGAAGCCAATGCCGGCCCACCAGGCGGCGGCGTAGAAGCCGAGCCAGTCATAGATATACCCCGCAAGCCAAGCGCCTGCCGCCATGCCCGATAGACTCAGGAACAACAATGTTGGCACGCGCCAATGCGCCTCCGATGCCGGAAACAGCGCGCGGAGCGTCAGCACATAAGCGGGGATGATGCCGCTGAAGCCAAGCCCATAAGCGGCGGCAACGAAGAACAACCCTGCCTCATTCTGCGTTGCCAAAAAGCCGAGCATGCCCAGGATTTGCGCGAGAGATCCAAAGACAATCGTCCATAGCCCGCCGATCTTATCCGATAGCCAGCCCCAGAATTGCCGCGCCATGAAGGCAGCGAAGGTCAGCACCGAAAGCATGAGCGCACCGCGCGACGCGGTAATGCCAAGATCACCACAAAACGCGACAAGATGTGATGCCGGCATGGCCATTGGGATGCAGCAGAGGAAGGAACAGAAAGCCAGCAGAAAGAATGCGAGATTGCCATTCATGCCAAGCACCCGCGCGCCTGGCTGCATTTTCTCGGCGAAATTGCCGGTGGTGGGCTGCGCCGGTGGCGGGCGCAGCACGAGTGCGGCGAGTGGCACCGCAATGGCCGCCACCAAAATCCCATAGCCAAACATGGTGCGCTGCCACCCGAAGGTTGCGATGGCGCGTTCAAATATCGGCGGCCAGAGGAAGCCCGCGACATATTGCCCGGACGCCACCAGCGCGAGTGCAGTGCCTCGGCGCCGGTCGAACCAAAGCGAGACATAAGCGAGCATTGGCGGGAACAACGCACCATTGCCAAACAACCCAACGCCAATCCCAAGCCCGACAAGCAGCGACCAGCTCTCCCCGAAGGAAGCCAGCATCAGCCCAAGCGCCACGGAGATGCCGCCAATCATCGCGACCAGCCTTTGGCCAAACCGCGCCACCATCACGCCGCAGACCATGCCACCAATCGCCGTGCCAAAATACGCCAGCGAATTGGCAAGCGATGGCAGGGATCGGCCAGAACCGAAATCCTCGGCGATTTGCACCAAGCCAACAACCACGGTGATGGGTCCGCCGGCGGCCAGTGAGAGCATGGTCACCGCCGTCATGGCGACAATCCAGGAATAGCGCGTCTCGATACTGCCCTGATGCGTTCCGGCCACGCGCTGTTTCCCCACTGATTCTGGAGGTAACAGTCCCCGAGGCTGCGTCGCGCCGCAAGCCCCAGCATTGCGAACGATCCATGCTTTGTGCTGATCTTTCATCAGGAGGCCACCATGCTGATGATGCTTGCCCTGCTCGCCCTTGGTCCCTGCCTTGATGCGCCCGTGATGCCCACGCCGCAGCAAAGCGAAAACCCGGCACCGCCGCGCCCAGACCAGCCCTTTCCGCGCCCTCCGCGTAGCTGCACCCCGCCGGCGCCGCCCACAAGCTGATGCCGCCACCCATTGTGATCCTGACCGGCGCAGGAATTTCACGCGAATCCGGCTTGGCCACCTTCCGCGATGCCGATGGCATTTGGGCGCGCCACAGGATTGAGGATGTGGCAACGCCTGAAGCCTTCGCGCGCGATCCGGATTTGGTGCAGGGCTTCTACAATGCCCGTCGCGCTCAGTTGCTGGACCCCACCATTCAGCCAAACGCGGCACATCTTGCCCTGGCGCGGCTGGAAGCCGCCTGGCCCGCACCAGTCACGCTGGTCACCCAGAACATAGATGGCCTGCATCGGCGCGCGGGATCGCGCAATGTGATTGCCATGCATGGCGAATTGCTGAAGGCGCGCTGCCTTGCTTGTGGCGGCGTCAGCGCATGGGCGCAAGATATCACCGCGCAAGCCACCTGCCCGGCTTGTGGTGCAACGGGGCGGCTCCGCCCGCATATTGTCTGGTTCGGTGAAATCCCGCTCGAGATGGACCGCATCGAAGCCGCCCTGGATGATTGCGGCATGTTTGTTTCCATAGGCACCTCGGGCCAGGTCTATCCGGCGGCGGGTTTTGTTCGCTCGGTGCGTGGGCACGCGCGGGTCGTTGAATTGAACCTGGAAGAAACCGAAGGCACCGCGCTATTCCATGAAGCGCATCACGGCCCAGCGACCGAAATTGTGCCGGCACTCGTGGAACGCCTGCTCGCTTCATGCGGCTGATCTGCGCGCTACTATTGTGCTGGGCTTCCGCTGGCCTTGCGCAAACTGCGGGCCTCAATCCAGGGCCTGATCCCCGCCTGCCCGTACCGACGGCGCATCCGCCCTGGCATGCGGTGGCGCTTTTGGAAGCGGAAGGCATTGGCATTTGCACCGGCGCCATGGTGGCGCCCGCGATGCTGCTGACCGCCGCGCATTGCTTGAAGGATGCCGCAGGCACGGCATTACTGCCGCCGGCGCGGCTGCGTGTGACGCTGGGCGGGGCCGAGGCGCGCGGCGTGGCGCTGCGCGTGGGCGCAGGCTTTGATCCGGCGCGGGAAGCGCCCTGGGCTTCGGATTGGGCGCTGGTTTCCCTCAACGCGCCGATTGGTGCTGGCCGTGTGCTGCCCCTGCTGCGCGAAACACCGCCTGCCGGTAGCATTCTCTCCCTGCCCGGCTTTCAGCGTGATGAACCCGGCGCGCTGCTGGTGGACCCAGCCTGCCGCTATCTGGGCCTACGCCGGATTGAAGGGGAAGGCGTGATGCTGGCGCATGATTGCGCCGGCACCACGGGGTCTTCCGGCGGGCCATTATTGCTGCGCGGCGCCGATGGCAACTTCGCGATCATTGGCGTGCAGAGTAAGGGTATTCTGGGCCGCGCTGGCGGCTTGGCGGTGCCGGCGCTGGTGCTTCCTACGCCTTAACGGAGAGCCCCCGCCGGCTTGGGCGAAGCCCCCGCGGCATTGCCCGCCGAACGTCCGGCATCCACCGGCAGGGTCTGGCCCGTGATCCAGCGTGCGGCGGGTGAGGCCAGAAAGCACGCCGCTTCCGCAACATCCCAGGCGCTGCCTTCAAACTTCAGCATGCCTGATTGCGCGCGTTGCTGGCGCAATTCCTCCGTCATGCCGCGCGATGCGACCATGGGCGTATAGACATAGCCAGGCGCCACTGCATTGACGCGGATGTTGTCCACCCCGTGATGCCCGGCCATGGCGCGCGTCATTTGCACGATCGCACCCTTGGTGGTGGCATAAAGCAAACCTGGATGCCCCGCGCGCAGCCCGGCAACCGATGAGAGGTTCACAATGGCCCCGCCACCCGATTTGCGCATTTCCGGCACGGCATATTTCGCCATGAGCATCACGGATTTCACATTCACCTGCATGGCGTAATCCCAGCCATCGGGGTCCACGCCTTCAGCATTGCCGGCTGGGCCGCTGATGCCGACATTATTGACCAGGATATCAACGCGCCCCCAAAGCCTGACCGCTTCCGTGACCGCCGCCGCGCAATCATCGGCTTTCGAGACATCGGCTTCCGCCAGCGCAGAAACGCCACCTTCTTCAGCAATCAGGCGTGCGGTTTCTTCCAGCGCAGCGCGGTCCACATCCAACAGCAGCACCTTGGCGCCGCGTGCGGCCATCAGCACCGCAATGGCGCGCCCATTGCCGATAGTGGTGCCGCCCGCACCGGGATTTCGTGAGCCAGCGCCGGTGACGATCGCGACCTTGCCGGTCAGGCGCGTATTGTCTTGCATGGTGGGCCTCCTGAGCAGACACGATGATCCGGAACCACCGCCCTGTAAATCAGAACAATAATCGAGGTCCGTATCCGCCAAGGAGAGGAAAGCCCAGGATTTAGCCCGCATTATTGACGACGCGCTGGCGGGTGCGGGAATGTCCGCTGAAATACTGCCAAGCACGAGGCGGGTTCTTGGCCCAGCACCTTTTTGGTGCTGCTGGCATGTGGGGGAGGGATAGAAAATACACTAAACCAGACAGGGGGGACGCCACGGGGTCTATTGCGCTGAGAGGCGCCAAAGCCATTCCCGGGTCCGCGCCAAACAGCGTCACACCAAGGGAACCCGTTACGATCTCATAAAGTACTGATTTCATTGGTGGGCGCACAAGGATTCGAACCTTGGACCCGCTGATTAAGAGTCAGCTGCTCTACCAACTGAGCTATGCGCCCGCCGACCGGGGTAAACCCCGGCACGACCAAGGCGCGCTTCATAGCGCCCGGGGCGGTTTTGTCCAGCCCCTCACGCGGTGACAGCTTCATCTGGCCGAGGCCATCAGCATCCGGCCATGGATGAAGCCATAGGTCGGGAATTGGGTCCCGCCAAAATCATCCGCTGGCGGGTACCAAACCCGCACCAGGGACCAATCGCCCCGCGGTGAGACATCCAGCACCGGCTGGTCCCGCGCAATCTGTCCCCTCGCCCGCCCGCTTGCCCAATTGGCGTGATCCACGCGGATTTCGCGGGCCGAGATCACGCGGGAAACCACCGCCACATGACCCTGCGGATTACGGCTGGTGCGCCGCAAAACCAGCACGCTACCAGGCTTAGGCGCCGCTGAACGCTCATACCGCCCTGCTGCCGCCTGCCACCATTGCCAGGCATCGCCGTCGATCCGCAGCCCCGAACGTTCCCGCGCATAAGGCACGCAGGACAGATCGCCGCCAGAATAGCCCGGCACGCCGGAACGCGACGCCATGCGCCCGGAAGCGCAGCCGGCAAGCGCGAATAACAATCCCATCGTGACCATGCGTCGCATGATCGCGAACCCCCTGAATTTCCCCTAGGGTCAAGTCTAGCAAAACCGCCGCGATTTGCATCGAAAAAAGCGCAACAAAAAGGGCGCCCCGCTGTACGGGACGCCCCTTTCCAAAAAGCCTAACCGATCACACCGGGGTGAACATGAAGGCCGGCGGCCCATCACCCTGGGTTGGCTTGAACACCAGCTTGACCTTCTGGCCGATCTTCAAACTATCCAGATCGCAATCAACGATATTGGTGAAAACACGAATGCCTTCATCCAACTCAACATACGCGACGCAATAGGGTTCCTTGGTGCGCATCACCGTGAAGGTATAGATGCTGCCGGTGCCCTTGGCCTCCACCAATTCAATATTGTTGGACAGCGTAAAGGGCGAACAACCGCGCGGATACCAGAAGAACTTGCCGGTATCCTTGCATTTGCCGATCAGCAGCTTGCCGGCGCGCGCGCCATCAAAGAAGGGCTGATTGGTCGGGTCCGTCTTGATTTCCGGCAGGGCCCGGTTGAATGCCATGGTGGCCATATCGCTTACTCCCTTTCCAGAATGACAGTGGCGCTGCCATGGCGCGTGCCGAGCAAGCCGCCCGTGCCATGCGCCAATGCCAGCGTGCAGCCAGGCACCTGCACCTTGGGGTGCGCTTCATGCCGCAATTGCCGCACGGCTTCGATCACCTTGGTCATGCCGCCACGATTGGCGGGGTGATTGTTGCACAGCCCGCCGCCATCCGTATTGAAGGGCAGCTTGCCGACGCCGGAAATCAGATTGCCGTCGGCCACGAACTTTCCGCCTTCACCCTTTTTGCAGAAGCCAAGGTCTTCCAATTGGATCAGCACGGTGATCGTGAAGCTGTCATAGATGGAAGCGTAGTGAATATCCTTGGGCGACACGCCGGCTTCTTCAAAAGCCTGTGGGCCAGACCAGACAGCGCCGGAATAGGTCAAATCCGTATAGCCGGCATTCTGGTTCTTGGTCGCTTCGCCATGGCCCTTTACCTTCACCAAAGGTCGCTTCAGCGATTTGGCGATTTCGGGGCGTGTCACAATCAACGCGCCGCCGCCATCGGAAATCACGCAGCAATCCAGCCGGTGCAGCGGGTCTGACACCATGGGCGAATTCACCACATCTTCCACCGTCACCACCTTGGGCAACATGGCATGCGGGTTGTGCTGCGCATGATGCGATGCCGCCACCTTGATCCAGGCGAGTTGTTCTGACGTGGTGCCATATTCATGCATGTGACGCATGGCGCACAGGGCATAGGCATTCGCAACGGTGCGGCCATAGACAATCTCAAACGGATCATCCGGCACATTCACGCCCCAGGAACGCGGCGCGGTGCCAGTGGCCATCGCCTCTGCGCGCGGGCGGCCGGCCAGCGTGATCAGCGCGATATTGCACTTGCCCAGCGCGATCGCTTCCACCGCATGGCCGACATGCATCACATAAGAACAGCCACCCATATCGGTGGAATCGAGGTGCTTCAGCTTCGTCAGCCCCAGATAATCCGCCATATTGAGGGGCCCAAGCCCCGGCGCAGCGCCGGTGCAGAAAAACCCATCCACATCATCCTTGGAAAGCCCGGCATCCTGCAGCGCGCCATAGGCGACTTCAGCATGCAACTGGGCCACTGATGTATGATCGGCCTTGCGGGTCGGGTGCTCAAAGGCGCCCACGATATAGCCCTTGCCATTGGTACTCATGAGTGGCGTTTATCCTCCTCGATTTTGGTGGCGGGATGGAAGCAGCGCCGGGGCGGCTTGTCACCCCCCCGGCGCGTAGAAAAGCCAGTTCAGCGCGGCGCGGCCATGACAGGCACGGCAATGCCAAGCCCATCGCGGGGCAGGCGCGCCCCGGCGCGGCGGAGTTCAGCCTCGGCAGCGCGGATTTGGCGCGCGGTTTCTTCCTGCGTCAGGTGCGAAGCGCGTTCCTTCAGCAGCGCATGGCCGCGGGCGATATCGGCCAGCACGGTCTGGTAATTCTTGATGGCGGCGGCGCGATTGGCGAAGGCAGCCTCATAAAGCGCTGCCAGGTCGCGCAGGATGTGCCGGCTTGGCTCATCACGCGCTTCGCGCAACAGGCGCTGATAGCGTGCGCGCGCCTGATCTGCTGAGGCAGCTTCGGCGGGCTCAAGCGTGGTGATGGCTTCCTGCATGGCGGCAATCAGCGCTTGCACGGGCGCATCGGCTTCGCGGATGGTGGCGCGGAGTTGCGGCGCGCGCGCCAGGGAGCGCCCGCGGTCGCGCAGCAGCGCACCAAGCGTCTGGATCGCCTCAGCGCCTTTGGGGCTGGTGGGCGCAACGCGCAGCGCATAAGCGGCCAAGGGGTCTTCGCGGATCATCAAAAGCCCATCGGCCGCGAGTGTATCCAGCGCTTGCAGATAGGTGGCCAGCGCCTGCTGCATGGCGTTGATCGCGTCAGCAGAAGGTGAGACGACCTGCGCCGCACCAGGCCTTGTGGTCACTTCCGGATAAACAGCAAGGTTGCCTGCTACATTCGCCCAATCGCGCACCGGCGTGTAATCCGGCGGGCCGCAGCCGATCAGCGCGGCCAAGGGCAGAAAGAAAAATCCGCGTCGCAGCTTCATGACACCATCCACACCCCGGCATCTTGTCGCACCGCGCCTTCGCCCGCCAGCTTGATCAAATGCGCGGTCAGGCTGCGCGCCGCTGCCGGGATCAGCCGAGGATCAAGCGCCGCACCATAAACCGGCGGCACCAAAGCCTCAGCACTCGCGCGCCCGGCGCGGTGGAGTTCTTCCAGAACCCGCGCCTCTCTCTCCCGCCGATGCGCGGCCAGCGCAGCGACAAAGGGCTGCGGGTTGGGCAAAGGTGGCCCGTGGCCGGGCAGATAAAGCTCATCATCACGCGCCTGAAGCTTGGCGAGGGAATTCATATAGGCCGCCATATCGCCATCCGGCGGGCTGACCACGCTGGTGGACCAGGACATGACATGATCCGCGCTGAACAGCGTGCGTGTTGTGTTGGCGTTTTCCAGCGCGAAGCAAAGATGATTGGCGCAATGGCCAGGCGTGTGCAAAGCCGCGACGCGCCAATCCGCGCCGGCCACTGTGGCGCCATCGGCCAAGGTCACATCTGGGCGGAATGTATGATCGCCGCCTTCGCCGCCCTGATCCGGCGGTGTCATATGCGGGCCGAAACCATAGCTCGGCGCGCCAGTCGCCGCCTTCAGCGCGGCCACCCCCGGCGAGTGGTCACGATGCGTGTGGGATACAAGGATATGCGTGACGCGCTCCCCCTTCGTGGCCGCCAGCAAGGCGTTCAGATGCGCCGCATCCTCCGGGCCGGGGTCCAGGATGGCGACTGAATCCCCCTGGCCGATAATCCAGCTATTCGTGCCACGAAAGGTGAAAGGCCCAGGATTGCCGCACAGCACGCGCCGCACGCCCGGCGCGGTCTGTTCCACTGCGCCCGGGGCCAGGCTGTCATTTTTCAGGAAGGGAATGCTCATCTGCGGCGCCTCATTTTCAGGCTAGGGTGCGGCGAGGCCCGCCGCTTCGCAAGCCCTGCCTATTGTCCCTGGCGCTTCATCCGCCCGCGCACCAATTCCCGGTGCAGGATGTAAAGCCCGGACAGCACGATCAGCACCGCGCCGATGATGGTCACGATGGTGGGCATATCGCCCCAGATCAGCCAGCCAAGCCCAACCGACCAAAGGATGGAGGTATAGGAATAAGGCCCAAGCGACGACACCTGGGCAGACGCATAGGCTTCCGTCAGCATCACCTGCGCCACACCGCCAACCAGCCCAACCAGGATCAGGATCAGCAATTCCCAGGCGTTTGGCGTGGTCCAGAAAAACGGCAGCGCTACGGCGGTAAAGGCCGTCATCAGTAGCGATTGCCACAGCACAATGGTGGTGGAGCTTTCCGTGGCCGACAAGTTCCGCACCAGAAGTGTTGTCAGTGCGGACCACACACCTTGGGAAACCGCAACCGCCATGCCGATCATCACGGCCCTTTCAGGCCAATTACCGCCCTGAAAGGCGCCTTGGCCCAGCGCAATCACCATAATGCCAATGAAGCCCAGGATCACTGCGGACCAGCGGTGAATGCCAACCTTCTCCCCCAGCAGCGGAATGGAAAGTAGCGTCACGAAAAGCGGCGTTGTGTAGGTCAGTGCGGTTTGTTCCGCCAAGGGCAGCACCGTCAGCGCAAAGAAGGAACAGCCCTGCGCCATGGTGCCGGTAAAGGCGCGCAGCAAATGGGAAGGAAAGCGCCGCGTGCGCAAAATGCCCCATTGCCGGCCTCGCGCCACGATCACGAAAATGACCGGCAGCGCGAAGGCTGAACGGAAGAACATGATCTCGATAAAGGAAATGCTCTCCGCAATATCCTTGATCATGGCGGACATGATGGTGAAAAGCGCGGTCGCGCCCAGCATCAGAAGTGCGCCGCGCCGGATATCGTGGCGAAGCGCCATTACGCACCTTCTTTCATGGTGTTTTTGGTCGCATTTTCCGAGTCGCCAAGCGAATTCGCTTGGCTTGAAAATGCTCCGGCACGTGTCGCATTTTCCGAGTCGCCAAGCGAATTCGCTTGGCTTGAAAATGCTCCGGCACGTTCCGCCGCCCGCCTCACCTGTTCGCGATACACATTGTAAAGCCCTGCCGCCACAACCAGGGACGCGCCGGCGAGTGTGGTCCAACCCGGCACCTCGGCCCAGATCAGAAAGCCGATCACGCCGCCAATCAGCAAAGGCGAATATTCAAAGGGCGCAAGCACGGAAACCGGCGCCAGCGCAAAGGCGCGGGCAAACATCAAATGCGCCATGCCATTGAAGACACCAAACAGCACCAGCAGCAGCATGGTATTGGTGGAAGGCAGCAATGATGGCGGCGGGAAGGCCGGCAGGAACAACAACCCCATCGGGATATGCGCCATCATCAACCAGAAGGCGATGGCGGCGGGGCCATCACTGACCGACAGCATCCGAGTCCAAATGCGTGTCACCGACATCAACACCACCGCGCCCAGCAGCGCCAAGGCTTCAATGCGCCACAAATCGCCGGAGGGCTGCAACATGATCAGCACGCCGCCAAAGCCGATCATGGTGGAAGTCCAGCGCCGCCAGCCGACTTTCTCGCCCAGCAACGGAATGGCAAATAGCGTCATCAGCAAGGGCGTGGCGCAGGCAACCGCGTAGGAATCCACCAAAGGCATCCCCCGCGCCCAGGCCCAATACCAGGTGGCCGAAACGCAGCAATGCAGCAACCCGCGCCAGGCGAGCAGCCGGCGGTTATTCGGGAAAAGCCCCCGCCCGCGTGTGAGGATCACCACTGTGATGCCACCCACCACGCCGCGCCAAATCATGGCCATGGCCGCGCCCACTTCCGGCAACGCCCATTTCACCGCCGCATCGGCGCCGGTGATGACAATATAGGCCACCAGGATAATGCCGATGCCGCGCAAAGTCTCGGCCCCGGTCGGCACGCTGAGCGCGGTTTTGGGCGCCTCAGCCATGGGGAAGGCAGCGTCTGGCGGCTTGGTCTGGCATGGCCCCGGCAAGGGCGCCCGCGCGGTTCGGCGCGGGCAAGGGTGATGGCGATTGCATGTTTATTGGGCGCAGTCTCGGCTCAGATGGGGGCCTATGCAAGCCAAATAAGGCAGGCTTAAGCGCGCCGCGCCTTGTTCCCGCCCTGCCGCAATGCGAAACACCCGCCCGTGGAAGCCGCCGAATATGACCTGATGGATGCGGTGGAGGAGCGCATGTGGTGGTACCGCGCGCTGCATCTTCGCGTCCTTGATGCCCTGCACCGCCGCCCCAGCGCGCCCGGGGCGTTGCTCGATGCCGGCTGCGGTACGGGTGGGCTGCTCCAGCGCTTGGCCGGGAAGTCCACGCGCGCCTTGGTTGGGCTGGATTTCAACCCGGAAGCCGCACGACGCGCGGGGACGAAATCCGGCGCGCTCACCACCGGGGGGGATGCCAATCGCCTGCCCTTCGCCGATGCCAGTTTCGGCGCGCTGGTGAGCCTTGATGTGCTGTGTCACCGCGCCGTGGAACCGGGCTTGGCGTTGGCCGAGTTTCACCGCGTGCTCAAGCCCGGCGGCGCCTTGGTGTTGAACCTGCCGGCCTTTGATTGGCTGCATTCGGCACATGATATCCGGGTGCATAATGCGCGGCGCTTCACTGCGGATCAGGCCCGCGCGCTGCTGGAACAGGCCGGCTTCACCGCCATCGAAGCCCGCTATTGGAATGCGCTGCTGCTGCCGCTCATGATTCTGCAACGCAAGATTCTGAAATCCGATGCGGCGGATAAAAGCGATGTCGCCCCCTTCCCGCCATGGTTGGATGCCATGCTCTACGCTGTAACAGGGCTGGAGAGATGGCTCGCCCGGATCGGTCTGCGCTACCCGGCAGGCGGTTCGGTGCTGGTGATCGCAACCCGGCCCTGAGAATGGAGAACCCCATGTCCCTGATTTCGGCCGGCAAGGAATACCCCGTCGGCCTTTCCATTGTGGTCCCGGTCTATCGCGGCGCGGCGACGGTGGGCGCGCTGGTGGAAGCGCTATCGGCGCTGCGCCCCGAAGGCGGGATCGAAATTGTGCTGGTGAATGATGGCAGCCCGGATAATTCCGGCGATGTCTGCCGCGCCTTGCAGCAAAGTGCGACGGTGCCGCTCACCTACATAGAACATGCGCGCAATTTCGGTGAGCATAATGCTGTGATGTCGGGATTACGCCATGCGCGCGGCGCTTACGTGATCACCATGGATGATGATTTGCAGAACCCGCCGGAAGAAGTGATCCGGCTATATGATCACGCGCGGCTTGGCGATTTTGATGTGGTCTATACGCGCTATGCCGTGAAGGAACATGAAGGCTGGCGCAATCTGGGCAGTTCCTTCGCCAATTGGGTCGCGGATCAGTTGATGGATAAGCCGAAGGGGCTTTATCTGTCTTCCTTCCGCTGCATGTCGGCACTCGCGGTCTCCGAAGTGGTGAAATATCGCGGCCCCTATCCTTATGTGGATGGGTTGCTGATGCAGGTAACGCAGCGGCTTGATTCGATCGAGGTGAAGCATTTCGCCCGCGCCGAGGGTCGTTCCAATTACACCATGCGTCGGCTGATCCGGCTTTGGATGAACCTGGCCACGAATTTCTCCGTGCTGCCCTTGCGGCTGGCGATACTCGCCGGGGCGGGCATGGGCGTGCTGGGGCTGCTGGCCGCACTTTATGTGGTGATTGAAGGGCTGATGGGGCACACACCTTCCGGTTGGGCCTCGCTCATGACGGTCACGCTGCTCATTGCGGGCGTGCAATTCCTGATCCTTGGCGTGCTGGGCGAATATGTCGGGCGGTCCTTCATGTCCGCCAATGGCAAACCGCAAGGCGTGGTGCGCGAGGTTGTGCCGGCGCGGGATGAGGGGCGCGCGCCATGACGATCTATTGGCTGGTGCTTGCAGCGGCGATTTCCACCTCCCTTATCGGGCAGGTGTTGCTCAAATCCGGCGCGGCCAGTTCAGTGGCCTCTGAGGGCAGTTTTTTCGATCAGTTGTTTCGCCTGCCCACCATGATCGGGCTGCTCTGTTACGGCGGCGCGGCGCTGCTCTATATCATTGCGCTGCGGCGCATTCCAATGAGTGTCGCGCTGCCCTGTACCGCGGCTTCCTATATCGTCATTGCCGTGATCGGCTGGGCGGTTTTTGGTGAGAGCCTTGGGGTGCAGAAAATCGCTGCCATTGGCTTGATCGCCGCGGGCGTGGCGCTGCTGGCGACCACGGCGTGAAGGCAGCGCTTGGCGTTTTGTTGTTGCTTGCGGGCTGCGCTACCGCGCCGCAACCCTGCCCCGTGGGTGCAAGCCCCGCCACCATCGCAGAAGCCTATTTCGGGCGAAATGTGAAAAGCCGCGCGCCGGTGACTGAGGCCGAATGGGCGCGCTTCATGGCCGAGGTGGTCACACCTGCCTTCCCCGATGGCCTGACCGTGCTGGATGGCGCCGGGCAATGGCGCAATGCGGCGGGCCAGATCAGCCGGGAAGACAGCAAGGTTTTGCTGCTGGTGCTGCCGGGTCAGGATCAGGCGACGGCTTCCGCCCGCCTTACCCCGGTGACTGCGGTCTGGAAGGCGCGCTTTGCACAAGATTCCGTCCTGACTGTCTTCCGCCAGGGCTGCGCTGGATTTTGAACCGGGCTAAAAGCCTCTCATGAAGATCAACGGCATCCCCTTCCGCAGCATCCGCCTTGATGAGGCTGATGACTGGTCCATCCGTATCCTCGATCAGACCAAGCTGCCCTGGCAGGTGGAATGGCTGCGGCTGACAGATGAAGACCAGGTCGCGCATGCCATACGTTCCATGCAGGTGCGTGGCGCGCCGCTGATTGGTGCGGTTGCGGCCTATGGCCTGGCACTGGCGATGCGGCGCAACCCCGAGGCGCTTGAACCCGTGGCCGCGATGCTTGGCGAAACCCGCCCCACCGCGATCAATCTGCGCTGGGCGCTTGAGAAAATGCTGGGCGTACTGCGCCCTCTGCCAGCTTCCGCGCGCGAAGCCGCCGCCTATGCCGAAGCGGCAGCGATTTGTGATGATGATGCCGCAACCTGTGAAGCCATTGGCCGCCACGGCCTGCCGCTGTTGCAGGATATCGCCGCACGCAAGCCAGGCCAGCGCGTGAATATCCTGACCCATTGCAATGCCGGCTGGATCGCGACGGTGGATTGGGGCACCGCCCTTGCGCCGATTTATATGGCGCATGATGCGGGTATCCAAGTGCATGTATGGGTGGATGAAACCCGCCCGCGCAATCAAGGCGCGGCGCTGACGGCCTGGGAATTGGGCGCGCATGGCGTGCCGCATAACGTGATTGCCGATAATGCCGGCGGGCATCTGATGCAGCATGGTGAGGTGGATATCGTGATTGTGGGGACGGACCGCGTCACGCGCCGCGGCGATGTCGCGAATAAGATCGGCACCTATCTGAAGGCGCTTGCCGCGCAGGATAATGGCGTGCCGTTTTGGGTGGCGCTGCCGCATTCCACGCTGGATATGCGCGTGGCGGATGGTGTGCGGGAAATCCCCATCGAAGAACGCGCGCCTGAGGAAGTGACCGATATCACCGGTCAGGATTCTGAAGGCCGCATCACGCGCATTCGCGTGGCGGCCGCTGGCAGCCCCGCCGCCAATCCGGCCTTTGATGTCACGCCGGCGCGGCTGGTCACGGGCTTGATCACGGAACGCGGGCGGGTTGCGGCGACAGAAGCGGCACTCGCCGCGCTCTATCCGGAAAAAGTCGCCAGTTAGCCGCCATGTGCGGGCGCTATTTCCAGCATCGCTCCAGCGGGGAAATCGCGCGCTATGCCCGCGCAGTCAATGCGCCGCCCAATCTGGTGCCTTCCTTCAACCGCGCTCCAACGCAAGATGGCTTGGTGCTGCGCCGCCACCCCGAAACTGGTGCCCGGCATTTGGATGCCTTGCGCTGGGGCCTGATCCCGCGCTGGGCGGATGATCCTTCCATTGGCAGCCGCATGATGAATGCGCGGTCTGAATCCATCGCGGAAAAACCATCTTTTCGCGATTCCTTCGTGAAGCGCCGCGCCATTGCCTTTGCCGATGGCTTCTATGAATGGCAGCGCCTGGGCGAAGGGCCGAAAGCGCCCAAGCAAGCCTTCGCTGTCGCCATGGCCGATGGCGCGCCCATGCCGCTCGCGGCACTTTGGGAAGGCTGGCGCGGGAAGGAAGGTGAGGTCATCCGCAGCTACACCATCATCACCACCAATGCCGCGCCGGAATTGTCGCCTTTGCATGACCGCATGCCCGTGATCCTGCCGCCCGAGGATTGGGATGAATGGTTGGGGGAAACCCCCTCTGAGCCCGCGCGACTTCAGGCGCTGCTACGCCCCTTCCCACGTGCTGGGCTTGCGGTATGGCCCGTCTCCGCACGCGTCAATCGCGTCGCGGAAGATGATGCGGCGCTGTTGGAACGCGATCCCCTGGCCCAGCCACCGCCCGGGTTGGATGATCCGCCGCCCTGGTAAGGCCCTGGCGCGCCTCTCCCTTGCGTGATTAGCTTCACCCAACAGAATTGGGGGAAGAAAATGCGCCAGAAATTGCTTGCTGCCTTGCTGGCTTTTGGCTGCCTATGCGGTTTTGCCTTTATGGCCAAAGCACAAAGCGCTGAGACCAATTGGCCAACGCGGCCCATCACCATGGTGGTCGCCTATCCGCCAGGCGCCATTACCGATACGGTCGGGCGCCGTGTGGCGGAACGGCTTTCCCAGGCGCTCAATGTGCAAGTGGTCGTGGAAAATCGCGCCGGCGCCGGCGGCAATGTCGCGGCGGCCTTTGTCTCTCGTGCGCAGCCGGATGGCTATACGCTGCTATTCACCTCCTACGGCAATCTGATTATCGCCGCCGCCGCTGATCTGAATGTCGGCTTTCACCCGTGGCGAGACCTGGCGCCGGTTGGCATGATCGGCCCCATGACGGTGGTGCTTTTGGTGCGCCCCGGCCTGCAAGCCAATACCTTGCAGGATTTCGTCCGCCACATCGCCGCCAATCCGGGCCGCGTGAATTTCGCGAGTGTCGGCGTCGGCAGTTCCTATCACCTGCTGATCGAACAGATGATGGTCTATGGCAAGCTGAACATGACCCATGTGCCCTATCGTGGCGGCGCCGCGGCGATGACGGATTTCCTCGCGGGCCGCGTGGATGCCACCCTCGCCACGCTGCTATTCGCGCGGCCTTACATGCAGGATAATCGCGGCATCGGGGTTGCTGTTGGCAATGCCGAACGCTCCCCCGTGCTGCCCAATGTGCCCGCAGTGCAGGAGGTGATTCCGGGTGCCAAACTGACCGATGGCCTGGCCGTGCTGGCGCCTGCCGCGACACCAGCGCCGATCATCGCGCGGGCCAATCGCGCGCTTCAGGACGTGATGAACCAACCAGCCATGCGCGAATGGCTGACGAATGAAGGCGTGCCCCCACGCCCCGGCCCGCCGGAAGCCTTCATGGCGGAAATGACGCCAGCCACCGAGGAACTCCGCAAATTGCTGCGCGATGCCTCCATCAAGGTGGAGTGACCATTCCATAATGCTTCCCGGGCCTGGGTCTTCCGCGCTATGCACGCCTCATGTCGGATCATGACCGGGATGCTGCCCTTCGCCTGACGCTCAAGCGCCATCGCGCCTTCGCGACTGGTTTGCTGGTGGCCATGGCGGGGCTCATTCTGTTCAGCTATCGCCTGCCGCCTGGCTATTGGACTGATCTGTTGCAGGCCTCCGCCAAGGCAGGGCTGGTGGGCGGGATCGCCGATTGGTTCGCGGTCACGGCGCTGTTTCGCCGGCCGCTCGGTCTGCCCATTCCGCATACCGCCATCATTCCCAATCAGAAGGATAGGTTGGGCCGTGGCCTTGGGCGCTTCATCGCAGGCCATGTTTTCACCGAAGGCGAAGTGCGCCGCGTGCTGGCGAAGCTTGATCTGGCACGCATTCTGGAAGGGTTTTTGCGCGACCCCGAAGCATCGCGCCGCGCCGCCATGGCGCTTTCCGAAAGCCTGCCCCGCATCCTGGCGAGCCTTGAAGATGGCCGCGCCCGGCGCCTGCTGGCAAGGCTGCTGCCAAGGATTGTCTCTGGCCCCGCCGGCGCGCGGTTGCTCGCACGCATCCTGCGCGCTGCCGTTGCATCTGGTCAGCATCAGGAAGTCTTCAGCCTGGCGATCGGGCAATTGAAAGTACTGCTGGCCGCGCGTGAGGAAAACCTGCGCGGCGCCATTGAAGCGCGCGTGCGGGCCGAAGGTGGCGCGCTGGTTGGCTGGTTTGCCGGCGCTGCGATTGCGCGGCGCATCCTGAATGCGATCAATACCGAATTGGAAAAAATCGGCCCCGATGATTCCGATTTGCGTGCCGCCTTCGCCGAATGGCTGGCGCGTGAGATCGAAAGGCTGGAAACCGACCCAGAACGCGCCGCCGCCATTGGCCGGCTAATGCGCGAAGCGCTCGCGCATCCCTCCGTCGCTGCCTGGCTCATGGATGTCTGGGACAGGCTGAAAATCGCCTTGGCCGCTGATGCCGCGCGTCCGGATGGGCGGAGTGTGGCCCTACTGTCCGGCATTTTCGCCAATGCCGGCACCTTGCTCGCGGAAGATCAAGGCGCGCGGGAAAGGCTCAATCGCGCGGCCGAGGGCGTGCTGATGACGCTGCTGCCCTCAGCCCAGGCGCAGCTTTCTGATTTCATCGCCGGCGTAGTGACCAATTGGGATGCGGCGACGGTGACCGAAAAGATCGAACTGCGTGTAGGGCGCGATCTGCAATATGTGCGCATCAATGGCACGCTGGTGGGGTTTCTGGCGGGTGGGGTGCTATTTGCCGCGCTGACCGCGCTGTTCGGGCGGGTGGCGCACTAATACGGCACCTTATCCGGCTTGGCCTGCCACAACTGAAAAGCGGCAAGCGCTTCTTCCGCCAAAACACGCTGCAACGGCAGGTAGCGCGCCTCCGTGGGTGCCGCGACCTCAGCGTAAATCGCCGCATCATCAAAACCAATCGCCGCGGCATCCGCCCGGTCATTGCCATAGACCACCAGGCCAATACGCGACCACCAAATGGCGCCGAGGCACATTGGGCAGGGCTCACAGGAAGAAACAATTACAGCGCCCGCCAGATCATGCGTGCCAAGTGCGGCGCAGGCGGCGCGAATCGCCACAATCTCGGCATGGGCGGTGGGGTCGGCGCTGGGCACCACTTGGTTCATGCCCTCACCGATAATCTGCCCATCCTTCACCACCACAGCGCCGAAGGGGCCACCGCCGGTCTCCACCCCCTGGCAGGAAAGGGCAATGGCGCGGCGCATGAAGCTTTCATACATGGGCTTTTGTCCTTGGCGCGGTTTGCGGTAGGCTATGTGGCATGTCCGGCTTCATCCTTTCCGTCCTTGATCAATCCTCGGTCGCCTCTGGCCGCAGCCCGGCGGCGGCGGTGCAGGAAACCCTGGCCCTCGCCCGTCATGTGGAGGCGTTGGGCTACAACCGCTACTGGTGCGCAGAACATCACAATAGCGCATCGCATGCCGGCAGCGCGCCGGAAATCCTGCTGGCCGCCATTGGCGCCACCACCAGCCGCATCCGCATCGGTTCCGCCGGTATCATGCTGCCGCATTACAGCGCGCTGAAAGTGGCCGAGCAATTCCGCATGCTGGAAGCCATCGCGCCAGGCCGGGTTGATCTTGGCGTGGGTCGCGCGCCGGGGTCTGATGGCCGCACCGCCTTCGCGCTCAACCCCGATGCGGCGCGGGCGGCGGAACGCTTCCCCAATCAGATCATGGAAATTCTCGGCTGGCATGGCGATGGCCTGCCGGAAGGCCACCCCTTCGCCAGCATCATCGCCCAGCCCGTGACCACCACGCGCCCGCAAATGTGGGTGCTGGGTAGTTCTGATTACGGCGCGCAGGTCGCGGGCTATTTCGGCCTGCCCTATTGCTTCGCGCATTTCTTTTCCGATGGCGGCGGCAGCGAACAGGTGATTGAGGTCTATCGCCAAAGCTTCCAGCCCAAGCCCGATCTGCCCGCGCGCCTGACCGCGCCTTATCCCGCGCTTGGCGTATTCTGCTTGGTGGCGGATACGGAAGCCAAGGCACGGCGCCTGTTCCGTTCCCGCGAATTATGGCGCCTCAAGCGCGACCGCGGCATGTTCCTGCCCCTGCCGAGTGTCGAGGAAGCCGAAGCCTACCCCTATTCCGATCTGGAATTGGCGCGGCTTGATCAAATCCGCGCCCAGGCCATGGTGGGCACGCCGGAACAGGTGCACGCCAAGCTGGAAGCGCTTTCAGCGGCGCATGGCGGCATTTCTGAATTCGCCGTGATCACCCATTGCCATGATGCGGCAGCGCGCCAGCGTTCCTATACGCTGCTGGCAGAGGTGTTCGGCATGAAGGGCGAAGTGGCGCCGGCGCTCGCGGCGGAATAGCTTTTCAGTTCGCGTCCCATTCACATCCGTTCTTTGGAAACACGGCAGCGTATTGTCTGATCGCATTTTCCGAGCCGCCAAGCGAAGCCGTTTGGCTTGAAAAGGCTCTATCTCTCACGCCGATCAAATTGCGTGATGATGATGGCGCTCTCTCCGCGTGCGCGTGCCTTGCGCAGGCGCCACCAGATGGTAATGGCGCCAATCGCGCCGGCGGCCAGCACGATCGGCAGCAAAACCCCGATCGCCAGCACGGCAAGCGCCGCCAGCAACAAGCCGCCAGCTGAAAGCGCCACCAGTATCGCCACCCCGCCAAGCCGCGAGAGGAGGCCCTCAAACCCGCGCGGCGCTGGGGGCGCCGGCGGGTCGCGGAATTCGCCCTCGGGCGTCATGTCAATGATGATGGGCGGGCGTTTTTCGCTCATGCACTGAGACATGGGGTGCAGCCTGCCCCCGGGTCAAGCCTCGTTTTGTTACATACGGTGTCGGAAGGCATCCAGCCGGGCATAGATGTCGCCATGGGGCAGGCTGGTCAGGTCGTGATGCTCCTCACCCATCACCGCCTTGCGGGCAGGGCCTGGCAGATGCGCGATGATGGCCTGCACCACCGGGGCCGGGGCGATGATGGCGATGCTGTCCATTTCCTTGGCCGAGAGCGCCGCGGCCAGATCATGCGCCAGACCTGCCAGGAAATCGCGCCTGGCGTGTTCCTTAGGGCCGTCATCCTTGCCATCGCGTTCCATGGCACTGCGGTGCACGGCCCCAGCAGCGGCAAAGGCGCGGCCGGGCTTGTCTTCACCCAATTCAGCATCACGCATCCGCGCTTCGGGCGCATCCCATGCGCGGAGCTGATCATAGCCTGAATCCTGCTTGCGCTTCACATAGGCTTGGGCGCGGCTGCCATTGGCCAAAAGAAACCAATGCCGGCTTGGATCGGCGTTGCTGGATGTAATGGGCATCGCGGGGCTCCCTGAAAAACAACAGAACCATATTGTCTCAGATCGCGCGGCGCCTTCTTGCGCTTGATCAAGTGCTTGGTGGAGGGATTGAAAGCACCGCGCCTTTCTTCGTTCGGTCGCCCAGATTGCATGCCTCATGCGGCGCCCCTTCAAGGCAACGCCCGGCCATGCCATCCTGACCCCACAGAACCAGGAACCCAATCCATGCGCCTTGCGGTGATTTCCGATATCCATGGCAATCTCGCCGCTTTGGAAGCGGCTTTGGATGATATCGCCCAGCGGGGGATCACCGACATCATCTGCCTTGGCGATTGCGCTTCCGGCATGTGCTGGCCTGGGGAGACGACGCGCCTGCTGATGGACCACAATATCCCCACTATCCGCGGCAATCATGACCGTTGGCTGACGGACCGCGTGGCGGAGGGGTTGAAGGGCCAGGATGGCTTTGCCTTTCAGGAAACCACCGCTGATCAACGCGCCTGGCTGTATGAATTGCCTGAGCGCCTGATGCCCGCCCCCGGCGTGCTGGCCTGCCATGGCACCCCATCATCCGATGTGCGGAACCTGTTGGAAGACCCGCGCCACGGCATTCTGGTGCCATCGCCGCTTTCCGCGATTCGGGAAAGGCTGGGCGAAGATGGCATGGCGGCGCGCGTGGTGCTGTGCGGCCATAGCCATCAATCGAGCATCATCCATATGCCGGGCGATGGGCCCTTGGTGGTCAATCCCGGCAGCCTGGGCCTGCCCGGCTTTCGCGTGACGCGGGGTGATCATCCGCACCGTGCGGAGGCGCGATCACCGCATGCGCGCTACGCGATTTTGCATCTGGAAGAAAACGCAAAGCCGATGGCGGAGCTGATTTCCCTTGTCTATGACTGGGAAAGTGCGGCGCGCCGGGCAGAGGCTGTGGGCGCCAACCATGCATGGCCGCATGTGCTGCGGACAGGGTATTTGCCGGAATCGGTGGAGGAGTAAATCTTTAGGGCGCAATTAGGAAAAATGACGCAACTCCCCTCGGAGAAAGCGATCCAGAGAAATAAACATGAATTCGATCTTACCAACTGCGCTCAATTTAAGCGAGCTGAAGAGTTCAAAAAGCTAATTGCTATCCGCCACAGATTCTATCCAAGAGCCGAATTCTCTTTTTTGTATCGAAAACTTGGAAACTGCCTCACGATCCACTCGCTTAGCAATATCGAACATATTGTTGGCCATCAAAACTAGATTATCAAAATTCGCATGGAAATGCTGACCAATTTTTAGACGAAAAGGCGTATTCACATCCTTCAGCCGCTTCAGAGTTAGTTCATTGATGATGCCTCTATTGTGAGTGTGAACATTGCGGAGTTCAATAGACGTCGACAGCAGTGCTTTCTGGTCTTCCGACTGCCACAAGGAGATGGCCGTTCGGCTTAACAGAAATTCTTCCAATTTTTTTATTCCGCCATACGAAAGTTCATTGTTTTTTTATCGATTATATAGGAGACCAATTCATCGTAATTTTGAAATTTCAAAACTTCTTCAAGAGAAATAGTCTCTTTGGAAGTGAGTAACTCCGGTTTCGCTTTTACGCAAGCTTTTATGATATCAGATAAAAACGAAAAAAAATTGTCGACTAATCTGATCGTCATGTTCTCTGAGACAAAATTCGAATACCTGTCTCTAAAAAATTCAACACCGGATTTTTCACTTTCAATTCTCTTCAGGCGCGCGACATCCTCTGGCCTGCCGCCCTCCGCGAGCGCTTTGGCGGCGCGCTTTCTATTCTCATCAATTATCGATACGTTTGAAACGCTGAAAAATAAAAAATCAAATACTTGTCGGTGCCTATGCGCCATTTCCGCAAAACTCTTCGAACAAATAGTATGATGGTTTAATTTCCGGGGATCACTAGGGCCGAGTTCGCCATTCTCGCAACCGTCATTTCCATTATCCTTTTCGATGCTCATACTTGCGATCCCCAGTTACTCGAAAGACTGGTTTTTGAAAGGTATCATGTACTTGGCCGCATAAAGATTCCCAATATCGTAAGGGCGGGCGTTACCCCCAAACCCCCCTCAAATCCGCCCAAACCGCTGCAACGCCGCATCCAATTCGCCCGCGCGCCGTTCAATGCTTTGCACCTGATCAGCCGAAGGCCCGCCGGCACGCGCTGCCGCAGCGCGACGGTCACGTTCTAGCGTATCCAATTCCGATTGCAGGCGGGCACCTTCCGCCGTTGCTGCCGGGTTTTGCGCGCGTTCGGCGCGCAGCCTTTCAAGTGTCGCGCGTTGCTGCGCCAAATCACGCTGCAATCGCGCAAGCCGTTGTTCTGAAGCGCGCACCGCTGCCCCGCTGCGTGCGACTTCGGCCTGGGCCGCCGTATTGCGTTCAGCGGCCATTTGCGCGGCGCGTTCTTGCAAAGCGGCCGCATTTTCCAGGTTTTGCGCGCCGCGCACATCCTCACCGCTCACGGCGGCGCCGATGCCGGTGAAGAAACCGCGTTCAGAAGCAGGGCCGGCGCCGGCGCCAGCACAACCTGCCAGCAGCAAAAGTGGCCCGATGGCGCGGAAGGATTTCAGCTTCATGGCAGGTCAGCCCGTCGGCACGCGGCGGAGCGCGGATTCCAGATCATCCGCTGCTGCTTCAAGCCGGCGCTGCGCCTGATCAATCTTCGCTTCCTCATTCATCAATTGCGGCACCTGCCGCGCACTGGCCACCAAGCGCTGGCGCGCCTCACGCGCTTCGCCGGCGGTTTTGCGCATCAGCTCCGCATCCTGGCGCATGGTGGCAGTCTCGGCACGGTATTGCGCGGCGGTGATTTGCCCGGCGCGATATTGCCGATCAAGCTGCGCCAACCGCTGCTGATTCTGTTTTGCCACGGCCTCGGAAGCGGCGGCGGTATTGTTCAAGTTACTGGCGACCTGCTGCGCGGATTGGATGCGCTGGGAAGCATTGGCCTCGCGGTTTTCAAAGCCCAGGTTCCGTTCCGCCACCGCCATGCCGGCGGCAAGCCCAATCAAAGCGCCGATCCCAGCGCCAATCAGCGCATTCTGGCCCGTATTGCCACGCCCCAAAGCCGCCGCCCCAGCTGCCCCCATTGCCGCGCCCGCCAGCGCACCCGTCGCCGCCGTTTGGTTCCAGCGCTGCGATTGCTGGCGCATGGCCTGTTGCTCAGCCGTCAGCGGCTGGCCACCTGCGCCGACATTGGGGTTTTGGCAGGCGGGCAACAGCAAGGACAGGGAAAGCAGCGCCGCCGCGCTTTTAAGCGCGGGTTTGCGGCGGGCCTGGGCCAAAACGGTCATGGGCGCGAACTCCATTCTATCATCACAGAGTAGGCTATCATTATGGCATGGGTGGCGCAGCTTTGCGGCGAAATCACCGCAAAGCATTACCTTCCGCCACCTGGGCAGCCAATCGTATAATCCCAACGCGTAGAGGGCGAGCCAGGCGTGCCCATCACTTCAACCGTGACCACGTAATCCTCAGCCGAACCACCGCGCGGCGGATTCCAGTCAAAGGAAATCACGCCATTGCCGGAAACAAAGCCCGGCGTTTCCGTAAGCGAGCGTCCTCGGTGATAAACGCGGATCCGGTCTGGCTCCATGCGCGTGTTGTAGGTGATGGTCACGCGCCCGGGATTCGGCCCCAGAAAATGCCGCGTTTCGGTGATGCCGCGCCCGCCACTTTGCACCTGGGTATTGCAGGGCTCCACATTGGGTGGGCGTTCCAGCGGCCTTTCAGCGGGGCGCGGCGGCGGGGTTGGCCGCGGTGGTGGCGGCGGCGTGGGTGGACGCGGTGGTTCCGGTGTGGGTTCTGGCCGCGGTTCTGGCTCGCGCGGCGGCTCTGGCGCTGGCGGTGGTGGCGGTGGTGGAGGCGGGGCTGCCGGCAGCGGGCATTCGGCGCGGCGGCGGCCCAATTCCTCCTCCAGCGCGGCCAGGCGGTGGCGGAGCTCCCTCTCGCGTTCCCGCTCACGCAGCAGGGTTTGCATCGCGTCCAGATCGCCCTGCTCCACACGGCACATGCCGGCTTCAGGCGCCATCCATCTTGCGATCCAGGGTGAGGCAAAAGCGACGATGGCGCCCAATAACGCCAGCGCAAGCAGGGCCGCGCCCAGCGTCGCCCAGGGCGGGCGGGCGGGCGCTTCGGTTGGCTTGCCATCATCCAAGTCTCGCAACAGGCCAAGCCCGCCCGGCGCATTGGTCGGGGCCATGCCCCAGCCTGCCAAAACGGGCCTGCCTTCATGGGCGAAAACCTGCTCAAAGCTTGGAACTTCAATCGCAGCGGCGAGCAGCGCGGGCAAATGCCCCGCCCCCGAAGGATCCCGCGCCGCTGCCAATTCGGCGCCGCGCCTGGCTTCGCTGATGATACGCCCAATCTCGGCGCGCAGCCTTTCCCGCCCCGTGGCGTCCAGCTCCGCAAAACGCGCAACGCGGCCTTCGGGGGCGAAGAAATTCAGGCCCTGTTCGGTTGCGGTGACAGGGGCGAAAAAGCCCGAGACCTCGGCGCCCAGGGTTTCACTCAGCAGCGCTGTTAAAGCACGATGCGCGCCGGGATGATCCTGCCTCGCCGGCAGGATCGCACGGTAGCCATCAAGCGAAAGGGTGATCAGCGGCTGCATGGCGCATCAGGGCACATCGAAATGCCCCACTTCCACTTGCTGCCCGGCAGCCACGCGCCCGGTGAAAATCTGGTCCGGCCGGCCTTCCCGCTTCACCGTCACGCGATAGGGCGAAGAAGCCGGGGCGGGCGGGTTGTTCTGGAAATGCCAGACGATGATCCGGTAGCGCCCCGGCGCCGGTTCCGCCGCGAAGACAATGTTTTCCACTGGAGTCGGCGACAGCGCGCTATTGCCCGCATTGCGGTCCACATCCAATTCGGCCCCGCAGGCGCGGCGATGGTCAAAATATAGCCTTTCGCCATTCGGGCAGATCATCACAAGGTCAAGATCATTGCGGTCATCCCAAGCCAGGATGATCTGCACCCGCCCGCTGCGCGCCCCTTCGCGCCGGGCGCGATCCGCATCTTCTTGCGGTGGCGCTGGCGGGGGTGCGGGCGGTGGCAGCGTCGGGCGTGGTGGTTCCGGGCGAGGCGGCGGCTCGGGCGGTGGGCAGGCGGTGCGGCGATCCCCAAGGCGCAGCATTTCGCGTGCAATATCGGCCCTCAGCCCGGCTTCGCGTGCCTGCGCGGCGCGCAGTTCATCCAGCAATTCTGCATTGCCTGGCTGCACAATGCATTGCGGCAGCGCGGCCTTGAACCAGCCAAAGGGGTCGCGCCAAAGCAGGAGCAACAGAAGCAACAACAACAAAAGCCCAAGCAGGCCGAGCAGCCAGAACAGCACGGGCCGTTTCGCGGGTGGTTCCGCTGGTGGCCCGACAATCTGCATCGGCGCCATGGCGCCGCCGCCGCGCCGGCGCGTCATGCCGATGAGCAATTCGGGGCTGGGTGCCTCGCCCAGCTTGGCGTGGCCCCAAGCGACCAGTACCGGCTGCCCACCTACCACGCGCAGGCAATCCGTGCTTGGCGTGATCAGCGCAAGGGCGAGCAATTCGCCGAGAAACCGCTCACTTTCCCGCGCGCTGGCGCGCAGCCGATCCGCTTCTTCGCGAACATCGCCAAAAAGTCGGGTAAATTCGGCCCGCGCCGCTTCCTGCGCGGGTTCGGGCAGGGATTCGAGGAGCGGCGCTCCCCCCTGCCCCGCCGCATACCAGTCAGTGATGCCGCGATCCGCATCCGGGTTGGGTTCGGCGAAAAGCGCGGCATGGGCTGGGCTGCGCGCACGGCGCAAATAGCCGGAGATCTGATCCCAGGCCTGCACCGCAAGCTGCCCGCCCGTGCCCAGCACCTGCAATTCCGCATTGCGGGTGGTGGCAATCAGGCTGCCATCGCCGGTTCCGGACATGCGCGCGGCGCCGCTTTAGCGCGGCGCCCCGGCCCCAGCAGGGGGCGCGGGTGTTGCGGGCGTGGCGGGTGCATTGGCGGGCGGCTGGGGTGTCGCCGGCAGGCCCGGCACAACGGGCTGGCAGGCCTCAGTCTGCACCGTGGCCTGGATATTCTGCTGTTGCAGCCAGGGCAGCAGGCTTTCGGTTTTTTGCGCGTATTTCACGCGATCAACGAACTGGCTTGCAGCGGACACGAAAGTGTTGATGCCCACCACGCGCCCGCATGTATCCACCAGCGGCCCGCCGGAATTGCCCGGCGATATATCGGCGGAATGCGGCATGACCACCAAGCCGTTTTCGAGCCTTTGGATGGTGCTGATGCTGCCCCGCGTCAGCACCAATTCCGGCGGCGTGCCAAGCCGGCCCTGCTGCAATTCCTGCATGCCTTGTTCAACCTGCACGACAGAAGCCGGGTAGCCCGCCGCCACCACATCCAAAAGCTTATCGGCGGTGGGCGTCAGCGCCAGCGGCTGCGCCCCCGCCACCGCTTGCGGCAGCCTGAGCAGCGCGACATCCAGCATGCCGGGTTCAACCGGGCTGCCGCCCGGCCCACGCGTCATGCTGACAAGCTGCGCCTTCACCGCCCGGCCCATGGCGCGCGACATCACAAAAATCTGGTTCGGATCCGCCTGCTGCACGACATGCGCATTGGTGAGGATGGTATCGCCCGCAATGAAGAACCCGCTGCCATGACCAATCCCAGAGGGGCCGGCAGAGGCGATCATCACGGTTGCATGTTCCAGCAATTGCGCGAGTGAACCGCTGAATGGCCGCGGTGCCTCACCCTGGCGCTGTGGGACGGCGGGGGGCACAGTTTCAGGCCGTACCGGCTGGCGTTCCGGCGGTGGGTTCAGGCCAAGCGGGCCTTCCGGCGTGCAGACATTGGGCGTTGCGGCCAGGCGGCGCATGCGTTCCAGGTCACGCTCCAACGCCTCATTGGTTTCGCGCTGCAGGCGGATGGCGTTGCGCGTGGCGGCATCATCCACGATCGAGACGGTTTGCTGCTGCCCCGCCAGATCGCGCTGCATTTGCGCCCAAGCGAGCCAGAAGCCGAGCGCCAGGAAAATCAGCGCCACGAGTGACAGCAGCGGCAAAAGCCAAGCCGCCCCGCCAAAGGGTGCCCGCGGCGCCGGTCCCGTGGCGGGTGGCGGGGGCGGAGGTGGTAGCGGCGGCGTGCGCGCGGCAGCCGGCGGCGGCGCGGCGGCGGGTGTTGGCGCCGGCGCAGGTGCGGCCATGGCGGCATTTGTCAGAAAGCCATCAGGCGCCGAGGCCAGACGGTGCGAATAGGGCCCCAATACGCGGCGGAGTTGCCCGGCAAGCGCGGCGGGGTCTTCGGCGATTTCCCGCGGCGCCAGGCCCCAGCCGGTCAGGATAATCTGGCCATCCAGCACCAAGATGGAATCGGCATTGGGCAGCACCAAAGCCCGGCGGAGCAGCGGGCCGATCTCGGCATCATCCAGCAAAGGTTCCAGGGCCTGAAGCTGGCGGGTCAGCGCGGCTTCAGCCTCGGCCCGGCGCGCGCTGGAAAGTGACGGCAAAGGCTGCGGTTCGCCCGCCGCTTCGCCATACCAGGAAATCGCCCCGGCGCCGGTGATGGGTTCGGCAAAAAGCGCGGCGGGTGCGCCCCGGGCAGTGAGTTGGTCGGTCAGGCGCTGATGCAGCGCATGCACTGTCTGGCCGCGCAACAGCAAGGGTTGCAGCCCGGCGAGATCAGTCTTCAGGAGCAAACGTGGCGCGGCCATGGGACCTCTGGTTCTAGCTTAGGAAGGCTAGATCAGGTCGCGCGGTTTGGGAACCACCCGAACCTTACAACACCCGCGAATTATTCGGCGCCGAGCCCATGGCGGCATTATGGCCAAGCAACGGCGGGGCGCGGGCAATTCACGCCGCCGCCCGTGCCGGTTCCCGCTGATAGCGCAGCCAGGTCACGGCCAGCACCGCCACCAGCAGCAGCGGGATGGAAGCCCAATTCAGCGGCACCCAGCCGAAATGCTCATGCAGGAAGCCGGCCAGGAAGCTCGCGGTCGCGGTGGTGCCGAACACCAGGAAATCGTTCAGCGCCTGGGCCTTGCCACGCTCATTCGGGCGATAGCAGGTGGTCACCAGATTGGTCGCGCCGATAAACAGGAAATTCCACCCCACGCCATTCAGCGTCAGCGCAATCCGGAAATGCCATTCATGATTGCCGGCGAGTGCGGCAAAAACGCCCAGCAACAGCAGCGCGATGCCCCAGAACATGACATTGGTGGTGCCATAACGCGTGATCAGATTGCCGGTGAAGAAGGATGGCACGAACATCCCCATCACATGCATGAAGATCACCCAATGCGCCTCCGTGTGCGGCAGGCCGCACGCCACAATCGCCAGTGGTGAGGCACTCATCAAAAAAGACATGATGCCGAAGGCGACCATGCCGGAAATGACAGCGGCGATGAAACGCGGCTGAGACGCAATCTCCAACAAGGGGCGCGGTGGCGCGACCGCCGTGCCATCGGCCTTTACCGTCGCTTCCTGCATGGGCGGGAATTTGATGAAGCCCATGATAACGAAGACCACGGCGTGAATGCCGATCAGCGCGAGATAGGTCGCCAGATAAAGCGGCATCACCTGGTCATGCGAAAGCCGCACAATGCTGGGGCCGAGCACACCAGCCACCACACCGCCCGCCGTCACCCAGGAAATCGCCTTGGCGCGATAGGAATCGGGCACCAATTCCACCGCCGCGAAGCGATACATTTGCAAGCTGGCCACCGCATAGCCCAGGATCAGCCCGCCCAGGCACATCAGCGCAAAGGTCGCGGTATATAGGCCAAGCGCCACCACCGCACCGCCCACCATGCCAAAGATGGAACCGACGCGGAACCCAAAGCGCCTGCCCATGCGCTGCATCAGCGCTGCCGCGGGAAACACCGCGATCATAATGCCCAAATGCTGCAAGGTGACCGGGAGCGTGGCGAGGTCTCGGTTATGGTAGAAGGTCACCACGGAAAGCGCGGTGGCGGCGAACATCAGCGTATTGCCGGCCTGGCCAATGGCCTGACAACAGGCCAGGAGAAAAAGATTCCGCCGCGCAGCAGCATCAAGCACAGTCATTCTAGTCACGCTTTCCTATCAAGAAGGCGATGCTAGACCGGAAGTCCAGGAAGGGAAAGACGGCGCGTCAGGCCCAAAGCCCGCGTTTGGCGAGCCATTGCTGCACCAGCGCCGCCACCTGGTCGCTATTCCGGTCCATCATGATCATGTGACTATTGCCGGTGATGCCGTGCTCGGGCAGGTCCACGATATCCACTTCCCCGCCCGCGGCACGCAGGCTTTCAGCGAAGGCAACGCCTCGCGCACGGATATCGGGCCAGCGCGCATCTTCCTTGATGTAATCGCCATAGATCATCAGCACTGGAATATCGCGCAAGTTGGCGATCTGCGCGGGATCGCCAATCGAGGCTGGTTCCACCAGCACCAAGGCGCGCACAGCACCAGGCCGGCGCTGCGCCGCATTCCAGGCGAAGAAGCCGCCCTGGCTATGCGCCATCACCACCGCGGGCCCAACACGCTGCAGCAGCGCATCATAGGCATCGAGCGTGAGTTCATCAGTCGTCGTGAAGCGCGGCACGATCTGGCGCATGAAATTGCGGTAGCTGGCCTCATCGGCGGGGAATTGATTGCCGGGCAGCACCTCACCACGCTGATAGGAACCGGGGCCGGCGCCGATCCGAAACCGCTCAAAGGGATTGTCTATCGGCAGGGTCAGCGCCGTGCCGCCAGTGACCTCAGGGATCAAGGACCAGCCGGACCGCCCGCGTTCCACCGCATCGCTCACATAAACCGGCCAGCCTTGGCGCAGGAAATAATGCTGCCAGCCTTCGCGGCCATCCGGGGTGGTTTCCCAACATACGCCGGAAAGCCCGCCGCCATGCCACATCAGCAAGGGTGCGCGCCCACGCGGCGCGGCGGGGATCATGTATTGCGCGTAAAACGCGCCGATCAGATAGGTGCCGTTCGGGTCCACCTTGGCCGGCACGCCGCCCGGGGTGAACAGCACCTCGCGCGGCGGTTGGTCCGCGATGGTGACTTCCCGCCCACCGACGTGAAAACTGCCCCAGTCAGCGAGGGAGACAGGGGCGGCCATTACGGCCTCAACGCCCGGTCAGGATGCGTTCCACCAATTGCTTGGCACCTGGGATGAAGCCATTGGAATAGAAAGGATCGGACCCAAAACGATAGGCATTATGCCCAGCGAACATCAGGTTCTTCTCCAAAGCCCCGTCATGGCTGACATCCTGCAACGTCTTTTGGATGCAGAAACTGCGCGGGTCAGCGCGGCGGCCATTGTCAAAATCCGGTTCATGCTGGGACCAGTTGGAAAAGCGGCAGGCCGAAAGACAGCCCATGCAATCCACCTGATCCTTGACGATTTCGCGCGATTTCTCCGGCGTGACAAAGATCAATGTATTATCTGGCGTGCGCATGGCTTCGGTGAAGCCTTCCGCTTCCCAATGCGCGATGCGCGCCAAATCATGCGGCGCGACATAAACCAGGCGCTTGCGCGGGCCGACGCCATATTCCGCCATATGCTCACCCACCGGTTCAGCCGTATAGGCAACCTGGCGTTCATTGCGGTCTTCCAATTCGCGCAGGAACTCATTGCGCACGGCGGAAGAATAAAACCCGGTTGGTGAGAAAGGCTGCAACAGCACATCACCGTGCTTCAGCGTCAGCAGCCGCTGCTTCCAGGCATCGCTGATTGGGCTTTCCTGCGTCAGCAAGGGGCGCGTGCCGAATTGGAAGGCGATGGGGCCAAGATCGGGATTGTCGATCCAATCTTCCCATTCTTCCAGCCACCACACGCCGCCCGCCATGATGATAGGCACATCACCAAGACCAAATTCGCGCATTTGCTGGCGCAGTTTTAGCACGCGCGGGAAGGGCGCTTCCGGAACTCTCGGGTTTTCGCTGTTGGAAAGCCCGTTATGCCCGCCAGCGAGCCAAGGGTCTTCATAAACCACGCCGCCCAGCCATTCGCTCGTTTTGTGATAGGCGCGCTTCCACAGCGCGGCGAAGGCGCGGGCGGAAGAAATGATCGGGTAGTAATGCACCCCATAATCCCGCGCGACTTCCGCGAGCTTATAAGGCATGCCCGCACCGCAGGTGACACCATGGATCAAGCCACGCGCGCCTTCCAGCATGCCGCGCGCAACCCGTTCAGCGCCGCCCATTTCCCATAGGATATTGGCATGGATGCGGCCCTTGCCTCCGGCCATATCCCAGGCGCGCTGCGCTTGCGCAATGCCGCCCTTGATGCCGTAGTCAACCAGTTCTTCATGCCGATCACGGCGGGTTTTGCCGTGGTAAATTTGCCGGATGATATCGCCATTCGCGTCATAGCTATCGGCATTGACGGCCGAGAAAGTGCCAACACCGCCGGCTGATGCCCAGGCACCGCAAGTGCGCCCATTGGAAACGGCAACGCCCTTGCCGCCTTCCACGAGCGGCAGGACGTCAACGCCCCCCATCCTGATCGTATTGATGGCCTTCAAGTAACGACGCTCCCCGCACAGTTTAGTGGCGTTATGCCATGCCCTGCCCCACATGTCAGGGGGCAGGGCGATGGGGATCAATCCCGCGGACGGTCGCGGCGTTCGCCACGTTCACCGCCGCGCCGGTCATCACCTTCCGGGCGCGGGCGCTTGGCGCCGACCTGTTCGGTAATATCCGCACCCGTCGCCTGATCCACGACGCGCATGGAAAGCTTCACCTTGCCGCGCTCATCAAAGCCAATGACCTTGACCTTCACCGCATCGCCGTCCTTCACGACATCGGTGGTCTTGTTCACGCGGTCATTCGCCAGTTCCGAGATATGAACCAGCCCATCCTTGGCGCCGAGGAAATTCACGAAGGCGCCGAAATCGGCGGTCTTCACGACCTTTCCGTTATAGATCACGCCGATTTCCGGTTCGGCCACAATGCCGCGGATCCAATCAATGGCGCGCTGCGCGGCTTCAATGCTGGTGGCGGCGACCTTGATGGTGCCATCATCTTCAATATCCACCTTCGTGCCGGTCTGTTCCGTGATTTCACGAATGACCTTGCCGCCGGAGCCGATCACATCGCGGATCTTGTCCTTCGGCACATTGATCACGGTGATACGCGGCGCGGTGGCCGCCACATCGGTGCGCGCGCCCGTCAGCCCCTTGGCCATTTCGCCAAGGATATGCAGCCGGCCTTCACGCGCCTGTTCCACCGCGATCCTCATGATCTCCGGCGTGATGGAGGTGATCTTGATGTCCATCTGAAGCGAGGTGATCCCCACTTCTGTCCCGGCCACCTTGAAATCCATATCGCCGAGGTGATCTTCATCACCCAGGATATCGGACAGCACCGCGAAGCCACGATCTTCCTTGATCAGGCCCATGGCAATGCCAGCGCAGGGGCGCTTCAGCGGCACGCCGGCATCCATCATGGAAAGCGAGGTCCCGCAGACCGTCGCCATGGAAGATGACCCATTGCTTTCGGTGATTTCGGAGACAACGCGCACCGTGTAGGGGAATTTGTCCTTTTCCGGCAGCAGCGGATGAATGGCGCGCCAGGCAAGCTTTCCATGGCCCACTTCACGCCGGCCAGGGCTGCCCATGCGGCCCGTTTCATTCACCGAATAGGGCGGGAAATTGTAATGCAGCATGAAGTCTTCGCGGTATTCACCCGCGAGCGCATCAATCACCTGCTCATCCTGGCCGGTGCCGAGTGTTGCCACACAAAGCGCCTGGGTTTCACCGCGGGTGAACAGCGCCGAGCCATGCGCGCGCGGCAGCACGCCAACTTCGGCCATGATGGGGCGGACGGTGCGTGTATCACGGCCATCAATGCGCTTGCCGGTATCAAGGATATTGTTGCGGACCACATCCGCTTCCAATTCCTTGAGCAAGCCCTTCGCCAGGTTCACATCCGCACCTTCGGCTTCAAGGGCGGCGATCACCTTCTTTTTCACCACGCCCACCTTATCCTGGCGGACCAGCTTTTGTATTTCCGTATAGGCAGCGGCCATATCGGCGCGGCCCAATTCGGCGATGCGCTTCTTCAGCGTGATCTCAGCTTCCGAAGGCTCCGGCAACGGCCATGGTTCCTTGGAGGCGACTTCCGCCAATTCAATGATCGCCTGGATCACCGGCTGGAAGGCCGCATGACCAAAGGTGACGGCGCCGAGCATGACTTCTTCCGTCAATTCGCTCGCTTCCGATTCCACCATCAACACGCCTTCGGCGGTGCCGGCCAGCACTAGGTCCAGCACGCTTTCCTTGCGCTGATCAGCAGTCGGGTTCAGCACATAGGCGCCATTGATATAGCCAACGCGCGCAGCGCCGACCGGGCCGAAGAAGGGAATGCCGGAAAGCGTCAGCGCGGCGGAGCAACCCACCAGGGCGACGATATCAGGATCATTTTCCAGATCATGCGACAGGACGGTCGCAACCACCTGGACTTCATTGCGGAAGCCTTCAGGGAAAAGCGGGCGGATCGGGCGGTCAATCAGGCGCGACGTTAAGGTTTCGAATTCGGAAGGCCGGCCTTCACGCTTGAAGAAGCCGCCCGGGATCTTGCCGGCGGCGAAGGTCTTTTCCTGGTAATGCACGGTCAGCGGGAAGAAATCCTGCCCCGGCTTGGCAGAACGCGCACCGACAGCGGTGCAAAGCACAATCGTGTCACCCAAACGAGCCATCACGGCACCATCTGCCTGGCGGGCGATCTTGCCGCTTTCCAGAACAAGAGTCTTGCCGCCCCAGGCGATTTCCTTGCGGAAGTAATTTTCGAACATCGTCATCCTCTCGGGCGCTGGCCCATGCCAGCGCGAACCACGCTGCCGCCCCCTTTGGGCAACAGCGCGGCAGAAGGGGCCTGGTGGCCCCGGAATGCGACGCAAAGGGCAAAGACAGGAAAGCGCCGTGGATGCTCGGGTGGAGGGGCCGTTTTATCGGCGTCTCGGGCGGCATGGGGTGGGCCCATCGCGGATAGGCGCGACGGGAAGGCCGCCCATGTGGCCGGAAACGCCGCGGTGGTCCCTATCCGAAGCCACGACTTGAAGAACTGTCCTAACCCGCAGCGTGCGCGGCGGTTGGCGCCCCGGCTTCCGGCCAGGCAGCACCAGGGGCGCATATGGCGCGGATCGGGGGAAAATACCACAGTAAACTTGCGGGGGCGGGGCGAAAGCCCGCGAATGTTACGAATTTCGCCGCAATCCTGGGCCATAACGGTGTCTGGCCCGCCTTCGGGTGCATATTGAGGAGAAGCCGATGCGATCCTTGTTCGGGGCCATAATGGCCTTTACGCTCAGCCTGCCCGCTTTGGCACAGGAAGCGCCGCGGCTTTTCCCAAGCCGCGATGTCGCCGTGACCTATCGGGTTTCGGGCGCCGGCCCCATGCAGGAAGTGACCATGGCCTGGGCGGCGGCGCCGCGCCTGATGCGCGTGGAACTGCCGGGCATGGGCTACACCATTGCCGATTTCGCCGGGCAGAAGGGTTTCATGGTCATGCAAATACCCCAGCCCATGGTGATGGATATCCCCATGGCCCAGGCGGCGAGCCATGTACGCGCGCTCGAATCCGCGCGCTTCACCAAGCTTGGGGCGGATCGCGTGGCCGGTGTTGCCTGCACCAATTGGCGCCATGAGGGGCCACAAGGGTCCGGCACCGGTTGCTTCACCGATGATGGGGTGATGTTGCGTTCCCAAGGCAGCGCCCCGGGTGTGCAGGGCGCGCTTGAGGCTTTGCGCGTGACCTATGGCCCGCAGGAAATTGCGCGGTTCCAGCGCCCGGCGGGGGTGCCTTCGATGCAGATGCCTGGGGGAATGCTGCCGGGTATGCCGCCAGCCCGCAAAAATTAAGGGCGCCGAACAGCAAAAAAGGGGGCCGAGACCCCCTTTTTTCCATTGGCGGTAACCGCCAGACGGAAAAGCTTACCGACGAAGCCCAAGCCGGCCAATCAGCGTCTCATAGCGCTTCTGGTCCGTCTTTTTCACGTAATCCAGCAAGCCACGGCGCTGACCCACCAGCACGAGCAAGCCGCGCCGGGAATGGAAATCCTTGGCATGGGTCTTCAGATGCTCGGTCAGGTTGACAATGCGCTCAGAAAGCAGGGCTACCTGCACTTCCGGGCTGCCAGTATCGCCCGGCTTGATGGCGTATTCGGAAATAAGCGTCGTGCGACGCTCCGCGGTGATCGACATCGGATTTCTCCTCTCGTCCGGGCATGGCCCGGCAATGGTTCAAGAATCGCCCTGACCCAACCACCGCTCTGGCTTCAACAAGCCTTCTTCCAAGCGGGCCAGACCCATCAGGCGCCCCCCCACCATCGCTCTGGCCAGGCCCCCATCGGGGTTGGCCTCACGCGGTACGCGGCCCATGACATCAACCAGCGGGATATGCTGGCCGAATGAGAGCCGCGCGGCTTCCGCTTCGGTGAGGGCCAGCGCCGGGATGTCGGCCAGCGCGGTCGTCACCGGCAACAGAAGCGCCGGGGAAGGGGGGGGCGTATCGCCGGAAACGGCGATCTTGTCCAGGGCTACGGCATCTTTTTCGTGAAATGGGCCCACACGCATGCGGCGCAGCGCCGTAATGTGCCCAACCGTGCCGCAGGCCCGCGCGATGTCTCGCGCCAGGCTCCGCATATAAACGCCCTTGCCGGATTCAACGAAAAACACTGCCGTATCGGCATCTGGCCGTTCAATCAGTTCAAAGCGATCAACCCTGGCCGGGCGCGGCGCCAATTCCGGAATCTCCCCCGCGCGCGCCAAATCATAGGCACGTTCACCAGCGACTTTAATAGCTGAGAATATCGGCGGCACCTGCATGATATCGCCGATGAATTGCGGCAGCGCGGCTTGGATGGTGGCATCATCGGGCCGCGCATCTGACGAGGCGATCACCTTGCCATCGGCATCATCAGAATCCCGCGCTTCGCCGAATGTCAGCGTGAAGCGATAGGTCTTCGTGCCATCCATCACATAAGGCACGGTCTTCGTCGCGGCACCAAAGGCAATTGGCAGCACGCCCGTGGCCAGCGGATCAAGCGTGCCGCCATGGCCGCATTTCTGCGCATTGAAGCCGCGCTTGCACAGCGTGACCACATCGGTCGAACCCACACCCGTTGGCTTGTCAATGATCAGCCAACCATCCAGCGCAAGACCTTTCGGCTTCTTGTGCTGGCGGTGTTTGCCGCGCGGTGGGCCGGGGCGCTTTTCGCGAGCCTCGCTCATGCCTTGTCATCCTCATCGGGCTTGGCTTGCAGGTCGCGCTGCACTTCCGGCCGGCGCATCACTTCATCAATATGCATGGCGTAATCAAGCGCGGTATCAGGCTGGAAATGCAGATTAGGCGCGAATTTCAGCCGCACGCTATGGGAAACCTCGCGCCGCAGGAAGGAACTGACACGCCTGAGGCCGCCCAATTCTTCCTTGGTGACTTCCCGCCCGAGTGCGGCGACAAAGGCTGTCATATGCTTCAAATCCGGTGAGGCGCGCACTTCCGTGACCGTCAGATGCACGCCCAGCAAGGCGGGATCGCGGAATTCCTCACGCGCAAAAACGGCGGAAAGCGCATGGCGCACTTCTTCCGCCACGCGCAATTGCCGCTGGGAAGGGCCTTCCGCCCGGCCTTGATGCTGATGCTTGCTCATGAATAATTTCCCTGCCTGGGTCTCGCGATCCAGGCTTGCCAGAAAGGCGGGACGGCTTCGGGCTTCTGATCAGCCCGCTACCGTCTCCGTCTCATAGCATTCGATCTGATCGCCGACGCGGATATCATCGTAATTCGCGAAGGACATGCCGCATTCCAGGCCATTGCCCACTTCGCGCACATCATCCTTGAAGCGGCGCAGCGTGGACAATTCGCCTTGATGGATCACGACGCCATCGCGCAGCAACCGCACCCCGGCGCCGCGCTTGACCTGGCCTTCCGTGATACGGCAGCCGGCCACCTTGCCGATGCGCTTCACTTCGAAGACCTGCAAGATTTGCGCATAGCCCAGGAACTTCTCGCGCTGTACCGGCGCCAACTTGCCCTTGACAAGCTTTTCAATGTCATCGGCGACTTCGTAGATAATGGAGTAATAGCGAATCTCCACCCCTTCGCGAGTCGCCAAGTCACGCGCCTGGGATGTGGCGCGCACGTTGAAGGCAACGATCACCGCATCCGATGCCTTGGCCAACTGGATGTCAGATTCCGTAATCTGGCCCACGGCACTATGCAGCACGCGCACGCGCACTTCTTCATTGCCAAGCTTGCCGAGCGTGACACCAATGGCTTCCGAGCTACCCTGCACATCGGCCTTCACCACAACGGCAACTTCCTTCTGCTCACCCGCCTGGATGCGGGCCAGCATATCGGTCAGGCTGCCACGGCCGGCACCTGCGGTGGCGGTCGCCTTGTCACGCAGCTTGCGCTGACGGAATTCGGAAATTTCCCGCGCGCGGGCTTCGTTTTCAACGGCGATGAAATTCTCGCCCGCTGTCGGCACACCGGAAAGGCCAAGGATTTCAACCGGCAAGGAAGGTCCGGCATCTTTCAGCGGTCGGCCCTTATCATCCAGCATGGCGCGCACCCGGCCCCATTCGGCACCGGCCACCACAATGTCACCCTGCTTCAGCGTACCCTTCTGCACCAGCACCGTCGCCACAGGACCACGCCCGCGGTCGAGCTTGCTTTCAATGACGGTGCCTTCCGCAGCACGGTCCGGATTGGCGCGCAGATCCAGGATTTCCGCTTGCAGCGAAATCGCTTCCAGCAGCTTGTCCAGATTGATCTTCTGGGTTGCCGAAACCTCGATTTCCTGGGTTTCGCCACCCAGGCTTTCCACCACGATTTCGTGTTGCAGCAATTCCTGCTTCACGCGTTCGGGCTTCACGCCGGGCTTGTCAATCTTATTAACCGCGACAATCAGCGGCACCTTGGCCGCACGGGCATGGCGGATGGCTTCAACCGTTTGCGGCATGACACCATCATCAGCGGCGACAACCAGCACCACCATATCGGTCACCGATGCACCACGCGCGCGCATGGCGGTGAAGGCTTCATGGCCAGGTGTGTCAATGAAGGTCACGCGGTCCCCGGCGGGGACCGTGATCTGATAGGCGCCAATATGCTGGGTGATACCACCCGCTTCATGCGCGACAACATCGGTCTTGCGCAGCGCATCCAAAAGGCTGGTTTTGCCGTGATCGACATGTCCCATAATGGTGACCACGGGCGGACGCGGCAGCAATTCCGTATCCGCATCCTCAGCACCTTCAAGGCCCATTTCAACATCAGCTTCGCTGACGCGCTTCACCCGATGGCCGAATTCCTGCACGACCAATTCCGCCGTATCGGCATCAATGCTTTGCGTCAGCGTTGCCATAACGCCCATGCGGAACAGGCTTTTCACCACATCCCCACCACGGGCAGCCATACGATTGGCCAATTCCTGCACGGTGATGCTTTCCGGCACCACCACATCACGCACCACGCGTTCCGTACCGGAACGCAAACGCGCCAATTCCTGCTGGCGCCGTTCACGTTCACGCGCACGCCGGACAGAGGCGATGGAACGCGTACGTTCATCCTCACCTTCCAGCGCTGCCGCCACATCAATGCGGCCTTCGCGGCGCCGATCTGCCCCGGCTGGGGGTTTCTTCACGGGCGCAGGCGCCAAGCGCTTGGCGGGTCCTGCCGCCGCTCCGGGGCGTCGCATGGCTGGGCGGCGTGGCCCATCCTCGTCCTCATCGGACGGCGCACGCGCCTTCAGCGTCAGCTTCACCGGTGGCTCTGAAGGCGTGGTTGGCCTGCGCGCGGGCGCACCAGCCGGCGCGCGCCCAGGGGCTGCGGAGGGTGCCGCGGCGGCTTGCGGTGCGGGGGCGGGGCGGCGCGCCGCTTCCACCGCAGCGCGGGCTTCTTCCTCAGCCCGGCGGGCCGCTTCTTCCTTGGCGCGGGCTTCTTCTTCCACACGGCGCGCGGCTTCTTCGGCAGCCGAACGCACCATCAGCGCCTGGCGTTCACGGTCTTCGCGTTGGCGTTGCGCTTCCACGCGGCGGTTTTCTTCCAGCACGCGCTGACGGGTGGCAAGTTCTGATTGGGTCAGAGGCCGGCCCGTGCTGGTGGTGCGGCCTGCTTGGCCACCCGCGCCTTGGCGGCCTGCGCCCCCTGCGCCAGGACGCCCTGATGCGACGCCGGGCCGGGCGGAAGGGGGCGGCGCCATCGCTACGCGGGTTGCACTTGGTGCGGAGGCTGGCGCGGGTGCTGGTGCGGGCGCTGGGGCTGCCGGCGCAGGTGTCGCTACTACTGCCACTGGTTCGGGGGCAGGCGCAGGCGGCGGCGGATCAGCGGGCGCTGCCACGGCTGGGCTTGGCTCAGCTGCAGCAACGGGTGCTGGCGCAGGCGCGGGCGCCACAGGCACCTCGGCCACTGGTGCCGGCGGCGGGGGTGGCGCCGCGGCTGGTGTTGGCGCCTCGACTGGCGCTGGCGCTGCTGCGACTGGTGCGGGTGCGGCGGGTGCCGGGCCAAGTGCGCGTGCGGCGGGCACACCAATGCCAGGCCGAACCGGGCTTGGCGCTACCACGCGTTTCTTCACAACCTCGACCTGCACGGTCTTGGATCGGCCATGGCTGAAGGATTGGCGGACGCTGCCCGCATCCACCGTCTTGCCAAGCTCGAGGCGTCCGCCGGGCCGAAGGCTCAGCCTGCTTTTACCCGCGTCCTGCTCGTTCTGGTCACTCATTCGCCGCTTCGAACCCGATCTCTGTTACGCATGGAGCCGCCGAAACATCCGGCAACCCTTAGGATTTAGCCACTTCCAACGCGCCAAGGCCCGAAAGCCTGCCCGCCTCAGACCGGATGGCTTCCGCCAAACGGCCCGGCGCAACCGCCACATGAACAATGTGGTCACGCCCAAAAACGCGCCCCAATTCAGCGGCGGTCAAGGGCATCACTGCCGCAATACCACCGCCCGAGAGGCGTTCACGCTCTGCCGGGCTGCCATCACTGGCTTGCACCAACAGCGCAATACGATCCGCGCTACGCCATTCCCGCGCCGCCTGCCAGCCCGCCACCGCCTGCCCTGCGCGGCGTGCAAGCCCCAGCAGATCAGCAATCCTGGTGCGGAGGCCCTGTTGCAGCATCGCCGGAAGACCGGGCGGAACAACCACGGGACCGCGCGCTGCGCGCGTGAAAGCCCCCCGGCTGATGGCGCTTTCTAGCACATCGCCCCGCGCGCTCAACCACATTCCCCGCCCCGGCAGCCTTTCGGCCAAATCCGGCACGATTTCACGCCCCGGGCCAAGCACAAAACGGATCATTTCCGCCTTGGGCAGGCTTTCGCGCGAAACAATGCAGCGGCGAAGCGGGCCCTTTTCAGGCTCATCTTCCTCCGGCAGGGCAAGGGCCTCGGCCAGGGCTATGCCTCATGCCTCATCGCCGAGCCAACCGGCACGACGACGAGCTTCCATGACGATCGCATTGGCCGTTTCCTCATCAAGCGCTTCGGCACCGAGGATTTCCACCAGCTCATCGCCCGCGAGATCCGCCAGGTCTTCCAGGGACTTCACGCCCTTCTCGCCAAGCGTGACCATCATGGCCGGCGTGAAGCCGCCCACATCCATCAGCACATCATCCACGCCCAGGCTGCGGCGCTTTTCATCCATTTCCGCATCCCGCTTTTCAATGAAGGTTTCGGCGCGGCGCTTCAGTTCTGCGGCGACACTTTCATCAAAGCCTTCAATTTCGGCCAATTCCTCATCCGGTGCCTGCACGATGTCTTCAATGGAACCGAAGCCTTCCTGCACCAGAAGCCCCGCAATCACATCATCCACATCCAGCGCTTCCACAAAAAGCCCGGTGCGGCGGCGGAATTCTTCCTGACGGCGTTCGCTTTCCTCAGCTTCCGTCAGAATATCCACATCATAGCGCGTAAGTTGCGACGCCAGGCGCACATTCTGCCCGCGACGACCAATGGCGAGGCTGAGTTGATCATCCGGCACCACCACTTCCACGCGGCGGCCTTCATCATCCAACACGACCTTGCTGACTTCAGCAGGGGCGAGTGCGTTCACGATGAAGGTGGCCTGGTCCTGCGACCAGGGGATGATATCAATCTTCTCTCCCTGCAACTCAGCAACCACCGCCTGCACGCGCGAACCACGCATACCAACGCAGGCGCCGACCGGGTCAATGGAACTGTCGCGGCTGATCACTGCCATCTTGGCGCGGCTGCCGGGATCACGCGCGACCGCCTTGATTTCGATGATGCCATCATAAATCTCCGGCACCTCCTGCGCGAACAGCTTCGCGAGAAACCCAGGATGGGTGCGAGAGAGGAAAATCTGCGGTCCGCGCGGTTCTTCGCGCACATCATAGATATAGGCGCGCACGCGATCACCATTGCGGAAGGCTTCGCGGGGGATGGTTTCATCGCGCCGCAGCAGCGCTTCGGCGCGGCCCAGTTCCACCATCAGGTTACCATATTCGGTGCGCTTGACCGTGCCGTTGATGATTTCACCAACGCGGTCCTTGTATTCTTCGAATTGCTTGCGGCGTTCCACCTCGCGCACGCGCTGCACAATCACCTGCTTCGCGGTTTGTGCGGCGATGCGGCCGAAATCAATTGGCGGCAGCGGGTCCACAATGAATTCGCCAAGCTGAATGCCAGGCTTGATCTTTTGGGCGATGCGCAAGGGGATTTGCGTGGCTTCACTTTCAACCGGTTCGGCTTCCACCACTTCGGTGAAGCGTTCCAGCTTCACACGGCCATCCTTGCGGTCAATGGTGGCGCGTATATCCTTCTCAAGCCCGTATTTGGCGCGGCCAGCCTTCTGGATCGCCTGTTCCATGGCTTCCAGCACTTCCTCACGCTCGATCATTTTTTCGCGCGCGACGGCTTCGGCCACTTGCAGCAATTCTGGACGGGCAATGGCGATATCAATGGCCATGGCGCATTCTCCTGTTAATGGGTCATCGTTGTTGGGCCAGCGGCTTTCGCCGTCGCCGCGATCAATTCATCGGTCAGCACCAGCTTGGCGCGGCGGATATTGCCGCGCGGCAGCGCCAATTCAGTACCATCATCCAGCTTGAGCCGCGCTTCCTGGTCATCAGCGCCAAGTGCTACGCCGCGAAAACGCTTGCGGCCATCAAACGGGATGGAGAGTTCTACCGTCGCCACATGGCCGGCAAAGCGGTTCCAATCCTTGGTCCGCGTCAGCGGGCGATCAATCCCGGCGGAGGAGACTTCAAGCATCCATTCGCCGCGGATTGGGTCCGCAACATCCAGCACCGCGCCCGCGGCGTGGCTGATGGCCTCACAATCTTCCACGGTGAAGGGCGCTTCATCAGCGCGGTCCGCCATGATCTGCACCACCGGGCGTTCCTTGCCGGAAACCTGCACGCGCACAAGTTCATAGCCAAGCTGCGTCAGGCTGGGCAGGATCGCTTCCGCGATGCGGGCTTCAAGCCCTTCATGATGAGGCAGATCAGGCGGCAAAAGCAAAAAAGGCGGCCTTTTTCAAGGCCACCCCCCGTAAACTCGGATGGTGTGAAAGCGAGCTTGTTAGCCCCCAGACCGCCAAAAGGCAATAGCCGAACAGATTTTGTGGAAAATACTGGACCTGGAGACGAAAATTGTTTAGTGTTTAACTAGATGCCGGATGCAACCAACGC
Source organism: Roseomonas sp. (assembly GCA_020249285.1). Classification (GTDB taxonomy): domain Bacteria; phylum Pseudomonadota; class Alphaproteobacteria; order Acetobacterales; family Acetobacteraceae; genus Neoroseomonas. The sequence continues at coordinate 1,261 of JADCFX010000001.1, read as the reverse complement.
CCTCCCAATCCGCCGCCGCGCGCTGGCTGGTGCGGTGCTTCCCCTGATTGGCCTTGCGCCCTTGCCGGCGCAGGCGGCTCGGGTGTTTCGCTTTGACCAGAGGCAGGGCAGGCTGGAATTCATCGCGCGGCATTTGCAGGTGCTGACCTCGACCGGACAGTTTTCGCGCTTCGACTGTGAATTGATCCTGGATCCCCAAAGGCCGGAGACAGCGCGCGTCGCGGTGCAGGTGGAAACCGCTTCAATCACGCATGCCTATCCGGGGGCAGCGGATTTGCTGCGCTCATCGGCCTATTTTGATGCGGAACGCTGGCCGCTGGCGCAGTTTTCTGGCCGCGCCGCACCCGGCGGGCGGATCGAGGCCTTCGATCTGGCCGGGCCTTTGGAAATGCGCGGCGTGACCCAGCCCTTTATCCTTCAGGCGAAGCTTGCGCGGCGGCGGCGTGATGCCGCGACGGGGGCGGAGATTGTAGATTGCACCGCGCGCGGCGAGATCAGCCGCACGGCTTTCGGCATGGTGTCGGACATGGCGGCCACGGGGGACCGCGTGCAATTGGCGGTATCTGTTAGTCTGGTGATTGGATAGGCCAATGCAGGCGGCGTGGTCGTTGGCGCAACGGCGCCTGCATTGGGCCATGGCCGCGCTGGTTTTTGTGAACTTCCTGCTGGCGCTGGTGATGGTGGCGCTGCCGCTTTCGGCGCTTTTGGCGAAAATCCTGACCTATCAATTGCATAAAAGCCTTGGATTATTGCTGATTCCGCTATGGGTTTGGCGGCTTTGGCTATTGGCGCGGCGTGGCAGGCCGGCACCTGTGGCGCTGCCCGCCTGGCAGCAAGGCGCGGCGCGGTTGGGCCAGGGCCTGCTTTACGCGCTGCTGATTGCCGTGCCGGTGCTGGGTTTCTTGAGTGCGGCGGCGGCGCCGATTGGCGTGGAGACCGTGTTCTTTCTGATCCTGCCCATTCCGCATCCCTTCGCGCCTGATCAGGCCTTGTATGATGTGCTGCGGCCTTTGCATCAGGGCGCTGCCTGGGGCTTGGTGGTTTTGGCCTTAGGCCATGGGGCTATGGCGATCCACCATCACCGGCAGGGCTTGCCCATTTTGCGGCTGATGTGGCGTGAGCGCTAGAGCGGGATGACGTTTGATTGAATCGAATTGGGATTCACGTGGGCGTGATTTTCTGATTCAAGCTGCTGGCTTGGTTTGGAGGCCAGCGGCGATGACCAGACCCTATTCGATGGATTTGCGGGAGCGCGCGATAG